>NZ_JAHOEA010000009.1 GCF_019127135.1 Segatella copri | reverse complement strand
TTATTCCAAAATTACGTTAAATCACGCTTGTGAATTTTCACTTGCGAAACTTTAGTTCTTTATTTTAGGTTTTTTCCGATTTTTGACCCTAGGGTCTTTTTTTTCGGTTTTTACCCTTACCCTTCACGCGTATATATAAAAAAGAGTTTTCAAACTTTCACCCTTCACCTTTTTGGCGATTCTTTTGATGATCAGAGAGTTACGGGTGAAGGGTGGTGAAGACACTTTCTTGTTTTGTATTAAACACTTTTTTACATTTGGACATTTTAAGGAGAGTTTGGTTGGGAACGGAGAACTATGAACTTGCTTAGGAAAAGAGAAAGGAGATTATGAAAAAGCCCGATAAAAGTGACTTTTATCGGGCTGGAATTGTTATGATTATTTACTTGTTGAATGCATAGAACAAACCATCATTCATAGCCATGCGAACCTGGTATAAACCATTGGCATCTGCTGGGACGTTGATCTTCTCGCCACTTGGCAAGCAAGCCTGGATGCTGCCATCCTCGTTGAAGCTGAAAAGCTCACGGATATCGCCATCCTTGCTGTATGACCAACTCTTGTGCTTCTTGTCGAACACAAAGTATGATTTCTCACCATCTGGGTCGGTAATCTCGTAGCCATTCTTCAATGTCTTGATGGCATACATGCGACCATCCTTACCCATTACGTCCTTAGTAGTTCCTACCTGACCAATCACCTTGTTGCCTGTCCAGAACTCGATAGAGTTGATAACGAGAAGGTCTGCAAATGAACATACTGCGTAAGCTGGAGAGATAAGCACGAAGATAATCTCGTTTACAAACTTGTTGTCTGTTGCTCTCTTGTTCCAGTCAAGTACGGAATTTGTCAGGCCAAATGAGCCGATGCAAGAACTGAATGTCAAGGCGCCCAGCAGGACTGCGATGACAGGTTTAGTTAAATTTTTCTTCATAGTCATTAATTAATTTATATGTTGAGTATCTTTTACTTAGCAGACTCAAACTCGCGCAAGAAACGAGTATCGTTCTCAGAGAAGAGACGAAGGTCGCTCACGCGATATTTCAAGTTGGTGATACGCTCAACACCCATACCGAAGGCATAACCCGTATAGACATTGCTGTCGATACCGCAAGCCTCAAGATCATGAGGGTCAACCATACCGCAACCTAAAATCTCAACCCATCCGGTATGCTTGCAGAAGTTACAACCCTTACCGCCACAGATGTTGCAGGAGATATCCATCTCGGCACTAGGTTCTGTGAATGGGAAGTAGCTAGGACGGAGACGAATCTTGGTATCTGTACCAAACATCTCACGGGCAAAGGTAAGGAGCACCTGCTTGAGGTCGGTGAAACTTACGTTCTTATCTACATAGAGACCTTCTACCTGATGGAAGAAACAGTGAGCGCGGGCGCTGATAGCCTCGTTACGGTAAACGCGGCCTGGGCAGAGCACACGGATAGGTGGCTCATGAGTTTCCATATAGTGAGCCTCGTCGCCAGAAGTATGGCTGCGGAGGAGCACATTCTTGGTAACATCGTCGCTGTTGGTCTTCTCTATAAAGAAGGTGTCCTGCATGTCGCGGGCTGGGTGGTCGGCAGCAAAGTTGAGCATCGTAAATACGTGCTTGTCGTCATCTACCTCAGGACCCTGGAAAAGGGTAAAGCCCATGCGAGCGAAAATGTCGATAATCTGATTCTTCACTACGGTGAGTGGATGGCGGGTACCGAGTGCTACAGGGTAGGCGGTACGGGTCAAGTCGATATCATCGCTTGATGCCTCGGCTTCTTCCATCTGCTCCTTCAGTCCGTTGATCTTCTCAAGGGCTGCGTTCTTCAGTTCGTTGATTTTTACACCAACCTCTTTCTTCTGGTCGGCTGGCACTGTGCGGAAGTCGGCCATAAGGGCGTTAATCTCGCCCTTTTTGCTCAGATACTTGATTCGAAGCTGCTCTACTTCTTCTGCGTTTTGGGCAGTCAAAGTGCTCACTTCTTTCAAGAGTTCGTCTATTTTTTCTAATAACATATCTATATTTTTATCTTTTTTGACTGCAAAGATAACATTTTTTGCTTAAAAGATGAAATAATTCAAAAGAAAGTTGTACTTTTGCATGGAAAATTTGAGAAATTTAATAGGTTTATGAAAAAACTCTGTTTATTAACGGTGTTAATGGCGGTGCTTACCATCGTTTGTTTCACGTCTGTGGGATGTACAGACAAGAAGCCTGCGCCTGCCATTGATTCGGCTTCATCCGACTCGGTGATTGCCGACACCCAAGCGATGGACTCTACAGAACAGCTGATAGAGGAGACTCCGATGCCAAAGGCGGCTGACGAGCTTTTTGATGATTTTGTGTTTAATTTTGCAGCTAACAGAAAGTTGCAGAAAAGTCGTATTGTCTTCCCGCTGCCGGTATATCACGGTGAGAAACTGACCAAGAAGATAGAAAAAAAACATTGGAAGATGGAGCATTTCTTCATGCGCCAGGATTATTACACGCTGATTTTTGATAATCAGAAACAGATGAAACTGATGAAGGATACTACTATCGATCATGTAGTAATAGAAAAGGTGTTCTATAGTAGAAAGACAGTTCAGCAGTTTGTGTTTAATCGCATCAATGGTCAGTGGATGATGACTAGCATCTGCTACGTGCCTATGTATCAGAATAATAATGCCAGTTTCCTGAAGTTTTACGGACATTTTGCTACTGATACCGCATTCCAGGCTCGCCACCTCCATAATCCGGTGAAGTTTACCGGTCCTGATCCTGATGATGATTTCAGTACGATGACAGGCGATATAGAACCGGAAACGTGGCCTGCCTTTGCGCCTCAACTGCCTCACGGCATGATTTACAATATAATCTATGGTCAGAAATATACCGAGAGCAGCCAGAAAATCTTCGTGATTCGTGGTATTGCCAATGGTATGGAAACCTCACTTACTTTCAAAAAGATTGGAGGAAAATGGGAACTGATCAAACTGAATATGTAGCTTTTTAGTTAGTAGTAATAGTTTAACCAGATATGAAGGATATTCGTAACTATAGCCTTTTGGCTCACAATACATTCGGGATTGATGCTAAATGCAGCAGATTTCTAGAGTATAAATCGGTTGAGGAAGCCCGACAGATAGTGGGCTTGCTGACAGAGGCAGATCAGCCGCTGCTCATTCTGGGTGGTGGCAGCAATCTCTTGCTGACTGGTGATTATGCAGGTACAGTGCTCCATTCGGCTATTATGGGTATTGAGGTTCTTGACAACAAGACTTTGGCAGCAGCAGAGGGGGATGATGCTTTGTGCAATCCGGATTGGGTATTCCTTTCCTGTGGTAGTGGCGAGGTGTTTGATGATGTGGTAGCTTATGCCGTAGAACATGGTTATCATGGAGCCGAGAACCTGAGTATTATTCCGGGTGAAGTAGGTGCCAGCGCGGTTCAGAATATTGGTGCCTATGGTGTGGAAGCCAAGGATATTATATATAAGGTGGAAGCGGTTGAGATAGCTACGGGCAGGGTAGTGGTGTTTGATAATGCCGACTGCGAGTATAGTTACCGTCAGAGTAAATTTAAGCATGAGTGGAAGGATAAGTATCTGGTGACGCATGTGGTTTACCGTTTGCAGAAGACCTTCTGTCCGGATCTGGATTATGGTAATATCCGTTCTGCGCTCGAAACTAAGCATATTGCTGAGCCTACAGCCCAGCAGCTTCGTGATGTCATCATAGAAATTAGAGAGGCAAAGTTGCCAGATCCTAAGCTACTCGGTAATGCTGGAAGTTTCTTTATGAATCCTATTGTGGAGAAAGCAAAGTACGAAGAACTGGCTGCTCTTTATCCAGGTATGCCTCATTACACTATCGATGACTCTCATGAAAAAATTCCGGCTGGCTGGATGATTGATCAGTGTGGCTGGAAGGGTAAGAGTCTGGGGCGAGCCGGTGTACATGATAAGCAGGCACTGGTGCTTGTAAATCGTGGCGGTGCTACGGGCGAGGAAATCGTAAAACTCTGTGAGGCCATCCAGGAGGATGTGAAGCAGAAGTTTGGTATAGAGATTCATCCGGAGGTGAATGTGAAGTGAAGAATTCGTTTGTTTTCAGAAAAATATTTGATAATTAATGAAGGTAACTTTATTAGGTACAGGCACATCGGGCGGTGTGCCTTCATTGGGGTGTAACTGTGAGGTGTGCCGAAGTACGGATCCGCATGATAAAAGATTGCGTAGTGCAGCAATGATAGAAACGGAGAATACCCGTATCCTGATAGATGCCGGACCTGACATCCGACAGCAGTTACTGCGTGTACCTTTTAGAAAAAATGATGGTGTGCTGATTACGCATATCCATTACGACCATGTTGGTGGTATTGATGATTTGCGCCCTTTCTGTATCTTTGGTGACATCAATATCTATGGTGATGAAATCGTTACTGCGGGGCTGCCTCATACGATGCCTTACTGTTTTCCGAAGGATGCAGAAAAGCTATATCCTGGAGCTCCGAAACTCAAATTGCATACCATTCATCCGCATGAGCATTATCAGATAGGTGACATTGAGTTTGTTCCTATCCGTGTGATGCACGATAAGATGCCTATTCTCGGCTATCGGTTTGGTAAGTTTGCCTATATCACTGATATGAAATCCATGGGTGATGAAGAATATGCTTATTTGGATGGGGTAGAAATGCTCGTAATCAACGCCCTCAGATTTGAGAAAACGCATCACAGCCATCAGCTTGTATCTGATGCTATTGAGGTGTCGCGAAGGATAGGAGCAAGAAAGACTTACTTTATCCATGTGACTCATCAGATTGGTTTCCACGATGAAGCGAATAAAAGGCTGCCCGAAGGCTTTGAATTTGGCTTCGATGGAATGGAGATATATGTAGAAAATGAATGAGTTTTTATTAAAAAAAGATTTAAATTCGTTATTTGAGAATTAAAAAATATTAAAAGATAGGTCTTTTGCTAAGAAAAATTTGCGAGTATCATAGATTATTTCTATATTTGCATGTGTGTTTTTCATAGTATTAGATTTAAGGTTAACAAGGTATTGGGGTCGCAGCGGCGACCCTTTTTTGTTTTTATCCCCTTTTGTAGACTAGAAAATCCCTTCTTTCAAGGCATCTTTTCTCTCCCCAAAAACGGTATGGAATTCATCTCTTCCGAGGTTTGAATTTACGGTAAAGTTTCCAAGCCAACAGTGCACCGTCGAATGCTCCTGCTCCCACCTGCAGCAAACTCTGCAGTCGCTTGCTAGGACTCGCATTGCGTGACAGAATTTCAGGTTTTGTGAAAAGTGAGTTCCATAAAGTCTGAATCTTGGCATCATCGGCATCAATTTCCTTGCGTATCGCCTCTTTCTTGAGTCGTATATCATTTAAGGAATTATATTCTGTGATTTCTGAATGATTTGTCATGTTGCGAAAAGGAAGTTATTTTTCCATTAAGAGGCTGGCCAGAAATCTGACCAATGGTCTCTCAATCCACTTATGGCGGAAAACTACAAATAATATTAATATAAATAGGTATACTGCAGCAACGATGCAGAATCCGATTGTCAGACTACCTATTAAGTCTGCCAATGCGAAAGCAGCAGCAAAGGATAGGTAAATGAGGGTAAGCGTGAGTAATCCCAGAAGCACCACCGTCATAGTGATGACAGTGAGCAGGCGTACCACCTTATCCACAACATCGAGCTTCAGATATTCGCTCTGAAGCCCGATGTAATGTTTAAGCACCTCAATGAGCTGCCCGATAGTTTCTACATTTTTATCGTTAGAGAACATCATGATAGGTGATGATTAAACCTCAGGAGCAGCGTCCTTGATATCGTCAACCAGATCATCAACGTCCTTACGGCTCAACTTGATGTCGTGCTTCTTGCAGAAATCGTCTACTGCACCTGCAATTTTACTACGTGTATCCTCACCCTTCTCTGGAGCGAAAATCAAACCGAGTGCTGTACCAGCGATAGCGCCGCCGAGGAAAGCACCAATGTAACCTAATGTTTTCATATGCTATAAATTTTAAACGTTAAACGATTATCTTCTTGTCTTTTTTCATTTGACATTGCAAATATACTAAATTCTCACTAAAAAACAAGCCTTTTTGCCTTAATTTTTCATTAAAAATGTTTTAATAGCCTTATTTAACAAACTTTAGACGGTATTTTCTTCGTTTTTCGAGCATTTTTTTGTATTTTCGCAGAGTAAAAAACGCATAACGCGAAATTTATATTGAATAAACAACAATATTAAACAATAAAACGCATAAAAATTATGAAGAAAATTACAGTATTAAGCATGGGTATGTGCGCTGTTTTGGCGCTCGCTAGTTGTGGTACATCTAAGGAAAGTGCATACAAGAAGGCATATGAGAAGGCTCAGCAGCAGGAACAGCAGGCTGCTCAGGCTCCAGTTGCTCAGGAACCAGTTGTTGCTCCTCTTGAGACACAGGCTCCTTCTGATGAGCAGACAGAGGTTGATAACGCAACCGTACGTTCTGAGGATGTTTCTCTTATCTCAGGTTCTGGCTTGTCTAACTACAGCGTAGTTGTTGGTTCTTTCTCTCTCAAGGCTAACGCAGAGGGTTTGGCTAGCACTTTGAAGAGCGCTGGTTACGAATCTCAGATTGTTTTGAACACAGACCGCAACATGTATCGCGTAGTAGCTTCTACATTCGCTGACAAGACTGCAGCTGTGAAGAGCCGCAACAAGCTCCGCGCTGGTAAGTATCCAGATGCTTGGTTGCTCTTAAAGAAGTAATTCGATATTATATATAGGATAATATATCCGTAGATTAATGCGAATTTTATCAATAGATTACGGTAAAAAACGTACCGGACTGGCTGTGACCGACCCATTGCAGATTATTGCCAATGGGTTGGCCACAGTTTCTACACATGAACTTTTCACTTATATCGAAACTTATATTCAGAAAGAACAGGTGGAACGTATTGTTATCGGAAAACCGATGCAGCCTAATGGGCAGCCTAGTGAAAACCTGGCAAGAGTAGAAAACTTCTACAACCGTTGGCGCAAGGCTCATCCTGAAATTCCTATTGAATATTATGACGAGAGGTTTACATCAGTCTTGGCACATAGAGCCATGATAGATGGAGGTGTAAAGAAGAAAGTGAGAAAAGAAAACAAAGGATTGGTAGACGAGATAAGTGCTACCATCATATTACAGGATTATTTGCAATCAAGAAGATAATGATTTTACCGATTTATATTTATGGTCAGCCAGTGCTGAGAAAAGTGGCTGAAGATATTACACCTGATTATCCAAAACTCAAGGAATTGATTAATAATATGTATGAAACCCTTGATTCCAGCAACGGTATCGGACTGGCTGCACCTCAGATTGGCTTGCCTATCCGCCTCGTTGTTATCGACCTGGATGTGCTCAGCGAGGATTTGCCTGAGTATAAAGGATTCCGTCATGCATTCATCAATGCCCATATCTTGGAGCGCGATGAGGAGAATACTGACTCTTCTGAAGAGGGATGTCTTTCTATTCCTGGTATCAATGAGAAGGTGGTTCGTCCTACACGCATCCATGTAAAGTATATGGATGAGGATTTTAATGAGCATGATGAATGGATTGAGGGGTATCTGGCTCGCGTAATGCAGCATGAATTCGACCATTTGGAGGGTACTATGTTTGTAGACCGTGTGTCTCCTCTTCGCAAGAACATGATAGCAGGAAAGCTCAAGGGTATTATCAAGGGCAATTTCCGTGCTGCCTATCGTACAAAGATACGTCGATAGTTCTTTCGAAAATATAGTAAGCTTCATGGTAATCGTGACGATTGAGCTTACTATATTTTTTATTTCAACATTCAATAGGTTTTATTTCAGAGAGTTACGGACAGATGAAGAAGATTCTCTTAGTTCTTTTTATGGTAATGGGTGCCATATCGACTTCAGCCCAATATCGTGTAGACCGACTTGTTACGGCCGGTCGGAGTGCCTTGTATTATGAGGATTTCGTCCTTTCAATCAAGTATTTTAATCTGGCCATCGGCGCCAAGCCTTATCTATATGAGCCTTGGTATTACCGCAGTGTGGCAAAATTTAATTTGGATGACTTTACGGGTGCCGAAAGTGATGCCAGTGAGGCGCTGCATCTCAATCCCTATATCAATGATATTTATGACTTGAGAGCCATCTGTCGCATCAGACAAAACAGGTTTGATGATGCGATAGCTGACTATAATGCTGCTATCAGACTGGAACCGCGTAACCGCAACTATTGGTTTAACCGGGCTATCTGCCAGATGGAAAACAAAAAGTATGAGGCGGCGCAGCAGGAATTGGATACCATCGTAGGAAAATGGAAAGACTGGTCGAATGCTTATTCGCTCAAGGCTGAAGTGTATCTGCATCAGAAAGATACCGTGCAGGCTGAGAAATGGCTTGACAAGAGTCTGCAACTCAATCCGTATGATGGGGATGCCTGGACTACGCGTGCCTATATGGCGCTGGCAAGAAAGGAATGGAAAACGGCAGATGAGGCATTGACCAAGAGTCTGCATTTCAAGCCTAACAATGTGAACAGTTACATCAATCGAGCTTTGGCGCGTATCAATCTGAATAACCTCAGAGGGGCGATGAGCGATTATGACAATGCCATCGACCTGGATCCGAACAATTTCCTGGCTCATTATAATAGAGGACTGATGCGTGTACAGTTGGGTGATGATAACCGTGCCATCACCGATTTCGACTTCATTATCAAGATGGAACCCCAGAACTTCATGGCTATCTTCAACCGAGCTTTATTGCATGACAAGACCGGTAATCTGAGAGCTGCCATCAGGGATTATACTACGGTCATCAACCAGTTTCCTAACTTCTGGACCGGTTTGTCTAACCGTGCCAGCTGTTACCGTCGCCTGGGTATGACGGCTAAGGCAGAAATGGATGAATTCCGTATATTCAAGGCGCAGATGAACAAGCATATCGGTATCCAACCGAGATGGAGCGCAAAGACCAAGAAGGAGATGCGTAAGCGCTCGGAGGTAGATCCGAATAAATTTGCTTCGCTGGTAGTAGATGATGAACCGAAGTACGAACACAACTATAAGAGCGAGTATCGTGGTAAGGTTCAGAACCGTCAGGTAGAAACCGCCTTTCTGCCGATGTATCAACTTTCTTATTTCCCTAACAGTCAGAATATAAGTGGAGTTCAGGCTTATGATAAGGAGGTGGAAGCGCTCAATCTGCATACCAAGGCAGACAAGGTTTATATCGTTTGCAGTAAGGAGCAGCTCGATGAGAATGGTTCTTTGAAGATATTCTCGATGATAGATAAACTCTCGGCAGAGCTGAGTGTGGCGAGCGATAATGAAACCAGAAAACGTCTCCTGATGCGCAGGGCCATCGCTCATAGTGTACTTCGTGATTTTGAGGCTGCCATCAGTGATTTCACCTATTATATCTCGCTCGATGACAAGAACTCTTTGGCTTACTGGCAGCGTGCAGTCTGTCAGGCTGAGATGGATGAATTTAACAAGGCTGAGGGCAAGGGTGTTCTGAACATCCATTCTGCCGAGGCTGATTTCAGCGATGCTATCCGCCTGAACAGCAACAATGCTTACATCTATTATAATAGAGGTAATCTTCATGCAGGCAGAAACGAACTTTCAAAGGCAATAGATGATTATACCATTGCCTTGAGAATTGATAACCGTCTTGCAGAGGCTTATTATAATAGAGGTATAGCACGAGCCAAGAGCGGTAATAAGCAGACTGCCATCCAGGATCTTTCAAAGGCAGGAGAACTTGGTTTGTATGATGCTTATTCTGTAATCAAGCGCTTGAATAAGTCGAAATAATAAAAAAATCCCGCAGAGAAAATCTGCGGGATTTTTTCGTATTTCTGTAATCCGGTTTTATATTCTCGTTACCTGCTTAACGCCCTTCACGGCACTAAGTTTCTTGATGAGTGCATCAGTTTTGCCGGCATCATCAATCATCACGGTAACATTGCCAGAGAAGAGACCATCCTTGGAGGAGATGTTGATGCCTCGCATGATGAGTTTATCTTCCTTGGAAATGATGTTGGTGATGTTGCTCACAATACCGATATCGTCGTTTCCGATGATGCGGAGCGTGATGGCATACTTGGATGTTCCCTTGCCGCTCCATTTCGCCTTCACGATGCGGTAACCGAAACGGCGGCGCAGTTCCTTGGCGTTAGGACAGTCAATGCGATGAACCTTGATGCCCTTGCTGATGGTAACGAATCCGAAGATTGGGTCGCCGTAGATAGGGTGGCAGCAATGAGCCAGTTCGAAATCTATGCCTTTGAGGTGCTCATCGATAACCAGCACATCGTCGCTCTGCTTCATCAGTTCCTCGGTAGGATTCTCAAACTCGAAATTCTCTGCACTTTCTACAGGCTTGTTGGTATTGGCAAGGTGCAAGTCATGGTCGCGCTCCTCAATGTATTTCTCGATGACGCTGTTCACGTCGAGTTTCTCCTCGGCTACATCCTTGTAGAAGTCAGAATTCTCTTTATATCCCATCTTTTTGATGATGCGCGCCATGATGCTCTCGTCAATCTCCAGTTTCCTATTCTTGAATCGGCGCTCCAGCAGTTCCTTGGCATAGAGTCCGTCCTTCTTCTGGGTTTCCTTCAGCGCGAGGCGAATCTTGGCCTTAGCCTTGGATGTCTGTACGATGTTGAGCCATTCGCGGCGTGGCTTCTGGTTGCTCTGTGTGAGGATTTCTACCTGATCTCCCGAATGGAGTTCCTGTCGGAAGGTGACGGCTCTGCCGTTAATCTTTCCACCCACACAGGTATTGCCGATGCGTGAGTGGATGTAGTAGGCGAAGTCGAGTACCGTGGCTCCCTTCTGGAAGTTCAGCAGGTCGCCCTTTGGAGTGAACACGTATACTTCGTCTTCCTTCAGATCGGTGGTAAACTGGTCCATCAGCTGCAGGTCGTCATTGCTTTCGAGGGCAGCACGGATATTGGCAAGCCATTCGTCGATACCGCCTTCTCCCTGCTTGATGCCCTTGTAGCGCCAGTGGGCAGCGAGTCCGTGCTCTGCAATATCGTCCATGCGCTCGGTTCTGATCTGTACCTCTACCCATTTGTTTTCAGGACCCAGTACGGTGGTATGCAGACTTTCATAACCGTTGCTCTTAGGCACGCTGAGCCAGTCGCGCATACGCTTTGGGTTTGGCTGATACATGTCGGTGATGAGGGCAAAGGTCTGCCAGCACTGCATATACTCTTTCTCTCTTGGTGCATCGAGGATAATACGGATAGCAAAGAGATCGTATACACCCTCGAAGGCGCACTTCTGCTTCTTCATCTTTTGCCAGATAGAGTGGATACTCTTGGTACGGCCTTTCATGTGATATTTCAGACCGGCAGCATCGAGCTTCTCCTGGATTGGCTGGATGAAGCGGGCGATATAGGCATCGCGCGAAGCCTTGGTGGCGTTCAGTTTGTCCTTTATCATATAGTAGGCATCGTGCTCTAGATACTTCAGACTGAGGTCCTCCAGTTCGCTCTTCAGTTTGTAGAGTCCCAGTTTGTGGGCGAGTGGGGCATAGAGGTAGCTTGCCTCTTCGCTTACTTCATGCTTTGCCTCTTTCTGTTCGGTATCACGAATCTGTCGCATCACGTTCACGCGGTCGGCAATCATGATGAGGATGACGCGCATATCCTCAGAGAATGAGATAAGCAGATTTCTGAAGTTCTCGCTCTCTATGATAGGGTTGCGCTTGTATAAATCGTGGATGCGGAGTAGACCACTGATGATGTGGGCTACGCTATCTCCGTATTTCTTCTGTATCTCTTCGATGGTCTGATAGCCATCGATAACGCTGGTCTGCATCAGAATGGCGATGATGCCATCTCGTTTCAGACCTATCTCGTTTACTGCGATTTCTGCGGTTTGCAGGGCAGCGAGTATTGGATTCATTCCGAAGACGTTGCGCTTGATCTGGTGGTTGATGAAGGCATGCTGTATGTCTTCACGCAGATGCTGCTCATCGCCCGGCTTGAATGTGTCGCCCACGGCGGTTCTCAGGCGCTCCAGGATTTGGAGTGTCTGTTCCTTTTCTTCGGATGTGAATTTAAAAGGTGTTTCGTTCATTGTCGTTCCCTCCTACGGATGATATATTTATTGAGTTGTTATAACTCGTCTATCCATTTCTGGCCAGACTTGGTGTTGAGCCAGATGGCGAAACTGGCGCTAATTACGGCACTCAGCCCCATAAATATTGTTATTAACTCCATAATTATTATTTTTTATCGTTATACTTCATCACTCTGTTAGCACTATAGGCAAGGAAGAATGCTGAGGCAATGCCCAGTACTAAGAAGAGGATATTGTAAATGCCAATAGTTTCGCCGGTAACCAAGGGGGAAAAACCTCCAATTCCGGTTCCACTAATGAATAAGTTTGATACTCCGTACAGATACGTTGATAGCAACGTTCTTCGGTCGTGCTCCTTTGATAACTTACTGACCATGTCGCAATATTCCATTTTAAATTTGACAAACAATGGCGATTCAGCGTTAAAAAGCGCCTACTTCGTTAAATTTTCAATGCAAAGGTACAAAAAAAAGCGGAAATATTTCTGATTATCAGAAAAAACTATTATCTTTGTAGCACATATAGTGTAAATTTAACATAAATATGGTATTATGAATCAGCAAGATCTAAACCAAATCGCTGCTCGCGGCATCTCCGAGCAGCAGATTGAACACCAGTTGGAACAAATCAAGAATGGCTTCCCATTCCTCAAACTCGAGGGTGCGGCTGCCATCGGTAAGGGTATCATGGCTCCTACAGCTCAGGAAGTAGAGGACTACGAGAAGGCGTGGAACGACTACAAGGCTGAGGGTCACAAGATTGTGAAGTTCGTACCTGCTTCAGGTGCGGCAAGCCGCATGTTCAAGAACATGTTTGCATTCCTCGATGCTCCATACGATGTTCCTACTACTGACTTCGAAAAACAATTCTTCGAGAATATCAAGAAGTTTGCTTTCCGCAAGGCACTCTGCGATAAGTGCCATGTAAACAACGAGAAGGGTATCATGTGCCTTATCAAGAAGGGTGATTACAAGGCTGTTGTGGCTAATCTCCTCAAGCCAGAGGGATTGAACTACGGTCAGTTGCCTAAGGGATTGCTCCAGTTCCACGAGTATGAGGACGAGGTTCGCACCCCAATGGAGGAGCACCTGGTTGAGGCTGCGCTCTATGCTAGCAGCAACGGCGAGGCAAACGTTCATTTCACCGTTTCTCACGACCACCTGGAACTCTTCAAGCAGATGGTAGCCGAGAAGGCAGATAAGTATGCACAGCGCTACGGCATCAAGTACAACATCTCATTCTCTGAGCAGAAGCCTAGCACCGATACCATCGCTGCCAATCCAGACAATACTCCTTTCCGTAACGAGGATGGCTCTTTGCTGTTCCGTCCGGGCGGTCATGGCGCGCTCATCGAGAATCTCAACGAGATTGATGCAGATGTAGTATTCATCAAGAACATCGATAATGTGGTTCCTGATCGCTTGAAGGCAGAGACTGTTACCTGGAAGCAGGTGATTGCAGGTGTATTGGTTACTCTGCAGAAGCAGGCTTTCGATTATCTGAAGGTTTTGGATTCTGGTCAGTACAACCATGAGAAGCTGGAGGAAATTATCCGCTTCGTTCAGCGCGACCTTTGCTGCCGCAAGGCTGATATCAAGGAGCTGGAGGATGCCGAACTGGTTATCTATCTGCGCAAGAAGCTGAACCGTCCTATGCGTGTCTGCGGTGTTGTTAAGAACGTGGGCGAGCCTGGTGGTGGTCCATTCCTTACTTATAACCAGGATGGTACCGTAAGTCTTCAGATTCTGGAGAGCTCTCAGATTGACAAGAATAACGAGGAGTATATGAAGATGTTTACCGAGGGAACACACTTCAACCCGGTAGACCTCGTCTGCGCTACCAAGGATTACCAGGGCAATGCCTTCGATCTTCCTAAGTTCGTTGACCCATCTACAGGTTTCATCTCTAGCAAGAGTAAGAATGGTAAGGATTTGAAGGCACTCGAGTTGCCAGGTCTCTGGAATGGTGCGATGAGCGACTGGAATACTGTATTCGTAGAGGTTCCTCTCGGTACCTTCAACCCAGTGAAGACCGTTAACGATCTGCTCCGCGACCAGCATCAGGCTGTAGAGGGTGGTATCAAGCACGAGCACGGAGAGGGCGGTTGCTGCGGTAAGCACTAATCTACGATTCCGTATATCTCATTGATAAGATATAAACACAATAAAGGCTCAGTTCCCGATTTTATTCGAGGATTGAGCCTTTATCATTGAGCAATAATGTGTCTGCTAAAAATTATAAGATGTTCTGAATCAAATAAAAATAGCCTTTTGCTTCTGTTCTGCTAAAGGAAAACTATCTGATACAAAGGATAGGAATCCTTAGCAGGAAGTTCTTAGTTGTACCAAATTTCTCCACCTAATACTGTTGGATACTCTTCTGCTGTTGCACTTTCTACAGGAGCCGCAATTTCTACGAACTCACCATACTTCTTTACCTTGTTAATGTTCATAATTTGTTGGTTTTGTTGATTTATTAATTTATATTACGGATTGGTATCTATTAAGGATACTGATCTTTTACTTTTTTCTACGCTGCAAAGTTACACAAAAAAATGATACGCAACAAGTTTTTTTGCTAAAAATCTGTCGATATTTAACCTTCGTTAAAAGTTTTCTGCATATTTCCTGCAATATTATTCTGTTTTAGTAGAATATTTTTGTTTGTATTCGCTAAATACCTCATAATGAGCGGGTAAATGACAGTCTTCTAATCTGTAGCTTAATCGTATACACTATCAGGAGGCTGTCATTTACTTCCATTGCTTCATTATATGGATGAAGATTTCACCTTATATTATATAGAGATTTCACCAGCCAGAGATTCGGTCAGTTTTTCTCTTACCTTTTTGTTGTCTGCATATCTTCCCTGCAGATACATCATCTTGGTGACCATAGCCTCTACGGTAGAATCGTATCCACTTATCACATGAGCGGTTTTCAACTGGAAGCCGGCTCCGTAGCGTTCCATCTCTACGCTACCCGTAAGACATTGGCTGATATTCACGATGTTTACTCCGCGATGGGCAGCCTGATCCAGAAGACGCATGATCCAAGGCGTGTGAGGAGCATTGCCTGAACCGAATGTACGCATCACAATACCGCGGAGGTCTGGTGATTCCATCACGTGGCGCACAATGTTATCCTGGATACCCGGGAAGAGACTGAACACGATGACGTTCGGATCGAGCTTCAGGTGTGGAACCATTGGCTTTCTGTAATCCGGTGTGAGGATGTGATGGTTGTGATATTGAAAATTGATTCCTACATCGCAGAGGTGAGGGTAGTTGAATGATTCGAAAGCGTGAAAACCCTCGGCATTGATCTTGATGGCACGGTTACCGCGAATCAGCTTGCCGTTGAAGAAGATGCATACCTCGGGCACCATAGGGCGTCCTTCAGCATTCTTGGCAGAAGCAATCTCTATGGCTGTCATCAGATTCTCCTTGCCGTCGGTTCGCAATTCACCGATAGGCAACTGGCTACCCGTCAATATTACAGGCTTGGTCAGATTCTCAAGCATGAAAGATAGGGCAGACGAAGTGTAAGCCATAGTATCAGTTCCATGAAGGATTACGAATCCGTCATAGTCGTTGTAGTTGTTGGATATCATGCTTACGATTTCTGCCCAGCGCATAGGATCCATGTCGCTGGAATCGATAGGTGGGTCGAATTTTCGCACATCGATTTCTGCCTGAATGAGCTTGAATTCGGGCATGGAAGAAACGAGGTGATTGAAATCAAGAGGTTCCAGTACACCTGTCATCGGGTCCTTTCCCATACCGATGGTACCACCGGTATAGATGATGAGAATCTTTGGTTTTGCCATTTTCTATGTTTCTTTACATTTTGTCACGTTATCGGATGCAAAGATAATGAAAATATTTGTTTTTCCAAAACTTATTGGCTAAAAATGTATCTGAATTTTACAAAGTGTTACGAAATATTGGTAGAAAAGCAGATGAAAACTTCAATATCTCAGCATTTTCGGTCTTAAAAGCCCTTAATATAAAGAGGTATTAGCAAAGTTTAGCAAAATAAATGCATTTTTATTCGCTTGTTACAAAAAGAAATCGTACTTTTGCAGACGATTTAATAAAAATACTAAGTTGTTATGGTAAAAATCACATTCCCAGACGGATCTGTTCGTGAGTATGAGCAGGGCGTAACTGGCTTACAAATCGCCGAGAGCATCTCACCGGCTCTCGCTCGCAACGTTGTATCTTGCGGTGTTAATGGTGAGACAGTAGAGTTGAACCGTCCTATCAATGAGGATGCGAATGTAGAACTCTATAAGTTTGAGGATGAGCAGGGTAAGCACACATTCTGGCATACTTCTGCCCACTTGTTGGCTGAGGCTCTTCAGGAGCTTTACCCAGGCATCCAGTTCGGTTTCGGTCCAGCCGTAGAGAGTGGTTTCTTCTACGACGTGATGCCAGCCGAGGGTCAGGTGATTTCAGAGAATGACTTCGCCAAGATCGAGGCTAAGATGTTGGAACTTGCCAAGAAGAACGAACCTGTGGTTCGCAAGGAGGTGGCTAAGGCTGATGCTCTCGCTGAGTTCAAGGCTGATGGTCAGACCTACAAGTGCGAGCACATTGAGCAGGACTTGGAGGATGGTACCATCACCACATATACCCAGGGCAATTTTACCGATCTTTGCCGTGGTCCTCACTTGATGAACACTGGCCTTATCAAGGCTGTGAAGATTACAAGTGTGGCTGGTGCTTTCTGGCGCGGTGATGCCAAGCGCGAGCAGATGACCCGTATCTACGGTATCAGCTTCCCTAAGAAGAAGATGCTCGATGAGTACCTGGTAATTCTCGAAGAGGCTAAGAAGCGTGACCACCGTAAGATTGGTAAGGAGATGGAACTCTTCATGTTCTCTGAGCGTGTAGGTAAGGGTCTTCCTATCTGGTTGCCAAAGGGTACACAGCTCCGCCTCCGTTTGCAGGAGTTGCTCCGTTCTCTCCTGAAGCCTTATAACTATCAGGAGGTTATCTGTCCAGGTATCGGTGGCAAGAGTCTCTATGTTACATCTGGTCACTATGCTCACTATGGTAAGGATGCATTCCAGCCTATTCAGACTCCTGAGGAGGATGAGGAGTATATGCTCAAGCCAATGAACTGTCCTCACCACTGCGAAATCTACGCTCGCAAGCCACGTTCTTACAAGGATCTTCCTTTGCGTATTGCAGAGTTCGGTACCGTATTCCGCTATGAGAAGAGCGGTGAGCTCCATGGTTTGACTCGTGTTCGTACATTTACTCAGGATGATGCTCACATCTTCGTCCGTTCAGATCAGGTGAAGTCTGAGTTCGAGAATGTAATCGACGTAATCCTGAAGGTATTCAAGATTTTCGGTTTCGAGAACTACGAGGCACAGATTTCTCTCCACGATCCTAAGGATACAGAGAAGTATATCGGTTCTGATGAGATTTGGGAAGAGAGCGAGAACGCTATCCGTGAGGCTTGCAAGGAGAAGGGTCTTGAGACTCGTGAGGAGGTTGGCGAGGCTGCCTTCTATGGTCCTAAGCTCGACTTCATGGTAAAGGATGCCATCGGTCGTCGCTGGCAGTTGGGTACCATCCAGGTGGATTACAACTTGCCTGAGCGCTTCAAGCTGGAATATACCGCTGAGGATAACTCAAAGAAGACTCCTGTGATGATTCACCGTGCACCATTCGGTTCACTGGAGCGATTCACAGCCGTTCTCATCGAGCACACCGCCGGTCACTTCCCATTGTGGTTGACTCCAGACCAGGTTGCAATTCTTCCTATCTCTGAGAAGTTCAACGATTATGCTCAGAAGGTACGTCAGTATCTTGATAAGCAGGGTGTACGTGCTTTGGTTGATGACCGTAACGAGAAGATTGGCCGCAAGATTCGCGACAACGAGTTGAAGCGTGTTCCTTACATGGTCATCGTAGGTGAGAAGGAGAGTGCCGAGGGCTTGGTATCTATGCGTAAGCAGGGTGGTGGCGAACAGGCTACCATGAGCATGGAAGAGTTCGCTCAGCGCATCAATGCCGAGGTTGCAGAGCAATTGAAGGCCGCTGAAGAGTAAAAATATGATATAAATCCGCAGGTTTCTTTGGAAATCTGCGGATTTTTTTAAAATAACCCACTGAAAATTTGGTGGTTTCACAAAATAATCGTAACTTTGCAGCCGTTTAATCAAAAAGACAAAAAAGAATATATCGAATAGTTAATGAAAAATGACAAAATGAAAAATCAGTACCGCGTAAACGAACAGATTCGTGCACGCGACGTGAGAGTAGTGAGTGATGGTGGAGCAGAAGTGATGCCAGCACGTAAGGCGTTGGAGTTGGCACGTCAGCAAGAGCTTGACTTAGTCGAGATATCTCCTAATGCGCAACCACCAGTTTGCCGTATAGTTGACTATTCTAAATTCCTTTACCAGCAGAAGAAGCATGCAAAGGAAATGAAGCAGAAGCAGGTAAAGGTGGAGACCAAGGAAATCCGTTTCGGACCTCAGACCGATGAGCACGACTATCAGTTCAAACTCAAGCACGCTATGGAGTTCCTCAACGAGGGCAACAAGGTTCGCGCATACGTTTTCTTCCGTGGTCGCTCTATTCTCTTCAAGGAGCAGGGTGAGGTTCTTCTTCTCCGTTTCGCCAATGATTTGGAAGAGTACGGAAAGGTAGAGCAGATGCCAAAGCTTGAAGGTAAGAAGATGTTCCTCTACATGAGTCCTAAGAAGGCTGGTACTGCAAAGAAGAGCCAGCAGAAGATGGACCGTGAGAAGCGAGAGGCTGAAGCTAAGGCTGCTGCAGATGCAGAGCGCGCTGCTAATGCTGAGAAGAATGGCTTGCTAGCCAATGCTATAGGCGGCGATGCCCTGAAGAAACTCGCAGAAGAGGCTGAGTAATTGAATTTGGCACGGATTACACGGATTTTTACAATCCCAAGGTAAAAAGGTAATCATAAAGTTCAAAGTTCAAATCTCAAAGTTCAAAGAAAAGAAAAAGATGCGTAACGCCCTGGTATATGCGTTGCCATCGCTATAATAAATAACAATTTAAAATTAAAAGTAAAAATGCCAAAAGTAAAGACTAATTCCGGCGCAAAGAAGAGATTCCGTTTCACCGGTACAGGTAAGATTAAGCGTCATCACGCTTTTCACAGTCACATCTTGACTAAGAAGACAAAGAAGCAGAAGAGAAATCTCCTTGGTGAGACTCTCGTAGACCGTTCAAACTTGAAGCAGGTTCGCGACTTGCTCTGCCTCCGTTAATTATTAACTTTTTAGTCGAACTTTTAAAGAAAAAAAATTATGCCAAGATCAGTAAATCACGTTGCATCAAAAGCAAAAAGAACAAGAATCTTGAAGCTCACTAAGGGGTACTATGGAGCTCGCAAGAATGTATGGACAGTAGCTAAGAACACTTGGGAGAAGGGTCTTACCTACGCTTATCGCGATCGTCGTAACAAGAAGCGCACATTCCGCGCATTGTGGATTCAGCGTATCAACGCTGCTGCTCGCCTCGATGGTATGAGCTACAGCCAGTTGATGGGTGCTCTTCACAAGGCTGGTATCGAGATTAACCGTAAGGTTCTCGCTGACCTCGCTGTAAACAACCCTGAGGCTTTCAAGGCTATCGTTGCAAAGGTGAAGTAAATCCGACGCTAGGCTCTTTTCTTCCGTGAATTTTTCTCGTAAGAAAGTGTTTAGCCTCTAGATTAAAGAAAACTGAAGATTGCATTGGTTGGAAGTATTTCCGCTGATGCAATCTTTTTTGTGCCATAAAAATCCAGACGTTCTCGCTTGTAAGAACGTCTAAAGCGCTACCATATTAGACTTGAATAGGCAAGATAATACGACTGAGCAAGCGAAATGATACTACTGAGCAAGCTAAACGAGATTACTGTGTAAGCGCATTAAGCTGTTTGGCTAGGTTCAAAGATATAGAATATGAGGTGAAAGGAGATAGATTCTAAAGTATAAGAAGACTGCTTCTAGAAGATTCCCACTAGGCTCGACAGAGCTGCTGAGCCTAGTCAGCAGCTCTGCCGACTGCAGTCAGCAGCTCTGCTGAGCCTAGTGACAACACCTTTTAGTTGTACGACTACATACCTTTTAGTTGTACGACTACATACCTTTTAGTTGTACAACCTTACACCTTTTAGTTGTACAACTTTACACTTTTTAGTTGTACAACTATCTCGCTTAAATTGTAATGGAAGCTATAAATACTTCATCAAGAGTAAAAAATTGTGTTAGTAGAAGAGATTTTGTGTTGTTTGATTGTACTCCGACTTGAAATTATTCTTCAGACTCAAATACATAATATATAGAATCCCCAGATTTCTTTTGAAGGAAATCTGGGGATGAAACTTTGTGTTATGATGTGAGTGTGAATCCCAATATAATGTTCCCACGGAAGACTCTTAGCCGTGGGTGTTATAAGTTCTCTTTCAGCGAATACCGAAACATCTTAACTAATATCGATTATTTTTTAACCATCTTCTTGGTTTCACCATTGGTATACTTTACGATGTAAACTTGGCCACTTTGCATGTCTGTAACCTGCTGACCAGCCATGCTGTAGATAGCCTTCACGCCGTTTGGCAGGGTGAGGGTCTCAACGTTCTTGATGCCAGTGGTATAGTTCTTCAGGGTGATGGTGCGGGTTACGCAGTTCTTCAAGTCGTTGGCTGTAACAGTAAAGCTTACGTAGGTATCAAAACCATCGGTTGTAATCTTCTTCGTAACATAGGCACCGGCACCGATAGCCTCCAACTGGAAGTTGTTGATATCCAAATTCTTATTGTAGCCTTCAATCTCCAATTCTCCGGCTTCATCAAACTTATTTGTAATGTCTTCACCATCCATGATAACCTTCTTCACATCAGCATTGTAAACCATCTCTACATCGTCTACATACAAAACGTCTGGATTGGTCTCGCTCTTGCTGCCGCCGCTAGGCACAGCGCAGGTTGACATGGTAACCAGGGCTGCCTTAGGCATTTCCTCTGCATTGTCGTATGTAAATGGGATAGTAATCTCCTGCCACTCGTCCTTGCTCTCGATAGAAGAGTTGTTGGCACGGGCGATGATGTTGGCTGCATACTTGTCGTCCTCCGGGTCCTGAACCATGTTGCCGTTGGTCAAGAGGGCACTGATGGTAGCCTTAGGATTCTTGTTGCCGTCGCCAGCCTTGAACTTCACCCAAACCTTCATGGCATCAGGCTTGTTGTTGAGCACTGCATAGAATGGATCGCCGTTGGCATCCACATCTGTAGAGCTGAAATCCAGGAATGAGCAGTTGTCCTTGCTTGATGCAGTCATGCTGCCAGCCTTCAGACGACCGGTGGTGATGGTACCGTTGGCAGAAGCTGCAACAATTGAACCCACCTTCACTGGAGTAGAAACAATCTTTACACACTGCTTGTTGTCTTCTGCTGCGTTCTCGCGCACTTCAGAAGATGCATAGGTATGTACAGCTGCTGAAACCGCGCCTGCCATGCTGCCCGTAGAGCTCATGAAAGAGTGCCATCCGTTAGGCTCCTGGCTCTTGGCGCTGCTGTAAGATGCCTCGTGGAAATTCTCGAAACCGGCGTTTGGCAACTGACCCATTTCGTTGCAATTCTTGCCGAGCTTTACGCCAACAATCATGTTGCCAGCCAATGGAATATTGAGGTAGGCGTTGAAATTGTCGCCCTTCAGTTCACCCTTCAGGAGAATGTTCACGTTGCCGAGACCTGGTCCCATCCATTCTACGTTCTCATCGTCACCCTTGGTAATCTGGATATCCCTTGCTGCATTGAGCATGATGACGTTGCCACACTTGGTAGCCTCTACATCTTTGATAACGATGTTACCAATCTGCATGAAAGCGTTCATCTTGAAGTTGAGCAGGCTCATGGTGTATTTGCCGTCTTTCTGCTCATCTACGTTCACCTTGATGTCGCCCACAGGCATGTCCATTCCCATCATGTTAACCACGAGAGGGCAGGTGTAGTCCTTTGCCATCATCGACATAGAGCAGAGTGCTGCTGCTACTAAAGTAAAAATTTTCTTCATAAGTTTTCCTTTCTTTTATTATGATATAATTGATTTTTCTCTCCTATACATTATTATATATAAGATATCCTGGAGCAGATTTCCTATTTCAGCTGATAGCTCAGTCCGATGGTGCCGTAGATGGGATACATCGACTGCTCTATCACGTGGAAGTCTTTCTTGAACACTTCTGATAAGCCCCAGGTAAGGCCCACATAGGCTCCCCAGCGCTTCGAGAAATTCCAGTCGGCACCTACGTCGATGCCAAACTGCCAGTTGCGCATATCGTCCGAGAAGTCGTATTCGCCACGCTCTCCGTCCTCATGTCCCAGTTCTACCTTGGGCCCCGTAGGGTCGCCCTGGCGCAGATAACCGTCGTAGGCACTGCCCTCAAACTTATGCGAGGTGACGTAGGAGAAGTAAGGACCCAGCTTCAGGCGAACCTTCTCTGTAACGTCGTAAGTGGCTTGCACTGGAATAGTTGCGAGGCTCTGATCAACCTTTGTTATTACGTTGCCCGTGAACACGCCATCCAGCTGCTCACCACCTTTCACCATGGTCATGTGGTAGTTCTTTACGCCCGCATCAATCTTCATGCCCTTGCCTTCGAAGTGCAGGCCGAACATCAATCCCCACTTATTGTCCAGGGGATAGTGGGCGTCGATGCCGAGCAGCAGGTTAGGCTGCAGCGTGTAGCTGTGGAGGGTGCGGATGGTGGCAGGCATGCCGATAGGGGCAGTGCCACCCAGGTTGTAGCCGATACGTGCCTGGTAGGTGAATTTGTGGAGCAGTTCTCCCAGATTCTGTCCCCATGCCTCAGCAGAGCAGAGGGATAGGATTGCGGCTGATATGATGAATGACTTTTTCATTGTCTTGTCTTCTTTTTTTTCTAAATCTTCTCAATCTCTTCTTAATGAATCTTCTTTAGCAGAATCATTTATTCCTTTTCGCAGGCGATGCGGAACTGATCCACCCACAATGTACTTCCGATGGCTCCCATGAACGAGGCGCCTTCTACGCTCGATGAGCAGACGATGGCCATGCTGTAGCCCATGTTTCTGAGTTTCTGGGCATCCACCTCCTTCTTATAAACGAAGTCGAGGTCGAAATGGGTCCACTCGGGCGTGTCGTCGATGTCTGGCACCTTGGCGAGTGCCACCACCTGAGGGCTGGTCTGCACGTTGTCGCCATAGAGCACGATGCTGTTGCCATCGGTGTCGTGGTTGTCGTAGAACACGGCATAGATGGTGCCGTAGTCTTTCTTGCCTTCCACCACCTTCTTATGGCGGTCTGTGAACACATCGCCACGCTTGTATCGGTAGTAGCCGCTGAATTTGGTAGGCTTGAAACTTACGGGTACGCCAAACTGGGTGGTCTTCATGGCATCCTTCAGTGCCTGACCGGCGTCGAACTTTCCGATGAAGAGGTTGCCTGCAGCGATAGGCATCTTGGCCGTTGCGCCAAACTGGTCGGTATCGCTGGTGGTGAGCTTCACGCAGGCACCGTCGTAGCCTTGCTCCACAGGCACCGTTGGATATTGGTCTGGCTTGGCAGAGCTTCGGCTCATAAAGAAGCCCGGATTTCCCGTAGCCCAGTTGTTGGCAAGCGTACCGTCGTCGTTCTTGTCGCTCCAGACATAATATTTATGAATAGGCTTGTTTTCGTTGAGGAAATAGTTTTCGAAGTCGTACTTCATCACTTCGTAAACCACGGGCGGGAAGGTGAATCCCACTCTGTACTGCCGTTTCCAGTTGCCATCCTCGGAAGTAACGGTGTAGGTTACTTGCCCGTTGGTGAAATCCTGCACCGAACCGTTGGCAGGCGATAGGGTAGCACCTGGGGTAATCTGGAATTTCGGTGCGAAGTGCGAGAGATCGGTTCCCTTTTTTACGAGGAAGCAGATTTCATTTTCTGTAGGCATCACGTTCTGTAGGGTATCTGTGGCTTTGAGGAAGCATTCTTCCCAGTTGCCGCTGTTGGTGATGAAGGCCTGCTCGATGTCGCATTCGGCATTGAGTGGTTCTTCCTTGAAGCAGGAGGAGAGGGTCGTGATGCAACTCATTGATAGAGCAGCTACTATAAATCTTGACTGTTTCATATCTTGAACTTTCTTTTTCTTTTGTAATCTGGAGAATCGCTTCTCTTTCTTTTCAGATAATTCTTGAGAGAATGATTTCTCTAGCTCATATAAATTATTGCTTTATCGGTTGCAAAGATAAGCAGAAAACTTGAAACTACCAAAGGTTTTTGTGTTTTTTCGACATGTTTTGATAGAAAAATACCATGAATCAGTGGTTTTAGGATATGAATTAGTCGAGATGAGTTTACAGAAGTAGGCAGATAGTGCCCGATAGTTCATTTTTTTTAATACACATAATAAAAAAGGGAACTGAAATCTCATTACAGAAATTTCAGTCCCCTGAATGTTATTTAGCTAATGAATAGCAAAAGCCTGATCTGTTTAAGATTAAGCCTTGCCCTCCATCTGAGCCTTCAACTTAGCGAGTGCATCGATATCACCGAGTGATGTGCTAGCAGCAACGTTGTTGATCATAGCTGTCTCGTTGTTGCTCTTGCGACCGCCGTTTGCACGCTTGTGAGTTGTCTTAACAACTGGCTCGTTACCCTCCTCGAATGTACGAGAGTGAGAGAGGATGATGCGCTTTGTCTCCTTAACGAACTCGATAACCTTGAAGTCGAGAGTCTCGCCCTTCTTAGCCATTGTGCCGTCCTCCTTAGTGAGGTGCTTAGGAGTAGCGAAACCTTCACCACCCTCAGCGAGAGCTACAACAGCACCCTTGTCCATCAACTCTGTGATAGTACCCTGGTGAACAGAACCTGGAGTATAGATTGCCTCATACTCATCCCATGGGTTCTTCTCCAACTGCTTGTGGCCGAGGCTCAAGCGACGGTTTTCCTTATCGATTTCGAGAACTACTACATCGATAGAAGCGCCTACAGAAGTGAACTCAGATGGGTGCTTAACCTTCTTAGTCCAAGAGAGGTCAGAGATGTGGATCAAACCATCAACACCTTCCTCGAGCTCTACGAAGATACCGAAGTTAGTGAAGTTGCGAACCTTAGCTGTGTGCTTGCTGCCAACAGGATACTTAGCCTCGATAGCCTCCCATGGATCTTCCTTGAGCTGCTTGATACCAAGGCTCATCTTGCGCTCAGCGCGGTCGAGAGTCAGGATAACTGCCTCTACCTCGTCACCAACCTTCATGAAGTCCTGAGCAGAACGCAAGTGCTGGCTCCAAGACATCTCAGATACGTGGATCAAGCCCTCTACACCTGGAGCAATCTCAACGAATGCACCGTAGTCAGCCATAACCACTACCTTACCCTTAACGTGGTCACCTACCTTGAGGTTTGGATCAAGTGCATCCCATGGATGTGGAGTGAGCTGCTTCAAACCGAGAGCAATACGCTTCTTCTCCTCATCGAAGTCGAGGATAACAACGTTGATCTTCTGGTCGAGAGATACAACCTCGTGTGGATCGCTTACGCGGCCCCAAGAGAGGTCTGTGATGTGGATCAAACCATCAACACCGCCGAGGTCAACGAATACACCGTAAGTAGTGATGTTCTTAACGGTACCCTCGAGGATCTGACCCTTCTCGAGCTTGCCGATAATCTCCTTACGCTGCTGCTCGAGCTCCTGCTCGATGAGAGCCTTGTGAGATACAACGACATTGCGGAACTCCTGGTTGATCTTTACAACCTTGAACTCCATTGTCTTGCCTACGAATACGTCGTAGTCGCGTATAGGGTGAACGTCGATCTGGCTTCCTGGCAAGAAAGCTTCGATACCGAAAACGTCAACGATCATACCGCCCTTAGTGCGGCACTTGATGTAACCCTGGATAACTTCCTCGTTCTCGAGAGCTGCATTAACACGCTCCCAAGACTTGCTGAGGCGAGCCTTCTTGTGAGAGAGTACCAACTGACCCTTTACGTCCTCCTGGTTCTCTACATAAACCTCAACCTTGTCGCCTACCTTGAGGTCTGGGTTGTAACGGAATTCAGAAGCAGGGATAATACCATCGCTCTTGTAACCGATGTTTACGATAACCTCTTTCTTGTCTACAGAGATTACTGTACCCTCTACAACCTGGTGTTCTGTTACCTTGTTAAGAGTTTCGTCATAGGCCTTCTCGAGGTCTGTTTTGCTGACGTTTGCGCTTGTGCCATTCTCAAACTCATCCCAATTGAAGTCGTCCAATGGCTTTACGTTCTTTAAATCTGACATAAAAAATAATTAAAAAATTAAAATTAATAAAGTTTGACTTTATGTGAATTGTATAAATCGGGCGCAAAATTACTCATTTTCTTTGAGTTACAGGCATTCACTCTTGAATTTCTTCTTTTTGTTAGTAATATTTAACTAAAATCACTGTTTTTGGTAGGTTCCTTCAGGGAAATACATAATATATATACGCATAACCTTTCAATATTCTGATAACTTCCTCCTCGATATTTCTTCCTGTGATGTTCTTCTCTGTTATCCGTGTTTTCATCTAATTCTATGATGAAAATGAAGAGGGGAGAAAAATAATGGCGAAAGAAAAAACGGACGAAATTATCATTTGTATGAAAATGAGTTAAATTCATTAAAAAAAGACACCGAAATGTTGGCGATTACAAAATAATTGTTACCTTTGCGCTCAAAATGTAATGAATATAATAAAATAAATGATATGACACTAGTCATCCTTGCCATATTGATACTGGCATATATTCTCATTGCAACCGAGAATATTACCAAGGTGAACCGTGCTGCCGTAGCCATCTTTGCTGGAACGGTAGGATGGGTTCTCTATATCTGTTTCGGTATGGACTTCGTGACCAGTGAACATTCTTCTGATTATTCACGCTATCTGAATCTCGGAATGTGGAACGAGATAGAATCCACCAGTACAACGGTGAAGTATTTTATTGCCCGTAACATCTTCCTTCCTTATGTGGGTAGAGCTGCAGAAATCGTACTCTTCCTGCTAGCCACTATGACGATAGTTGAAATTCTCAATAACAACGGATGCTTCGATTTCATACGCCAGTTGTTGCGTACCCGAAGCGCCAAGAAAATGCTATGGATTCTCGCTGCCGTGACCTTTGTTATTTCGGCAAATCTCGATAATCTTACTACAACAGTGATGATGCTTACGATGATGCATGGAGTGATTCCAAACCGTCGTCAGCGCATGGTGTATGGAGGTGCAATTCTGCTTTCTGCCAACTGTGGCGGAGCTCTTACCGTTATCGGAAATCCGGAAGGACTGGTAATGTGGAATATGGGTGCTGTAACGGCTACCCATTATTTCCTGTCGCTTCTGCTGCCATGTCTTGCTGCTTGGCTCATACCATTGGTGATGATGCAGCGCATGCTGCCGGAAAGAGTAGAGACAGAATGGATTGCTATGCCATACCGCGGGGATGATACCCGCCTCAATGTATGGCAGCGCTTGCTGATGCTCTTTGTGGGTATCGGTGGATTGTGGTTTATCCCTACCTTTCATAATATTACGAAATTGAGTCCTTTCCTCGGTGCGCTCTGCGTATTGGGTGTACTCTGGATTGTGAACGAGATATTTAACCGTAAACTTATGAATATGGATGCGATGGCTGACCGTCGCACCCCTAGAGTCTTCCAATACGGAGTTATCCAGATGATTCTTTTCGTGATGGGTATCATGCTTGCCATCGGAGTGGTGAAGGAGACTGGTGCTTTTGACGATTTTGCCGCTCTTCTCAACTCTGTCGGTATGGATGATAAGCATCCTGGTGTGTTACTGCATGGTGTCTTGGCAGGTATAACCAGTACTGTACTTGACAACTTTGCTACAGCCATGAACTTTTTCTCCCTTCATGATCTGGCAAATGTGAATGATCCTTCATTCAGCATGCTTACTGATTATCATACCAATGGTATCTACTGGCAGATGATTGCATATTGCGTAATGGCTGGTGGTAACGTTCTTGGTATCGGTACAATCAGCGGTCTTGCCCTGATGAAGATGGAACGTATGCACATGGGATGGTATTTCCGCAATATTGGCTGGAAAGCTTTGATGGGTGGCGTCATCGGACTTGCTATCCTTTGGCTCTCCCATATCCTGGTGGCTGGTGCCGCAAACCTAATTATTTAAATCGATAAGCCCAAACAAAGCAAGGGGTATACCCCTTGGATACCTACTGTATATGTAGGGGTAATGGATGAAAAACATCATCCTGAGAGAATCATAAACTAACATTAAAAAAATATATAATATAATAAGGTATAGTTATGGCAAAGATTAAGACTATTGGAATTTTGACATCTGGAGGAGATGCTCCAGGTATGAATGCTGCTATCCGTGCGGTTACCCGTTCGGCTATCTACAACGGTTTCACTGTGAAAGGTATCTATCGTGGTTACGATGGTCTCATCAATGATGAAATTAAAACCTTTTCTACAGAGAACGTAAGCGGTATCATCGGTACTGGTGGTACGATGCTGAAGACTGCCCGTTCTAAGGAATTCATGACCGAAGAAGGTCGTCAGAAGGCATTTGAAACGATTCAGAAAGAGGAAATTGATGCGCTTGTCGTGATTGGCGGTAACGGCTCACTGACCGGTGCGATGAATTTCGCACGTGAGTTTGATATATGCTGCATCGGATTGCCAGGAACAATTGATAATGACCTTTATGGTACAGACAATACGATTGGTTATGATACTACGATGAATACCATCGTGGAGTGTGTAGACCGAATCCGTGATACTGCGCAGAGCCACGAGCGTATCTTCTTTATCGAGGTGATGGGCCGTGATGCCGGTTTCCTGGCGCAGAATTCAGCTATCGCCAGTGGAGCAGAGGCAGCTATCATTCCAGAGGATTCTACCGACGTTGACCAGTTGGCTCAATTCATGGAGCGTGGTATCCGTAAGTCTAAGAAGAGCTGTATCGTCATCGTGTCAGAGAGTCCTAAGTGTGGTGCTCTTTATTATGCCGACCGTGTGCGCAAGGAGTTCCCTGAGTTTGATGTACGTGTATCCATCCTGGGTCACTTGCAGCGTGGTGGTCGTCCATCAGCCCGTGACCGTATTCTTGCGAGCCGTACCGGTTGTGGTGCCATTGAGGCTATCATGCAGGGCCAGCGCAATGTGATGATTGGTGTGCGCAACAACGAGGTGGTATACGTGCCACTTTCTGAGGCCATCCGCTCAGATAAGCCATTCGACCGTAAACTGATCAAGGTTTTGGACGAGTTGAGTATCTAATTTATAGAGATAAGGGTAAGAAGAGAGGAGTTTGAACTCCTGGCTTCTTGCTTTTGCATAGGAAAATGGTTTAAAGGGAACTAAAAATGGTTTAATAAGGTATAAAAGCCGAATAAAACTTCAAATTAATTTGTGGTTTCCATAAATTGTTGTTACTTTTGCAGTCAAGAATAATATAAATATATATAACTTTTAAACTAATAAGCTTATGTCACAAATTAATGGACGTATCTCTCAGATTATCGGTCCTGTTATCGATGTTTACTTCGATACAAAGGGCGAGAATCCAGAGAAGGTGCTTCCTAAAATTTATGAAGCTCTGAAGGTAAAACGTCCAGACGGACGCGAACTTGTCATCGAGGTGCAGCAGCACATCGGTGAGGATACAGTTCGCTGTGTCGCTATGGATAATACTGACGGTTTGCAGCGCGGCTTGGAGGTTATCCCTACAGGTAACCCAATCCAGATGCCAGCCGGAGAGCAGATCAAGGGCCGTATGATGAATGTCATCGGACAGCCTATTGATGGTATGAATGAATTGGACATGAAGGGTGCTTATCCTATCCACCGTGAGGCTCCGAAGTTTGACGAACTTTCTACTCACAAGGAGATGCTTGCTACCGGTATTAAGGTGATTGACCTGCTTGAGCCTTACATGAAGGGTGGTAAGATTGGTCTTTTCGGTGGTGCCGGTGTAGGTAAGACGGTGCTCATCATGGAGTTGATCAACAACATTGCCAAGGGACACAACGGCTACTCTGTATTTGCCGGAGTAGGTGAGCGTACCCGTGAGGGTAACGACTTGATTCGAGACATGCTCGAGTCTGGTGTTATCAAGTATGGCGAGAAGTTCCGTAAAGCGATGGAAGAAGGTAAGTGGGATCTCTCACTTGTCGATCCTGAGGAACTTGCCAAGAGTCAGGCTACCCTGGTATATGGTCAGATGAATGAGCCACCTGGGGCACGTGCTTCTGTAGCTCTCTCTGGTTTGACCGTAGCTGAGGAGTTCCGTGATCACGGAGGTAAGAATGGTGAGGCAGCGGATATCATGTTCTTCATCGATAACATCTTCCGTTTCACCCAGGCTGGTTCTGAGGTATCTGCGCTGTTGGGTCGTATGCCATCAGCCGTAGGTTATCAGCCAACGCTGGCTTCTGAGATGGGTGCCATGCAGGAGCGAATCACTTCTACCAAGAATGGTTCCATCACCTCTGTACAGGCCGTTTATGTGCCTGCCGATGACTTGACCGACCCTGCTCCAGCCACCACCTTTACTCACCTGGATGCTACCACAGAGCTTTCCCGTAAGATTGCATCTCTCGGTATCTATCCTGCTGTAGACCCGCTGGGTTCTACCTCTCGTATCCTCGACCCGCTGATTGTGGGCAAGGCGCACTACGATTGTGCACAGCGAGTAAAGCAGTTGTTGCAGCGTTACAACGAGTTGCAGGATATCATTGCTATCCTCGGTATGGATGAGCTCTCTGATGAGGATAAGTTGACCGTGAACCGTGCACGCCGTGTACAGCGTTTCCTGAGTCAGCCATTCACCGTAGCAGAGCAGTTCACCGGTTTGAAGGGTGTGATGGTTCCTATCGAAGAGACTATCAAGGGCTTCAACGCCATCCTCGACGGTGAGGTAGATGACCTGCCAGAGCAGGCATTCCTCAACGTAGGTACTATTGAGGATGCGAAGGAGAAGGCTAAGCAGTTGCTCGCAGCAGCACAGGCGTAATCTTTAAATCCACGGCTTATGTTACAGCTAAAGATAGTATCTCCTGAGAAAGTAGTCTTCCAGGGTGAGGTAGAGAGCGTATTGGTTCCGGGAACCCTCGGCTCGTTCGAGATTCTCAAAGATCACGCGCCTATCATCTCTTCGCTCGAAGTGGGCAAGGTGGAATACACTACCAAGGAAGGCAAGCAGGTAATGAAAATCAAGGGCGGATTCGTGGAATGTAAGAAAAACGAAGTAAGCCTTTGTGTAGAAGTTTAGATAAGTGATTAATTTTTAGTGATTAATTATTAGATAATGGAAAAAGACGAAAAGTTGCGCTTGCAGACTATCAGACAGGCGAGTATCAGGTATAAGCAGATTTCTTTGTGGCTTACAGCAGTAGTGGCTCTTGCCGTGCTCTTTGCCTGCAGATTATCTGCTCAATGCGATGATATGATAGCCCAGGTTGTTAACCCGCTGGTAGTGAGTGCGATATTCTCACTCGTTGCAAGTACTGCTTATGGTGAAGCATGGAAGGCTGTTGCAAAGTCATCGCCAGCCAATCTCGCCAAGTTCTACATGGCGGCGCTGGTCATCAAGATGATAGCCGGTACATTGGTATTCCTCATCTATGTGCTGGTATGCGACAGGCAGAACATCCTGGGATTCACCGTAATCTTCGCCCTGTTCTATGTCATGCTTCTCGTGTTCGACTGCATCTACTTCGCTCGGGTAGAGAAAAAGAACCGTCTTTCATAAGTGGTTCTGAAACAAATAATTAATAAACAAAAGTAAGAATTAAAGAATATGAAACATCTCAAGCAATTCCTCTTGATGGCGATGCTGCTCTTCACGCTGGCACCTCTGCAGGTATCGGCTAAGGAGAACATCGATGTGAAAGAGATATTGTGGGGTCATATCAAGGATTCTTATGAATGGCATATCACCAAGGTGGGAGATCATCCCGTAGTGATTCATCTGCCAATCATCGTTAACACCACTTCGGGCTGGCACGTGTTCTGCAGCAGCGAATTCTCGGAAGAGAAGGATGCCAATGGAGACCGTCCAGGACCTTTCAACCTGGTGATCAAGAACGCTGATGCGCAGGCGAATCCCAACAAGGTAGTAGAGAAGGTGGGAGGCCAGGAGGTTCGTCCGCTTGACATCTCCATCACGAAGACCGTTTGCGTGCTCTTCATCGATGCTATCATCCTGTTGCTCTGTGTCCTGATACCAGCCCGCTGGTGCAGGAAGCACAAGGTGGATGACCCTGCACCAAAGGGATTTGTGGGACTGATGCACATGTTCATCATGTCGGTATATACCGATGTAATTGAGGCTACGCTCGGTAAGGAGGCGCCAAAGTACGCACCATGGTTGCTTACTTGCTTCTTCTTTATTTTCGTGGCGAACATTATGGGTATCGTACCATTCCCTCCAGGTGGTGGTAACCTGACGGGTAATATCGCCTGCACCGTATTCTTCGGTGTAACGACATTCCTGATCACCAACTTCACCGGTACCAAGGAATACTGGAAGGATATCTTCTGGCCGGAGGTACCAACCTGGTTGAAGGTCCCTGTGCCACTGATGCCATTCATCGAGCTCTTCGGAATCTTTACGAAACCGCTGGCTCTGATTATCCGACTCTTCGCCAACATGATGGCGGGTCACGCCATCGCACTTTCGTTTGCGGCTATCATTTTCATCATGTTCAACATCAGTGAGAATGCTATCGCCAACTATGTGGCAGGTACGGGTATGACAATAGTAAGTGTTGCGATGAGCGCCTTTATGATGCTCCTCGAAGTATTGGTAAGCTACATTCAGGCATTGGTATTCACCATGCTGAGTGCAGTATTCATCTCGCTGGCTCATGTAAAGTCTCATGAGGCTGAGCCAGAGGTAGTGAAGTAGTTTATAGATTATAGATTACGGATCTAATTTCATTCAGATAATAAACAAAGAAAATATTAACAACTTAAATTATTAAGATTATGTTATCACTTTTATTAGCAGCAGAGATTGCAAAGTTGGGTGCCGCAGTAGGTGCAGGTTTGGCCGCTATTGGCGCAGGTATTGGTATCGGTCGTATTGGTGGCCAGGCTATGGACGCTATGGCTCGTCAGCCAGAGAAGATGGGCGACCTCCGTTCTTCTATGATTATCGCAGCTGCGTTGGTTGAGGGTGTTGCGTTCTTCGCTGTCATCATCGCCATCCTGGCAATCGTTATGTAATCATCTCATCTGTCACTATCATCTGCCCCGATAAAAGGAAAAGTCTCAGGCATCAGCCTGATGTCTTTCCGGGGCATGATAGAGATGATTCTAGAGTTAGTTAAAATAAAACGTTTAAGTAAAACTTTAACCAGTATATATGGATTTATTGATTCCTGATAGCGGTTTGCTTTTTTGGATGACACTGGTCTTCATCATCGTTTTCATTATCCTCTGGAAGGCTGGATTTCCAGCCATCATCAAGATGGTGACCGACCGTAAGGCCTACATCGACGAGAGCTTGCGTAAAGCCCACGAAGCCAACGAGAAGCTTGCCAATATCCAAAAAGAAGGTGAATCCATCTTGCAGGAAGCTCGCGAGAAGCAGGCTGCCATCCTCAAGGAGGCTGCCGAAACCCGCGATGCCATTGTAGAGAAAGCACAGGATAAAGCACGCGAAGAAGGCGCACGTCTCCTCTCTGATGCCAAAAAGCAGATTGAGACCGAGAAGCAGAACGCCATTCGTGAAATCCGTGGCCAGGTAGCCGAACTCTCTGTTCAGATTGCAGAGAAGGTGCTCAAGGCTAAGCTCTCTGACGACAAGGCACAGATGGATATGATAAATCGACTGCTGGACGAGGTTTCTTCTGACAACAAATAGTAAAGCTTATGGATATAGGTGTAATATCGGTGCGTTATGCCCGTGCCCTCATCAAGGCTGCACTCGGCATGAAGCTCGAAGATCAGGTGTACCAGGAGATGCAGACGCTCTTTAAGAGCTACATCGACGTGCCTGAACTGAGATTTACGATAGACAACCCTATGCTTTCCAAAGACAAGAAAGAGGCACTTCTCACCACAGCCCTGGGCAAAGAGCCTACGGAACTGAGCAAGAAGTTTATCGCTCTCGTCTTGAAAGAGGATAGGGAGAGCACCCTGCAATTCATGGCTGCTTCGTATATCACTCTTTACAGGAAACAGAAGAACATCATCCGCGGTAAGCTGATCACCGCCACTGCCGTTGACGCCTCTACGGAGGACAAGATGCGCAAGATGGTGGAGCAGAGAACGAAAGGTACTGTGGAGTTCAAGACCGAGGTGAACCCTGAACTGATTGGTGGTTTCATCCTTGAGTATGATACTTACAGAATGGATGCGAGCGTAAAGACTAAACTCAGCAACATTCTGACACAGCTCAAAAAGTAAAAATAATTAAAGTAAATAACAAAATGTCAGATAAAATTAAACCAAGTGAGGTGTCTGAGGTTCTTCAGCAGCAGCTCCAGGAGGTTAATGGCTCTCAGCAGTTTGACGAGGTGGGTACCGTGCTTACCGTCAGCGATGGCGTGGCTCGTATCTATGGTCTGCGCAATGCCGAGGCTAATGAACTTCTTGAGTTTGAGAATGGAACCATGGCTATCGTCATGAACTTGGAGGAAGACAATGTAGGTTGTGTCCTCTTAGGTCCTACAGCTGGCATCAAGGAGGGACAGAGCGTGAAGCGTACACACCGTATTGCTTCTATCCGCGTAAACGACAACTTCCTCGGACGTGTCGTAAACCCTCTGGGTCAGGCTATTGATGGTCTGGGTGACATCGACCTCACCGATTCTTTCGAGATGCCTTTGGATCGTAAGGCACCTGGTGTAATCTATCGTCAGCCAGTAAAGGAACCTCTTCAGACAGGTTTGAAGGCGGTAGACTCCATGATTCCTATCGGTCGTGGACAGCGTGAGTTGATCATCGGTGACCGTCAGACCGGTAAGACTGCCATCGCAGTGGATACCATCATCAACCAGAAGAGTTTCTATGAGGCTGGCAAGCCAGTATATTGTATCTATGTAGCTATCGGTCAGAAAGCATCTACTGTTGCAGCATTGGTACAGAACCTCAAGGAGCATGGCGCCCTGCCATATACTATCATCGTAAGTGCTACCGCTGCCGATCCTGCAGCCATGCAGTATTACGCACCATTTGCCGGTGCAGCTATCGGTGAATACTTCCGCGACCGTGGTTACTCTGCTCTCGTTGTATACGATGACTTGAGTAAGCAGGCTGTGGCTTATCGTGAGGTATCTCTGATCCTCCGCCGTCCATCAGGACGTGAGGCTTATCCTGGTGATGTGTTCTATCTCCACTCTCGTCTGTTGGAGCGTGCCGCTCGTATCAACGACCAGCAGGAGGTAGCCGAGCAGATGAACGACCTTCCAGAGTGCATGAAGGGTCACGTTAAGGGTGGTGGTTCTTTGACAGCCCTTCCTATCATCGAAACACAGGCAGGTGACGTATCAGCATACATCCCAACCAACGTGATTTCCATCACCGATGGTCAGATCTTCCTTGAGACCGACCTCTTCAACCAGGGCTTCCGTCCAGCTATCAACGTAGGTATCTCCGTATCTCGTGTAGGTGGTTCTGCCCAGATCAAGAGTATGAAGAAGGTAGCCGGTACACTGAAGATTGATATGGCTCAGTATCGTGAGCTGGAGGCCTTCTCTAAGTTCTCTAGCGATATGGATGCCGTAACAGCGATGACTCTGGACCGTGGCCGTAAGAACGACCAGTTGCTGGTTCAGCCTCAGTACCGCCCAATGCCGGTAGGCGAGCAGGTAGCAATTCTCTATTGTGGTGTTCACGGATTGATGCACGACGTGCCAATGGATAAGGTTCGCGACTGTCAGGATCAGTTCCTCGATGCTATGCGCAGCCAGCACGCTGATGTGATTGAGACTTTGGGCGATGGTAAACTCACCGACGATGCCATTAAGGCAGTCGAGGAGACCATGGCTAATGTTGCAGGACAATATAAAGCGTAATAGCCTATGCCGTCATTAAAAGAGATTAAAACTCGCATAGCCAGCGTTAACAGTACCCGTAAGATTACGAGTGCGATGAAGATGGTGGCTTCCAGTAAGTTGCATCATGCTCAGGTAGCTATCCAGAATATGCTGCCTTATGGAAATATGCTGGAACATATCCTCAAGAGTTTCCTGGTAAGTACTCCGAATGTCGACCATCCGTTGCAGTTGGAGCACAAGGAGACCAAGCGTGTAGCTCTTGTGGTATACAGTTCTAACAGCAGCTTGTGTGGTGGATTCAATTCCAACGTTATCAAGATGATGATGCATGCGGTGGACGAGTATAAGGCTCAAGGCATTGACGACATCACGGTATATCCTATCGGACGAAAAGTGGCAGAGAAGGCACAGAAACTGGGTTTGAAGATTGGTGGTAACTTTAATGATCTTGCCGATCATCCTCATGCCAGCGCCTGTGCAGATATCGCCCATTCACTTGCCAAGCAGTATGCTGATGGTGAGCTCGATAAGGTGGAGATGATTTATCATCACTTTAAGAGTGCCGGTTCACAGATTCTGACCCGCAAGACTTTCTTGCCTATTGACCTCAGCACTGAGGCGATAGGAGTGGACAACGATCGTGACCTTACCTCTAATGTGGCTACGGCAAAGGCTCAGGAATATCTGCGCCAAAAGCAGGCTGAAGCTGACGAACGCCAGAGTTCTGAGGCAAAACCTCTGAATGATGACTTCATTGTAGAGCCAGACTTGGAGACTGTTTTGGGAGTCTTGATTCCTAAGCAGCTTCGTCTGATGATTTATACAGCGTTGCTGGATAGCCAGGCGAGTGAGCATGCTGCCAGAATGGTGGCCATGCAGACCGCTACGGATAATGCCGATGAACTCTTGCGCGAACTCAACTTGCAGTACAATAAGAGTCGTCAACAGGCCATTACCAATGAATTGCTTGATATTGTGGGAGGTAGCGTAAACAACTAAGTTGCGCATCTCTTCAATCTATAAAATTAAATCGGGATGTTTGCAGTTCTGAACTTGCAGACATCCCGATTTTTTTATCTCCCTTAGTTACGAATGCTATCTCCCTTAGTTACGGGTATTATCTCCCTTAGTTATGAGAATATCTCCCTTAGTTATAAAATTATCTCCGAAGGTTACGAAATTATCTCCGAAGGTTATGAAATTATCATTCGGAGATATTCTCCTGTTATAGTCCTGTATATTTCCTGATAGCCTTGATGAAGGTGTCGCCATATTTGTTGAGCTTGAATTCTCCGATACCACTGATCAGACTCATGGCATTCTTGGTGGTAGGTTTCATTCTTGCGAGTTCATGAAGGCTCTTGTCGCTGAGTACGATATATGGAGGATAACCCTGTTCGTCGGCTAAGTTCTTGCGTATCTTTCTGAGGTGTTCAAAGAGCCCTTTGTCTTCCACGCCTTTCGAGTCTTCCTGGAAGATGACACGTTCGGCATGCACCTCAGGAATGAGATTTCCCGGCTGGGCGATGGCGCCCTTCCTGTTGCGTACCGTTTTCTGTGGACGGGTGGCTTTATCATCTTCTTCGATATAAGCCAGCGAAACATGATGTTCTCCCTTCAGTACCTTCCAGCCTAAATCGGTAACCTTCATGTAGTTGTGGTTGTTGTAGGCAATCTCGAAGAATCCCATCTGCAGCATCTGCAGCAGATAAGCATTCCAGTCCTTAGATGTTGTATCCCTGCCCACACCGAAGGTTTTCATCTCGTTGTATTTGTTTTTCACAACTGCAGAAGAATGCATGCCTCTCAGAATCTCGATGCAGGTACCTACTGCAATATGCTCACCTGAACGGACCACGGCACTCAGGGCTTTCTGGGCTCTGATGGTGCCGTCGAAGGTGCGTGGAGGATTCTTGCAAACATCACAGTTGCCGCAGTTGCAGGATGATGTCTCGCCAAAATAATTCAGCAGAATGCGTCGTCGGCATACTCTCGATTCGGCATATTCCTCCATGCGGCGCAGTTTTTCCATGTTCACATCACGCTGTCCGCTGTCTTCGCAGAAAGAACGGAGGGTGATGATGTCGGCCATCGAATAGAACAGCACGGTATCTGATGGTGCTCCATCTCTTCCTGCTCTACCTATTTCCTGATAGAAACTCTCTATGCTTTTAGGCATATTATAGTGGATTACCCAGCGCACATTACTCTTGTCGATGCCCATTCCGAAAGCGATGGTAGCACATACCACCTGGATCTGGTCCATCTTGAACCGCTCCTGTACCGATGCTCTGGTCTGGGCAGTCATTCCGGCATGATATGCTGCGGCATTGATACCCAGATCGATAAGTTCCTGTGCCACCATTTCGGTGTTCTTGCGTGAGAGACAGTAGATGATGCCCGCTTCTTCCGGATGATTACTGATGAAGCGGGTGATGTATTGGAGCTTTGCCTTTTTGGTACTCTCCTGTCTTACGGTGAGGGAGAGATTGGGGCGGTCGAAACTGCTTACGAACGTCTGCCCATTGAGATGAAGCTGGCGTATGATATCTTCGCGTGTTATCTTGTCGGCTGTAGCTGTGAGCGCCATCACCGGGACATTGCGGAAATTCTCGTGCAGCATGCCTAGCTGCGAATACTCCGGACGGAAATCGTGTCCCCACTGGCTGATACAGTGGGCCTCGTCAACGGCAAAGAGCGAAATCTTGATGTTGCTGAATAAATAAGGTATCTCGCTGATGAGTTTTTCGGGCGAAACATAAAGAAGTTTCAGTTCTCCCTTCTCGCATCGGCGTCGGATGATAAGTTCATCGGTCGTGTCGTTTCCGCTGTTCAGTGCCTCAGCCGGGATACCGTTTGCCTTGAGCGCCTCCACCTGGTCGTGCATCAGACTGATGAGCGGTGAAATGACTACAGCGGTACCTTCCATTGCTAATGCGGGAACCTGATAGCACAGACTCTTTCCACCACCAGTCGGCATGAGAACCAGACAGTCGTGTCCCTGCATTACCTCTTTGATAATCGCTTCCTGGTTGGGGCGGAAGGAATCGTATCCAAAATAGCTTTTTAATATCTCGTTTATCTGCATGATTGCCGTTTTATGATTTATGCCTTTACCGGCATGTTTTTGTTTTGTTTTTCATGCAAAGGTAATGAATAATCTGCATAAATAAAAGTTTTCTCAAAGAAAAAGTGCTTATTTCAAGTAAAAAACTTTGCAAAGAGAGAAAAACAGGAGAAAAAGTTTGATATGTGGAAAAAATGTGTTACTTTTGCATGGTAAAAACAGATAAAAATGGCAAAATGTAATGTAAACACTCAAGAGCGATTTGCCGATATCCAGATGCTCCGTTATGAGCTGAAGGGTTTCGAAAACCTGTCGCTCACACAGAAAATTTATATTTATTGCTTGTCGAAGGCAACCCTCTTGGGACGTGATATCACCTTCGACCAGCAGGGCAAATATAATCTGCGCATCCGTAAAACCCTGGAGGCTGTATACCGTCATTACGAAGGTAATCGAGAAAGCGAAGATTTCAAGGCTTTCGAAGTTTACCTGAAACGTGTCTGGTTTGCCAGCGGCATCCATCATCACTATGGATGTGAAAAGTTTGTGCCAGGATTTTCAGAGGAATCTTTCTATGAGATGGTTGAGGCTGTAGCCGATGAATACCTGCCTCTTTCCAAGGGTCAGAGCAAGGAAGACCTGTTGGGCATTCTGGTGCCTGTCATCTTCAATCCGGAAGTCATGCCTAAGCGTGTGAATCAGACGGATGGCGAGGATCTGGTACAGACTTCTGCCTGCAATTTCTATGAGAATGTTTCTCAGGCAGAAGTTGAACGTTTCTATGCCAGAATGAAGGAAGATGGCAACGAACAGGCTCCTTCTTATGGTCTGAACTCTAAATTGACCAAGCGTAATGGTGAACTGGTAGAGTTGAAATGGACAGAAGACGGCCTCTATGGCGCAGCTATCAAGGAGATTGTTTCCTGGTTGCTCCGTGCTCAGAAATATGCAGAAAATGAGGAACAGAAACATCTCATCGATCTCCTGGTGAAGTATTATCGTACAGGCGATCTCAAGGATTTCGACCGTTACAGCATCGCCTGGGTGCAGCAGCACGAGGGAATGATTGATTTTATCAACGGATTTATCGAAGTGTATGGCGATCCGCTCGGGCTGAAAGGTACTTGGGAGGGCATTGTAGAATATAAAGATCTTGAAGCTACGAAGCGCACCCAGACCATCAGTCAGAATGCCCAGTGGTTTGAGGACCATTCACCTGTAGACCCACGTTTCCGCAAGCCGGAGGTGAAGGGTGTTACAGCCAATGTCATCTGTGCTGCGATGTTGGGTGGCGAGGAATATCCTGCTTCTGCCATCGGCATCAATCTTCCGAATGCCAACTGGATCCGTCAGGAATATGGTTCTAAGAGTGTGACCATCGGTAACCTGACCGAGGCATATAACAAGGCTGCTCAGGGCAATGGTTTCCGCGATGAATTCGTTATCGACGAGGATACCATCAGTCTGATGAATCAGTACGAGGATATTACCGATGATCTGCATACCGACCTGCATGAGTGTCTGGGACATGGTAGCGGACAGCTTTTGCCTGGTACCGACCCCGATGCACTGAAGGCGTATGGCAGTACGATAGAAGAGGCGAGAGCCGATCTCTTCGGACTCTATTATGTAGCCGATCATAAATTGGTAGAACTGGGGCTGACACCGAATGATGAGGCATACAAGGCTCAGTATTATGGTTATCTGATGAACGGTCTGCTCACCCAGACTATCCGCATCAAGGAAGGCGACAAGATAGAGGAAGCCCACATGCGCAACCGTGCGCTGATAGCCTGGTGGGTGATGGAGCATGCCGAGGGTGCTGTGGAACTGGTGAAGATGGATATGAACTATGCTTCTGCCGAGGATGCTTTGAAGGACAGCGAGGGCAATATCATTACGACGAAGACTTATGTGAAGATTAATGATTATGCCAAGCTTCGCCATCTCTTCGGCGAGTTGCTTGCTGAAATTCAGCGCATCAAGAGTGAGGGCGATTTCGAGGCTGCCCGTCTGTTGGTTGAGAAGTATGCCGTAAATATTGATCCGGAATTGCATCGCGAGATACTGGCAAGATACAAGAAACTGAATCTCGCTCCATACAAGGGATTCATCAATCCGAAGATGACGCTGGAGATGGATGAAGAAGGCGAAATTACAGACGTGGTATTGGATTATGAGGAGAGCTATGTTGACCAGATGTTGCGCTACTCTGATGAATATGGAACGCTTTAGAAAGTTAATAGTTAAGAGTTGATAGTTTATAGGGCAATCTTGCCATACGGCGATGCCGCTATAAACTGTTAACTATAAACTTTTAAAATGATGATGGATAATAAGAACGAGGAATTTCCGATAGTAGATGAAATGGGCAACATTCTGGGCGCTGTTACCCGCGGTCATGCCCATGACGGAAGCAAGATATTGCATCCGGTTGTTCATCTGCATGTATTCAACAGCCGGGGTGATCTGTATCTGCAGCATCGTCCAGCCTGGAAGGATATCCAGCCGGATAAATGGGATACAGCCTGCGGCGGTCATGTAGATTTAGGCGAAAGTGTGAGTCAGGCATTGCATCGCGAGGTAAGGGAAGAATTGGGTATCACCGATTTTGAACCGGAATCTCTGGGACATTATGTCTTTGAGAGTCAGCGGGAAAAGGAACTGGTTTACGTACATCGTTGTGTATATGATGGCGAGGTGAAACCGAGCCAGGAAGAATTAGCCGGTGGCAGATTCTGGACAAAAGATGAAATCAGCGAAAACATCGGCAAGGGTGTTTTCACTCCGAATTTCGAAAACGAATACCAGAAGTATTTCATGTAATGACGAAAATAGCCATAAAAATACGTCCCGACGTAGCATTTGCTGCATCGGGACGTATTTTTTTGTATGTCGGGACGCAGCACCATGCTACGTCGGGACGTAATTTCAGCAGGGTCGTGGCCTGTTTCTGACTGCGTCAGCAGAGCCATTATATCTCGTAGATACCCTTGAGTGCTCCTCTTGCAATTTGTTCGAAATCTTCACCGAAGTCGCAGAAACGGAGAACCGCATTAGAGGCAGCATGTTTTATTCCCATGTTGTCACCCTGCAATGCTGCGGCAGCCTGATCCAGGAATTCGTTGATGCCACGCTCGTTAGGCTCTTTTCCATTGGCAAAGAGACGGGCCAGGAGCTGGAAACCGGCAATCTCGTAGAGTGGCTTGTCACTCGCTATCCACTGGTAGGCGATAACAGGCGCGTAATCTACGTGCTGCAATAGGTTGAAGGCAAGCATCTCTGCCATCTCCTGACTCTGTACCTGTTCCATCCATAAATCTGTGATTTCAGGAAGCATCTTATCAGCAGGCATGATGAGTGTAGCCAGAATCTTGCATTCCCGGATATCTTCCTTCCACAGTTCGATGGCCAGGTCATAGTCTTTACCATATTCCTCAGCCATCTTTTTCAGTTCATAGAATGGTACGCCCCAATTCAGTTTATATCCCAGTCCCTTATCGCGCATAGATTGCGATCCCGGACCGTTCATCAGCAAGCGGAAGCTTCGCTTGATAGTCATCAGTTTCTGATGTGTTTCTTCGTTCATTATATTTTGAGTAAACTATTAACTAAATTAAAGTTTCATTATTTTACAGAACATTCCTTCGAACTGTTCCTCGATATTTGCAGGTTTATGCTTGAAGATACCGAAGATGGCACTTCCGCTACCACTCATCGCTGCATATACGGCGCCCAGGTTGTATAGTTTCTGTTTGATTTCAGCCAGTTCCGGGTGCATCTTGAAGATAGGTGCCTCAAAATCGTTGACAAGTTCCTCTTTCCAAGTCTCGATAGGCTGGCGTACGATGTCGCGGCAACATTTGGCTGGAGCCTGTGGGGTGATGGCTGCATAAGCCTCTTTGGTGCTGACGGCAATATCATCGCGCTTCACCACAACCAAATGATAGCCCCTCAGATTATCGCCAGGACCACTTACCGGCATCAGTTCTTCTCCAATACCTTCTGCATAGCATGCAGTGTCACCATCTTCGGGGTCTGCAGAAATGAAGTAGGCACAGTCTGCGCCCAGTTTGGCAGCATATCTTTCCATCTCCGGATTACCGATGTTGAGACGGAAACGCTCGTCCAACAAACGAATCATGAAGGCTGCATCGGCAGAACCGCCACCCAAACCAGCCTGCGAAGGAATACGCTTCACCAGGTGAGCATGGATGCGTGGAATTCTGAAGTCGGCAGCCAGGAGATTATAAGCCTTTACAACGAGATTTTTCTGTTCGTCGCAATCCACCGCGTTACCTGTAATCTTCAAATCACAAGGAACTTCGCTAGGGAATTCATCGCCCATGAGCTTGATTTCAAGTGCATCGGTCAGCGGAATAGGGTAGAACACAGTTTCGAGATTGTGGTATCCATCCTTCCGCTTGCTAACTATATTTAAACCAAGATTAATCTTGGCGCAAGGAAATGTAATCATAACTTTTCAGTTTAAAGGGTTCGTTACTATTTCTTTTTCTTTGCAAAGATACGGAAAAATATCTAACATGGCGCATCTTTTACAGGATTATTTTTATCAGTAGCATTAAAAATATTAAAATAAGCCCTGTTTTGCAATATCTTTTGTATCTTTGCAATTACAAATTATTAATAGATTATGAAAAAAGGAGATAAAGTTAGATTCTTGAGCGAAGTGGGTGGCGGAAAGGTTGCCGGCTTCCAAGGTAAAAATATTGTGCTCGTTGAGGATGAAGATGGATTCGAGATTCCGATGCCTATCAACGAGGTAGTTGTGGTGGAGCAGGATGAATACTCCATGGACAAGATGATTTCGGCTAAGATGGATGCGCAGCAGAAGGCTGAGGAGCATGCTAATACCGAACTGCATCAGGACTGCCGGAGTATCAAGGCCATCTTGAATGATCACGATGACGTGGATATGGAGGTAGAGGAATATGATGCTGCCGACCGTGAGATAACCTTTGTGAAACCGGTTGAGGAACGTACGGGTGGCAACAAACTCAGTGCTTATCTCGCCTTTGTACCTATCAACATCAAGGACGTAACCAATACCCGTTTCGAGACCTATATGGTGAATGACAGCAACTACTATCTCCACTATACCTATCTCGTGGCTGAGGGAAATGCATGGACTCTGAAAGCTGAGGGAGAAATAGAACCGAACACCAAACTCTTCATCGAGGAATTCGGTCGTGAGGCTCTAAACGAGATGGAACATATCGCCATCCAGATAATAGCCTACAAGAAGGACAAGCCATTCCTTCTGAAACCGGCAACAGATGTTCAGTTCCGCCTCGATCCTGTGAAATTCTATAAGCTTCATCTTTTCGAGGAGAACGATTTCTTCGAGACTCCAGCCTATCTCTTTACGATTGTTGAGAACGATGAGATTGCCCGTCCGCTGGTCATTGATTCCAAGCGCCTGAAAGAGCAGATGTATAAGGATGAGAAGGTTGTTGCCAACACTAGCAAGAAGAAAAGCAAGAAGGATGATGGTACAGTTGTAATAGATCTTCATGCAGATGAAGTGCTTGAAACAACTGCTGGAATGAATTCTGCCGATATCCTTCATTATCAGATGGATATCTTTAAGAAGACCATGGAAGAATATAAGAAAAAGAAGGGACAGAAAATTATCTTTATTCATGGAAAGGGTGAAGGCGTGTTGCGCCAGACTCTCATTCATGAGTTGAACTATCGCTATAAGAGTTGTATCTATCAGGATGCTTCTTTCCAGGAGTATGGCTATGGTGCTACACAGGTAACAATAAAGTAATTTATTATGAAGTACGGATTTATTAAGGTAGCTAGTGCCATCCCTGCCGTAAAGGTGGGTGATGTCATTTTCAATACCCAGCAGATAGAGGAACAGATAGCGCTGGCTGAGGGAAAGGGTGTAGAGATTATTACATTCCCGGAACTCTCTATTACGGGTTATTCCTGTCAGGATCTCTTCCGCCAGCAGATGCTTCTCGAATCATCCGAGCAGGCGGTGATGATGTTGCTCGATTTCACACGCAAACTCGATATCATCTCTATCGTAGGTGCGCCGGTGATAGCGGGCGACTTGTTGCTCAATTGTGGTATTGTTATCCAGCATGGGCAGATTCTCGGTATTGTACCGAAGACATATCTTCCAAACTACAGCGAGTTTTATGAGAAACGCTGGTTTGCCTCGGCTCAGGACCTGAGAGATTGCGAAGTTCGTTATGCAGGACATAAGGTAAAACTGACGCCTGATGTTCAGATATTCCAGACGTTCGACGGTGTACAGTTTGGTGTGGAAATCTGTGAAGATGTATGGGCTCCGGCTCCTCCTAGCAATAAACTGGCGCTGGCTGGAGCAGATCTGATCTTCAACCTTTCTGCAAGCGACGAACTCATCGGAAAACATAATTATCTGAAGAGTCTGCTCAGCCAGCAGAGTGCCCGTACCATGACCGGATATATCTACAGTTCCTGTGGTTTCGGTGAGAGTACACAGGATGTGGTTTATGGTGGAAATGCCCTGATTTATGAGAATGGAGTTTTACTTTCACAGAGTGAACGTTTCTCTCTTGAACCGCAGATGGTTATCTCACAGATAGATGTAGAGAAACTCCGCACCGAGCGTCGTACGAATTCTACTTATGTGAATGCCCAGCGCAATATTAAATATTCTGTTCTTGGCGGTCAGTTCAATATCCGAAATATCGAAGCCGAACCAACCGAGAATGAGCGCGATTTTGTGTTGGAACGTGAGGTGAATCCTCATCCGTTTATTCCTACCAGCAGCGATATGAATGCCTCTTGCGAGGAAATTTTCAATATCCAACTCATGGGACTAGCCAAGCGTATCGTTCATACCCATGCCAAGACCGTAGTAATCGGTATCAGCGGTGGTTTGGATTCTACGCTGGCCTTGCTGGTTTGCGTAAAGGCTTTTGACAAACTCAAGATGAATCGCAAGGGTATTGTAGGTGTCACCATGCCGGGTTTCGGAACTACAGACAGAACCTACAACAATGCCATCTCGCTGATGCAGAGCCTCGGTATCACCATCAAGGAAATCAGTATTGCCAAGGCGGTAACCCAACACTTTGAAGATATCGGTCAGGATGCCAGTGTACATGATGTGACTTACGAGAATTCCCAGGCTCGAGAACGTACCCAGATCCTGATGGATTTAGCCAATAAGATGGGGGGTATGGTTATCGGTACCGGCGACCTTTCTGAGTTGGCATTAGGATGGGCCACCTATAATGGCGACCACATGAGTATGTATGGCGTGAATGCCAGCATTCCTAAGACCCTGATCCGTCATCTCGTAAATCATGTAGCTGAGAGTGGGGTAGACGAACAGAGCCGCATCACTCTTCGTGATATCATCGACACTCCTATCAGTCCAGAGTTGATTCCGGCAGATGAGAATGGAAATATCAAGCAGAAGACGGAAGATTTGGTGGGACCATACGAACTGCATGATTTCTTCCTCTACTATTTCCTGCGTTTCGGTTTCCGTCCTGCCAAGATTTACATGTTGGCAAAGAAGGCATTTATTGATTCCGAACTGGAGCGTGTAAAGATCAGTGATAATGATCCAGACAGCTATGATGAGGAGACTATCAAAAAGTGGCTGAAGACCTTCGTGCGCCGTTTCTTCAATCAGCAGTTCAAGCGCAGCTGTCTGCCAGACGGTCCGAAAGTAGGTAGCGTAAGCCTCAGCCCTCGTGGCGACTGGCGTATGCCTAGTGATGCTGCATCTGCCATCTGGCTGCAAGAGGCTGAAAATTTATAATACATGGCAGCGAAGTTTTAATAAAACGGGAAATAAAAAGTTAGGAGTCGGGGTGCTGTTCCAACTCCTAACTTTTTTGTTTATAATAAAATAATTATATAAAAAGTCTTTCTATTTTTGGGTAAAACATATTTTTTTTGTAACTTTGCGCCCAAAAGTAAAAACATTATAAAAATATAAGATAATATGGCTAAGAAATTTGCCGAGCATAATGGTCTGAATCTGACACAGACCAACAATGACGTACTCGCAGCGTGGGAGAAGAATGATATCTTCCACAAGTCTATCGACGAGCGTGAAGGCTGCCCTCAGTTTATCTTCTTCGAGGGACCTCCATCTGCTAATGGTCATCCTGGTATTCACCATGTGTTGGCCCGTAGTATCAAGGATACATTCAATAGATACAAGACCATGAAGGGATTCCAGGTTCACCGCAAGGCGGGATGGGATACCCACGGACTTCCTGTTGAACTCGGTGTCGAGAAGGAACTCGGCATCACCAAGAAGGATATCGACAACAAGGCTTCAGAGAAGTATATCTCTACTGAGGATTACAACCACAAGTGTCGCGAGAACGTGATGAAGTTCACAGCTGAATGGCGCGAGTTAACCGAGAAGATGGGTTATTTCGTTGATCTCGATCATCCTTATATCACCTACGATAACAAGTATATCGAGACTCTCTGGTGGCTCCTCAAGCAGCTCTACAACAAGGGGTTGCTCTACAAGGGTTACACCATCCAGCCATACTCTCCAGGTGCAGGTACAGGCTTGAGCTCTCACGAGTTGAACCAGCCTGGCTGCTATCGCGATGTTAAGGACCTCACCACCACAGCCCAGTTCCTCATCAAGGATCCTAAGGCAGAGTGGACCAAGTGGGGCAAGCCATACTTCATCGCATGGACCACTACACCATGGACTTTGCCATCTAACGTGGCTCTCTGTGTAGGTCCTAAGATTGACTATGTAGCCATCGAGACCTATAACCTCTACAATGGCGAGCCTATGACACTCGTGATGGCTGAGGCTCTGGTAGGTTCATATCTGAAGGCGGACCAGGAGTGCAAGGAAGGCAATCTCCTGCCATTCGACAAGGAGAAGAAGCAGTGCCCTTGGCGCATTATCGACCACATGAAGGGTACAGACCTCGAAGGCTTGCACTACGAGCAGCTCCTTCCTTGGGTAAAGCCATGCGAGAAGGTTGATCTCTTCGCACCAGCTTTCGTTACAGAATATGCAGCTGCTCATCCTGAGAAGGTATTCGCTTCTGAGGATGGTCGCGATCAGTTCGTCGAGATGGAGAGTGAGGCTTTCCGTGTAATCCTCGGCGACTATGTTACTACCGATGACGGTACTGGTATCGTTCACATCGCTCCTACATTCGGTGCCGATGATGCCAAGGTGGCTAAGGATGCCAACATCCCAGCGCTCTACCTTATTAATAAGAAGGGTGAGACCCGCCCAATGGTTGACCTCCAGGGTAAGTTCTATCTCATCGAAGACCTCGATGCCAACTTCGTAAGCGCTTGCGTCAACAAGGAGGCATACGCTCATCATGCAGGCGACTACGTGAAGAATGCCTACGACCCACAGTTTAATGTGGATGGTGTTTGGGACAAGAAGGCTTCTGATAAGGCAGAAGACCTGAACATCGTACTCTGCTACGAGTTGAAGCAGGAGGGCAAGGCTTTCAAGAGCGAGAAGCATGTTCACAACTATCCTCACTGCTGGCGTACCGACAAGCCTATCCTCTACTACCCATTGGATAGCTGGTTTATCAAGGATACCGCCCGCAAGGAGCGCATGGTAGAATTGAACAAGACCATCAACTGGCAGCCTGAGAGCACCGGTACAGGACGTTTCGGCAACTGGCTCGAGAACCTGAACGACTGGAACCTTTCACGTTCACGCTTCTGGGGAACTCCATTGCCAATCTGGCGTGATGAGAACCGTGGCGAGAAGTGTATCGGCAGTCTTGAGGAACTCTATGCTGAAATCGAGAAGTCTGTGGCTGCCGGCATCATGCAGAGCAACCCATTGAAGGAGAATGGTTTCGTTCCTGGCGACTACAGTCAGGAGAACTATGATAAGATTGACCTCCACCGTCCATACGTTGACAAGATTGTATTGGTTAACGAGGAGGGCAAGCCAATGTATCGTGAGAGCGACCTGATTGACGTTTGGTTCGATTCTGGTTCAATGCCTTATGCCCAGCTCCACTACCCATTCGAGGGAGAAATGGCCCATGGTTCAGAGGCAGACCGCGACGCACTTATCCATAGTACCTACGAGGGATATGCTATTCCTCCTAAGTTCTATCCAGCCGACTTCATCAACGAGGGCGTGGATCAGACCCGTGGATGGTTCTTCACCCTGCACGCCATCGCTACCATGGTATTTGATAGCGTAGCCTTCAAGAACGTTATCTCTTCTGGTCTCGTCCTCGATGCCAAGGGTAACAAGATGAGTAAGCATGTGGGTAACGTAACCAACCCATTCGAGATGATCGATAAGTATGGTGCCGACCCTGTTCGTTTCTATATGATGACCAACAGCGAGCCTTGGGACAACCTGAAGTTCGACCCTAACGGTGTGGATGAGACCCGTCGCAAGTTCTTCGGTACCTTATATAATACCTACAGCTTCTTCGCCCTCTACGCTAATGTAGATGGTTTCGATGCAGAGGCTGCTCAGGTGCCATTTGAGAAGCGCCCAGAGATTGACCGCTGGATTCTCTCTTCACTCAATACCCTCATCAAGGGCGTTGACAGAGAGTTGGCTGGCTACGATCCAACCCGCGCAGGCCGTCTCATCGATGCTTTCGTCAACGATGACCTCTCTAACTGGTACGTTCGTCTGAACCGTAAACGTTTCTGGGGTAAGGAGATGAGTGAGGATAAGTTGAGTGCTTACCAGACTCTCTATACCTGTTTGATGACAGTGGCTAAACTCTTGGCTCCATTCGCTCCATTCTATGCAGACGAGTTGTATCACGACTTGGGCGGTGAGTTGGAGAGCGTACACCTTGACAAGTTCCCTGTAGCTGATGAGACAGCTATTGATGCCGACTTGGAGGAGCGTATGGCCATCGCCCAGAAGATTACTTCTATGGTATTGGCATTGCGCCGCAAGGTGAACATCAAGGTTCGTCAGCCACTCCAGCAGATTATGATTCCTGCCGTAGATGCAACCCAGAAGGCACACATCGAGGCAGTAGCCGGACTGTTGAAGAACGAGGTGAACGTAAAGGAGGTTAACTTCATTGAGGGTCAGGGCATTCTCGTAAAGAAGGTGAAGTGTAACTTTAGAGTGATGGGTAAGAAGTTCGGCAAGCTGATGAAGGGTGTTGCTGCCCAGATGTCAGCACTCAATCAGGACCAGATTGCAGCCTTCGAGAAGGCAGGCAACATCACATTGAATATTGACGGCCAGGAAGCCGTGGTAGAGGTAGCCGACGTGGAGATTATCTCAGAGGATATTCCAGGATGGCTCGTTTCTAACGATGGCAATCTGACCGTGGCACTTGAGGTAGAGTTGACCCCAGAATTGAAGAAGGAGGGTATGGCTCGTGAGTTGATTAACCGTATCCAGAACCTCCGTAAGGAAACTGGCTTGGAGATTACCGACCGTATCAAGGTGACTGTGGCTTCTAATGAGGATACTAACGCAGCCATCGAGGCATTCGGCGACTACATCAAGGGTCAGGTATTGGCAGACAGTATCGAAATCGGCGACAACGCAGGTGTTGAAACCGAGTTTGATGACTTTAAGTTGAACATTCTCGTAGAAAAGAATTAAATAGTTAGAAGTTAGAAGTTAGGAGTTAGGAGCATTTCCAAACTACTTGCTTCTAACTTTCTAGCCCTTATTTCCTAAAAACATTAACAAATAACATAATAGATAACATCTATGGCTAACGAAAAACTACGTTATAGCGATCAGGAGCTCGAGGAGTTCCGCGCTATCATTGATGAGAAATTGAAGGTGGCAAAGCAGACTTATCATGATTGTATGGCTCAGCTGAACCACTCAGACAGTAATGATGTGGTAGATACATCACCAACCTACAAGGCTCTTGAAGAGGGTAGTGAAGCACAAAGCAAGGAAGAAATCATCCAGATGGCCCAGCGTCAGCAGAAGTTCATCAAGGGATTGGAAGCAGCTTTGGTTCGTATCCAGAACAAGACCTATGGTATTGACCGCGAAACAGGCGAGTTGATTCCTAAGGAGCGTTTGCGTGCTGTACCTCATGCCACTTTGAGTGTAGCTTCTAAGGAGGCTAGAAAGAAATAATAAATGGAGAAAACAAGTAAAATTAAAATCGGATGGCTCGTCACGGCAATGGTGGTTGTGCTTCTTGTTATCGATCAGATTATCAAGGTGTACATCAAGACCCATTTTTGCCTTGGCGAGTCTGTTCGTGTTACTGATTGGTTTTATATCGAGTTTGTTGAGAACAACGGAATGGCTTGGGGCATGTCGTTTATCGGCAAGTTCTGGCTAAGTCTGTTGCGCCTGGTAGCCATCTGTGCGTTGAGCATTTATCTGCATCGCATCATTAAGCGTGGTACCTATCGCCTGTTATACATCATTCTGGTGTCGCTGGTTCTGACGGGTGCAATCGGCAATATGATTGATTCCATCTTCTACGGACTCATCTTTACCGGTGCATCACCTTATTATGTATCTTATCTCGTGCCTTTCGGTGAGGGCTATGCACCCGTACTTATGGGCAAGGTGGTAGATATGTTCAGATTTCCGTTCTTTACCTACACCTGGCCTGAATGGTTCCCTTTCTGGGGTGGACAGCATGGTACATTTTTCGATCCTGTATTTAATTTTGCAGATTCCTGTGTATCAGTCGGCATTATATCTCTCTTGCTTTTCTGTAGAAAAGAACTGGAAGCCCTCGGAGGTGGTGATAAGAAGATTGGTGTTAAAGACGCTTCTTCTGTAGAAACTGCTGAAGAAAAGAAAAAGTCAGAATCTCAAGAAAATAAGGAGGACAAGTAATCATGAAGAAAGCTTTTCTTTATCTCTGTTTGATAGTAGGCTTTTGCGCAGCTTTCGCTTCTTGTAAGCCTTCGCTTCCAAGAGATGTACTCTCTAAAGGTAAGATGACAGATATTCTGTTCGATTATCACATCGCTCTTGCTATGGCTCAGAGTGAAGATGGTGGTAGTGAGAAGAATAGCCTGGCTTATCGCGAGGCAGTACTTAAGAAACATGATGTCACGTCGGCTGACTTCGACAGTTCGATGGTTTATTACATGCGCCATACAGAGTTGCTGCATGATGTGTATAAGGATCTGGCTGAAAGATTGGATAAAGAGGCGGTTGCTTTGGGTGGAAATAGTGCTGGAAATAGTGATTTTGACAATCTTACTTCTGTAGGCGATACTGCCAATATCTGGAAAGAGGCTACTTCAATGGTATTCTCGACAGATGCTGGTTTCAACAGTCGCAGTTTCAAGATTGAAGCTGATACTGCTTTCCATAAGGGTGACCGGTTCCGACTTGATTTTGAGTCGCAGTTTATCTTCCAAGATGGTATGCGCGATGGTGTTGCTTTACTGGCTGTACAGTTTAAGAACGATAGTGTAGCACAGACTGTAATTCATATTCAGAGTGCTCAGCACTATAGTGTGGAACTCGCTGATAATGACAGTCTTGGAATTAAGTGCGTCAAGGGATTCTTCATGCTGAATGAGGGAGGCTTCAGTTCTGATGCCGGTTCTATGACAACTCTCAAACTGATGTTTGTCAACAAGATTCGTCTTATTCGTATGCATCCTAAGAAGGTGGCGCCGGCATCTTCATCAGCAACATCTTCTGATTCATCAAAAGTAGATACAGCCCGTAAGACCCGCATACCTGGTCCAAGTGTTCCTGCACGTCCGGTTGGAACTCCAATGCCTCCAACAAGTGCACCGGTTCCTATGCCTGATAAACCCATCCAACTGAAGAGTAATTAGTCTGGATATATCAGATTTATACCGAACGTATATGATAGATATGAGACGATGTGGTGCCCATGTGGTACATTTGCCTGATGGTACAAGACTAGAGCAGGCAGTAGTAGAAATCGTAGAGGATAGGGTAGTAAACTACTATGAGTTTCGCAATGAACTTCCGATGACCGAATGGTTAGGAGGAGAGATCAGAGTGGAATTCGATGAAGAAGGAATCCGTCGTGCCTTTTGGAACGGGAAGAGAATTAATAGTTGACAGTTAATAGTTAATGGTTAACATTTACAGAGTAAACAATAAACATTAAAAATAAACATTAATAATATGTTAAGCGTAGATCAATTAGAAGACAAGTTGATAGACTTGGCATTTGCTGAGGATATCGGTGATGGCGACCATACAACCTTGTGTTGTATCCCAGAAGACGCCATGGGTAAGAGCCACTTGCTTATCAAGGAAGATGGCGTGTTGGCTGGTGTTGAAATGGCAAAAAAGGTATTTGCCCGTTTCGATCCTACAATGAAGGTAGAGGTGTTGCTCCAGGATGGTACCCATGTTAAGAAGGGTGACATTGCAATGATTGTAGAGGGTAAGACTCGTTCTTTGCTCCAGACAGAGCGTTTGATGCTCAATATCATGCAGCGTATGAGTGGCATTGCTACTATGACAGCTAAGTATGTAAAGCGTCTTGAGGGTACAAAGACACATATCCTTGATACCCGTAAGACAACTCCAGGTCTTCGCATGTTGGAGAAGCAGGCTGTTAAGATAGGTGGTGGTATGAACCATCGTATCGGTCTTTTTGATATGATTCTCTTGAAAGATAATCATATCGATTTCGCCGGTGGCATCGACAATGCAATCGACCGCTGTCATGCATATCTCAAAGAAAAGGGTCTTGATCTCAAGATTGAAATCGAGGTGCGCAGTTTCGATGAACTTGATCAGGTTTTGAAGCATGGTGGTGTAAATCGTATTATGCTTGATAATTTCTCTGTGCCTGATACAAAGAAGGCAGTAGACATCATTGCTGGTAAGTATGAGACTGAGTCTTCTGGCGGTATCACTTACGATACGATTCGCGATTATGCAGAGCAGGGAGTTGATTTCATCTCTGTTGGTGCCTTGACACATAGTGTGAAGGGCTTGGATATGAGTTTCAAGGCTTGCGATTAAGAGTGATTTAAGTGAAGAGTGAAGAGGGAAGAGTGAAGAATTCAAATGCTTTTCTCTTTGTTTTTCTGAAATAATTTTGTGGAGTTAGGAGACTTTTCTAACTCCACATTCTATATTAATAAAGGTATATTTATGAATAAGATTTTCGCTTCAGCCATAATGGCTGTGGCTATGTTGGGCAGTGTCTCTGAGGCTGAGGCATGTACCAACTTTATAGTAGGGAAAAAAGCATCGGTAGATGGATCTGTGATGTGTTCATATAGTGCCGATGACTATGGTATGTTCCAAAATCTCTGTCATTTTCCTGCCGGTAAGCATGCTAAGGGTGAGATGCGTAAGATTTATGATTGGGATACCAATAAATATCATGGTGAGATTCCGGAGGCTGCCGAAACTTATAATGTAATTGGTAATATCAATGAATGGCAGGTTACCATCGGTGAAACTACTTATGGTGGACGTGAGGAGATGGCTGATTCTACAGGTATCATGGACTATGGTTCACTCATCTATGTTGCCCTGCAGCGCAGTAAGACTGCCCGTGAGGCTATCAAAGTGATGACAACCATCGCCAATACTTACGGCTATAATTCAGAAGGAGAAACCTTTACCATCTGTGATCCGAACGAAGCTTGGATTATGGAGATGATGGGCAAGGGACCAGGCTCTAAGGGTGTGGTTTGGGTAGCTCTCCGTATTCCTGATAATGCAGTTTGTGCACATGCTAACCAGAGTCGCATAGGCAAGTTCAATATGAAGGACAAGAAAAACGTGATGTATGCCAAGGATGTCGTTTCTTTTGCTCGCAGCAAGGGCTGGTATCAGGGCAAGGATGCTGATTTCTCATGGAAAATGGCATATGCTAAGCCTGATTTCTCAGGCCGTCGCTTCTGTGATGCTCGTGCTTGGGCTCTCTTGAATCATTTCTATGATATGAGTCCTTATCTTGATTGGGCATTGGGAAAGGATCCTAATGCGAAGGATATGCCTCTTTGGGTAGTTCCTAACAAGAAGGTGAGTGTTGCAGATGTTGAGGCTTGCATGCGTGATCATTATGAGGGTACACCTCTTTCTGTAGCTGATGGCAATGATATCGGAGGTGGTATCTGGCAGATGCCTTACCGTCCAACTCCATTGATGTTTAAGGTTGATGGCAAGCAGTGCTTCAACGAACGTCCTGTCAGCACACAGCAGAGTGGCTTTGTTTTTGTTAGCCAGATGCGTTCATGGATGCCTAGAGAGATTGGCGGTGTTCTTTGGTTTGGTAATGACGATGCCAATATGGTAGCGTTCACACCAATCTACTGTTCTTCTACAGTTCGTCCTGAGTGTTATAATACACCGGGAGCAGATGCTGTGAACTTCAGTTTCAAGAATGCTTACTGGGTGTGCAATATGACCAGCAATATGGTTTATCCTCGTTACAGCCTGATGTTCCCAACTTTGAAAGAGGTTCGTGACAGTCTGGATAATAGCTATTTTGCAGCTCAGTCAGGTGTTGAGGCTAAGGCTCAGGAATTGTATGCACAGAATCCACAGGCTGCCGTCAAGTATCTCAATGATTATGGTATTGAGAAGGCACAGCAGATGCTGGCACGCTGGCAACAACTCTTCCAGTTCATGGTAGTGAAGTATAATGATATGATTATCAAGCCAACCAAGAAAGATGGCAGTTTCGAGAAGACTCCTTATGGATTGGGTGCAACCCCAGTTCGTCCTGGATATCCTGAGAAATATGCCAAGGAACTTATTAAGCAAACAGGAGACAAGTTCCTGGTTCCAGAAACAAAGTAACGATATTCATCATAACATAAAGAAAGCCGATTCAAGTATATCGCTATACGAGAATCGGCTTTTCTATTTTATTGACTTACAATACTAAATAATGGTATTATAATTTTAAAAGTTACGGCTTTTAAAATCTTATTTGAAGTATCTCTTGTAGAGACCTGCGAAACCTGCACAATGACGAGCCTCATCTTTAGCCATCTCATGAACGGTATCGTGGATAGCATCTGAACCCTGCTCTTTAGCAAGTTTAGCAATGCGGAACTTATCTTCGCAAGCACCCTTCTCTGCGGCAATGCGAGCCTCGAGATTGCTCTTTGTATCACCCAAAACCTCACCGAGAAGTTCTGCAAAACGAGAAGCGTGATCAGCCTCCTCATAGGCATAACGCTTGTAAGCCTCTGCAATTTCAGGATATCCTTCACGATCTGCCTGGCGTGCCATAGCAAGATACATACCTACTTCGCCACACTCACCATTAAAGTGATCCTTCAAACCCTTAATGACATCTTCATTGACGCCATCCTTATATGCCTGACCGAGAACGTGAACTGTAGCAAATGTCATATCGTCATCTACAGCATCTTCCATCTCCTTGAACTTGCTGGCTGGAGCCTTGCAGATAGGGCACTTCTCTGGTGCTTCTGTACCTTCGTAAATGTAACCGCAAACTGTACAAATAAACTTTTTCTTCATAATGTTTTTGTTTTAAATATTGTTGTATAATTATTGTTTTTTGAATTAGTGAACAGTCTCTTTGAGAGGTGACTTTGCGCCTTTTTTAGCGCATTCAGCGCAGATTCCTCTATAGTAAAGCTGTTCTTCCAATACGATGTTTCCTTCGATTTCCTTCCCTGGTTCAACTGTCGGGGCTGGTTCGCCAAAGAAGTCTATTACTTTGCCACAATTCTTGCAATAGAAGTGTACGTGGCTTTTGATATTTCCGTCATAGCATACGCGATGCTCGTCGATTGTAATCATTTGAGCTGCATTGTGCTCACTCAACATTCTGAGTGTGTTGTAAACGGTTGTCTTGCTCAATGTAGGAATACTATCAGCTAATCCTTTGTACACATCCTCGATAGTTGGATGAGTTGGATGATTGATAAGCCAATCCATGATGGCAATTCGTTGGAGTGATGGTCTGATACCTTTCTCCATGAGTCTTTGATAAGCTTCTGTCTGCTTCATAATTACTTGTTTTTATTATTTATGTTGCAAAGATAAGTAATTCTTTTGATTCAACCAAATGTTTTTGCAAATATTCCAAAGTATTTTTGAATATTTTACAATTGAATAGTTGTTTTAAGATTTGTTGTGCTAAAAAGGGGATTATATGATTCGCTTTCGGAAATTTGGATACTCATACCTTTCGGAAAAAGTAATTCCCCGTTACACAACTGAAGTATTGTAACGGGGAATTATATTTGAAAATAAACTTTATACGAAATTTCAGGTGATTATCTCAAGTCGATGACTTCGGCACCTGGGCATTCTTTGCTGTTGAAATTGAATGTGCTGTTGGAAACGCTCTTTGATCTGAAGTTACTTACCGTGATGGTACTCCAGGTATTGCCCTGTCGCATCTTGACAACCGATGGAATATGTGTCTTTTTGTTGATGGTGATATACATCTCGGCTACAGAACGTTTCTGATTATTGGCAATGAGATGAACCACATAGTTACTGCCTGCTGTCTTGAGCGATGACTTATAACCAGTCTTATATATATTAATAAAGGTATAAGGGTTCATAGACATCTGCTGAGCTTGTGTAGGGTTGCTGACATTCACCTCGTTGGTTTTCTTCAGATAAGTCCACTGGGTCTTGCCGTTGAACCAGACGATGGCTTGCGGGGTACGGGCGTTAAACTTGTTGCCTTTGATGGCAATGCTGCCGCTTGCCGAACCATACTTAGAACTGCTCATCTTGAAGTTGGCGCTAGCTCCACTTTTGTTGCCTATAACGGCAGCGGTCTTATCGAGTACCTGTTTTGCTGTCTGCGCCATGGCTCCGATACTCATCATCGCAACGAGAGCCAATGCTAAAATCTTTTTCATTTTTATCTTTTCCTTTCTTTTTAAAATCTATGTTTTATTATATCTTTGAAAAATTCCATATTTTATTATAAAGCCGTAAAAGCGTCTTTAGTTTATTAGACGTTTTCACGGCTTTAGGGTTTAACAGTTTAACCTTTTCCAATATTATCTTCTTTCATGCTCTTATTAATTTACTAAAATTAAGAGTTTCGAAGTGCCATTAACAAATTATTAAGCTGGTTTTCGTCCTGGATCAGTACCTCACGAGGCTTACTGCCCTGTGCTGCACCTACGATGCCAGCAGCTTCCATCTGGTCCATCAGGCGTCCGGCACGGTTGTAACCGATACTGAACCTGCGCTGGATCATGCTGGTTGAGCCTTGCTGCGAAAGAACAATCGCATGGGCTGCCTCTTCGAAGAACGGATCCAGTTCACGGGCACTGATACTACCGTTTCCACCTGCACTTCCTTCATCATTAGTTGGTTCTGGCAACTCCATTGGTTCGATAGGACCTGGCTGTTCGCAGATATACTCGTTGATGCGCTCGATTTCCGGTGTATCAACAAAGGCACACTGTACACGGACCGGTTCGTTGCCGCAGAGATAGAGCATATCGCCACGACCAATCAGCTGGTTGGCTCCTGTACGGTCGAGAATGGTCTTGGAATCGATGGCCGATGTAACCTTGAAGGCGATACGGCCAGGGAAGTTTGCCTTGATATTACCCGTGATGATGCTGGTAGTAGGACGCTGGGTGGCAATTATCATGTGTATACCCACGGCACGGGCCAACTGGGCGATACGTGCAATAGGAAGTTCTACCTCCTTGCCGGCTGTCATGATCAAATCGCCAAACTCATCGATAATCACCACGATGTATGGCATATACTCATGTCCGTCTGTCAGTTTCAACTTATGGTTGATATACTTCTGGTTATATTCCTTGATATTACGGGCTCCTGCCTTTTTGAGCAAGTCGTAACGGCTATCCATCAGTACACACAGACTGTTCAAGGTTCGAACCACCTTGGTTACATCAGTGATAATCGGCTCTTCCTCTTCAGGAACCGCAGCCATAAACTTGTTGGCGATACGTGAGTAGACGCTAAACTCCACCTTTTTAGGGTCGATGAGAACTAGTTTGAGTTCGTTTGGATGTTTCTTATATAATAAGGAGGTGATGATGGCATTCAAACCTACAGATTTACCCTGTCCGGTAGCACCCGCAACAAGCAGGTGAGGTATCTTTGCCAAATCAACCATAAACACTTCGTTGGTAATGGTCTTACCCAAAGCGATAGGCAACTCCATCTTGGTTTCCTGGAACTTCTTTGAGTTTAAGGTACTCTCCATGCTCACGATGTTTGCCTTGGCGTTAGGTACCTCAATACCGATTGTACCCTTACCGGGAATCGGGGCGATGATTCGGATACCGAGAGCAGCGAGACTCAAGGCGATGTCATTTTCCAGGCCCTTGATTTTGGAGATACGTACGCCTTCTGCAGGCTGGATTTCGTAGAGTGTGATGGTAGGACCAACCGTAGCACGAATGGTCTTAATCTGTACGCCAAAGTTGCCCAGCACCTCGATGATGCGGTTTTTATTGGCGCGCTGTTCTTCCTCATCTATAGATACACCATCGTCCTCATATTTCTTCAGGAGATTGAGAACAGGATATTTATATCTTGTGAATGGCTCCTTCGGATTAATAGGAGTATTCAGCAGCTCCGTATTACTCAAGGTGTTGCCGGTAGCCTTCTCGTCGGCTGTAGCTACCGAGATGTCCATTCCGATATGCTCAGAAGCTGCAGCAGCCTCGGCAGCTTGCTTTTCCTGTGCCTCCATTTCTGCCCTTTTAGTACGGAGTGCGCGTTGGCGGGCAATGAGTGACATATTCTCGTCTTGTGTGCTGTTGGCTACAGCGATGGTTTCATCTCTTTCATTCTTGTTTTCTGTACCAGTATCTTTCGTATTCTCGTTTGTAGGATCAACAGGTGCAGCAGGTTTTGCGAATGTTTGGTTCGGATCCAGGTCCAGGTCGATGACCTTAGCTGGTTCATCTTCCTTATATTCCTCTTCCTCATCGCTTGAACCGTATGCTGCATTTGCGTATGCCTCATCAATTGCTTCAGTATCTTTCTTATTCTTTCCATGGTTGGTAATCTCGAATTTTACCTTATTAGATATATAACCGATAGGGTTGAGTGCCTTGCGGATTATCGTAATGGTTTCTGTGGTGAGATAGGTGAGGAATGCTACAGCCACGAAGAAAAGAATGGCAGTAAGTCCTGGAGGACCTATGATGTTCTCCAGGTTCTGTACGACAAAGAGTCCGTGCTTGCCTCCCGGATTGAAGATGAGGTTAGGCATGATCGGTGCGATAAACTTAGCAAAGGTGACTGACATCCAGAGCATCACCACAATCATGCAGAAGAACCATTTCCAGAGGTTCACTTTATAAGCATGCATCATCTGCAATCCCACCATAATGACAAAAAACGGGAGCATGAAGGCTGGAAATCCGAAATTGATAGCGATGAGCCAATAGGAGATGATGGCTCCCCAGGATCCGCAGTAGTTTTGAAACTGTTTTTCCGTATTGGTCCATTCCCCTGGCTTCAGATTTTCGAGCAAACTCTGGTCATTGGCTCCTGTATTGAGAAAGGAGATCATTGCGATGATGATAACCACAGCAATTACTACCAGAGCTAACCCAATGAAAAAGTCGGTGATAGTATTGTTGAAAATATACTGTAAACCAATAGCTTCACTAAAGGTTTTGGTCTTTTTTTCAGTTCTTTTTTTAGCCATTTTATATCTTTTTGAATAATTTATCTGCAAAATTAGCTAAAATAATTGAGAAAACAATTCTTTTTCTCATCTTTTTTTTCTAATTTTGCAACTTGTAAAGAATAAAAAGCATAATGAAGATTATTTTCACTAGTTTCGACAAGGCGGCAATCACGAATTTGCCAAGAGCTTTGTTTCCTGGCAAAATCGTAGTCGTTGATAAGCCTGAAGATACAGAAGCGGCTGTTAATGACCTACTTAGCCATCATATACTGGGCGTGGATACCGAAACACGCCCTTCTTTTAAGCGTGGTCAGGCTTACCATGTTTCGTTGTTGCAGGTGAGTACACATGATACTTGTTATCTCTTCCGCCTGCATCATACTGGCATGACACCTGCCATCATTCGCATGCTCGAAGATACCATCGTGCCAAAAGTTGGACTCTCATGGCACGATGACTTGTTGCAGCTACATAAGCGAGCAGCTTTTAAGGCTGGTTATTTTATCGAGTTGCAGGATGTTGCAAAGAACTTTGGTATCGCAGACATGAGTTTGCAGAAACTGTATGCTAACCTCTTTCATCAGAAAATCAGCAAGGCGCAACGGTTGAGCAATTGGGAGGCTAACGATTTAAAGGAATCGCAGGCTCTTTATGCGGCTACAGACGCATGGTGCTGCATTAACCTGTATGAAGAATTCCAGCGTTTGTCTGCAACAGGCGATTATGAACTCAATGAACTCAGACTCTGATCTGTGCACAGAATAGAAATTATTAATAATAAGAAACATCATATTTATAAATATGTACAAAAGTGTATATTTAAAGAAAGGTAAAGAAGAATCGCTCAAGCGTTTTCATCCATGGATTTTCTCGGGTGCCATCCAGGCAATGGATGAGGGTATCGAGGAGGGTGAAATTGTGAAGGTGTTTACTCGTGGTGGTGAATTCATCGCTATCGGTCATTATCAGATCGGTTCTATCGCAGTGCGTGTTCTTTCATTTAGAGATATTGAGATTGATGAGAAGTACTGGTGTGCCAGATTGCAATCGGCTTTTCAGATGAGACTCGCTTTGGGAATTGCCGGAAACTCATCCAACACGACTTATCGTCTGGTTCATGGTGAGGGAGATAACTTGCCGGGACTTGTTATCGACTGCTATGGTCCTACAGCTGTCATGCAGGCTCACAGTGTGGGAATGCATGTTTGCCGCATGGAGATTGCCAATGCCTTGAAGAAGGTGATGGGCGATGCATTGGAAAACATCTACTATAAGAGTGAGACCACCTTGCCTTATAAGGCTGATCTCAGACAGGAGAATGGTTTTATCCTGGGAGGTGATGCTGACGATGTAGCTGTAGAGAATGGGCTGAAATTCCATATCGACTGGCTGCGAGGTCAGAAAACCGGTTTCTTTGTAGATCAGCGTGAGAACCGTTCGCTGCTCGAGCATTATGCCAAGGGAAAGAGTGTGCTCAACATGTTCTGCTATACCGGAGGATTTTCTGTTTATGCGATGAGAGGTGAGGCTAAGGCTGTTCACTCTGTTGACAGCAGTGCCAAGGCGATAGAATTGACCAATGAGAATATTGCGCTCAATTTCCCTGGGGATGCACGTCATGAGGCTATCTGCGAAGATGCCTTCAAATATCTTGATGAACATGATCAGCAGTATGATCTGATAGTTTTGGATCCTCCTGCTTTTGCCAAGCACCGTGCGGCTTTGCGTAATGCGTTGAAGGGTTATACCCGCCTGAATGTAAAGGGCTTGCAGCGTATTAAGAAGGGTGGTATCCTTTTTACCTTCAGCTGCTCTCAGGTGGTGACCAAGGATCAATTCCGCAACGCTGTGTTTACTGCAGCTGCGCAGGCTGGAAGAAAGGTTCGCATTTTGCACCAGTTGCATCAGCCTGCTGACCATCCTATCAATATTTATCATCCTGAAGGTGAATATTTGAAGGGATTGGTTCTGTATGTAGAATAACAAATGATTAAAGGATAGATAATGAATAAGTTCAAAACGTTAACAGCCTTGATGCTCTTGCTGGCTATAGGAATTGTAGGATGTGGCAAGTCGGAAGCAGAACGTCATCGCTTGAGCAAGAAGGAAAAGGCTAGATTGGATAGCCTAGACCGTGCTGCGCTGAAGATTGCGGTGATGCCAACGATGGACTGTCTGCCAATCTTTCTGGCATATGATGACAGTATCTTTAAGCAACAAGGTGTAGACGTACATTTGCGTAGATATACTGCACAAATGGATTGTGATACAGCTATCGAGCGCCAACGCGTAGAGGGATCTGTGACTGATCTGATTCGTGCACGTCATATTGAGAAACGGGGTACTGCTTTGACGTACCCCATTTCTACCAATCTTTATTGGCAGTTTATTACCAATAAGCGTTCGCGTATATCTGAACTGAAGCAACTGTCAGATAAGATGGTGGCAATGACCCGCTATTCGGCGACTGATTATCTTGCTACTTTAGCAATCGATAGCGGTAAACCTAAATATGATGTATATAAGGTGCAAATCAATGATTTGAACATCCGTCTGCGTATGTTGCTCAATAACGAGATGGATGCCATGTTGCTGCCAGAACCTCAAGCAACCAAAGCCCGACTTGAACAGCATGTAAAACTCTTTGATAGCAGGGATAAGAACTTACAGTTAGGTGTTGTTGCCTTCCGCAAGAAAATACTTTCCGAGCCGCGCCGTAAAGACCAGCTCGCCAAGTTTATCAAAGCGTATAATATTGCTGTTGATAGCATAAATAGGCGTGGTGTGCAGCATTATGCAAGCATCATCACCAAATATACGGGTGCCGATGCTAAAACCATCAGTAATCTTCCAAAACTTAAATATGAACACGCTATGGAGCCAAGACGTCGTGACCTGGCTGTAGCACAAAAATAAACGGCTTATGGAAAGAGAAGATTTTTGCTGGACAAAGTTTTCGCATGAACATGTTACTACTATATCCAGAATTGAGGCTATTCGCAAGATAATTGACCAGGAAGTGGGGCTCGAATCGTGTCAGCCTGGAATTGCGGAAATTGAAAAAAGATATGATGATTTGTATCATGATTATATAGACGGCAAACTTAAACACCGAGAGCTTTATAATCTTGCTCAAACTTTAGATCTTGATACTGATGAGCTCTTTGGTAAAGTGCGTCACGTTTGGATTTTGGCAAATGAGCCTACATTTGTTGCACTTAACAAAAGAGCCCAGAAACTGACAAGTTTTGATGAAGTACAGGAAACCTTTGAGAAATTTGCCACAGATGAAGCTATGCTTAATCTGAAAGTTGGCTTATCTGCAGAACAGATAGACGAGGAAAGACAAAAGATACAAGAGCAGCTTAATGCTTATCGCAATATGGTGTTTTCTTATATAATGGTGACTGATGATTGGAATGAGGATTTCATTAAGGCGATTCGTAGTATCATTGATTCCGATTTGGTAGATCCATACACCATCAATATGATAGTTTCGGCAGTCTCCTTGTCTTGCTCTGTATTCATGGATCCTTTAAAAATCGGACTCTTGCTTCGCTTGGTTAAGTCAGCCGACAGTTGTAGTGTTCGTGAACGCGCCTTTGTGGGTTTTGTTTTCTCCGTGATATCCAATCCGGCTGAAAGTGATGCGTGTTGGCAAGCAGCTGCCTCCACGGTCATAGATGATGATTTTCTGGCAGCCTGCGTTGATCTCCAGCGTCAGATGCGTCTATGCCTTACTAGTAAAAAGGATAGCAAGGAGATGATGCATTCTGTGGTGAAGACCATGTTTTCCACTCTTACCCATGATTTGACAGAAAAACTGAAAGATATGGGTAAGGTGGAACTTGATGAATTTACTGTAGATGGTGAAGATCCGGATGAAGATATTCAAGGAGCCTTTAACTATATGTTGAACTCAGAAGATATTGGAGTTGATGTGTATTATCATCAGTTTGCCAATCAGAAGTGTTTCGGTCATTTCCATTCACTCTATAACTGGTTTGTTCCTTTCTATGTACGTAATTCTACGCTCAAGAGTGTACGGGTTGCGATGAATCAGCATCGCAATTTCGTCAATAATCTCCTGAATGGTGCATCTATGTGTGATACCGACCTGTATAGCGTCATTCTTTCATTGAATACTACTTCTGGAGAATTTATCAAAGCATTGGATGCCGACCCGGAACATCTTATGCTTGGTCATGATTCTTATGATGCCGAGGAAGGTGAGGAAGAAAATGAGCAGAATGCTGAAGAGTCTGTAGAGGAAGAGTCTGATTCTGCAGAAGCAAAGGATTCTGAAAAAGTCAGACTGCTCGATTCGGTGATGGAACGGGAAGAGGATCTGTCTGAAGAGGAAAAGAAAAAACTTGCTGTTCGGATTCGTCATCGCTATGTGCAGGACCTCTTCCGTTTCTATACACTTTCTCCAATGAGGGGTACATTTGATAATCCTTTTGAAATGCAGATGAAAATACCATTCATGACAACGGGACTGTTTGCTAAACCGGAATATGACAAGTATCGCTTGTCGCTGGCCCGTTTCTCAGCCAAGAGAGGCGATTTTGCCTTTGTCAGCAGGATTTTGCGTAATCTGTCGCAATATACAGAAGAAGAGCAAATGATGCTTGCGCTGGCATACTATTCGGAGAAAAATTTTAGCGATGCGCTTAACTACGTCTGTGACGTCTTGGAGGTAAACTCAAAATATAAGGCAGCCTATGAGCTGAAGTTAAAAATAGAAGAGAAATGTGAAGATGAAAATGCATTTTCTACTTTGGATGAAATAATCAAGTTGGAGACTGACAAGGATAAGCAGTTTAAACTCCAGTTGAAAAAGATAGATCTTGCATTGAAATTCCATCGTTTTAATGAGGCGTTGCAATTGGCTTTCCTGTTGGATGAACAGTATCCTAAGGAGGAACAGATAGAATGCAGACTGGCTTTCTCTTTGCTCTTTACAGATTCTGAAGGCGATAAGAACATAGACAGAGCAATGGCTCTGATTGAACCTTATATTCAGAAGTGTCAGGAAGATGAAATGAAAAAGCTGTGGAAGGCTGATCTGAAAGACATGGACCAGGAACATGTTGAACAGATGTTCATGAAGATGTTATCTGCAATGATGAAAAAAGTTTCTCACTCAGTGGATCAAAGATGGGAGTCTTTGAAATACTTCTATTACGGTCTCTGCATTCTGGTGAAAGAGGGAGGAGCTGTTGCTGTCAGCTATTTCGATGAAGCGGCAAATTACGCTGCCTGTTTTAGAGAAGATATGGATGAATATGGACTGCTCGAGATGGGAGAATGGTTTGATAAGCGTGGTATAGCACCTATAGAATTGGAATTTATGGAAAAAAAGGTTACCGAGGAAAGGAAAAATAATAAAGATGGCGGAAAATAATAAAAACAAGAATAAGGTGCAGATAGATCCAACCTACGCCCATTTGCAGCCGCAGGCTGTTAATGTGGAGCAGGCAGTACTGGGTGCCTTAATGATTGATTCTGATGCCTTCTCTGTGGTGTCGGAGTTGCTCAAGCCGGATACTTTTTATGACCCGCGTCATAAGAGAATATATCAGGCTATCCAGGTGATGAACATGGAGGAACGGCCTGTGGATATCATGACCCTTGCCGATCAGTTGGCCAAGACTGGTGAACTGGATAAGGTGGGAGGTGCACAATATCTTATGGATATTTCTGCAGGCATGGCTTCGGCTGCCCATGTAGAGTCGCATGCCCGCATCTTGGCGCAGAAATATATGCAGCGCCAGCTGATTCATTATGCCGGCGACATCGAGACGATGGCATATGAAGAAGGTGTGGATGTGGATGAATTGATGCAGAAAGCTGAAGGTGAACTCTTCCAGCTTTCGCAGAACAATATGAAGCAGGATTATACACAGATTGATCCGGTTGTTAAGGAGGCCGTTGCCATTTTACAGCGTGCCGCTCAGAACTCGGGTGGTCTTACCGGTATTCCTACGGGTTATCGTGGATTGGATGATATGACATCAGGTTGGCAACCGTCCGACCTTGTGATTATCGCCGGTCGTCCTGCCATGGGTAAGACTTCCTTTGCATTGAGTATTGCCAAAAATGTGGCTGTAGATTATGGTGTGCCTATCGGATTCTTCTCTCTGGAAATGAATAACGTTCAGTTGGTGAACCGACTCATCTCAAATGTATGCGAGATTTCGGGTAAAAAAATACTGAACGGACAATTGGAACAACCTGAATGGGAGCGGTTGGATCAAAAACTGAGAAAACTGACAGGGGCACCTATTTATATAGATGATACGCCAGGTCTTTCTGTTTTTGAACTACGTACAAAGGCGCGCCGACTGGTAAGAGAAAAGGGAGTTAAACTGTTAATGATTGACTATCTTCAGTTGATGAATGCTAACGGTATGAAGTTTGGCAGCCGTCAGGAGGAGGTATCTACTATCTCCCGTTCGCTCAAAGGTATTGCTAAAGAGTTGAATATTCCTGTGCTTGCCCTATCGCAGCTCTCCCGTAACGTAGAGAACCGTGAGGGTTTGGAAGGAAAGAGACCTCAGTTGAGTGACCTTCGTGAATCCGGTGCCATCGAGCAGGATGCCGATATGGTACTCTTCGTTCACCGCCCGGAATATTATCACATCTATCAGGATGAAAAGGGTAATGACCTTCATGGTATGGCACAGATTATCATTGCCAAGCACCGTAAGGGCTCTGTTGGAGATGTTCTCCTGAACTTCCGTGGAGAATTTACCCGATTCCAGGATCCGCAGGATGCTGCAGCAGCACCTGTCGAAGAAGGTGGTGAGATTGTAGGCTCTAGGATGAATGGCGGAGGGCAGGATGGTAGTCCGCTACCACCGCCGCCTGCAGAGAATCTGCCTTTCTAAGGTTAGAGTTTGTTGGTTTTTCACTCAAAAACTGGCTTTTTCGCCAAATTCTTGCACAGAATTAACGTTTTTGGGTGAAAAAACTATAAGAATATAGGAATTTGTTATCATTTCTATTAAAAAAGTTATAAATTGTTTGCCGGTATCAAATAAAAGTGTTACCTTTGCATGCGAATTTAAGAATATAACATAATGAGATAGATATGAGAACAACATCGTTGAACATTACAAGCATTATTATTCGACTTCGACTGCAGCTTGTGGGCGGAAGTGATAAGGTGTGCGTATAGTTCATCGCATAAGATATTAAAAGCCTTTCTACACTTCCGTCTATGGAGTGGGGGAAGGCTTTTTACTTTATCTGATGCTGCTGCATGGATTGCGATTTAAACGTGTGTGTTCAGAATATGAGGCTCTTATATATTAATTAAGGTGTAAATTTAAAATTTTAAAGATATGAGTGACAGATTATACATTTTCGACACGACCCTCCGCGATGGCGAACAGGTTCCGGGATGTCAGTTGAACACAGTTGAGAAGATTCAAGTGGCAAAGCAACTGGAGCAGTTGGGCGTGGATGTAATTGAGGCTGGATTTCCAATATCAAGTCCGGGTGACTTCAATTCAGTAGTAGAAATCTCTAAGGCTGTAACCTGGCCAACTATTTGTGCACTTACCCGTGCCGTAGAAAAGGATATTGATTGTGCTGCTGAGGCTTTGCAGTATGCTAAGCATAAGAGAATCCATACCGGTATCGGTACCAGCGATAGTCATATCAAGTATAAGTTCAATTCTACCCGTGAGGAAATCATCGAACGCGCTGTAGCTGCAGTCAAATATGCCAAAAAGTATGTTGAGGACGTTGAGTTCTATGCTGAGGATGCAGGCCGTACCGATAATGAGTATCTGGCTCGTGTCGTTGAGGCTGTTGTCAAGGCGGGTGCAACTGTAGTGAACATTCCTGATACAACAGGTTATTGTCTGCCTGATGAATATGGTGACAAAATCAAGTATCTCATGGAACATGTTGATGGCATTGATAAGGCACGCCTTTCTACTCACTGCCATAACGACCTCGGTATGGCAACTGCCAATACTCTGCAGGGTGTATTGAATGGTGCACGTCAGGTAGAGGTTACCATCAATGGTATCGGTGAGCGTGCAGGTAATACTTCGCTCGAAGAGATTGCCATGATTCTGAAGTGTCACAAGCATATCAATATTGATACCAACATCAATACCACCAAGATTATTCCTACCTCACGCATGGTGAGCAGTCTGATGAATATGCCTGTCCAGCCAAACAAGGCTATCGTGGGTCGCAATGCATTTGCTCATTCTTCTGGTATCCATCAGGATGGCGTCTTGAAGAATGTTCAGACTTATGAAATCATTGATCCTAAGGAAGTTGGATTGGATGACAATGCTATCGTTCTGACAGCCCGTTCTGGTCGTGCAGCATTGAAGTATCGTCTTCATGTCAATGGTGTAGAGATTAATGATGAGGAGAAACTCGACAAGATTTACAAGAAGTTCCTCCAACTGGCTGATAAGAAGAAGGAAGTTACCGATGAGGATGTATTGATGCTTGCCGGTGCTGATTCTGCTGACAAGCATGGCGTTCAGCTCGACTGGTTGCAGGTTACTACAGGTAAGGGCGTGAAGAGCGTGGCAAGTATCGGACTTGATATTGCAGGTCAGAAGTTTGAGGCTGCATCATCTGGTAACGGTCCGGTAGATGCTGCTATCAATGCTCTCAAGAAGATCATTACAAAGGAGATGAATCTCAAGGAGTTCACTATCCAGGCAATCGACAAGGGCTCTGACGATGTGGGCAAGGTTCACATGCAGGTGGAATACGATGGTCATGTTTATTATGGCTTCGGTGCAGATACCGACATCGTTACAGCTTCTGTTGAGGCTTACATTGATTGTATTAACAAGTTTAAGATTAGATAAACATATATATAACAAGAGATATTATGAATACATTATTCGACAAGATTTGGGACAAGCACGTTGTCCAGATTGTTCCGGACGGTCCTACTCAGCTTTACATCGACCGTCTCTACTGTCACGAAGTAACATCACCTCAGGCATTCGCTGGTATGCGAGCACGCGGACTCAAGATGTTCCGTCCAGACCAGATTTTCTGTATGCCTGACCATAATACTCCAACCCACGATCAGGACAAACCTATCGAGGATCCTATCTCAAAGAAACAGGTAGATACATTGGCAAAGAACACCGCTGATTTCGGTGTAACCCACTTTGCCATGAACACCAAGGACAATGGTATCATCCACGTGGTTGGTCCTGAGAAGGGTCTTTCTCTTCCTGGTATGACCATCGTTTGTGGTGACTCTCATACTTCTACCCATGGTGCTATGGGTGCCGTTGCCTTCGGTATCGGTACTTCTGAGGTCGAGATGGTGATGGCTTCACAGTGTATTCTCCAGAGCAAGCCAAAGTCTATGCGTATCAGCATCAACGGAAAGCTCAGCAAGGGTGTTACAGCCAAGGACGTTGCGCTCTATCTGATGAGCCAGCTCACTACTTCGGGTGCTACCGGTTACTTCGTTGAGTACAGTGGCGATGTAGTGAAGGATATGTCAATGGAAGGTCGTCTTACCCTCTGTAACCTTTCTATCGAGATGGGTGCCCGTGGTGGTTTCGTAGCTCCTGATGAGACAACATTCGAGTACATCAAGGGTCGTGAATATGCACCTAAGGGTGAAGAGTGGGACAAGGCTGTAGCTTACTGGAAGACCTTGAAGAGTGGCGATGATGCTGTCTTCGACAAGGAGTTGACTTTCGACGCCAAGGATATCGAACCACGTATCACCTATGGTACCAATCCTGGTATGGGTATCGGTATCACAGAGAATATCCCAACACTCGATGAGATTCCAGAGGAAGAGCAGGCTGGTTTCAAGAAGAGCCTCAACTACATGGGCTTCCAGCCAGGCGAGAAACTCGAGGGTCATCCTATCGATTATGTATTCCTGGGCGCATGTACCAATGGCCGTATCGAAGACTTCCGTGCTTTTGCATCTTTGGTTAAAGGAAAGAAGAAAGCAGAGGGTGTTACAGCTTGGCTTGTACCAGGTTCATGGTTGGTTGATAAGCAGATACGTGAAGAGGGAATTGATAAGATTGTAGAGGCTGCCGGCTTCGAAATCCGTCAGCCAGGATGCTCTGCCTGCTTGGCAATGAACGATGATAAAATTCCTGCAGGCAAGTACTCTGTAAGTACATCTAACCGTAACTTCGAGGGTCGTCAGGGACCAGGTTCCCGCACAATCCTTGCCAGTCCATACGTAGCTGCCGCTGCCGCTATCACAGGTAAGATTACCGACCCAAGAGAGTTTATGTAAATAGTGATTAATGATTAGTGATTAGTGATTAGTTGGGCTTCGCCTTATAACTATCAATCACGATTCAATCAAGTAAACACTAAACATTAAAAATTAAACATTACAACAACGATGAAACAGAAATTCAATGTAATTACATCAAGCTGCATTCCTCTTCCTTTGGAGAATGTAGATACAGACCAGATCATACCAGCCCGCTTCCTCAAGGCTATCGACAAGGAGGGTATGGGCGACAACCTCTTCCGCGACTGGCGTTATAATGCCGACGGAACTCCAAAGCCAGACTTCGTGATGAACGACCCTTCTTACAGTGGCGTCATCCTCGTAGCTGGTAAGAACTTCGGCTCCGGTTCTTCCCGTGAGCACGCTGCCTGGGCTATCGCAGGTGCAGGCTTCCGTGTGGTTATCAGTTCTTTCTTTGCTGATATCCACAAGAATAACGAGCTGAACAACCTCGTATTGCCAGTAGTGGTAAGCGAGGAATTCCTGAAGGAGCTCTTTGAGAGCATTGACAAGGATCACAAGACAGAGGTGAAGGTAGATCTTCCTAACCAGACTGTGACCAATCTTGCTACCGGCAAGAGCGAGCACTTTGAAATCAATGGCTACAAGAAGCACTGCCTGGAGAACGGTTTGGACGATGTAGATTTCCTCGTTCAGAACCGTGACAAGGTAGAGGCTTGGGAAGTTAAAAACAAGTAATTATGAACGTTAACGCAAAGAGAGATAATTCCCGCTTCAAGGAGATTGAAATCATGGATTGCACGTTGCGCGACGGCGAGCAGACCAATGGTGTCAGTTTCCTTCCTCACGAGAAATTGATGATAGCAAGAATGCTGTTGCATGATATCAATGTAGATCGCATTGAGGTGGCTTCAGCGCGTGTGTCGGAAGGCGAAAAGGATGCTGTCGCTCGAATTTGCCGTTATGCCAAGACCATAGGTAAATTGGATTCCGTTGAGGTATTGGGATTCGTGGATAACAACAAGAGTGTGGATTGGATAGCCGAATGCGGTGGTCATGTCATCAACCTCTTGGCTAAGGGTAGCTATAAGCACTGTACCCAGCAGCTCAAGATGTCGCCTGAGGAGCATCTCGCTCATATCAAGCAGACCATCGATTATGCTTTGAGCAAGGGATTCACCGTGAATCTCTACCTGGAGGACTGGTCGAGCGGTATGCGCGACAGCCGTGACTATCTCTTCATGATGATGGATGAGTTGGTGAAACTGCCTATCAAGCGATTCCTCCTACCTGATACTCTGGGTATTCTGAACCCATTGCAGTGTGTGGAGTATATGCGACAGATGGTTCGCCGTTATCCGAATTCTCACTTCGATTTTCATGCTCATAACGACTACGATTTGGCGGTGAGCAACTCTCTGGCTGCCGTATTAAGCGGTGCAAAAGGTCTTCATGTTACAGTGAATGGCTTGGGCGAGCGCTGTGGTAACGCACCATTGGCGAGTGTTCAGGTGATTCTGAAGGATATGTTTGAGGCAAAGACCAACATCAAGGAGGACCGGTTGAACGATATCTCCCGATTGGTAGAAGGATATAGTGGCATCGCCGTGGCTCCGAATACACCGGTAGTAGGAGACAATGTCTTCACCCAGGTGGCTGGTGTGCATGCCGATGGTGATAACAAGGATAAGCTTTATTGCAACGACCTGGTACCAGAGCGTTTCGGCCGACATCGTGAATATGCGTTGGGTAAGAATTCCGGTAAGGCGAACATCATCCAGAACCTCAACGAGCTGGGATTGGAGTTGACTCCGGAGCAGACTAAGGCCGTAACCAAGCGAATCACAGAACTCGGCGACCGTAAGGAACTGGTAACCCAGGACGATCTGCCATACATCGTGAGCGATGTATTGAAGCATGGAGCTCCTGAGGATAAGGTAAAACTGGTCAGTTACATGGTGTCTACCTCCTATGGTTTGAAGCCAATAGCCAGTGTAAAGGTAGAAATCGATGGTAAGGAGTATGAAGACCGTAGCTCTGGTGATGGTCAGTATGATGCCTTCGTAAAAGCCCTCCGCAACATCTACAAGGTGAAGCTCGGCAAAACCTTCCCAAAGCTCGACAACTATCAGGTAACCATCCCACCTGGTGGCCGTACAGATGCCCTCGTTCAGACCGTCATTACTTGGCGTGAAGGTGACCGTATCTGGCGTACCCGAGGCTTGGATGCCGACCAGACAGAAGCAGCTATCAAGGCAACGCTGAAGATGATTAATATGTATGAGGCAGATAAGAGCGACGAACAGGCTGTATCGCCTCGAAATCTGGATATGGAATAATATCTCCGAAGATTACGAAATTATCTCCGAAGGTTATGAAAATATCTCCGAAGGTTACGAAAATATCTCCGAAGGTTATGCAAACATCTCCGAAGGTTTCTATTCAGCAATGCGCCCTGTAAGGGCAAAAGCTTTAATCATTCAAAAATAAACAATTAAAAAAACAAATAAGATGAAATTAAACATTGCAGTTCTCGCCGGTGATGGTATCGGACCAGAGATTATGAAGCAGGGCGTAGCAGTTATGCAGGCCATTGCAGAGAAGTTCAACCACGAGTTTACTTACAACGAGGCTATCTGCGGCGCTCACGCTATCGATGAGGTAGGTGACCCATTCCCAGATGAGACCTTCAAGACTTGTATGGATGCTGACGCAGTGCTCTTCGCAGCCGTTGGTGACCCACGTTTCGACAACAACCCTACAGCCAAGGTTCGTCCTGAGCAGGGTTTGCTTGCTATGCGTAAGAAGTTGGGTCTTTTTGCCAATGTCCGCCCAGTGGCTACATTCGATTGCCTGCTCCACAAGTCACCATTGAAGGATGAACTCCTGAAGGGAGCTGACTTCGTAGTAATCCGCGAGTTGACTGGTGGTATGTACTTCGGTGAGAAGTATCAGGATAACGACAAGGCATACGATACTGATATCTATACCCGTCCTGAGATTGAGCGCATTTTGAAGGTAGCTTTCGAGTTTGCCATGAAGCGCAATAAGCACTTGACAGTAGTAGATAAGGCAAACGTATTGGCATCTTCTCGTCTCTGGCGCCAGATTGCCAAGGAAATGGAGCCACAGTATCCTGAGGTAAACACCGATTATATGTTCATCGACAACGCTTCTATGCGCGTGTTGACTGAGCCTACATTCTTCGATGTCATCGTTACAGAGAATACCTTCGGTGATATCCTGACCGATGAGACTTCTTGCATCACCGGTTCTATGGGCTTGCAGCCATCTAGCTCTCTCGGTGAGCACACACCTTTGTTCGAGCCTGTTCATGGTTCATGGCCACAGGCAGCTGGCAAGAACCTGGCTAACCCTGTAGCTCAGATTCTTTCTGCAGCCATGTTGTTGGAGCACTTCGGTTTGAACGAGGAGGGTACCTTGATTCGCAAGGCAGTAGATGCTTCTCTCGATGCCAATGTCCGCACTCCTGAGATTCAGGTAGAGGGCGGTGCTCACTATGGCACAACTGAGGTTGGCGAGTGGATCGTTAACTGGATTAAGAATGCTTAATCTGTAAATGGATTTTTCGGCGCTGGGTGAATTTTCTATCCAGATGCTTTCTTGATAAAAGCCTTAGGAGGAGTGTTTCTTTCTCTTAAGGCTTTTCTTGTTGATTGTCCTGTCTTTCTGAATTTTAGTTCTTTTTGTAAACTCAAATAAGTTTTATAGTTTTTTATTTGGCAGTTTGCGAAAGTCTTCTTAACTTTGCACCATGAAAAGTTATTATACATTATTATTGGCATCGATGGTTTCTTTATCTGTATCTGCGCAGAACGTAGATGCCGACAAGGCACGTGCTGCTCAGAATAAAGCCTTGCGCGATTCACTCTCCAAGGCTACAGAAGTGCTTGCATATCATCCCGACAGTATCGATCTGCGACTGAAAAAGGCTGCTTGGAATATCCAGTTGGAACAGTGGCAATATGCAAAGGATGATCTTGATAAGGTACTCTTTCTGAACAATACCAGTATCGCCGGTTTGTTCTATCGTGCTTTTGTCAATGAGAAGTTGCTCCGTTATAACTTTGCACGTCTCGATTATCAGAATCTTCTGGTACTTGTTCCTGGCAATTTCCAGGCGCAACTCGGTCTGGCTTTGCTCAATGAGAAAGATAAGCATTATACCGAGGCATACGACGGCATCAATGGTCTGATAGAGCAATACCCTGACAGTGCGATGGCTTATGCTGCAAGAGGTGGCATGGAGAAGGAGAGGGGAATGCTTGAACTGGCTGAGTTTGATTACGCTAAGGCGATGGAACTGGATGCTGGTAACGAGGATTTTGCTTTCAATCATGTTGACATTCTGATTCAGCTAGGAAGAAAAGACGAAGCCTATCGTGATTTGAAGAAACTGCTCGATGCCGGTTGTCAGCCAGGTCGTTTGCAGAATTTCTATGCAAGGTTGAAAAAGAAGAAAAAGTAGTATTTCTGAGTTATAAAAAGGAGTTTTAATGATTAATAAGACAAGAATGCATAAAATTATTTCCTATATCCTGTCTGTTTGTAGTCTCTGTATGATGGCATCTTGCGATACTGTCTTCGATGTTCATCCGTATGATGTGCAAATCGATGGGGCAAGAAACTTGAATGTTACCAATATTCAGAAGATTGAGGCTGCAGTCAAGTCGAAAGATACAATCCGTTTTGCTATGATCAGTGATTCGCACCAGTGGTTGGATGATTTGAAGAGTGAGGTTAATGATATCAATCGCCGCAGTGATTCCCTCGATTTCGTGATTCATTGTGGAGACCTTACCGACTTTGGTGCTACCCGTGAGTTCCAGTGGACCCGTGACTATCTTCAGAAACTGAAGATTCCATACGTGGCTCTGCTGGGTAATCATGACTGTTTGGGAACAGGTAACCAGGCTTATGAGAAAATCTTTGGAAATCCGGATTTCAGTTTCATTGCCGGCAAGGTAAAGTTTGTCTGTCTCAATACCAATGCTATTGAGTTTGACTATTCCCGCCCTGTACCTAATTTCGATTTCATGGAAGAGCAGGTTAAGGCAGATGCAGATGACTTTTCGCGTACCATTGTCTGTATGCATGCTGCCCCTTATTCAGAGCAGTTTAATAATAATGTAGCTAAGGTCTTCAATTTTTATACGCATCAGTTCCCAGGTTTGATGTGCTGTCTTTACGGTCATGGTCATCATACCGAGCAAAATGACATTTATGGCGATGGCATTATCTATTATCAGGTGGCTAATGCCGCTAAGCATCAATACTATATATTCACCATTACTCCAACAGATTATCGTTATGAAGTTATTGAGTTTTAAGCATATATTCATTATAGGAGCCTTCTTTGTTGCCGGTTCTGTACAGGTTCATGCAGCCGATGAGGTTACTGGGAATAGTAAGGAGTTGGAACAGAAGGATAGTATCGTTCATGATACTCTAGTGTTGGCGGATGGCAAACTGACCCGATATGACCGTCGTATTATGCGTTACCGCAAGCACTGGGATCTTCTGATACCTACTAGTGGCATCATTCAGACCTGTGGCAATATGGGTATCATTTCGCTGGGTATCGGATGGGAATATGGTAAGCGCCGCCAGTGGGAAACGCAGCTCTTGTTTGGCTACATCCCGAAGTTCAGTTCTGACGATGAGAAGTTTACCATGACGCTCAAGGAAAATTTCATTCCTTGGCGTCGTAATATCGGTAAGGGCTGGTGGTTTGAACCGCTGGAGTGCAGCCTGTATTTCAATACGGTGTTCGGACATGATTTTTGGACAAAGCAGCCTACCAAGTATGAAAGCGGTTACTATCCGTTCTCTACCAGAGTCCGTCCTAATATCGCCTTGGGTGAACGTTTTAAGTATGATATTCCGCACAATAAACGTAAGCGTATCAAGAGTATTACGTTCTTCTATGAGTTGGGTACAACGGATATCTACTTTATGCGTTTCTACCGTAACGGCAATGCCGGTTTCTGGGATGTCTTCGGCCTTTCTATCGGTGCCAAGGTGCAGTACCTTTAAACCAAGAACTGGTTGATGAGTTTGCTTACTCTGATGATATCTTCATCGTTGAGCGATGAGTTGCAAGGCAGACTCAGTTCTTCGTCAGCTATTCTCTTGGCTACCGGAAATTCCAGATGATTCATTTCCGGATAACATGGCTGTAGATAGGGTGGGCGGAAGTAATGAATCTTTGTGCCGACCCCATTCTCAGCCAGGAAAGCTTTCAGTTGGTCTCGTTTCCGGGTAAGGAAAGGGAAGACGTGGAAAACATTTTCATGAGCAGGAGAGATGAGTTTCGCAGCGATGCATCTGTCCTTGATATCGTCATCCAGATGTTCCAGGTATAGCTGTATCTGTCTGTGTCTCGCTTTCTGTTCGTTTTCAGGGTATTGCAGTTTCACATTCAGTACAGCAGCCTGAATCTCATCCATGCGCGAGTTTACGCCCTGATATCTGAAGATGCCGTCTTCTATCTTTCCATATTCATGTAGAGCCATAATGGCTTCAGCCAAATCCTTGTTGTTGGTAGTTACAGCTCCTGCATCTCCCAAAGCTCCCAGATTCTTGCTAGGATAAAAACTATGGGCGGCAGCATCCGAAAGATTTCCGGTATATCTTCTTTTCGATAGTGGTTCTGAAGTATTCTGAGAGTCTTCGGATAGAGTAGTTGAGCATCCGAATCCCTGTGCATTGTCTTCAAAAAGCAAGAGATGATGCTTCTTGCAGATTTCTGCAATCTTCGGAGTCCATGCCAGTTTACCATAAAGATGAACAATCATGATGGCTTTTGTCTTTGGGCTGATTTTGTCTTCTATCAGCCGGTCATCTATCTGTAATGTATCGATATTGGCATCCACCAATACAGGTGTCAGTCCAACGCTGCTGATGGCAAGTACGGTAGCGAAATAAGTGTTGGCAGGCACAATCACTTCATCACCTTTCTGCAGATTTCCGATAGCCAGTTCGCCCATCAGCATCAGCTTGAGCGCATCCGTCCCATTAGCGCAGCTGATGCAGTATTCTGTACCGATAAACTGTGCATACGATTTTTCAAACTTCTTTACGGCTTCGCCTTGCAGATACCATCCGCTGTTGACCACCTTGTTGATAGCATCCTTTATCTCCTTCTCGTATGGCTCATTGATAGCCTTCAGGTCGAGATAAGGTATCTTCTTTACTTCTGTTTCCATTGTTTCTTATGTGATGATTTATACCAAGTGATAAAACTTGTTTCTATAAATAAAAACGGATGTTTTTTGGTTTTTATTATATGTGGAGGTATAAAAAAGACAAGAGCAGCTATCTTCTCAGACAACTGCTCTACATTCAATAGGTATTAGTTTTCTTTAAGGTAAAAAGATTGTATTCAGGATAACGTTTGCAAAGGTACTAAAAAAAAATGAAACAAAAAAATAAAATGGCAACAAATTTACCATCAACTTAAAAAAAAGTTTTAAAAACCCTTTGCGGAGTCTTTTCTATTTGTACGAGAAAACAGAGTTTTGTATAAATAATGCCAAATAAAAAGCTGTGAAATGGAAAAACTGTCACAAAACCGTCTTTTTCCCTTTCACAGCGTTCGATGTCTAAAATCTTTCGCCAAACAGGATGTTCACCATAGTTTTGATTCGATATGCGCTCTATAAAAATGGTTGCCATCAATATATAGTCAATATGCTATGTTGGGTATGATTCTTCCCAACAGTTAGATAAGGTTTCTTCCAACTCCAAATTCTTCTGCAACTTGCGAGAATCGGATATATTTTTCAGTCCTCATAGTTTAAAAGATTCTAAAAACCAATAATTATTATTTACGAGTTCCCACTATGGGAACTCTCATTTATTTTATTTTTGCTATCTTTGCACCGTGTGACACAGATTTAGAACCTTATTACCTACTTTAGAGGCGCCGTAACAGAAACAGTAATTTGTGGATCTCTACTTCCGAAAGCCAACGGAGGCGGAGACAGGAGAGTTTATGCCCATAGCAAGAGAGCTATGCAGCGCATTCTCAACTCAGTGTTCACGGTGACACGGTGACAGGGTGACACGAGTTTTTCAACATTTCGCCTCGCACGCGGGCAGGCAGGAAAAATCAGGCCGAAAGTTCCTGCCTGCCCGCGCGAGAGTAAATCTTCAGAATTCCCTGTCACCTCTGTCACCCGGAAGTCGGTTGCTTCCGAGACGGAAATCAAAGACTTACGATGCAAAAGTCAGTTACTTACGATATGAAAGTCAGGGACTTATGATGCAAAAGTCAGTAGCTTACGAAGAGAATTACAGCGATACCTGTAACCACGCTAACATGGTGGTATCATTTGAGGCTCTAATCACTATATGGCTGCGGTAATTAAGAAAAGTTGAAAATGTTTGGCTGTTTCATATAAAAGGCGTATATTTGCAGAAAAAAGAGACAAGATGACGCAACAGAATATTAAATTGCCTTTAGGCATACAGGATTTTGAAGAGATGCGTAGAGATCATTATATCTATGCTGATAAGACCGATATGGTCTGGAAACTGGCTAATGGTACTAAATACAATTATCTGAGCCGTCCACGCCGTTTCGGTAAGTCTCTTTTGTGCTCTACCCTTAAGTGTTATTTTGAGGGTAGAAAGGAACTCTTTGAAGGTCTCAAGATTATGGAACTTGAAACGGAGTGGGTTAAACGTCCTGTTATCTATTTCAGTATGAGTTTGGGTGGTTCTTCTGCTCAGACGCTTACAGAATATTTGAACAAAGTATTGTCTTCATACGAGAAGATATATGGCAGAAATCCGGATGAGCAGTCTTTAGGTAATCGTTTAAATGGTATCATCCAAAGAGCATACGAACAGGCGGGAGTCCAGATAGCCATTATCGTAGATGAGTATGATGCTCCTTTGCTGCATACTTATGAGACCGGTTATCATGATGCATGCCGTGAGATATATCGTAACTTCTTTACCGGGTTAAAGGATTATGGTTACTGCATCAAGTGCGTGTTTATTACAGGAATTACCAAGTTTACACAAATCGGTATGTTTGGTATGCTTAATACGTTAGTCAATATCAGTTTTAGTAATGAGTACGCTACGATATGCGGTTTTACCAAAGATGAAGTCATGTATTATTTCTCAGAACTGCTGTTAAGAATGGCAGACAGTGTTGCTGTCATGCCGGATGAACTTATGGATACAATGAGTACTTTCTATGGTGGCTATCATTTCTCACGTGGTCTTATTGGTGTTTACAATCCTTTTAGTGTATGTTATGCATTGGTTAATCTTCGCCTTGATTCATATTGGATAGCTTCGTGTTTCAACGAAATGTTACTCAAGGTTTTGCGTAAATTCATCAACGAGATACCTGAACTGGACAATTGTCTGATAGATTCAGACTTCCTGGAAATGAGTGATGTCAATATGGATGATCCCAAGCTCTTCCTTTATCAGTCCGGTTCCCTTACCATCGAGAAAGTTGTTGGTAGCAGTTATATGTTAGGCTATCCTAACCGAGAAGTCCGAAATGCAATATTTGGTATGATTCTTCCCAACAGGTAAATAAGGATTTGGTTAGGAAGAAGATACAGTAAAGGGGTGAACACATTATATTAAAAGTATTCACCCCTTTATTGTCTAAGTAGCTAATCATTAAAATATTTTGCCAAACAGGATGTTCATCATAGTTTTGAACAGAATCTTGGCATCAAACCACCAGGATCTGTGCTCCAGGTAGTAGAGGTCAAGACTCAGTCTTCTCAACATCTTCGGCATTGTATCCGTATATCCGTTATATAGGGTGGCATAAGAAGTCACTCCTGGACGAATTTGGTAAAGAAAACGATACCGAGGATCATGTTCCATAATCTGGTCGATATAAAATTTGCGTTCTGGACGTGGACCAATAAATGCCATGTCGCCTTTGGCTACGTTCCATAATTGTGGCAATTCATCAAGATGATGTCTTCTTAGAAAAGCTCCAATGCGTGTCAGGCGAGTTTCTCGTTCATGTTGGAAGAGTTGAGGACCATCTTTTTCTGCATCCACTTTCATACTTCTGAATTTATATATGTAGAAAGGTTTGCCGAATCGTCCGATTCTCTCTTGTTTAAAGATAGCAGGTCCCTTATCTTCTCTTTTTACGAGAAAATAGCACACAGCAAATAGAGGTGAGAAAACTATTAAGCCAAAGATAGCTAATAGAAAGTCTCCCGCCCGTTTTACATTTCTTTCAAACTCAGTCATGCCGTCAGCAATGAAACGTTCGTCTGCTACGTTATCATTTAATTCTATTTCGAATGGAATGTTCGTAGACTTATTTTGTTGCACTCTATTCATTTTGTCCTTTTATGTTTTATTATAAAACGTTTAGAGTGCGCATATATTGTATAGAGTCTAGTTTTCTTTTTAGAATTTTGCAACCATAGCTTGGTAGAAACAGCAGAAAGAAGTATAAGTATGCTTTCAGTGTGCTGAATTTCAGTATGGTTTCGTATACAGCTACGTTGTAGTGAATGAGTTGCATCTTTTTCCTGGAAACTGAATTCTTTCTTACACAATAGTAGGCTAGAGGCTTTTTGGTATAAGCGTAGCATATTTTGCATTGTTGAAGAATCTGAATAAACATAGCCCAATCCTGTCTTTTGCGGATAGTAGGCATATAGTATTTCTTCCCCAAAGCTTTTGTATCATAGATAGCTGTGAGACATCCGATTTTATTGTCACGTTTTATCATTTTATACGTGATGCGGCGTGGCGGAATATTGATACCCGTGGCCTCATAGTTGGAATTGCATATAAGATAAGTTGCACAGCAGAGAGCGCACTTCTTTTCTGACATGTAATTGATTTGGATTTCCAGTTTCTCAGGAATCCATCTGTCGTCGCAATCACAGAATGCGATGTATCTTCCTTCAGCTCTTTTGATACATGCGTTTCGGGCATATCCCGGTCCATGGTTTTCTGAGAGTAATTCTATCTTTACTCTCTTGTCTGTCTGGGCAAATTCCTTCAGAATCTTGATGGTATCTCCATCAGTAGATGCATCGTCTGTAATGATAAGCTCCAGATTATCGTATGTTTGTCTCAGTATACATTGAATGCTGTCAGCAAGAAATTTGCCGGCATTATAAGTAGGCATGATGACTGATACTAAGTCTTCTTTCATTATATTCTATATATTTATATATAATAACGCTAATTTATGTGTATTATTGTTTGTTTTCTGAGAAATATTTGAAAAAAAAGATGTTGCCCTGATTGGATGAACTGAGTATAGGGGAATCTTTGGAATCATTTGCTATTTTCCAAGGAAGAAACATGCAGTAATTTCTTTTTTCTTCAGTATGTTTATAATCACTAAAGATATGAATTCACATATGGTGAAATCGAAGATAATCAGAACTTTTTCGTTGTGTTGGATGAGATTATGAACCTTAAGGAATTTTTAATTGTTTATATAGAAGAGAAAAAGGAAAAATCATTTTGTTGTTCTAAAGAAAAGTCGTATTTTTGCACAAAAAATATGTTTAGTAGAAAATTTTATCTCTCTTTTATGTTGGCTTTGTCATTTTTGTTGTGTTCTGACACGGCAAAGGTTTGGGCAAAGAAAAAAAATCCAAAATTTAAGCTCGTATTTCGGGAGGAATTTAACCTTCCTGATGGTAGTCAGCCTAATCCTAAATTATGGAGTAGGGTGCCACGTGCTAAGAATCTGTGGGCAAAGTGGAATTCTGATACGGCTGATGTTGTCTTCATCAGAAATGGCAGACTGGTTTGCCGGGTGATTCCAAATACTAATCCTGCAGATACGGCTATGATGTTGGCGGGTGCTGTATTTACAAAGCATAAGTTTGCTTTTAAATATGGAAAATTAGAGGTGAGGATGAGAACGAATCTGCAGAAAGGTAACTTCCCTGCTGCATGGATTATGCCGCAAGTTCCTGGTAACCCATATCGATATGGCGAAGTGGATCTGATAGAATATTTTGGCGACGAAGGCATTGCACGACAAACCTTCCATTCGCATCGCACGGCGATTTTGAAAAAAAGTGGCGATAAGACAGTCTTCCTGACGAGAAATATCGAGCGAGACAAATGGCATGTCTATGGTTTGGAATGGACACCTCATGCGCTGATTACTTATATTGATGGAGAGACTACTGGCTGCTATCTTAAGTCGGATGACCCCGTTAAGTTAGAAGAGGGGCAATGGACGTTTGACCGTTCCTTCTTTATTATTCTTAATCAAAGTGTAGGATATGGCAACTGGCATGCTCCAGACCCGCATGCAACTTATGAAACCGAGTTTGACTGGGTGAGAATATATCAAAGAGAAAAGGACATCACTTATTATTAAAAGTGGTGTCCTTTTCTGATTACAGATGTCAATATGACAGTATCGGCGAATCGGTACCACTGTAGCGCATGAATCGGTACCATCATAGC
>NZ_JAHOEA010000099.1 GCF_019127135.1 Segatella copri | reverse complement strand
GTAGCCGCCTTCTTTTATCAAGAGCCTCGGATTTCGAAAGATTTCTGAGGCTTTTTTGTTTTTCCCACAGATTTCACAGATGCTCACAGATTTTAGACCTGTTCGGTCTGGAATTTCGCAGATTTTTATTATCTTTGTAGCATGAATAGGAAAAGAATTAAAAAGGAGTTTGCTAATTTCGGTCAGCGTATGCTACGGATGCCTCGTACCCGAGGATTCGGAGTACAATCACCTACAGCCTATTCTTTCCTGCGCAAGGTGGTTAACGAAAAGGGATTTCTCAGAATCTATTGTCAGACTCATTCTGAAATCTCCTCCTCCTATCCCCAAGATGCCTCCAAACAGAAACGTCTTCTCTTCCGCATCAGAACTGTTTATCCTAATGTAGTAGAACTCTCTGCATCTTCCCTGCTAAAGAGAGAGGATTTCCAGCAGTTTCTCTGGAATGTGTCTGATGATACGGTTTTAGTAGTTACAGACATCAATCTCGATGCAGAATATAGGAAAGTATGGCTTCGACTTGTAACTGATAATCGTACGGTTTTGACCTTTAATTTGGTTGATTGTGGTATAGTTTTCTTCGATAAAACCAAATTTAAGCAGAATTTTAATGTAAATTATTGATTTATGCGCAAATTTGTGCCATAAATATTTGGAGTTTAAAATAAAAGTATTACTTTTGCAGCCAAATTAATAGAAACGTTAAATTATAGAGCTATGTATTGGACACTTGAATTGGCTTCAAAGCTTGAAGATGCACCATGGCCTGCAACTAAAGAAGAGTTGATTGACTACGCAACTCGCTCTGGTGCGCCTCTAGAAGTTCTAGAGAATTTGCAGGAGATAGAAGACGAAGGCGATGTTTACGAAAGCATCGAAGACATCTGGCCTGATTATCCTTCAAAGGATGACTTCTTGTGGAATGATGACGAGTACTAATCGTTCATCGATTACGATTATCAGTATAAGATAATGGAAATGAGCCATATAGGTGATTTCTCATGAAATTCCTATATGGCTTTTTGCCGTCTTTTATCGCCAATTTTACCGTTCTAATGGCCTTATTTTACATAATTAAATGATCAATAATCGGTATATCCTGAAATTCTTTCTTTTCTGATCGGTTAATTTCATCTTTTCTTCTCTTATTATTCTCCTTACTTCATACTAAAATCATCTGAAGTTTATAAAAAAGGAGTGATATGATAAACTTTTCTACTATCTTCGCGTACATAGTGCCATAATTAATAAAAAGGTATTTTAATATGGGAAGAATTTCAAGACTTTATCCGAAAGGACGATTGAGACTGCGTATACCAAAGATGGTGCAGTCTGGTAAAAAGTATCCATTGTATATAGAATACAATTGGCATGCTGATTCTATTCGTAAATCAACTGGTATAAGTGTGTCAGTAAAGGAATGGAATGAGAAAGGCTATTGCGGTATTGGTGAAATACGTGCCACGACTGATATTGACTATAAGTATTATAATCATGCTCTTCATAAGCGTATCGAAGACATAGATGTGAAGATACATAAGTATTATGAAATGCATCAACATATTACTTGTGATGTGATTCGATCTTTTCTCGAAGACAATGACAATGCTTTGCGACCTGATGAAGGAAAAGACTTCATAGAGTTTGCTAAAGAGTTGATGGAAAAACGTTATGAGAAAGGTAAGATAGGTTTCAGTACTTGCAAGAATGGTATTTCATATCTCAATCAGTTTGAGGAATACCTGTTGCTTGAACACAAAGGTACACATGGTGAGCATAAGGAATTCATTTATGTCTCAGATATTAGTGAAGACTTATTGCTTGACTTCCGTAAGTATCGACTCTTGGCAAAAAAGAAAGCAACAACAGTCAACAAGACTCTATGTCCGATTCTTCAGGCGTGTGAATATGCTTGTCAGTTAGGTTATATCTCTCATCAGCTTAATGCATCTCTCCAGGACTTGTATATGAAAGAAGAGGACCGGCTTGATGAAGAAGAGAGGAATATCAAGTATCTCACTGAAGAGAGACTTGCTGAGTTAGTTTCCGTTTATAATACCATCGAACAACCTCGACGAAAAGAGTTTTTGGAGATGTGGCTGTTTGCCTTCCATGCTTGCGGTATGCGAATGGTTGATGTGATGACGCTCCGATGGAAAGACATTGATTTCAACAAGAATTTCATCAGTAAAATACAAGTCAAGACGAGAAACCGAAACACCATACCTTTGAGTGAACCACTCATTCGTATTCTTGAAAAATGGAAGGGTAGAAACAAAGTCTTTGTTTTTGATCTATTGCCAGAGAACTTCGATATAAATGACCATGAGGCGATATACCGTCGTAGAAATTCCTGGAATAATACCATCAATACTTCGCTTCGCTGTATATCTCATGATTTAAAATGGAATCAAGACTTGACTTTCCATGTATCAAGACACACTTGGGCAGTTTTAGCGCTTGCACACGGAGCTGAAATCAGTGAGATAAGCAGATTGTCAGGTCACGCTTCAACAGGCGTCACAGAGCGAGTTTATGCAGAATTCTTGCCAGACAACCTTGCGACTGTAGTAAGCAAACTTGGCTTCTGCTTCATTCCTGATATGAATGCCAAACAAAAGAAGGTGGTATCACGCTAAACAGAGTGATACCACCTTCGATCAAATTTGTAGCCTTTATAGTCGAAACTATCAGAATATCTTGTAGTCCTTGCCAGTAAGATTAGAAATTGGCTTGAATAAACGCAATAGAATGAGCCCTATCACGATAAATGCTATTCTGACTATTACTGAACCACCCATAGTAAAACCGTGCCATACGAGGAAAATGGGTGAGCACATGAGGGCTACGATGATTAGGCACATTAGAGCTGCTAGAAATGTTTTTGGTCCCATACGTCAATAATCTAATGGAGCTATGAAATGATCATCAGGCAGGTCGTGAAAATACTTGCCATCTGTATCATTAGTCACATATGTTTCGTTTTCTGGATCTTCTGTAGCGAAATAGATTTCCAAATCCTTGAAACGATTTTTGAGAAGAACGCGGAAGTCAGTAATCAATGCGAGTTCTTCCGCTTCTATATAGAGAAAGCCTTCTGAAAGTTCGCATTTCTTGATATTACCACAGAGATTGCAAGTCCCATAGTCCACACCAAGAGCTAAGATGATGTTTCCTTCCCAATCATCGGCCTCGTCTTCTTCCATAGCAGGGCGTTCTTTCTGTATGAAAGTCTGATAGAGGTCATATATCTCTTGCAACTCTTCTTGTTTTCCCACAATGTGGTAGCGTACTTTTATATTATGCATTTGGGATGCAAAGATAGCTAAATCTGATTCCATGTCTTGTCAATCGATTTCACTACTGTCCAATAAAAAAGGGCAATTCGATCTTTGAAACAGTTGAATTATAGTCTTTTATGCAGTATTTTGCAATGAAACGGACTTGATTTTGTACAATAGTTCGTTAATAATTCAATAATGTGCTAAGCAGCTATACGCTGTAAGCACGAGAGATCTTTGAAAATCTTGCTAATTAAAGTTCGGTTCGGGATGTACCCGCATGCTTTAAAAATTCGTCTCACCAGATAAATGTTGGTCATCAGTGACTTGAATGAAGACATAGAATATTCCATTCCCATCTCCTTCATAGTTACCTTGGCAACATTTAGTGATGTGAACGAAGCATTGAAAGCAAAATCGAGTTTCCACTTATCGCGAGCCTGGCAGTCCATAAGACCAGTATAGCCTTGGCGTCACGAAAGCAAAATTCGATCTGAAACCTGGTTCTATAATAAAGAAGTACCTCTTCACCCGAAAGTGAGGTGTCTGTAGAGAAGAATAGTTTCTTCTTGCCATTCGGCATCTGCCAGATGACAAGTCTAACTTTACACTTGAGTGCCTTGGAATAGGCAATCAAAGTATAAGCTGTTCCTTCTATATCTTTCATCTCCATCTTCTCCATTCGAGTGAGGTCAAGATTCTTCATATCAATCTTGCCATCCTTGGTCTTGGGGCGATCACGTTTTCCTGTACGTGGACCAGTATAGACATAAAAGAGACAAGCATTGTCACGAAAGCGGCTTATCAAAGAGAAACCTTCTTTCTTTATCCCATTAACAAATGTACTTGTAGAGAAGTAAGCATCTGCAACTATGAGGGTTGAGAGTTTAAGAAGTTCCTTGCGGTAACGCTTAATGACGCTGATATAGAAATCTACCATAGTCTTGTTTCTAAGACTCAGTTCTTTATTATTTAGCGACTGGTGGGCTCTTAACATCATGCAGTCTTTGGTATCAATATCAATGAGTCCAATACCCATGATTTCGAGACCATGTTTAACAGACTGAGCACATCCTGACCAAAAACGACCGATATGTGGTGTTTTCTTGCCAGCTTTACTGATGTAGCTGGGATCAATGGCAATAGCCCATCTTCCCTGTTTACCCAAGAAGCGCTTGGCAAGTGAGACATTAAGTTTGAGCCAATCAATGCACTTCGACTTTTTCAAGCCGAATGCGTTGCGATAGGTTTGCTCAACATGCAAGCCATACCTCCCCATTTGGGTGAAATTTATCTTTCTTGGTATTACCATGAACAAAATTATCACCTCGATGAGTATTTTCTCGAAACTTTTTGTTATCTTTGCAGCTGAATCTTCAACTGCATCTTTAAAGATATCCATATATTGGTCAAGTCCTGTATTCATGTAATATTGTATTTGTCGTGATCTACAAAGTTACTGAAAATCAGCGACTTGACCAACTTTTTACAGTTAAGTTTTCATAAGCACTTCTTAATATAAGTTATTGATTTACAGACGATTAAATATTAATTTAACGCAGTATTGATTAATAAAGAATATACTACCGCTGATATATGCGCAACAAATTGTGACGCTTGTGATTCATTTCCCTTGAAATCCTTAACAAATACAGCTAAGGTATAGCAGACCTTATTAGGCAGACATATATAGGCTACATCATTCTGAGCTGCAAGAATACCATTTTCATTGACATCACCAGAACCTGTCTTATGTGCTATTACAACCCCTTCTTTATCAAGAAGTGGAGCTACTATCCTATCTATACCTGTTTTACATTCTTTCAATGCATTCTTAATGAAATCTTGTTTCTCATTACTGATAAGACTTTCTGTAAACAAACGATTCATCAACATTGCAGCACCAAGAGGAGATGTGTAATTAGAGTAAGCTTTGTCATGGTCAGCGGACATTTCCTCTTCTGTATAAGCTATCTGAAAACTCGAATGTGGTATGAGTTTCGCTATAAAACTGTCTGTTTGTGCAGTATTGAGCATATTCTTAAACATGATATTGCTTGCATTATTGTCGCTCTGGGAAAGAGTATAGCGCAACAGATCTCTTACTGTCAACGATATAACTGGTGCTGAATAATCTTTCATCATAGGGCTCCATGTCTTTGGATCAAGTTTTTCCCTATTTATCTTTACCAAGGTATCAAGGGAAAGGCCTTTTTTGTCAAAATCATTGCAAAGAGCTAATGCCTGATGAACCTTAAATACACTCATCATAGGATAAATGCTTTTATTATTAACACTAACCGTATCTGTGTTATTAATAATAACCGCCACACCAATTTCACCAGGACAAGCCGAGACAATCTGAGAAATGCTATCAGTCAAAACATCTGTTAATGGAGGATTCGCGCTACCTTTTGTAGCTGATTTATGGGACAATGAGAACACCAAGATGAAGATGCAAACTAAAGCTATACACAAAACTACGATTTGCTTTTTTCTGTTTTTTTTCATGTTCTTTAATTCCGCAACACTATAGTTTAACATTATTTATAAGTGCCTGAGCAACAAAAAGTTGCCCAGGATTTTGCCATGTCAGAATTTTCACTTACCTTAGTGTTGCGAAAAGAAGACAAGCAAAACTCTAATATGACATGGCAAAGATACAAATAAAATCTGAGAAACTCACTCCTTTTTGGGGAATTTTTTCGATTATGGA
>NZ_JAHOEA010000098.1 GCF_019127135.1 Segatella copri | reverse complement strand
GCCGATGGGATTTGGCTGTTTCACCTCATATATATGCAGTAACGACCAAGGCTGATATTCAGACTATAGCCGATGATGCCAAAGTGATGAAAGGTTCAACCAACTGGCATTTGGGTTATGGCGCAGACTTGCAGGTGGGCTACCAATTGACCTCATGTCTGAAATTGGGCATCTATTCCGGTTTGACCCGTCTTACTGGCGAACGTATGGACGGAATGCCAGAGCATCTGCATAAGAACAACTTTGTTTGGGAAAGTGGAGTAAGGTTGGGATTCAGCTTACCTTTCAACAATCATCATCAGTAACCCATAAAACAAGATAGAAAATGAAAGCAAAAAGAATATTTAATATTTGGTTATGGGTGCTGTTATGCGTCCCATGCCTGTTGGCAAGTTGCGACCATGATGTTCATTCTGATGAGGAAGAAGGTGGCTTGTCTGTATCGCTCACCTGGGCAGATGAAGCCGACCAAGGTACGGATGTGAATGACGTAAAGCTCTGGATATTCAATGCCGATGACGGTTCGCTTGTAGAAGAAAAACATTATGGCAGTGCGCAGGAGGTGGCAAGCCAACGCTTCGCTCTTCCTGTAGGGCATTATCAGATTCTGGCTGCCACCAACCTTATAGAACCGTTTTTTATCGGTGAGGCTACAAGGGCGACCCTCAATATGAACCAACTCATGTTTGGATTGTCCAATCCAAGTGCCTCTCCCGACCATGCCTATTATGGTGTCACGGACATCGGTATAGACAAATCAAATGTCAACTACATAACAAAAAATGAAATGCGCCATATACTTGCAGAATTGACCATCTTCATTAAAGGAGTTCCTGACAATTTTGCAATGATAGGCAAGGTTCTGAATGTGGCAACCGGACTCCTGCCCCTGCAAAAGAATGAGGATGGAACATTCGGGACGGCAAGCTATACCAAGGAAGAGTGTGATATACCTTTGAGAATCGCAGTGCCTGGCGAAACTTTAAAAACGGAAACATTACGCTTGATGCCGACAGCCAATGGTTTTTATACCACCAAGTTGTTTATCCAACTGATTTCTCCTGGGGGAGTAGTTAGCAACTACGACATCGAAGCACCCGTCATGAAATCTGGCGGCAAGTACAAGATAAACTTGGAATTTGAGGAGATGAAACCTTACATGTATCTTACGAGCACGAAGATAGATGATTGGACTGAGGAATGGATTTATCGTGGTGAAATCCTGAATCCTGAAGATTAAGCGCCCCTCTCATTTAAGCAAGAATCAAAACAAGAATATAAACATATAATAGTAAAAGACAATGAAAAAGAAAACTTATCTCTTTACCCTGATGGCAATGGCTTTGACATTGGGCAGTTGTTCTGACAACGAGAACGGTATCGGAGGCGAGACCTCCAAGTATATCACCGTTTCTACCAGTATCGGCAATATGACACGTGTTGCCACAGATGCGAAAGGCGGTCAAACCTTTGAGGAGGGTGATGAAATCAGCGTGTATGCCTGGACTGGCGATGCAACTGTTGCTCCAGAGACACGCGAGCGTGTGGTGAATAACGCCATTAATAAGCTGACAAACGGCTCATGGATATCCACTCCACAGATGCTTTGGAAGAACAACCGCGACAAGCATTATTTCATCGGTGTATACCCTATTTCAGCAATATCCGACCTTTCTGCCGGAGAATATACATTCGATGAGACAAAGCAAGTGGAAAGCGACCTCTTGGTGGCAGTCAACAAAGATGGCTTATCCTATAATGTCGATGAACAGCAACCTGTTCCTCTTACCTTTACCCATGTAATGGCAAAACTTGTGGTGAACCTTACCTATAAGAATCAATGGGGAGCAGAGGGACCTACCGTAGATAAGGTAGCTGTAGGCAATGCCGTAAAAAGTGCAACCGTCAATTATCTGACCAAGGTTGTCACCCCATCTGCTGTAGCAGAAGATAAAGCTGACTTCGACATGCCGGTTTTAACTGCCAACAAGAAATATGCTTCCATCATCATCCCGCAGGATGGTGTTCAGAAGATTACCATCACCATTGGCGGCAAGGACTTCATCTACGACAACGGCACACCATTCAAGTTTGAGAGTGGCAAAATTACAACCGTCAATCTGGAGGTAGGACGTGACGTCATAAAAGTTGGCGATGTTAACATCTCCGACTGGGGTTCTACAGGCGAACCTATCAAGGGTGAGGCTTATGATTAACTTTCTTAAAATTAAAACATAAAAATCGACAATATGAAAGCAATTAAAACATTAGCAATGGCAGCTTTGGCAACGGCAGTTTTTGCCAGCTGCTCCAGTGAGGATGAATTGGCACAGAACAATTATCCAATGGATAATGTGGTCAGAATCATGACAAGCGTAGATGGCATGAATACCCGTGCCTCTTACGGAAACAGCACCGACAACCTTAATTCGTTTGGCTTCTGCATCAAGAATGCTAATAGCGAAAAATATACCTATGATAATGTCAAGGTAACAAAGGAAGGCAGCAATTGGAATCCTGCTACCCAGATGTTGTGGCAGAATTCAACTACCGCTGTTGATATTCTGGCTTATGCGCCATATCTGGAGACTACCGAAGATGCAAGTGGCAAAGTTAAAGTCTTCGGAAAGACAGACTATGCCTTTTCTGTAAAAGCAGACCAAAGCGATGCTGAAGACTATTCTTCCGACCTTATTGTATATAAGAAAACTGGATTCAAACCAGAGTCGGATTTGAATACCAACCAGGCGGTTGATGTCTCATTCACCCATCTCCTCAGTCAGCTGAATCTCACTATCGAGTTGAGAGACCAGTTTAATCAGGATGAAAAAAAACCTGTTACGTCAGCAACCGTAACTGATGTCAAGGTGGATGGCACCTTTATCCGCAGTAAGGTGAATTTTGCAGCAGACCCTATAAGTTTTCTACGTGACGGTCAGGCATCAGCAGCCATTACTCCTGAAACTGTAGCATTCAAGAAGGCGGATAAAACAACCGACCATGCCACCTTCAAATATTCTGCCATTGTGATTCCACAGAAAGTTATTGCAGGACAATTATGTATTAAGTTCAAGGTGGATGGCACTGATTACATCTGGACTGGCACCGACAATGCGCTATTTGAATCTGGTAAAAAATATGAGTTGCATCTGTTGGTTGGTAAGGATGTAGTGCAAGGGGGCGTCATAACAGCGAGGCCGTGGGGAGAAGAAACCATTATCGAAAAAGAGACTGATTAAAGAATTGTTTGACATTTAAAATAGACAAGATATGAAAATTACAAAATATATGGGAGCATTTGCAGTTATAGCAATGCTTGCCGCTTGCTCTACAGATGACGAGCAGGGCACTAACACTGCTGCCAATGAGGTGAAGATTACTGCCAACGTTGGTGGAAACAGCATTTTTACCCGTAGTAATCCATTGGGTACAGAAGCGGAACAACAGAGTTTTAATGAGAACGATGTAATCAGCGTAACTACTGAGGGTAAAACCGTGATTTATAAGAAGACGGGCGAGGTATGGGCACCTGCGAATGCTGGTGACTATCTGGTCTGGACGGGTAATGCCCAGGCTTTCGAGGCTTGTTATCCTGAGAAGGCGGATGAAAGTACCACCAATTCTTTCTCTGTAGGTTATGTCTCAGCAGACCAATCTACAGTTGACAAAATAGAGAAGTCAGATTATATGATAAGCAGAGAAGCTATAGAAAAGGCATATATACCTTCCGACAGACAGTTGACATTGAACTTTGCACGTCAGACGGCTCGCGTCATTGTCAAAGTAAGCGGGTTTGGAGATGAGTTCAAAGATCTTAACCCTACGCTTTCTGCCGTAGAAGTTTATTCTAAGCTGAAAGTTCCTGCAGGAGATGGTGACAGCTACGCAGCCATCAAAACTTATAAAAAAGAAGAAAGTGGCAACAATGTGTTCTATGCTTTGGTATCTCCTGGAGATGCCAATTCTACAGAGAAATTCCTCAAACTCACTGTGACATACAATGATGGTGATGGCAAACCTACTCAGACTAAAGTTCTGGATGTAACTGGAATTCCTGCTCTTGACAAAGCTATGAGCTATACCTATGATGTAAAAATAGGTAAGGACAAAGCTACAATAGGAAGTGTAAGTGTTGCGGATTGGGGTAAAGGAGATGCAATTACCGGTGGCGATGCTGTAACAACTACAGAAAATGCCGTACTAATTATAAAAAATGCTTTGGCTGCGGGCGAAAAGAACATTGAAATCAGAAATTTGCCTGCAAATGCAGATAAGAGTGTGTTTGATGCTATAAGAGAAGCTCTAAAAGGTGCAAATGATGGCAGTATAGAATTAACTGTTTATGGAGTTGAGGCTTTGCCGTCTAATGCATTTTCGGATTGTCAACCGCTGAAATCAATTTACTTGCAAGATGTAAAGAGTATAGAGTCGTTTGCTTTTCATGGGTGTAATGGTCTTAAAACAATCTATGCTCCGATAGTTTCATCTATAAGTGACCTTGCCTTTGCCGATTGTCAATGGCTAAGATCGGTGACATTAGGTAATATTTCCGCTGCAGGTTTCAGTATCTTTGATAATGTACCTACTGATGGTGTAGATTTAACTTTGTCAAAAGATCAAAAGGTTATGACAGGAAGCGATATTGATGGGTGGCGATCAGATGAATCTGGTGAGAATTATGCAAAATCTCCGGATCATGTACGAACAACATTTCTTAGAAAAAGATTCAAATCCATAAAATGTGGACGTAATACATATCCTCAATAACAATTTAGAAATTAATAACATTAGATAAACTCCTAAGCTGGGCAGGAGTATAAGGTGCTCAGCAAACATAGTCACCCGCACTTCACGGGAAACGACAAGGGTCTATATGCCACGATGATAGGTGGGCGTATAGACCCTTGATTAGTTGTGGTATGGGATGGCTATCCTTTATCTTATAAAATACGGGAATCCAAACTTTTCCCGAAACTTTTCTCCCGTTTTCTTTGCGTTTTCAAAATAAAGTCGTAACTTTGCAATCAAGATAGATTAAAAAAGGAGGTTGCGATGCCAAAGATATTTGAATACTTCGGATTTATTTTTCTGTTCTATTCAAATGAGCATGAACCAATACACGTTCAACTAAAATAACGAAGAAATTATGAACTTAAGTATCGTTTCTGCAAAATATGTGGCGCCATTAAAAGTTGAATTACACTTTAATGATGACACCATTAAGACGATAGATGTAGGTGCTTTTATCAGAAATCACCCACATCCGCAATATAACTCTTACTTGAATGAAAACAAATTCAAAAAGTTCAAGATAGAGTTTGGTAATATCGTTTGGGGAAAGAATTGGGATTTGATATTTCCAATAGATAAGTTATATGCTGGCGTTTGCTGCTGAACAAGAAAAGGATGTTGTATAAGTCCTTAATACAGTGACTTTTATCGCACTTCGCGGGAAAATGACAAGGGTCTATATGCCACGATGAACAGGTGGCGTATTGACCCTTGATTATATGGTGATATTCGTAATCTACATCTCCGCTTTCAGCATCTTTGTCTCCTCTACCGTCAGCCCCGTCATATCCATGATAGACGCTTCATCCATACCCTTTGCCAGCATCTTCTTAGCAATCTCAAGGCTTCGCTGGGACATGCCTTTTTCCATACCTTCCTTCATGCCCTTTTCCATGCCTTGCTTCATGCCTTTCTCCAAGCCTATTTCCATACCTTCAGCTATACCTTCACGCTTAGCAGTGTCAACGGAATTCTTGATGTCGCGATATGCCATCTTGCTGGTCTCGTACTCCCTCATTTCCTGCGGAGTAAACTTGGCTATCTCGGCTTCCTCGAAGAGGCGGTCGAAGACTTTATCGCACAATTCTTTCGGACGCTGGGTAAGCTTATAGAGGTTCTTCAGAGCATAGAGCCACTTCTCGTAGAGCGTATCCAGTTCTTCCAGGGGTTTGTTGAACTTAGAAATCTCTACATAGATATATTCGAGCTTGTCGTAAAATACTTTGTGGGTAGCAGTGTCGCACAACTGCACATGATGGCGGATTTTCTCCTTGTCGAATGCATCCTCGTTCATGCTGAAGTTGAGCAGGGCAATGGTATAGACATGATTAAGCTTGAAATCCCAGTCATTCCCCTTAGGTGCCTGTTCACGGATAGGGAAGGTTGAGTAGAAAAGGGCGCGATC
>NZ_JAHOEA010000097.1 GCF_019127135.1 Segatella copri | reverse complement strand
GTAGCCGCCTCCTTTTATCAAGAGCCTCAGATTTCGAAAGATTTCTGAGGCTTTTTTGTTTTTTTATCTGCTCAAGATTTTTTTTTCAGCAGATGATGTGGATTACACGGATTTTTATTATCTTTGCAACATGATTTGGACCGATAGAATACGACAGGTGAAGATTTTTCTGGTGATAGCGGCAGTGTTTATAGCTGTCGCCTCTCTTGTTGTGTCCCATTTTCTGGTTCGTGATTTAGCTGAAGAGGAACGCAACCGTATGGCGGTTTGGGCTGAAGCTATGCGTACGCTTAATAATGCAGATGAGAATACTGACTTGAACTTGGTATTGAAGGTTATCAATGAAAACAATTCCATTCCGGTTATCGTGATGGATTCTGAAAACCATGCTCAGACTTTTCGTAACGTTGATGTGGAAGGGAAAGATTATGCTGATTCTCTGGCTTATGCTTCTGCCATCGGTCAGCGGCTCTTGAAACAAGGCAAGAATATTAAAATAGAATTAGATGATTCAACGCATGACTATATTCAGGTTTGCTATGATGAATCCCTTATGATACGGCGTCTGTCAGCTTATCCTTATATACAGTTGGGGGTAGTCATGCTCTTTGTGGTTATAGCCATCTTTGCTTTGCTTACTTCCAAAAGAGCGGAACAGAATAAGGTGTGGGTGGGGTTGTCTAAAGAAACTGCTCATCAGTTGGGTACTCCTATTTCCAGTCTGATGGCTTGGATTGAAATACTGAAAATGAATTATCCCGACGATGAACTCATTCCTGAAATGAACAAGGATATTCAGCGTTTACAACTGATAGCAGACCGTTTCTCAAAGATTGGTGCCCTGCCAGAACCAGTTCCTGCCAGTTTGAACGAAGTGATGAATCATGTTATAGACTACATGGATCGTCGAACTTCGAAGAATGTCAAAATGGTGAAGGAAATTCCTGAACAGGATGTTATTGTTAAGATGAATGCTTCTCTCTTTGAATGGGTGATAGAAAATTTATCGAAGAATGCTGTTGATGCTATGGGAGCAAAAGGTGGACAGATTACGCTCCATGTGGAAGAGACGGATGATAAAGCTATTATAGAAGTTTCAGATACTGGAAATGGTATTAGAAAGAAGGATTTGAAGAATGTGTTCCGTCCTGGTTTTACAACCAAAAAACGAGGTTGGGGCTTAGGTTTATCACTAGCTAAGCGAATCGTAGAAGAATATCATCATGGTAAAATATGGGTGAAAAGTACTGAAATTGGGCATGGAACCACCTTCAGAATCGAGTTAAAGAAAGAATAATCAATTAATAATGAGTGATTTTAGTGATTTTTACATAAAAAATTATTTTATCTCAAAAATTATTTGTAACTTTGCAGCCCGAAACAATATAGAATATATTGAATATGTGTAACATAGATTCTTTTAAGATTGATTTGAAAGCTTTACCTCAAGGTATAACCGAAAAGGAATTTAAGCTTACCAATGAATATTTTGAGGCAATCGATGCTCCTGATGTTCAGAGAGGCGAGTTGTCAAGTAGTCTGTCTATCAATAGGACGGACGACTTCTTCGAACTCAATTTTCATACAGAGGGAGTGGTTCACATACCATGCGACATCTGTCTGGACGATATGGATCAAACCATTGAGACTGATGACAGACTTGTCGTAAAATTCGGAGAAGAGTACTCAGAGGATGATGAACTGGTGACTGTGGCCGAGAACGAAGGAATGCTCGATGTCGCTTGGTTTATCTATGAATTTATAGATCTCAATATTCCCATCAAGCATGTGCATGCACCTGGAAAATGCAACCCTGCTATGATTGAAAAGCTCAATGAGCATTCTGCCGCCCGAAGCGGTGAGGAAGAAGAGGAAACTGTAGATCCACGCTGGGAAGCTCTATTGAAATTGAAAAAATAAAAATTAAAATTTTAAACATTTAAAAAATTATGGCACATCCTAAAAGAAGACAGTCAAAGACACGTACACTTAAGAGAAGAACTCATGATAAGGCAGTAGCTCCTACATTGGCAGTTTGCCCTAACTGTGGTGCATACTATGTATACCACACTGTTTGCCCTACTTGCGGTTACTATCGTGGTAAGGTTGCAATCGTTAAGGAAGCAGCTGAATAATGGGTAAGATTAATGCTGTAATTACAGGTGTTGGTGGCTACGTGCCAGAATATATCCTCAACAATGAGGAGTTATCTCGCATGGTAGATACTACAGATGAGTGGATTACCACCCGTGTGGGTATCAAAGAGCGCCGCATCCTTACAGAGGAAGGTCTTGGAACCAGCTATCTGGCACGTAAAGCTGCCAAGCAGTTGATTCAGAAGACTGGCGTGGATCCAGATACAATCGATGCATTGATTGTAACAACCACGACACCTGACTATAAGTTCCCTTCTACAGCATCTATCGTCCTCGGCAAGCTGGGTTTGAAGAATGCTTTTGCATTTGACTTCTCTGCTGCTTGCTGTGGATTCTTGTATACCCTTGATGTTGCTGCAAGCATGATTCAGAGTGGTAGATACAAGAAGATTATTGTGATTGGTGCTGACAAGATGTCTTCACTGGTAGATTACACTGACCGTGCTACTTGCGTTCTCTTCGGAGATGGTGCAGGTGCGGTTTTGGTGGAGGCAACTGAAGAGGAGAACGTTGGAGTTCAGAACTCATACCTTCGTACAGATGGACAAGGTTTGCCTTTCCTTCACATGAAGGCTGGTGGTTCTGTTTGCCCTCCTTCACATTTTACAGTTGATCATCGTCTGCATTATCTTTATCAGGAAGGTCGTACTGTATTCCGTTACGCAGTAACAGATATGAGCAACGACGTGATGAAAATCATGGAAATGAACAACCTGAAGGCTGATGATGTGAACTGGGTAATTCCTCACGAGGCTAATCTCCGTATTATTGAGGCAGTAACCAAGCGTGCTGGAATTCCACTTGATAAGGTGGTTGTAAACATCGATCATTATGGAAATACTAGTGCAGCAACAATTCCATTGGCACTCTGGGATGCAGAAAGCCAATTGAAGAAGGGCGATAACGTCATCTTCACAGCATTTGGTGCAGGATTTGTACATGGCGCTTCTTTCTATAAGTGGGCGTATGATGGCGCTGCTTACGGAAAGTAATCTATAAAAATAGGATAGAATAATTATCTATATAAGGAAACGCATCTTTCTTATTTCTCTATAAATAAGTAAGGATGCGTTTCTTTAGCTTAAAAACAATAGAGCTTAACTTCTTGATAGTAAATTTTGCTAAATTCAATTTTTTATGCATAAAGCTGGTTTCGTAAATATAGTAGGTAACCCTAATGTGGGAAAAAGTACCTTGATGAATCAATTGGTGGGTGAACGTATTAGTATTGCAACTTTTAAGGCTCAGACAACCCGTCATCGTATCATGGGTATTGTGAATACTGATGATATGCAGATTGTATTTTCTGATACTCCTGGTGTTTTGAAGCCTAATTACAAGATGCAGGAGATGATGCTTGCCTTCTCTGAGAGTGCATTGGCGGATGCTGATGTGCTGCTTTATGTGACTGATGTGATAGAAAACCCTGAAAAGAACATGGAATTCTTGGAAAAGGTTAAGAAAATGCAGATTCCTGTACTCTTGCTCATCAACAAGATTGATCAGAGTGATCCGAAGAAGTTGGGTGATATTGTTGAAAAATGGCACTCTTTGTTGCCTAATGCAGAGATTCTTCCTATCTCAGCGAAGAATAAATTCGGAACGGATATGCTCTTGAAGCGCATTAAGGAACTCTTGCCAGAATCTCCTGCTTTCTTTGATAAGGATCAGTTGACAGACAAGCCTGCCCGTTTCTTCGTTTCTGAGATTATCCGAGAAAAGATTTTGCTCTATTATGATAAGGAAATTCCTTATTCTGTAGAGGTAAGAGTGGAACGATTTAAGGAAGATGAAAACCGTATCCACATCAATGCTGTGATTTATGTTGAACGTGATTCACAAAAGGGTATCATCATCGGTCACCAGGGTATCGCATTGAAAAAGGTGAATACCGAGAGTCGTAAGGCTCTGGAAAAGTTCTTCGACAAGAAAATCTTCTTGGAGACTTTCGTAAAAGTTGATAAGGATTGGCGCAGTTCTCAGCGAGAACTTGATGCCTTTGGATATAATCCGGAATAATTGATAGTGATTAATGATCAGTGATTAATGATCAGTGATTAATGATCAGTGATTAATGATTAGTGATTAGCATAGTTCTAATCACTAATCACTAAAAACTAATCACTAATATCAACTTCTCCTCCCTGAATGTAATCGAGGGAGTGACTCTTGCCAAAAGGGCGAGGGCCGGAGCAAGGTCAGCTTCGGCAAATTATTAACTTGGATGCAGAGACCACATCCTTGAATACCTCCTAAAAGGAAGGAGGATAATGACTGTTTATGGCAAATTTAGTAGCTATCGTAGGACGCCCTAATGTGGGTAAGTCTACTTTATTTAATCGTTTGACTCAATCACGTCGCGCTATCGTTAGTGATACTGCCGGTACTACTCGTGACCGCCAGTATGGTAAGTGCAGTTGGAATGGTAGAGAATTTTCTGTTGTTGATACCGGTGGTTGGGTTGTAAAATCTGATGATATTTTTGAAGATGCTATCCGCAAGCAGGTGCTTGTTGCTACCGAAGAGGCTGACCTGGTTCTTTTCCTGGTAGACGTTAACACGGGCCTTACTGATTGGGATGAGGACGTGGCGCTTATTTTGCGTCGTGCCAAATTGCCTGTTATCCTTGTTGCTAACAAGGTTGATAACAGTGCTGAGTATTATCAGGCTGCTGAGTTCTACAAGTTGGGCTTGGGTGATCCTCAGTGTATCAGTGCTGCTACAGGTGGTGGTACTGGTGATTTGCTTGATATGATTTTGGACAAACTTCAGGACAATCCTGAGGAGGCAATCGAAGAAGATATTCCTCGTTTTGCGGTAGTAGGTCGTCCGAATGCTGGTAAGAGTAGTATTATCAATGCTTTTATTGGTGAGGATCGTAATATCGTGACAGAAATTGCAGGTACTACACGTGACAGTATCTATACTAGATATGATAAGTTCGGTTTCGATTTCTACCTGGTTGATACAGCCGGTATCCGTCGTAAGAACAAGGTAAGCGAAGACTTGGAATTCTATTCGGTGATGCGTTCTATCCGTGCCATCGAGAATAGTGATGTCTGCATCCTGATGCTTGATGCTACCCGTGGTATCGAAACCCAGGATATGAACATCTTCCAGTTGATTCAGAAAAATAACAAGAGTCTGGTGGTTGTAGTAAACAAATGGGACTTGGTTGAGGAGAAGAATCAGAAGGTAATTGATACTTTTGAAAATGCTATCCGCAAGCGTATGGCTCCATTCGTAGACTTTCCTATCATCTTTGCTTCAGCCTTGACTAAGCAGCGTATTTTCCGAGTATTGGAAACTGCCAAGGAAGTTTACCAGAACCGTAAGGCTCATATCGGAACTTCTAAGTTGAATGAGGTGATGTTGCCTATTATCGAGGCATATCCTCCACAGAGCATAAAGGGTAAGTATATCAAAATTAAGTATTGCACCCAGTTGCCTAATACAACGATTCCTTCGTTTGTATTCTATGCAAACTTGCCTCAGTATGTCAAGGAGAACTATCGCCGTTTTCTGGAGAATAAGATTCGTGAGAACTGGTCATTACATGGCTGTCCTATCAACGTCTTCATTCGTCAGAAGTAAATAAATGAAGCGAAGAATGCAGAATCAAAGTGTATAAAAATGAAGAAACTTTTGATTTTTATGATATTCATGGTGGGATTGGTATTTTCTTCCTGTAGGGAGGAGAAACCTGATCCTGGCTATCTTGCAGGTATTGCTGCCAAGGGATATTATGATCTGCTTTTAGAGGGAAAGTATAAGGAGTTTGTAGATGGTTACAATCAACCTTATCGGTTGCCAAAGGGCTATCAGGATCAATTGCTGATGAATGCCGAAATGTTTGTTGAGCAGCAGCAAGATGAACATAAAGGTATGATTAAGGTGAATGTCCTGAATGCAAAGGCTGATACAGCGCATCATGTTGCTGATGTTTTTCTGCAAGTGGTGTATGGTGACAGTACTAAAGAACAGATTGTGGTACCTATGGTAGAGGTCAAGGATGCCTGGAAAATGAGATAGTATTTATTTGGTAATAAAAAAGCCATCAGCCGAGAGTGTAAACTAAACTGTGTCAAGCTACAATAAAAGTAGTTTAACACAGTTTT
>NZ_JAHOEA010000096.1 GCF_019127135.1 Segatella copri | reverse complement strand
ACACTATTTCAAAGAACGTGGGTCTATTCCTTACGGACAAGACTCCTTTAAATGAATTGTTTAACAAAGCTGTTCCAACAGAAGAGACGGAGGATTGGCTATATCCTAGCCTTTTCAGGCCCAATGATTTCTAAACGGGACAGCAGTGAATTTGATTGTTATTACATAATCAAACATCATGCGAAGAATCATTCTTCACTCTTATCAAAATAACAGCCCTTGATGCTCAACTCCATTGGCTTTTCTGAAGCATTTGAGTATATGTTGATGAACTTTCTAAAAGAACCATTCAAAAAGCCATTTCCATCATATACTACAATGATAGAATCATACTCGCCTGGCATCAAAGGCTGTGGATTGAATTTGACTTGTGTGCAACCACAATCGCTCTCAGCCTTGTATATGACAAGTGGAGACTTGCCTGCATTCTTGTACTTGAAAGCGTATCTTTTCGTTTCCTTTTCTCGATATTCTCCAAAATCATGTTCTTTCTCAAGAAAGGCTATTGAAGTTTTAGCACTTGTTGCATCATTGGCAGCCCCTTGTTTGGAAGGTTGACTGCAACATGTGGCAAGCGCAAGGATAGCTAGCAAGAGAATGGCAGGAATATATCTACCGAACATTTTCATATACATAGGCTTGTTCATACTTTATTTAGCAATCATGATAGAAACACGGTTCATGTTATTCTCAGCAAATGGCTGAACACGAGCACCCTTTGAGTCCTCTGTGATGCGCTCAGCAGGAATGCCATAGCGCTTCTCCAACATCCAGACAACGGCAGCAGCACGCTTAGCAGCGATGCGGTCGTTGATGCGATCGTTACCAGTACCCTTGTCAGCATAACCAGTAACAACAACCTTAGCCTCTGGGTTCTTTCCAAGGAAGTCAACCACCTCACGGATCTTAGCCTCCTCAGCAGGAGCAATCTTGTTAGAATTGATGGTGAAGAAGATGTCACGGCGAATCTCCTCTACCTTCTTCTCTACAGGAGCTGGCTTAGGCTCTGGCTTAGGAGCTACATATTCCTGCTTAGGAGCTGGTGCCGGAGCAGGTTCCTCTACCGGCTTAGCCTTCTTGGTATAGCTCTTGCCCAGGTTGATGCGAAGACCAGCCAAAGCATTGAAATACCAGTCAGGGTTACCTGCCTTCTTTGAGTTATACTTGTCAGAAGTAATATTGGCATTACCCTCCAACATCAGGCTGACAGACTTGCTAACCTTGAAAGCCAACTCAAGACCGGCACGACCATAAGGGCGAACCTTGGTACCATCCCAGAGATACTCCAGGTTGTAGGCACTAGTTTTTTTCATGGTTGCAGCCAACTCATTCACCTCATCGTTGTCCCAAGCGATGTTAGCACCACCTCCCAAGAAAGCAGTAACGTTCAGCACACGGTTAGGGTTCCAACCGCAGAAGAGGTTGCTGAGGTTGAACATGAAGTCAACACCAGGAGCCATATACTTGAACTTATAGGTAGCGTTGTAAGGAGTCTCTCCAGGATTTGCGCGGAAACCTGACCAGCCGCCCTTACTCTGCCAGCCGTTAGCCTGCAAGCGCATACCGAAGACAGGAGAGAACTGGTAGCCTAAGCCCAACTGAACGTTAGGAGAAATCAAGTCACCAAACTTAGCTTCACCGAGTGTGTACTGAGCACCACCCTGGATATCCAGGAATGCGTGCTTCTTAAACTGATACTCATTGCCATCCTTGTCTGTATAGGTAGCCTGTGCCATGGCATTCATTCCTAAAGAAGCGAGAACGGCTGTTGCCAATAAATATTTATATGATTCCATAATTCTCTAAAATTAGTTTTGAATTTTGGTACCACCCATGTTGTTTGAGTCAGTGATATTGTCAACAGTTGTCAAATACCATCTGTTGTCTTTGCGGATAGGTTTGAGATACAGAGAAATGCTGTTAGGTCTTGTATCGCCTGGCTTCTTTTCAAACAACAAGATATTAACTTTTACGATATTGTCTTTCTCCTCGTTGAACACCAAACGGTCAACGGTGTATTTCACTCCCTGTGCATTGGCCAAGGCATTGCATTGACGCTTGACGAGTTCAGCAGGCAATGGTACAATATCGTTGCCATCTAGATAAGAAAGCATGGAGACAGCTGATTTGATGTCTTTTTGGTTGAGTTTGTCAATGAAGCTATTTACCAAGTACATAACTTCGGATGTGTCCTTGCCCGAAAAAGAATCAACAGGTTGAACGAGATATTGCTGCTCCAGCTGTTTCACGTTCTTTTCTTTTTGACCGCATGATGCGAACATCAAGGCAGCCAATCCGAAAATGAATAATACGATCTTTTTCATAATAATAAATGTTTATTAAGAATAAAAGGGGTGTCAATGAGTTGACACCCCCTCCTTATTTCAAAGATGATCTGTAAATTTTAGTGACGCTTTGCGCCAGAGTTTACAGTCTTGTTAACTGTGATGACAGCCCATACCTTCTGAGTGTAGTCAAGGTTTGTCTTAACACCAGAGGTCCGCAAGTTTGTGTTGCTGTACTTCACATTACCCCAAGCGTACTTCACTGCGATTGGTACGTAGATGTGGAAGATTTGTGCACCACCACCATTGTTTACATAGTTGATCTTACCATAGTTCACGTAATCACCAGCACCCTTAGTCCAGATACCGTTTGGTGATGTACCATGCTGCTCGCTGTCGAAGATCTCCTGGTTATTACCATTGTAAACCTTCAAGTAAGTTGCTGTAGTGATACCATGCTCCATCTTGTAGCTTGTCAAAGAAGGAACTTCGTCAACGATAGGCAACTCAGCGATTTTCTTAGCGTCGGTGAGAGCAGCTGCAGTACGTACAGAGATATCTTCCATAGCGTCTGAACGGATTTCCTCACGAATTACTGCCAAGTCTGTGATGTTGTAGAACTCATAAGGAACCTGTGCGTTGGTGTTATCAGCGTAATTGCCATTTACCAATACGCTGTAGTCACGCCAATCCTTGATGCTAACCAAGTCTGTCAACTTAACTGACTCCTCCGCATTCAAAGCATCGGTCCAAGTTACATTCTTAGGAGCTACGTTGATTGGACGGAGGAAGCGTACGTTGAACAAGTTGTTCTCAACCAATGGCTGGTAGCAAGGGTCATCAGAGAGAGTTACCTCAAGATAAGCAGTGAATGTCTTATCAATGTTGTTTGTCAAGTAATCGTTCTTGATGTCATTGCCCTTTGCGTCACGACGACCCATGTTGTTGAGGAGGTCGGTAGCAGCGTTGTCATTGATACCCTCATCACCGAAGTAGTGGAGGATAGAGTACTTGTGGTCGTAATTATTCTGACGAAGTTCAGCGACTGTCTCAGGGTGAGCCAATACAACACCATCCTGCTCAATTGCAATAATCTTGTGGTTGCTGTCAGAAAGTTTCAAAGTCCAAACAGAACCAGAAGCACCCTTAACAGCCCATGTGCCATTTACAGCATCTACAGTAGAGTTTACACCCTTCTTAGGCAATACGAAACCGAAGTCCAACTGTGTCTTTGCGGTGCCGTCTGCATTATAGAATTTAGTGAACTTATCCTTGTTACCCTCAAGAGTTACAAGTACCTTCTTGTTTCTCCAGTACTCCAACAAGTCCTTGTCAAACTTGTTTGCTGTGAGAGCTATTTGACCATACTCTGCAGGAGTAGGAACGTTAGCGTGAACATCGAGGTCGTTCTCACCACCAGGAACGTATGTAGAGTTCAACTGGAACCAGTGGTGCAAGTCCTTGTTGGCAATCTTACCATACTCGAAGTGGAGCTTCGTAGGAGCGAAGTTCAACTTAACCCAGATAGAAGTACCGTTCAACTTGTGGACGAAGCGTACCCATGTATAGAGAGCCTTGGTATTCTCACCCTTAGAAGCGTAAGAAACGCCAGTTTCCTCCATCAACTTCTTGTAAGAAGCTGCATTCATCTTACCTGCATTAGCATCTGTTGTGAAGTTCCAAACCAATACGTTGGTCTGGTTATCCCAACCCTGACCGCCAGTAGCGTTGTCATGAGGTGTGTACCATACACGACCGTAAGAGTCAGCGTCGCTAACCTTCTTGGTCTTGTCTGCGTCAGAGTAACGTACTGCATACCACTTATCTGTAGCATTGTACAATGTACCACCATTTGCAACTGTAGGCATTACCGTGAAACCACCCTCATTCTCAAGATAGTATTCGTTCTCGAAAGTTTGCTTGGTCATACCGTCTGTACCCAACTTAGAGAGGATGAGGTTCTCAACCTGTGACCAAGTCATCTTGCCCTCATCACCACAGTTGAAGTACAAGTCGCCGAGGTTAACCTCAACCTTCATGTCAACAACTGGCTTCTCAACGATACGAACCTTGATGTAACCATAAAGTACGATGTTGCCTTCGCCATCAACCAAGTTTACACGAACCAATGGCTCACGCTCTACAGCTTCCTTAGTTGCAGTCTGGCCCTTGATGGTCTTACCGTCTGCATCAACAGAACGAGGAGCGAATACACCAGAAGTCTTGTCACCAATCTGCTCGAAGTGAGCGGTCTCACTAGTTGTCTCCTCACCGAGGTAATAGTCGATAGGGATGAACTCATAGTGCAAGCCGAGAGCCTCAAGCTCAGCATCGTTCATAGTCTGATCCTTATATGACTTGCCATACTTAGCGAATGTCTCGTAGTCGAAGTGAGTCTCTACGAATGGCTTCAAGTCGATGGTCTCATTATATACTACAGAGTGAGTAGCTGGCATTGTGATAACACCATGTGTCAGGGCATCTGCCAATGTCTTACCATATTCCTCTAAATTAGTACCATACAAAGTTGTATAAAGGTGGTTGTCACCAATAACACCTGTATGTGGGGCACCCTTGATGAATGTGTTCTGGTCAAGAACTGTCTCAGGAGCGTTATCTGCGAGAGCCTTGAGGATGTACTTAGCAGGAGTTACAACAGCATAGTCAGATGTGATAGTTGTATCCTTCATCTGAGCCTGAAGAGCAATGAATGGCAACTTAGAGCCGTATGCCTGGTTGTCTTCTTCATCTTCCCAACCATTGTTAGGAATTACAGGGTCTGTGATTTGATTGCCATTAGAATCCTTGCCCTTTGCCCATTCTGTGAACAAAGCATTAACTTTCTTGGTATTGATAGTGAATGGAACGCTCAAAATACCATCAACAACTGTGTTCTTGCCATTGGCAACATATTTAACCTCTTTTGGAGTAGCGATGGGCTCATCACCAGAACGTGTATATACCTCAGCAAGGTTTGTGAAGAAGCTGAATTGTGCACCTTCCAAGCTTGCTGTTGAAGGATTCATGTGATACTTAGCAATAGCACCGTTCTGCAAGTAAACTTTCTCGCCAGGTCTAGCTGGAACTTTATCGTTTACAGTAGCCTTGATAGTCTTGAATCCTACAGCTGTAGATACTCTGTAATTAAACTCGGTCTTATCACCGAAGGTGTATGTTTCTGGCTCTGCCCAAGGAGCCTCGATACCCTCAAGACCTTCCCAATAGAAGTCTGGTTTGAGAACCAAAGACTTAAGCTGCTTTGCTACCATGACAGTGATGACGTTTGCTTCTGCTGCAACTTTGTCAACCTTCTTGCTGATAGCTTCCATTGTTTCTTTCAGCTGTTTGATTTCTGTAACGTCACCTGCAGCAGCCTTAGCATCGTCGATTTCCTTTTGCAACTCAGCAATCTTAGTGTTGTAAGCCTCCAAGTCAACTTTCTTGCTTTCGAGTGAACCAATCTTCTCTTTCAACTTGGCAAGAGTCTCACCCTGTGCCTCCAAGTTTGTTTGAGCAGCAGTCACAGCACCGTCCAAAGTTTTCAAGGTAGTGCCGATTGTGTTGAGAGAAGCATCAATAGCATCGATTCTTCCAGCAAGCTTTTCGAGGTCAGCCTTGTCTGCCTTACCTGCGATAATGGCGTTCAAGTCATCGATGGCTTTCTGTAACTTCTCTGCAGTTACCAACTTTGCTACCTCGGTCTGAAGAGAATTGAGATCCGCTTTAGTAGCGAAGTTTGCATGTGCTGTTGTTGCATCATTCTTGGCTTGATCCAACGCAGTCTGCAAAGTCTTTAATTGTTCCTGCAAGTCCTTGATTTGCGACGTATTCATGTTGATGTCATCATCGTAGTCCTTACAAGAAGTAAATGTGCTTACCGAGGCAATTGTCAATGCACCCATAAGCAGCGCGCTTAAATACTTTCTTTTCATACGGTAATAATTTATAAAGTTATACCCGTTGGCGGAATTAATTTAAGTTGATAAATATGAGTAAAAAGTTGCACATATCGCTGATTTTTAGTAACTTAGTGGTGTTCAAAACATTAAGTCCAAACCATCGTATGTACAACCTTTAGTAAGCGGCTCCGCGTTTATACCTTGCCCTTTATCGTAAAATTTCTTACCTTTGC
>NZ_JAHOEA010000095.1 GCF_019127135.1 Segatella copri | reverse complement strand
GCCGATGGGATTTGGCTGTTTCACCTCATATATATGCAGTAACGACCAAGGCTGACATCCGTACTATAGCCGATGATGCCAAGGTAATGAAAGGTTCTACCAACTGGCATTTGGGTTATGGCGCAGACTTGCAGGTTGGTTATCAACTGACCTCATGCCTGAAATTGGGCATCTATTCCGGTCTGACTCGTCTTACTGGCAAACGTATGGATGGAATGCCAGAGCATCTGCATAAGAACAACTTCTTGTGGGAAAGTGGCATAAGATTAGGAATCAACTTGCCTTTTACCAATCATCATCCGTAACTCCTAAAACAAGATAGAGAATGAAAGCAAAAAGAAGATTTAATATTTGGTTATGGGTGCTGTTATGCGTCCCATGCCTGTTGGCAAGTTGCGACCATGATGTTCATGATGGTGAGGAAGAAGGAGGCTTGTCGGTATCGCTCACTTGGGCTGATGAAGCCGACCAAGGTACGGAAGTGAAGGATGTGAATCTCTGGATATTCAATGCCGATGACGGTTCTTTAGTAGAGGAAAAGAATTATGGCAGTGCACAGGAGGTGGCAAGCCAACGCTTCGCTCTTCCTGAAGGGCATTATCAGATATTGGCTATTACCAATCTTATAGAGCCATTCTTCACCACTGACCAGACCAGGGCTTTGACTAATTGGAACAATATCCAGATAGGTTTGACCAATCCTAAGGATGTAAGGAACAATGCCTATTTCGGAGTTGCCGATGTGAAGATAGATAACAAGGAAGGCAGCTATGTAGTGCAAAACCCGATGAAGAGCGTGCTTGCCGAACTGACCATCATCATAGAGAATGTACCTAAAGGTACAGAGATGAGTGGCAAGGCATTAGATGCAGCCTGGTGTCTGTTCCCTACACAGAAGAATAGTGATGGAGAATATGGTTTGCCGAGCATAGAGCCAACGGAAGTGGAACTCCCTACCCTCCTGGCTACGGAATCAACTCTGAAATCAGAAGTCATCCGGCTGATGCCGACCATACAGGGAAGCCCCGCCTCTCATGTTTATCTCCGCCTCTTGCTGCCTAACGGGACCTTGCAGGAGTATGACATCACCGCTCCTGCGATGAAGGTTGGAGGAAAGTATGAGTTGCGACTCAACTACAACCAAATGCAGCCAAAGATGAATCTGGAAGCTACCATCAATGGTTGGACGAACCTCAACAATGAAGTAGAAATCAAATAATAATAATAACTTTTAAAACGTTTTGTAATATGAAAAAGATGACAAAGCTTTTCGCCCTTGCACTCTTGGCTGGTGCAATGGTTTCATGCAGTACAGAAGACACCGCACCTTCTACCCAGAATGGTAAGGTAGCCGTGCAGTTTACTGGTGGTATCAGCGTAAACACCCGTGCTGCCGGTCAAGACTGGGCTGATGGTGACAAGATTGGTATCTTTATGATAGAAGCTGGCAAGACACTCTCTGCGGATGCAATCAGTGAGGGAGTTGACAATGTTTGCTATCAGTCAAATGGAAGTAAAGCCTTTTCACCTATTTCTGGAGGTAAGACTATTTTCTTCCCGATAGATGGAGATGTGGACTTCTATTCTTACTATCCACAGACCACTGTCAATGATTACAAGGTGGCACTCAATATGGCCGACCAGAAGAGTCAGGAAGCTATCGACTTCATGTATGCCAAGACTACAGGATGCAACAAAGCTAATCCACAGGTAGAACTGAAATTCAACCATAAGTTGAGTAAATTGATTCTGAATGTTCAGCCAGGTAATGGTTTGACGCAAGACGATCTCAATAATTTGACGGTCACCATTAAAGACCAGAACACCACAGCCACTTTCAATCTGGCAGATGGCGTAATCTCCGGCGAAGGAAATCCTGACAACATCCAGATGAAAGCCACCCAAGTCGGCAAGATATACGAAGCCATCCTGCTTCCAACGGCATCAACGACCAGAGAAATAGAGTTTAACTTGAACAATGGTCATGATGCTCCGTTCGTCTGGAAAATGGACTCAGAACTCAAGGGCGGTAATTTGTACAATTACACCACCGTGAAGCTGACCCGAACCACTATAGAAATGACGGGAACTATCGAATCTTGGAACGAGGTAAAAAACAACAATGAGAACATAGCTGAATAACTGATATGATGAAGATAAAATTTTTTGCACTTGCAGCGCTCGCCCTCGCACTGGCGGCCTGCAACAACGACAACGAGATCCTAAACGGTGACCCTGTGGCCGCCCAGTTTACCGCCGACATTGCCATCGCCACCCGCGCCAGCGGAACCACTTGGGACAACGGTGACCGTATCGGCATCACCGACATCGGCAACGATACCCGGTACGGCAACGTGCCTTTCATCCTGAAGAACGGGAAATTTGAGGCAGAAGGAAAGGTTATCTATTTCGAAGATACAAAGACCCATACTTTCCGCACCTACTATCCGTACAACGCGGCGGGAGGCATCCTCACAGCCACGACCGATGCCACGGCGCAGCAGAACCAGCCTGCCATCGACTTTCTCTTTGCTTCAGGAGCCACGGGAGACAAACACAGCCCGGTGGTGAGCTTCACCGACAAAACCGCCAAAGGTGGTGAAAACAACTCCTTCCACCACCGCATGAGCCAGATAACCCTTACCTTCGAGGCGGGCGACGGCGTGGATTTCAGCGTGGTCAAGCCTAAACGTTACACGCTGGACGGATTGTTACTCACTGGTACGTTCAACACGGCCGACGGTCTTGCCACCGCAGACAACGGGGCACAGACCGGAGAACTGGCCATGAATCTGGCAGACGGCAATCTCACGTCATCGATCATCCTCTTCCCGCAGACAGTTGCATCCCTGCCGTTGGTTGTGAATTACAAAGGTCAGGAATATCATGCCACACTCACCATGCCCGAAGGCGCACTGCAGGCGGGCAACAACTATACCTATACCGTCAAGGTACGCAACAAAGTCCTTGAAGTCAGCGAAGCCACCATTGCAAAGTGGAACGATATAGACGGTGGAGATGTGGATGCTGACCTGTAAGATATTAATAATTAATTGATTAGAATGAAGAATTATGAGGCATAGATTATTTATCCCCGCAGCCACCGCGTTGCTGTTCGCCCTCGCCGCCTGCACACAGGACGAACTGGCTGACGATAGCCGGCTGTCCGAAGGTGAATACCCCGTAGTCATCCATGCCACAGGATTGTCCGTGGAGGCAACGCCGCAGGCAGCCTCTTCCACCCGTGCCGCTGTGGACGGCGACTGGCAGGGCGTCACTTCCGTGGCACTCAAGATGGGCGATGCGGTAAAGGAATACACCGTAACGGCATCTACCGATTTCAAGAGTGCCACGCTTTCACGTAAGAACGACCCGTACTACTGGACCAGCCGCGACCCGATTACCGTATCGGCATGGTGGCCCTTCAACAATGCCGACATCACACAGATGCCTGTCGTGAAGGTTGCCGAAGACCAGAGCAAATTGGCTGACTTCCAGAAAAGCGACTTCATCTCTGCTGAGAACCGGAAGGTGGAATTTAACAACCCGACTCTTGAATTTACCCACCGCACGGCACGCGTGACAATCGAACTGAAGCCCGGCACTGGATTCACGAGCGTCGCCGGTGCCACGGTGAGCCTCGTGAGCCTGTCCGCCGATAACGGCAACCCGACTGCCATCAAGACCTACAACGCAAGCGGCAACACCTACGAGGCACTGACTGCCCCACAGACCGTTGTGGCAGGCAAACCGTTCGTCAAGGTGGAACTCGGCGGCGGCACCTTCTACTTCCGTCCGCAGAACAACGTCGTATTAGAAGCGGGCAGCCGCTATAAATATACCGTTAAGGTGAACACCACCGGCTTGACGTTAGAGGGTTGCACCATCGGCAACTGGGCTGACGGCGGCGGCGAAAGCGGCGAGGCTGAGGATTTGGGCTATTCTATACAGAACGACGGCAGTTACGTGGTCTATAACGCTGACGGCCTGCTGGCATGGAACAAAGCCATACAAGAAGATGAATCGATAAATTGTACCCTCACCGCCGACATCGACCTGACGGGTAAGGAATGGACACAGGTAGGCACATGGCCACCAGGTTACTCCGGCATCTTTAATGGGCAGGGACACCGCATTACGGGATTAAACTTTTCAGCAGCGACTACTGAACTTTTTGGGTTATTAAATGAACGTGGTGTGATAAAGAACCTACAACTCATAGATGTGAATCTGTATGGCAGTAGTGGACATGCAGCTGGAATAGTGGAGGAAAATAATGGTCAAATCATTGCCTGCTCTGTGACGGGAAAAATTTCTGCATATGGTAGAACTAGTAGTATAGCCGATTTAAATTATGGCAGTATCACCGCTTGCTGGTTCAACGGCACATTGGAAGAGTATGAATCTGGAGCTATAGTGCGTCATAACTACGCTTATATAACTTCCTGTTATTGGGGAGGCAATGCCGGGCAAGGAGTATTCAGTAATCTTGGAGGAAAGGTAGATGCCACGAAGGTGGACGGCGCGACCGTGAAATGGCAAACAGCCGTCGACGGCATGAACACCGCCCTCACCAACAACGACTACCAGTGGGCACTCGGCACCAACGGTCTGCCCGTACTGCAAAAGAAACAATAACAACCCCTAAACAACACGCATCATGAAACGAACAAACATCCATATATCCGCAGCCATCGCCCTGCTGCTCGGCCTTGCCGCCTGCACACAGGACGAAGCGGGCTTCCTGCCGGAAGGGGCGGAAGGCACATCCATCGTCTTCACCGCCACGGGGCTGAACCCCGCCGCGATAGCCATCGCCGGCACCCGTGCCCCCGTGGATGGCAATTGGGAGGATGTGCAGAGCGTGGCAGTCCTGATGGACGGCACGGTGAAGACGTACAACGTGACGCCCTCCACCGCCGACCACACCAGCGCCACGCTGACCTCCACCGACCCGTACTATTGGACCAACCACAGCGACATCACCGTCACAGCGTGGTGGCCCTACACCGCTGGCGAGACAACCCCGCCTGCGGTAAAGGTAAAAGCCACCCAAAGTACCCAGAAAGACTTTGAGGGCAGCGACCTCATCGTAGCCGACGGACAGACGGTGACCTACGGCAGCCCCACGCTTCGCTTCACCCACCGCACGGCGCGAGTGACCGTCGTTCTGACGGACTACACCGAGGGGCTGGCATCCGTGCGGCTGACGGGTCTCTCCACCGAAGGCGACAACCCGGATATAATCGTCCCGTATGACAAGGGTAGCAACACCTACACCGCCATCGTAGCCCCGCAAAGTGTGGCAGCTGGCACGGCATTCATTACCTGCACCTTCACTAACGGCAAGACCTTCGTTTATAAGATGAAGAATGCTACCGACTGGCAGGCGGGCGGTGAATATACCTACACCGTCTCCCTCCTCGCTGCGGCAAAAGACCTGGGCTATACCATAGAGAGCGACGGCAGCTACACCGTGACCTCCGCCGATGGCTTGATGAATGTAGCCAAATTAGTGAACGGAGGTAAGACCGACATTAACATTACCCTCGACAAAAACATTGACCTCACCGGCAAAGACTGGACGCCGATAGGCACAGACTACGACAACTCATACAAAGGCACCTTCGACGGCGGCGGCCATACCATCACGGGGCTGACCTTTACGACAAATGACGAATATGCGGGTCTGTTCGGCTGGCTCAATAGAGCTGGTACGGTGAAGAACGTGGTGATGGAGGGCGTACAGATAACAAGCAATCAAATATATGGCGGCAGTATTGGCGGCGTGGTAGGATCTGGCTGGGGCACCATTGAAAACTGCTCGGTGTCGGGCAGCGTCAGCGGCACGGTGTATGTCGGCGGTGTGGTGGGTGTTCAAATAGGCGGTTCCATCACCGGATGCAGTTCCTCTGCCACAGTGAAGGGAATGGTTGATGTCGGCGGCGTGGCAGGTCAGACGAATTCGAGTGCCACTCTGACCGCTTGCTATGCCACAGGCAACGTGATCATAGAAATGGACCCCAAAAAGAATATCGCTGGCGGCAGTCTGGTGGGAATGAACGCAGGAAGCAGCCTCCTTGCCTGCTATGCCACGGGCAACGTAACCAGTACGGGTAGTAGCACTGGCTATATGCATATCGGCGGCTTTTTGGGAAATAACTACACCACCGTGACCGCCGGCTATTGGAAGAACAATCATGAACAAGGCATCGGCTACAATAGGGAAAGCACCGGAGCCACGAAGGTGGACGGCTCTGTCGTTACCTGGCAGAAAGCCGTTGATGCCATGAACACCGCCTTGCAGAACGCAGGCTCTGAGTGGCGTTACGAACTTAAAGGAGCATTGCCTACCTTGAGGAAGCAGTAAGCCGTTGCGGGCGGAAAAGTTCCGTCCGCAACGAACATTAAAAGACAAGGGTCTATATGCCACGATGAAAAGGTGGCGTATAGACCCTTGATTATATGGTGATATTCGTAATCTACATCTCCGCTTTCTGTTTTTTAAGAATTGCTCAGATTCTTAATGATTTCCAAAGACAGCTGGGTAGCCTTGGCAACCTGTTCGGCAGAAAGTCCCATTGCCAGCAATCGTTGTGCTGTTTCTGTGTTGGCCTCATGTTTGCCTTCTGCCCTACCTTTCTCCATGCCTTTCGCCATGCCTATTTCTATACCTTCACGCTTGGCAGTGTCTACGGAATTCTTGATGTCGCGATATGCCATCTTGCTGGTCTCGTACT
>NZ_JAHOEA010000094.1 GCF_019127135.1 Segatella copri | reverse complement strand
AAAACCTTCTGAATACCCTTCAGTCACTCAATGAAGATGAACTGATACAACAGCAACATGTCCCCACACGCCCTGAAAGGGCAGAAGCTCCTAGCCCAGGGCAACGCCCTGGGTATTATGATATACAAACCAACGCCCTGTAAGGGCAAAAGCTTTAAAATTATGGCGCAATCCTTATCAAAGATTTACATCCATTTGATTTTCCACATCAAATCAACGAGCCCCCAAATCCGTGAAAATGATTTGGAACGACTCCATAGTTATATCGGCAAACTTGTAAAGACATCGGGATGTACCGAGATAAAGGCTGGTGGTATAGGCGATCATGTTCATGTATTGTTCATATTATCAAAAGATGTAATCCGTTGTGGACAAAACATTGCAATATATTGACAACCAGAAAGAGCATCACACCAAGCATTCGTTTGCAGAGGAATATAGAGCATTCTTGGAATTATATAATGTGGAATATAATGAAAAATTCGTGTTTCGGGATTAAGGAAGATTGGTGTTGTAAGGCTTTTGCCCTTACAGGGCGCCTTGCTGATTGCTATTATACCCAGGGCGCTGCCCTGGGCTAGGAGCTTCTGCCCCTTCAGGGCGTGCTGCTTGCGTTTAGCCTGCGTTCTGCTTCTTCTCTTTCCTTCGGCAGAGGAGATAAAGCTGCTGAAAGCGGAGATGTAGATTATGAATATCACCATATAATCAAGGGTCTATACGCCACCTGTTCATCGTGGTATATAGACCCTTGCCAACCAAGTTAATTGCAGAGTTACTACTATTATTCGGGCTTTGTATCAAAGAAACCGATAAACTCATCAAAATCTCGAAGAATGTCATTCAACTTAGGATTACTCTTTTGAACTATAATGGCTATGTAATTGTCAACTTCTTCATCCCTAAGAATAGAAACCTTGACACAAAAACGATCTCGTTTATCGAATTCGTTAAACCATCTGGTAAAAAGGCGAGCTCGCATAGCCTGTCTGCTATCACCCGTTTCACATTGATATAGAAGTATATCGGGATTCGTAAGAAAGAATTCCTCTATAATACATTGTATAGTTGCTTTAACTTTAGAATCGTTAGGAGAATTCTTCTTGTTTTCATTGAGAATTCCGAATTCATACGCTTTTTCATCCTCCCAAATATTATTGTTTTCTACAAATTCTATTCGATACTGAACACCATAATCTGTTAAGAACTTATATGATCCTTTATCTATCCAGACTTTATAAGGAGAATGAAAATTGAGGCGAGTTAAGTTAAAGGCATGCATAACAGTCTGCAGCCTCCTCTCGTGCTTTAGCAAAGTCTATTTGAGCCTTTGCTTCCATTTCTTTTTTACGTCTAACCATATCTCGTAATACAGCAATAGCTTCTTCACGAGTTTTAATTTTTAAAGCCATACTTATTCATTTTAAAGTTCTACTTTTTGTTGGTTGCAAAGATAAGCTTTTATTTTGAAAGTGCAAAGAAAACGGGAGAAAAGTTTCGGGAAAATTTGGATTCCCGTATTTTAAAAGATAAAAGATAGCCATTCCATGCCACAAATCAAGGGTCTATACGCCACCTGTTCATCGTGGCATATAGACCCTTGTCATTTCCCATGATGCGCAATGTGTACCAAACCTGTTAATTATAAGTAATAGAACTTTCGCAAGTGGTTTAAGTATGGGCTGAAGGTCCACAAGAGGGTGTGTCATAAATCAACAGCTCGCAAGTCCGTTAGGCGTTATGGTCCGCTAGGCGTTATGGTCCGCAGGAACGCCTAGCGGACTTGCGTATCTCCCTAACGCCTAGCGGACTTGCAAACCAGTTTTACGGACTTATACCACAGCACCTTCTGCCCTGTTAGGGCGTGTGGAGCTTACATGCGAAAGTTGGGTAAATGACAATAAAAGACAATGTAAGAACGAAAATACCCCATGGCATGAGTGCCATGGGGTATCATTATTATTAAAGGTGAGGCTTTTTAGTCGGCCCAAATTCCCTTATTAGTTGAACTATCCCAGAAATTCTTCACATTGTCATTGCTGTAATCCTCTTCTGCCGCTTTCTCGATAACAGAGCTGGCGAGGATGGCTGTGGTTTCCATTTCCATGACGCTAACCACTGGCTTGATATATTTTTTCTTTTTCATACCATTTCTATTTTTTAATTATTTGATGATAACTTTCATTGTCTTGCCACCACGCTTCACGATGTTTACACCCTTCTGCAAATTCTGGAGGCGACGACCCTGGAGGTCGTAGTATTCTGCCTTGCTATCTGCTGTAGTCTCCAACTGCTCGATGGCTGTGGTGCTACCGCCGACGCTGATGCTGAACATTCTGGCACCTGCTGCAGGAGCAGAAGAGTTATCTGCCATGTAAGCACGGAAAGGCTTGCTGCCCACAGACTCTGTTGTTGTTTTATCCAACAGCTTGGCTGGGTTCATCAGCTTGTCGCCCTTCACGATGTAGCAGTTGTTGTCAGCATCCTTGCTAAACTCCTTTTGGGTATAGATACCCTGGAGCTGATAGTTGCCATTATCAGTCTTTGAGGTCTGAACATCTTTTGCAATTGCCTTGTCGGCTTCAGAGATGCTGAGCGATTTTGCTCCATCCTTCATCTTGATGATAACAGGAGTACCAGCAGCAATGCTTGTCTCTATCTCTTCGAGTTCTACAGTTTCTGTAGCATCATCAGCCGAAAGAAGTTTGAAGGCACGGAAGTTCTGATTTGCGAGCGATACCCCGAAAGGCAAGCAGAGCGTAGCCCAGGTTGTACCTTCCTTCATTGTGCGGTTGTAAGATGCTGCCTTGGCTGCGAATGGCTCGTAAGCCACGAAGTCCTTGTCGTCGTTAAGAGTGAGATTCTCCGCAGTAAGCGTTTCTCCTACAGCTCCTATCTTCTCCTCACCATTCTTGCCTACCAACTTTGTGAAGTAGCCAGTCTTGTAGTTGGCGAATTTACTGTTGTTCTTGTCCGTGTCCGTGTTCTTGTTATACTCAATAAAACCTTTGAGCTTATCACAACCAAGGAACATATCTGCACCATTTTTCAATCCACTTCCAAAAGCAAAATTCTCACTTGCATAAATCGTGGTCAAGTTGGAGCAATTCTTGAATATATTGTCCACATACTCAACTCCTTTCGTATTGAAACTGCTCAAGTCGAGCGAGGTCAGGTTAGGGCAATTGGCAAACATGTGTCCCATATTGTTGACTTTCTCAGTATTGAAATTAGACACGTTTAGGGTCTTGAGGTTAGTGGCACCATTAAACATGCTCGGCATTGATGTCACATTTTCCGTATTGAACATTGAGAGATCCAAAGACTCCAATGCAGAACAGTTAGCGAACAAAAGTTTCATATCTGTCACTTTCGCTGTGTTAAAGTTAGTGAGGTCGAGCGAGGTGAGAGCGGAACATCCATTGAATACCCCGGTCATATTCGTCACATTCTCGGTGTTAAGATACTCAAAGCCTTCTATTGTGGTCAGGTTAGTGAAGTCCTTGAACCACCCATAGCAGTTTGTTGGTCTTGCACTGGCAAACGAAGCATCGAAGACCACCTTCTTTACATTAGTTCCTAAATTATTCCAGTCAGGAAGATTTCTCCCCTCATTTAAGCCATAAGCTCCTTCGGGCTTGGAAAGGCCGCGTCTGAAAGTAAGCGTTCCAGTAGCATTGTCAAACTCGGCATACGCATAGAATCCGCCTTCCGGACTGAAGTAGCCATTCTCGTAGTTGGCATAAGTGTGGTCGCTCTTACTTCCGTCGTATTCTATGGCACCGATGAGATTGATGCACATATGGAACATATTATCACTAGAAGTAACCTGGTTCGTAACAAACTTATCGCTGGCGTAGATGGTGGTGAGAGCTTGGCAGTCAGAAAACATGTCATCCATATCCGTCACCTTCTCTGTATTGAAGTTAGTGAGATTGAGAGAGGTGAGAGATGAGCAGCTAGAGAACATGAATCTCATATTCGTCACCTTCTCTGTATTGAAATGAGTAACATCTAGCGAGGTGAGAGATGAGCACATAGAGAACATAAATCTCATATTCGTCACCTTCTCTGTATTGAAATGAGTAACATCTAGCGAGGTGAGAGATGAGCAGCTATAGAACATACTGTACATATCCGTCACCTTCGCTGTATTGAAATGAGTAACATCTAGCGAGGTGAGAGATGAGCACATAAAGAACATTTCGCTCATATCCGTCACATTCGCTGTATTGAAATGGGTAACATCTAGCGAGATGAGAGATGAGCAGCCCCAGAACATGCTGTACATATCCGTTACCTTCTCTGTATTCAGATATTCCAGGCCTGTAATTGTTTCCAATTTTGTGAGATCCTTAAAGAAACGGTACAACGTTGTAGGAGTGTATGTGCTGAAGCTCTTATCGAAAACAATGTGCACGATTGTGCCATTTCCTAATTTTGTATTGATAGCAGTCACCGTCTGTTTATCTTCCACCCAAGCACTATTGCTAGGAAGGGTTTCACCCACAAGTTTCTTGAAAGTCAAGGTTTGGGTGGAGGATTCATACGTTGCTATATACTTAGAACTGGAAGCTGCCTTCTGCGCCACCATGCCGGCTGGCAGAAGCAGCAACATCAACAACATCAATGGGAACAGAGCAAATCTATAGAACTTTGCCCCCCCCATAGTTCATACGGCCGACATGCGACTCATTGAGTTGATTGGTAATTTTTTTCATAATTTAATTTTATATTTGTTATTTATATTTGTCTGCTTATTGCCGAAACTCACTCCAGGAAATACAGGAGGTTTAATGACATGATGTATATCGATGCCAGAAATAAATAGATATAAAACTGTTCCTGCTTGAAGAAATCACGAAAGCTGAAGCGAGCTTTCCAATGATCCTCAAGATACATCCTGTACTCATGTATCATGGCATATACGAAGATGATACCTAACATGAGTGCAAACACCCCGATGATGATCAGGGCTAATTCTATCCTTGGCATGGTTTCTAATATTTCTTTCATGGTGCAAATATAGTGTTTTTCTTTCAAAAAAGGTGTCTACTTCCCCTGTCAATGTGTCTACTTCCTATGTTTTAGGTGTCTACTTCCTAGCAAGTAGACACCCTTTTTAACGATTTGTTCCCTTCTGTGATGCGTTTTCCTGGTATTTATCGAAAAATGGTTAATCCTGCTTTTTATCCTCTGCGGCTACATTTTCAGCCATTTTCTCCCGCCATTCGGCAGGAGTACAACCTTCCTTTAATTTGAAAATGCGGTACAGATAGGTGCGGGCAGAGAAGCCACAAAACGTACCTCGGCAAGCCAGAGGCGGAAGGTGGAGTTTGGGAATGAAGTGAAGTAGCGTGTATCCCCCGCCGGCGCACCAGTCTTCCTGCTTCTCTCACTTCTCTTTCCGGAGTCTTTCAGAAAGCTTCGGTTGTAAAGTCTTTTCCTTGTCCACCCGTATCTGCTCCTGGCATCTGTCTGCCACTTCCTTCCTATGCGTTACACAGATGATGGTCTTATCGGCATAAGCAGCAAAGAGGCGGTCGAAAAGTATCTTCTCTGTTTCGGCATCCAGCGATGAACTGATTTCATCCAGCAGCAGAATGTTGCCTTTGCGCAAAAGACTGCGGGCTATGGCAATGCGCTGCGCCTGACCGCCACTCAAACGGGTGGCATGCTCTCCTATCTTCGTATCCATACCTGCCGGCAAACTGAACACGAAATCGGCGCAGGCTACATGAAGGGCTTCGGTAAGCTGCTCATCTGTAGCCCCGGGATTGGCAAGAAGAAGATTGTCGCGAATGGTTCCGCTCATCAGTGTATTACCTTGCTCTATATACACGATATGCGAACGCATGCCGGTTCCTTCTACCGCTTTACCTTGGGTATCATACAATACAATCTTTCCGCTATCGGGCTGAATGATACTCGACAGCAAGCGGAGGATGGTGGTCTTGCCACAACCGGTTTCTCCCACTATCGCCACAGATGTGGCAGGACGGAAATCATAAGAGAAATGGCTGACTACCATCTTCTTACGCTCATCGGGATAAGAATAGCTCACATCCTGAAGACGGATGCCACAAGCATGCTGCAAAGGAATCGGAGCATCAGCCTGCGACAGAGACTTCTCCTGTTCGGTATTTTCGATCTCTACCAACCGGTCAACACTCGCTGAAGCGTGAATCAGTTGGGGAATCATGCCCAACAGCGACATGATAGGACTCTGTATCTGACCCACCAACTGCAGGAAGGCTGTCATCACACCAAAGGTTATCAAGCCCTCCTTAAGTTGGATAGCACCATAAACAAAAGCACCGAAGTAACCATAGCTAAAGGTAAAAGCAAGCAACAGACGAGATATCAGCGTAAAGCGGATTCGACGACGAACCAGATGATGCAAACGCTGCTGCATGCTGCCTACCAGACCGGAAACCGTGTTTTCTGCCTGCAAGGTCTTGATGGTCAGTTCATGTTCTACCGTCTCCTGAATCATCATCTGTATACTGCTCTCCTCCTCGCGTATCGCCAGCGTCATCTTCTTGAGTCGGCTACCCAGATACTTGGCACAAACTGCAACCACCGGCGTAAGCACAAGAAGACTCCATGCCAGGATGGAATCGATGGAACGCATCAGGAAGAAGGCTCCAAAAAGCTGCACCAAGGTAACAATCATAGTGGGCAATATACCCGTAACAACCGATGACGCAGAAGACAGGTCTCGCTCCAGGCGCTGACTGATATCGCCCGAAAGCATTTCCGAAGACCGTTTCTCTGCACCAGCCGCAGCCTTCCGGTTTTCAGCATAGAGTTTTCTACCAAGCACAAACTGAAAGAGGCGGCTACGCATATCATTCTGGAGGATTACCTCGGTGATGCCGGAAAGATAGAATACCAGCTGGCGAAGGGCTATCAGCAGGGCGATGACAGAAAAAAGCACGATGGTTTCGCGCAGCACGTCGCCCCGCCAGATCACGACATCGATGAACCGGCGACACAACCAGACGAGCCACAAGCCTAAAGCTACCTGCAGGAGACCTGCAATGATGCGCAAGAGCAAACGTCCACGGACAGCAGACATCTGGCGGAAAAACC
>NZ_JAHOEA010000093.1 GCF_019127135.1 Segatella copri | reverse complement strand
AAATGCTCAATTCAGTTGTTTGCTTCCCTAATTAAGTTTTCGGACGACCTCCCCCGAAATGACAACTATACCTTTTATAATCTTCTGTTATCATTTTTAAAGCATTCCTATAATCCATTATCATAAATAAAAAATTATAATCATTTTATATTTTATTTACTTTGAGTTTTATCATCAAATAAACCACTCAATATCTCCAATCCTGCAAGGAAATATATTTATTAGAACACCTGTTACACATCATACAATGTATGATAAAAGTCCAAGTAACCTTGTGCTGTATTGTCTACATTGTACAATTTGACGACATGCTTGTAAGCAGATTCCATATATTCATTAGTCGGATAATGCTCTATGATCTTTGTGAGCTGCACTGCACAATCATCTATTATCTTATTCTTGAATGTAAAACCATACTTACCTTTTTCAATGATGGCAAGTGGTCCTTCGTTATCACTTACAAGGACTGGGATTTTTGCACCCATTGCTTCTGCCACAGTCAAGCCGAACCCCTCAAATCTCGAAGGTTGAACAAAGAGGTCATAGTCACATAGATGTTCATAAATATATTCACGTGGTTTGTTACCCAAAATTGAAATGAATGATTCCAAATGACAGTTCTTTATCATTTGTTTTAGCAGATCCATATCAGGACCTGTACCTATGAAATCTAAATGAATATTCTTTTTTCCTTGAGACAAAATCTTTTTAATAGCCTCCACTAAGATATCTTGCCCTTTCTGTTCAAAGAGAATTCTGCTTACTTGGACTATTTTAAAAGTCTCATTTTTCCCAATTCTCTTATTTTGCTTGATTAAAGAGAAATTGATACCATTGTCTATAACAACACTGCCATGTATACCTCGCTTTTCTAAATCCTCCTTTACAGACTCAGAAATTGCAATGATACCTTTATGCCATCTATAATTCTGAATAGTTATGTTAGTATTGTGTACAGTGCGTACATAATTACGCTTCAGCCATAACCACTTTATCAAATCAGCATTATGAAGATGGACAATGTCAAAATGATGCATCAATAAGAATCCGTTAATCTTCAACAAATAAAGTGGATTCTTGCATCCCTCATTTCTGCCTAATAACTTAACATGGCATCGCTTATCCATACGGTTGAATATACTATAGTCTATTCTGTCGTTAATTATCAATAACGACACGTCTTCATAATTCACCTGATAGTTGATAATATCAACAAGCATATTCTCCATACCACCATTAGCTAACGACCAGCAAATATGTAATATTTTCATATCGGTAATATTGTAAGTATTATATAAAGTATTCGCTCTAAGGAAATGAAACTGCTGCAATTGAAAAGCTTATAAAACTTCAAATAATATAGTCAACTGTATAGCAATGTATTCTCTCTACAAATACTTATAATTCTAATTTTCAATTTTAATTAGGTATCCAAGAACATATAATTCTTGAGCAACTCACTTTTTACGGTTCTTGCTTTCTTTTTCAAATAATTAACAATGATAAGTAGTATTAGTGGAAATCTCCTGTTTAGGAGAGATGGTTATCTTATTCGGATTCTGAATGAAGAACGCTCCCCACCAACCGAAAGAACTGTTGGTGATGACGGCGTGCTTGCAGTGCGCCATAAGCTGCATGTCACGGAAGCTTTCCTCTCCCTTATTCCAATCCACGAAATATATCTTGTCTTTCACAAAGTCGAGGTTGAAAATCTGGGCATTCTGCTTACACCATTCCACGCTCCCTGAATCGCAGAAGAAAACGAACACAGGATTCTCCACCTTCTTCTTGATATGACTGATAGCTCGCTTGAAATAACCGAACTTATAACAATAACCATTGCAGCCGAGCATATCGCCACGTCGAGCATGGATGGCAACGGCATTACAACCATCAAGGAAGGCTGCCATTTCCTTGTTCTGAAAATCCTTGAACTCCGGAAAAGTGAAAACCTCCCTTACTTCCTTCTCTATCCGCTCCATACCGCTCCCGATTCTTTTCAGAGAAAGCCATTGACCTGTGAACACGCTGTCATCCCCTTCATAGAAAACATCTTGATAATGACAGTCGCAAGTGATGAAATGCTGCTTGCGGACTGTGCGATAGGTGCGCTTGAACAAGTCACCCAATGGCGAGTCTATCAACCTTTCCTTCAACGTTGGTTTGTATTCCACCTTCATGTTGAGGTTGCGTGTTGCTACCTTCAACTCGAAGTCGCCTCGGATGTTCCGGATGTCGAGTCCAGCATTGCACAAAGCGTATGTGATATATACTGGATAGTTCCAGTTTTTGTCCCAAAACTCAGAGGCATGCACCTCTTCCATGATTTTCTGCCACTCCTCTTCCGTAAATCGCTCCTTGATATTAGGAGCATCTATGCCGAAAATGCGTTTCAACTCATATCCATTCCACTGATTGATGACCTCATTACATTCGGGAATGTCGTAAATCATCGTCTCTATGTATATATCCTCATCGGGATGAAGGCTTTTCAATGCCAAGTATTCACAATAGCTTAACATTTGGTTGCCAAGACCAGATTCAATATGTACTATTTTCATTGTTACAATTTATTATCTATACATTTTTTATAATTATTGGACCATACTATTCCTAAGGTATACCAAAAAATATAATTATATTGATGAGAATTACTTAAGACACTAGCTCCAAGCATCGCTATAATAAAGAATAAAAGAATAGAATTTTCAACAACAAGATATCGTCTTTTAACGCATCTCACAATTGTGAAAGAAATAATACAGCACAACAAAAACACGCCTAAATACCCTAACTCTGCGACATGACATTGAAATTCATGATCAACTATAGCCCACATTCCGTGTTCTCTAGCAGGATAGCCATATCTGCCCAATCCATCTCCCCAAAAAGAGTATAAACTAACACCACCTGCGGTGTGCTCAAATCTGTCTGACATGGAATTATTTTCTGTCAGATTTAACATATGATCATTAATATATCCTAAACTATCCGTTGCAAATTGAACAAACAGAAAAGCAAAAGTAAAAAAAACGAAGAAAACTAATAGTATCTTCTTTATTTTCTGTGACATGGGCTCTTTTCTTGCAAAAAAGAGCATATATATCAAACAAAGTACATATACAACAATGGTCACTCGCAATTGGGCTAACATCAGCACAACTATACAAATAAAAAGAGTTACAAAATTTAAAAGTAATTTTTTAGTTTTGTCAACGCCAAGAATTACTCTATATGTTAGCCATAAAGAGTAAAGTAATGTCGCATAACCCAAAACATAAGGATGCCCCCAAAACGAAGAAAGGCGATAAACACCAGATATGCTCATTTCATTAGCATATTCACCAATTTGTGACTCTTTCATCACTACATACCAAGAAGGATGAAGATAATAGAATGCGATACCACAAATCATAGTAAATAGTAATGGATATTTCATTTTATCTAAATAAATACTTATATCTATATTTATATATCTACCTATAAAATAGCACATAACAGGAAATACATGCGACAAAAGAGCTTTATAAAAGAATTCACCATGATAATTATAATCAATTAAAAGACCATTAAAAAGCATATAGGCTAAATAAACAAATACAAGGATATCGAAGCCATTAGTTTTTATTTTTCGAGCACAACAGATTCCACTCAATAAAAATACTACAGACATAATCTGTGAAATATGTAAGTCAATATTTATTAGATTAAAAAGTCTGAGAATTAAAGTGAGAAGGAAAAAAGAAGACAGCACATAAAAGGCTAATTTAATTAGTTTATTTTCCATTTGCAATCACATTAAAATATCTTTCACACGCTTTTCCATCCACATACTTATGATACATGCCAACAATCTCGTCACTTGGTTTCATTGCATCATAATGAAATTTTGTTTTCTTTATCAATTCGAAGAATTCATCCTCTGAATAGCAGAAATGTCCTGGAGGATTCTTTCGAATATCATAATGACAGCCAACATCATTATGCTCAAAATCATCATATATATAGAAAATGATGGGACGTCGAAGAAGTAGGTAATCCATCCACACGCTGGAAAAATCCGTTACCAAGACATCAGAGTGATAGATAGCCACTTGCGGATCTATCATTTGTGTCGTAATGTCAATAATACAATCAGAACTGTAAAATGACTTGCATTGTTTAATCATGTTAGGGTGATTTTTTACAAGCAACACCACATCGTTTTCTCGCATCCATCGTTGAATGTCAGGACGGTCCTTAAAAGGTGTAGGCGAAGCCTGTCCCTTGCCGTAAGCACGATGAGTAGGCATATAGGTGATGACGAACTTCCTTTCTGTGCCATTCACCCATTTCTCTTTTCCCATTCTTTCTGGTTGGAACAATGCGTCATTTCTTGGCATCCCCATCACTTTTACTGGTGGTTTGTTGCCAAAGTCCTTCTCCATATAGGGTTTCAAGAAATCAGAAGTAGCCGCTACGAACTCCACATCATTCATTGAATAACCGTCATTAAAGAAATGCGTCAACCACTCCTTAAAACGAACAAGCACTGATTCTTTCTTGTGGTATTTCTTCCAATAAGCAGTATCTTTCAAAGCACTTTGAGCTATTTTAAGAGGTTGCCCATGCACCAAATAAAAGAATCTACGGTCGTGTTTTTTATATGTGAAATGTATATCCGCTGTAGTCTGTGTCGTAAATATACATTCTGCTTTTACAGCTTTAAATATCCCTTTTAGAGAATAGTTCATCTCTACAGGAATACCTTTAGCTCGCAAATCATCATACACCTGCGATGACCAAGTAAGAAAACAACAGTTGTAATCAGGATGATTCTTCAGCATATATTCCAATAGATATTTTGAGCCTTCTCTATAGCTTTTGCCATAATCGGCTCCAAACACCCATGTTTTTTTCTTTATTGGAATGAATGCGTTCAGCAGTCTTGCGAATGCTCCATATAATGTTATCGGTAACATATTTATTTTTTGATTTTATTGATAATAGTACTTCTTATTTCTATCATTATATTATCTTTTCTCAGCATTACATAATATAAAATACAAGCCGTAACGCAACCTATTGCCAATTGCAATATTGGTGCTATCGTCGTGAATGTCAGTACGTAAGCAGGCAAACATGCCAACAGCGACACTGTCAAATACTTGATGAAATCTGAGAATTGTTTAAGATACCCCAAGCCGAAAAGCTTGCCTGTATAATAGGTATTAATGAAAAGGGAAACTTGTCCATTCAGTACCTTACTAACACAGATAATGACTACCCCAAATGGAATGGAGCACATCAATATTAGGAATGCTATCACCTTCTTGATAATTTCCAACCTAAGATATAAGTCTGAGCGACCTTTAACTTGCAATAGGTTCAAGTTGAGTTTTGAAATATGTTCTGTCATAAAGGCGAAACAAAATATCTGCAAGAATAATGTCGCATCAAGCCATTTCTCTGTAAGAAGAACCAAAATCAAAGGTTTGGCAACTGCTGCCAATAACATCAAGAAGAAGATAATAGGTATAGATGTAACACGGATATACTTTCTATATACCGATACCAATCGTTCATCATCATTTTGTATCTTCGCCAATATTGGAAACGTGACTCTACCTATGGTGTCTATGATTGCCGTGCTTGGCAAATGAGCAAACTGCTGACCACGAGAATAGTATCCCAAATCTTTTGGCGTGTAGAATTTGCCGATTGCCAAGGTTGTCATATTAGCATAAATGGTACCTAACAGATTGGAAGCAAGCAATTTGCTTCCGTATGAAAACAAGTCGGTGAAAGATGCCTTGGAAAATACAAGCATTGGCTTCCACTTGGTCTGATACCACAATATCACACATCTGAATATTGCTCCAAACACAGTTTGCCATGCCAACGCCCATACACCATATCCATGATAAGCCATAGCGATGCCAATGCAGCCAGACAATGAGACTGAGAAAACTGTGGCTCGTGCTTGTGCCTTGAAGTTAATGTCAACAGTCAACTTGGCGACTTGTACTATTTCCAATGAATTGACAAATATAGAGAGACCTATGATTTTAAGCAAGTCACTCAGTATGGGCGTATTGAAAAAATCGGCAACCAATGGCGAAATCAGAAATAATATGCCATAGCAGACAATTCCCACCACTATATTGAAATAGAAAGCCGTAGAACAATCTGTTTCAGTTCGATCAATCTTTCTGATAAGCGCATTGCTGAATCCTCCATCTATGAATGTCTGTGAAATAGAAATAAAGATTGCCAACATTCCCACCAAGCCAAAATCTGACGGAGATAGCAATCTGGCAAGTATCAAGCCTATCACAAATTGGATGCCTTGCAATGCAATCTTTTCAATAGCTGTCCATTTTACCCCTTTTAACGTGTCTTTTTTTATATCTTCTGTCATTTATTCTTTTACGAGATAATCTAAATAATTAAAATCATTTAATTCAGAGACTTTTACATACCGTACTCCAGATGCCGCAAAATGATTTTTCATCTGCATCTCAAAAGCATTATTCAGCAAACGGTACACACCTGTTGCTTTCAAAACTGCAGGACTTCCAACAAAGAAGTTTCCCTTAGTCGTTATATCTGCGAAAGACTTTAGTACAACAGAATTTCCAGATACAATTGAAAACGATGGAATCGTAACACCCTTCATTACCGAAACTCGTGATGCCAACCAAACATTATCGCCAATATATACTTCGCCTATGGGGTTTCCTATTGTCTTCTTATTATCATTATACACCAAATGGCAGTCTGAGTCCATGACTTGGCACTCCCATCCCAAACGGCAATGGTTTCCTATCGTCACGGTCTTTTGAGAATAGATCTTGGTGCGCTGATTGATTACACAATCTGAACCAATTCTAATGTTTCCACCTTCTGAAGTTATCAAACTGACACCATTATGAATCAACACATCGTTACCAAATGACATTGTTCCATTTTTAGCGAAACGAATGAGTGTATAATTGCTTTTGGTGGAAATCATAGGGAATGACGTTATTCCTATCTTGACCATATAACGGTTTAGCCGTACATTGTCATCCAACTTGATACAGCCTTTATACAGATGTTGGAACTCAACTCTCCAACCAATCTGCAATGGCAATTTGACAGCGACTTTCAATGGGAAAATGCTGAAATTCACATAAAGTGTTTTCAGAACGTTATACGATAATAGTCTCTTTATTTTGCTTATCAACATGGCTACTCCTTTCTTTTTAAGCAGCCATGCGACAAGCTGTATATGAATTACTACTATTTACCCCCCCCCAGCCCGTCCGAGAACGGCCGTTTTGGGGTGTATCACATAGGGTAGAAC
>NZ_JAHOEA010000092.1 GCF_019127135.1 Segatella copri | reverse complement strand
AAAACACATAAACTTTATGCAAATAGTTACAAAAACTATCTCCAAACGTCTTTGTATTTGTAAGATTTAAAATTAATTTGTACTAAAATAAAAATATGAAGATCGAAAGAAAGAGACTGGTACTCTTATCTCTTCTTATCTTTGGCGGCATCACCGCTTTTGCACAGAAAATCAGCAAAAACGTGATGCAGAAGATATACGACGAGGTGAAGACGCCTTATAAATATGGTATGGTGGTAGCTCCTGAGGACAACTACCACCAGATAGACTGTCCGATGGTGTACCGTGAAGGAAACTGCTGGTTTATGACCTATGTGGTATACAACGGCAAGGACGGAACGGATGGCAGAGGGTATGAAACATGGCTCGCTACCAGCGATGACCTGCTGCAATGGAAAACCCTGGGCAGACTACTCTGCTATGCCGACAAGGGATGGGACATGAACCAGCGTGCAGGATACCCGGCGCTGATAGACTGGACCTGGAACGGATCCTATGAGATGGCAAAATACAAAGGTCGCCACTGGATGAGCTATTTCGGTGGAGAAGGTACGGGCTATGAGGCCATCCGCAAGCCGCTCAATATGGGTATGGCTTCTACTAAAGGCGATATCACCCAGGCACATCCTTGGGAAACATCCCCTTCGCCTGTTCTCTCTATCAACGACAAAAGTGCACAGTGGTGGGAGAAACTTACCCACTATAAAAGTACCGTCTACTGGGATAAGAACAAGACGCTGGGCAAACCTTTCGTGATGTTCTATAATGCCGGTGGCATCAACCCTACCAACCAGCTGAAGGCAGAGCGTATCGGTATCGCCCTCTCCAGCAATATGACTTCCTGGCGCCGTCTGCCTCTCCGCACAGCCAAGCGGAAGACAGGCAATCCGGTGTTCTTTCATGAGGCTCCGGGCATCATTACAGGAGATGCACAGATTGTGAAGTTCCCGCATTATTATGTCATGTTCTATTTCTCTGCCTATAATCCGGAGAGAAAATACAATGCCTACAATACATTTGCCGTAAGCCGGGACCTGGTGAACTGGCAGGACTGGGATGGAGCCGACCTGGTTTATCCTTCCAAGCCTTATGATGATATGTTCGCCCATAAGAGTTATGTGCTGAAGCATCAGGGCGTGGTATACCATTTCTATTGTGCCGTGAACCATGCCGGACAGCGAGGCATCGCCGTGGCTACGAGTGTGCCGATGGGACGTTCGCAGGTTTCTTTCCCGACACCTGAAAAGAAGGGAAAGCGACAGATTGTAAGTCTGAATCAGGACTGGCAGGTAACCTTCGGCAAGACTTCGGAAGACAGTATCACGAAGAAGATGGGAACCTTCCGGGTGAATGTGCCTAGTAATCTGGACGATTATTACGGTTACCGCCAGCTGAAGCACGGCAACCTGCATGGTACCGCCACCTACGAGAAGCATTTCTCCGTTCATAAACAGACCGGAAAACGCTACTTCCTGCAGTTGGAAGGTGTGGAAACCTTTGCTACGGTCAAGGTGAACCGCAAGAGTTATCCGAAGGAACTGGTAGGCAGAACCAGCTTTATGCTCGATATCTCGGATGCACTCCGTGAGGGAGATAATGTATTGAATATCAAGGTAGAACATCCTGCTATGCAGACCAATAACCCTTGGCCTTGCGGCGGCTGTTCATCAGAATGGGGATTCTCGGAGGGCAGTCAGCCTTTCGGCATCTTCCGTCCTGTATCGCTCATCGAAACTGATGAGGTGAGGGTGGAGCCTTTCGGAGTACACGTCTGGAACAACGAGGCATGCGACAGCGTCTTCGTGGATACCGAGGTGAAGAACTATTCCGACCATGAGCAGACCATCGAGGTAATCAGCAAACTGGCGCTGAGCAGCGGCAAGACCGCTTTCCGACAGACCGGAAAGATTACCCTGAAGGCAGGCGAGACCCAGGTGGTCCGTCATCAGGCAAAGGTCAGCGATGCCCATCTGTGGAGCATCACGGATCCTTATCTCTATACCCTTTCCAGCATCATCAAGCGAGAGGGCAAGACCATCGATGATGTGGCTACACCTTTCGGCATCCGCACCATCTCCTGGCCGGTACTCCGACAGAAGCAGGCTGCGCTCCGTGGCGATTCAACCCAGATGGATAAGAAAGACGGCAGATTCTATCTCAATGGCAGTCCGGTTTTCATCAATGGAACCTGCGATTACGAGCATCTCTTCGGTCAGAGTCACGCCTTCTCTCATGAGCAGATAGCCTCCCGTGTCAAGATGATGCGTCAGGCAGGTTTCAATGCCTTCCGTGAGGCTCATCAGCCACATAATCTCTATTACCAGCAGCTGCTGGATGAGCAGGGCATGCTGTTCTGGAGTCAGTTCTCGGCACATGTCTGGTATGATACATCCGCCTTCCGTAAGAACTTCAAGCGTCTGCTGCGCCGTTGGATCAAGGAGCGCCGCAATTCGCCAAGCGTCATTCTCTGGGGCATTCAGAACGAGAGTGTGATGCCGAAGGATTTCACCGAGGAGTGTGCTGCCATCATCCGCGAGATGGACCCTACCGCTCAGACCATGCGCGCCATCACGACCTGTAATGGAGGAGAGGGAAGCGACTGGAATGTGATTCAGAACTGGAGCGGAACCTACGGCGGAACAGCCGATAAATATGATGAGGAATTGAAGCAGCCTAACCAGTTGCTGAATGGTGAATATGGTGCCTGGCGCACGCTCGGTTTCCGCAGTTCCGATGCAGAGAAACTGCATGCCGGTGATGCAAAGGCTCTGTCAAAAGCCTATACCGAAGATGCCTTTGTATCTCTTCTCGGCAAGAAGGCGATGCTGGCAGAGAGTGCCAGGGACAGCGTCTGCGGCCATTTCCAGTGGCTCTTCGTATCGCATGAGAACCCGGGCAGAGTACAGCCGGATGAGGCTTACCGCCGTATCGACAAGGTGGGACCGTTCAATTACAAGGGACTTCTCACGCCTTGGGAACAGCCTACCGAAGGCTTCTACTGGTATCGCAACCATTATACTAAGGTGCAGCCAGATACGCTTACGCCTACAGCTGCCGACCGCAACAGAAATCTTCTGAAACCAGCCGAGGGTTATACCTATCTGTATAGAGTGAACTGTGGCGGTGATGCCGTTACAGACAGTTATGGCAGCGAGTGGGAGCAGGACGACAGCGTCTATTCTCATTCCTGGGCAGAGCGTTTCGGCATGAATCCGTTTACGGCGAGTCAGGGACATATCACCTCCCGCATTCATGGCTTGAAATCATCATCTGAAGCCTCTCATCATGCTGCGCCCCATGATGCACAGCTCTTCCAGTATTTTCGTTGGGGCCGTCATGCGCTGAACTATCAGTTTGCCGTTCCGGATGGAGAATATCGCGTAGAACTCTATTTTGCTGAGCCTTGGCTGGGCAAGCATGAGGGTGCCGGCATCGATTGTGAAGGCGAGCGCATCTTTGATGTAGCCATCAACGATTCCGTGGTAGTAGATGACCTCGACCTTTGGGCTGAGGCTGGCTTTGCGGGAGCCTGCAAGAAGGTGGTAGATATCAAGGTAAAGGGCGGTCTGCTGACCATTTCTTTCCCGGAAGTAAAGGTGGGAGAGGCAATCATCTCTGCCATCGCCATTGCTGCCAAGGGAGAGATAGGAGATGCTGAGAAGTGGAATGTCGCCTTCAAGGGTAGCAAGCCTGAGAGCGGAATGAGCAAGACTTACTGGGCTGATCTGGATAAGGATGTGGTAGAGAAATATCCGAAGGAGCTGTTGCCTCAGGACAACGAAGTATTCCCGGCTGTGCGCTATAAGAGCAAGACCTCAACCTGGACTATCAATCCCGGTGTAGCCCGCGAATACATGTTGCGTTTCCGCTATAAGAATACAACCGGTGAGCAGCAGGTTGGCAGGTTGAAGATTGTGGACAGCAAGGGTATCGTCCTGCTGGATAGAGACATGACCTTCCCTGAAACACCGAATAAGTTCAAAACCATCGGTACCACTACCGATTCTCAGATCAATGCCGGTACCTATCAGATAATCCTCTCCGGTCTTCCGAACGTTTCGTTCGATTATCTGGAAGTGCAATAAAAGGAAATCTGCGCCATTTGCGAAATCTGTGTGACTTAAGAATCTCATGCAGATGACGCAGATGGCGCAGATTTTATTTCTTGCGTAATAAGTTTTTTTTGAGAAAAAAGTCTCAAAGTCTCATTATTAGGTGGAAATATTGTTATAAAGTATTGGTATATAGTGATTTGTAAAAATGAGACTTCCTAATATCTTTACAAAAAAGTATCATAGAAGTATCATAAAATAGGGAGAAGTATCATGAAATCGAGATACGCAAGTCCGTTAGGCGTTAGGGTTCCGCAGGAACGCCTAACGGACTTGCGTATCTCCCTAATGCCTAGCGGACTTGCAAACCAGTATTACGGACTTATACCACAGCAGCTTCTGCCCTGTGTTAGGGCGTGTGGAGCTTACTTGCGAAAGTTCAGTAACATAAGCAATAGTATCATTTTATCCGTAACAACTATATGTAAAAGTAATTTTAATAATCCATAACCATACCTGTCTTTCGATAAAGTTGAATATAAACAGGCGATTCATAACTGTTACCATATACTTTCCAAGATTTTACATCCTTTACCACCTTTAAAGGATATTCATTCTTCTTCATGTATCCAAAATGAAGTTCATCCAATAACATAAAAGCAACTTCTGCCACACACTTAGGTGTAGAAATTATCCCTTCATCGTAAGAATACACAGTACTATCAGACTCATACAATGAATCTGATTTACTCTTAAACCACAATTTTTCATTTATTTGCCCTTTATAACAAAACTCAATATTATCAAAACTAGAACTTTCTGCCTTAGTCGTAATACCTACTAGAAAACAACAAAACATCCCAGTAATGAAACTTGCTATGAACAAGACTAAAAATTTCTTCATACCTTTTTATTTTTTACTATTTTATTTATTACTATATATACCTAAAATTTGTCCGTCAGCTGCCTGGATATATATTGCAGATGGTTTTTCTAGCACACAAGGATTTCCAGAAACTTTCCAAACTTTATTATTAACTAAAACAACGGTAAAAGGTTTTTGCTGCATTATATATTTTTCTCCAAATTTAGAAATTAATATAGATACACCTATTTTTACCGCATTTTCTGGTTTTTCTATTAATGCGACATCTGTCGGTTTTTTCTGTCTTACAGAATTTGGCACTTCATTATAAGCATAAAAATACCCAGAATCACAATTTTCTATACTATAGTCTTCAAAACCATCATAATTAAAAAGCTGAAAATTCGATGCCTTAATTTGATGTTGTGGCACAATACCAAGAAGATTTTTTAAAGTCAGAAAACCAAAAGCAAAGCCTATAAAAATTATGGCTATCAATGAAATTCTTTTTATTTTTTCCATGAGTAGTTTTGATTGTTTAATAAAATTTTTATGACGTTATTATAGAGCTCAAAGGTTTCTTTTACAGAAACCGGCTTGGTCTCTTTTATTGTTTGAGGCATTTTTTCTCATGGTAGTTATTGTAGAGAAATACCACCTAAAAGAAACTATAAGTCCTAAAAATAAGACGAAAGTTGGAACTGAATTCATATAATAATAATCACTCATTATATGAATATTTGTAGTATCACCAATAAATCTAACAATTACTATCAAAAGCAGAGTAAAAGAGAACTTCTTTAAAATAAAAAGAACCCCTTGAAGATTACTCTTCTTTTTATAAGCTATAACACACATGCTTAGGCTATAAACAAAAGGAATTGTCCAGCAAGCTATAGCTGCAAGAATGTAGTACCAACTTTCAGGAGTGGTAATTCTTTTTGAAACATAATAATACCACGTTTCTCCTATCCATGGACAGTCCCATTGCCCTACATGGAATAATCGAAAAAAAATCCACCTATCTATCAAAGATACAAACATAAATGTATAAACACTACAAATGTAAATATAAAGGGTAACCTTCTTATATACATTGTGATGAACCAGGCAAAAAGTATGTTTCATTTTTTTATGTAATAGGACTATAACTACCAAATATAAAAAACAGAATGTAAATGTTGATAATGCTGTTACAAATGTTGCATAACTTACATTTTCGTCAATTCCCACACTACAGTTCATTATTTTTACAATACTAACAATAATCCCCATATAGCATATAATTTTACTAAAAAACAGAAACTTATTTTTAACTTTTCCCGTTTTTAGAATACTGCATAAATAGTAGACAAATACATAAATGGAAAATAAAATCCCTAAATAAAGAAACGCATTTGTCAAAGTAAATTGATAAATTGTCGTTTCCATATTTTTTGATAAATTATTAGTATCACTAAAAAGCCAATTGCAAGTTGGGTAGATACTCTCTAGACAATATGCAAACCAATACAGCCCCATTGGAAACAGCAATACAGATATTCCCAAGCACAATAGCATGATTTTTAGATTTTTACCTTTCATTTTATCTAATTAATTACCAACACGCTGTCTTGTGATAACTCCACCTGCTTGAAGAGACCAATTATGTCCTGTACAAGACGGAAGATCGTTAATTTGAAAACCAGACACATCATAATCTAAAGATATAGGCATAGACTTTTCTAAAGATTTGAGTTCAAAAATAGGGATTGTAATCTTTGGAGTCCCAGTAAACATAGAAACTGGAATATCTCCAAATTTTGCAAGAGAAGCTACTGTTGGTGAAGGAATATCATTAGGTATTTCTTGAGCAGTTGCTTTTATCGACAAAAAGCATACATAAATAAATGTAAGAATCCTTATACTCCACATATTAATCAATATTAAATTCTTAATCAAAACTAAATTCATGTGCAAATTTATTAATATTTTTGGATACAACAAAATAAATGGATAGAAAATATTTAATTTATTGGCTTTTATGCTTATTTTTATCGATTTCGATATATAAATGACAGAACTTTCGCAAGTGGTTTAAGAACGGGCTGAAGGTCCACAAGAGGGCGTGTCATAAATCAACAGCTCGCAAGTCCGTTAGGCGTTAGAGAGATACGCAAATCCGCAGGAACGCCTAGCGGACTTGCGTATCTCCCTAACACTAGTCAACTGGTTTTATAAATAAGTATAAACCGAGTCAACTCGTCTTATAAAATAAGATAAAAAGTGGTCAACCAAAATCGTTAAACCACACCTAGCGGACTTGCAAACCACAATGCCCAGACTTGCCCAAGCCTTTGGGCATTTGTGCCCAACTATGTAGGGCATGGTTGCCCAAGGTTTTGGGCATGGATACCCATCGTTTTGGTCACTCGTACCCATGTACGTGGTCATGGCTACCCATGTACGTGGGTACGAGTAACCACGTACGTGGACATAATTGATGCATTTCGTTCGATATTTCGCTTGTTGTGGTTTAACGATTTTAGTTGACCACTTTTAGCTTTATTTGTAAGACGAGTTGA
>NZ_JAHOEA010000091.1 GCF_019127135.1 Segatella copri | reverse complement strand
AAACACCCAGGGCGATGCCCTGGGCTAGGAGCTTCTGCCCTTTCAGGGCGTGTGGCGAAAACTTTCAGAGCGTGTGGGCAAAACTTGCGAAACTTGAATAAATAACATAATAAATATAAAAAAAGAGGCGAATAGGACGATTTCTCGATTTTTTTGTCTAATTTTGCACCTTGGAATTTAATTCATACATCGAATATAAAGAAAAAGAACAAAAATAATGAAGAAGAAAATTCAGTTCAGTCTCGTTTATCGAGACATGTGGCAGAGCTCTGGTAAGTTCCAGCCACGCAAGGATCAGTTGGCTAAAATTGCCCCAGTTATCATCGAAATGGGATGCTTTAGCCGTGTAGAGACTAACGGCGGTGCCTTCGAGCAGGTTAACCTGCTGGCAGGTGAAAACCCTAACGATGCCGTACGCGCATTCTGTAAACCTTTCAACGAGGTGGGTATCAAGACTCACATGCTCGACCGCGGATTGAACGCTCTTCGTATGTATCCGGTGCCTGACGACGTGCGCGCCCTTATGTATAAGGTAAAGGCTAAGCAGGGTACCAACATCACACGTATCTTCGACGGACTGAACGATGTGCGCAACATCATTCCTTCTATCAAGTGGGCCAAGGAGGGCGGCATGACTCCACAGTGTGCACTCTGTATCACCAACTCTCCTGTTCATACCCTGGAATATTACATGAACATCGCCGACCAGCTCATCGCTGCCGGTGCAGAGGAAATCTGCTTGAAGGATATGGCAGGTATCGGCCAGCCAGCATTCCTCGGCAAGCTCACCAAGATGATCAAGGACAAGTATCCACAGATCATCATCCAGTATCATGGCCACTCAGGTCCTGGTCTCTCTATGGCTTCTATCCTCGAGGTATGCAACAACGGTGCCGACATCATCGATACAGCCATCGAGCCACTGTCATGGGGTAAGGTTCACCCAGACGTAATCTCAGTTATCAGCATGCTGAAGAACGAGGGCTTCGAGGTACCTGAAATCAATATGAGCGCTTATATGAAGGCGCGTGCCATGACTCAGGAATTCATCGACGAGTGGCTCGGATATTTCATCAACCCAGGTAACAAGATCATGTCTTCACTCCTGCTCGGTTGCGGTCTCCCAGGCGGTATGATGGGTAGTATGATGGCAGACCTCGGCGGTATGCGCCAGACCATCAACAACATCCGCAAGAAGAAGGGTGAGGAAGAGTTGTCTATGGACGACCTGCTCATCAAGCTCTTCGACGAGGTAGAGTATGTATGGCCACGCGTAGGTTATCCTCCATTGGTAACCCCATTCAGCCAGTATGTAAAGAACATCTCACTGATGAACCTCCTCACCATGGAGCAGGGCAAGGGCCGCTTCGTCATGATGGACGACTCAATGTGGGGTATGATTCTCGGCAAGAGCGGTAAGATTCCTGGAACTATCGACCCAGAACTCGTAGAGCTCGCCAAGAAGCAGGGCCGCGAGTTTACCGACGTAGATGCACACACATTGCTCACCAACGCCCTCGACGACTTCAAGAAGGAGATGGACGAGAACGGTTGGGATTACGGTCAGGACGACGAGGAACTCTTCGAGCTCGCCATGCACCCAGAGCAGTATCGCAACTACAAGAGCGGACAGGCAAAGAAGAACTTCCTTGCCGACCTTCAGAAGGCAAAGGATGCCAAGCTCGGTACAACCCTTACACCTGCACAGCTTGCAGAGTTCAAGCACGCCAAGGCAGATGCCATCGTGGCACCAGTAGCCGGTCAGATCTTCTGGGAATTCCAGGGCGAGGGCGAGTGCCAGCCAGCTGTAGAGCCATACATCGGCAAGGAATATAAGGAAGGTGATGCCTTCTGCTATATCCAGGCTCCTTGGGGCGAGTTTGAAACCATCCCGGCAGCATTGGGCGGCAAGCTCGTAGAAATCAATGCCAAGCAGGGCAGCAAGGTGCGCAAGGGCGATGTTATTGCTTACATCGAGCGCGAGGCTGAATAATGTTAAATGTTGAATGTTGAATGTTGAGTTGTCCCTTTCTGCAAAACAGCAAGGACACTTACGGCGCAAGCCCCATAATTCAACATTCAACACTCAACATTCAACATTTAATATAAAAACGATGGATTATCAAGCTATTATTGATAAGTATTATCCTGAGGATAATGAGCTTCGGCATATCCTCATTACACATAGCCAATCTGTAGCGCGAAAAGCGCTACAGATTGTTTCGTATCATCCCGAATTGCAACTCGATGCCCAGTTTATCGAAGAAGCAGCCATGCTCCACGACCTCGGCATCTTCATGACCGATGCCCCAGGCATACAGTGTTTCGGCTCGCAGCCCTACATCTGCCACGGACGACTGGGAGCAGAAATCCTGCGCAAGGAAGGATATGAACGACATGCCCGCGTATGCGAGCGCCATACCGGTGCAGGCATCACAGAGGCACAGATTATAGCACAGAACCTGCCCCTGCCTCATCAGGATTTCCTGCCGGAAACCATGGAGGAGAAGGTGATTTGCTACGCTGATAAATTCTTCAGCAAAACTCACCTCGACCGGGAAAAAACGATTGAGAAAGCAGAAAAAAGTCTCATGAAGTTCGGCGAGGAAGGAGTAAAACGATTCCAGCAATGGGAACGCATGTTTGAATAGAATTCTAATTTATTGAATGAGAAAACAATCGACGATAGCTATGCTGCTGCTCGCTGCCATCTCCTGTATGATGGTGGCTAATCCGGGTATGCCCGATTCGAAAAAGAAAAAGAAGAAGGAGAAGACGGAAACCGTGGACAGCGTGGGAGACAGTGTGTTCGTAGACTCGCTGGGCAACGAAATAAAGCCCAAGCTGAAACAGGCTGACGACACTACGCAGATGGACTCGCTGCAGAAAGCTATATGGAAACATAATAAAGTGGTGGATGACAGTATCCGCCTCGACAGTATCGCCAGAAAGAAACAGGGTGGAGTAGACGCACCGGTTAACTATCAGGCGGACGACTCCCTCGTATACGATGCCAAGAACAAGGTGGCATATCTCTACGGAAACTCCAACGTGAAGTATACCAACATGGACCTCAGCTCTGACCGCATCTCCATGGATATGGACAAGAGCAACGTGAAGGCTATGGGTACACCCGACAGTACGGCGGAGGGAGGCATCAAGGGCAAACCTGTCTTCAAGATGGGTAGTGATACCTACGATACCGACACCATCAAATTCAACTTCAAGAGCAAGAAGGCCCTTATTAATAATGTATATACAGAACAGGAAGACGGATTCCTGACCGGTATGAAGTCGAAACGCGACTCATCGGGTGTCATCTATCTGCAGCACGGCAGGTATACCACTTGCGATGATCCGCATCCCGACTTCTACATCTCGCTCTCCCGAGCCAAGGTAAGACCGGGCAAGGATGTGGTATTCGGACCAGCCTATCTCGTGGTGTGCGATGTACCAATGCCGCTCGCCATCCCTTACGGCTTCTTCCCGTTCACCAAGAGCTACAGCAGCGGTTTCATCATGCCAACCTACGGCGATGAAACGGCACGAGGCTTCTACCTGAGAGATGGTGGATATTATTTCGCCATGAACGATAAATGGGACCTGAAGCTGCTGGGCGAAATTTATACCAAGGGCTCGTGGGGACTCTCGGCAGCCAGCAACTACCGCAAGAGATACAAATACTCGGGTTCCTTCTTCTTCAGTTACCAGGATACGAAGAACGGTGATAAGGGAATGCCAGACTTTACCGAACAGGAGAGTTTCAAACTGCAATGGAGCCACCGCCAGGACAGCAAGGCAAACCCATACAGTTCGCTTTCGGCAAGTGTGAACTTCGCCACATCGAGCTACGAACGCAATAACCTCAATTCGCTCTACAATCCGCAGACGATGACGCAGAGTACGCGAACCTCATCTGTCAACTGGAGCACCTCGTTCTCAAGCATCGGTATGACGCTCAGTTCCACCGCCAACCTCTCGCAGAACATGCGCGATTCATCCATCGCCATGACGCTGCCCGACCTCAACATCAGCATCTCCCGCTTCTATCCGTTCAGAAGAAAGAAGATGGTGGGCGATGAGAAATGGTACGAGAAGATAGCCATGAGCTATACGGGACACATCTCTAACAGCATCAATACCAAAGAAGATAAGCTGATGCACAGTTCGCTCATCAAGGACTGGAGAAATGGATGGCAGCACCAGATACCGGTGAGTGCTACATTCACGCTCTTTAAATATCTCAACGTGAACCCATCGTTCAATTTCACCGACCGTATGTATACCAACAAGGTGGAGAGATCATGGGATGAAGCCAGCCAGACGGAGAAATGTGATACCATCTACGGTTTCAACAATGTGTATAACTGGAACATGAGCGTAGGTCTCTCTACCAAACTCTATGGCTTCTACATACCAAACCGCAAGCTCTTCGGAGATAAGATACAGGCTGTGCGCCACGTGTTTACGCCTACGGTGAACTTCAGCTATGCCCCAGACTTCGGAGCTTCACGCTACGGCTACTGGGACACCTACCAGAAGACCGATGCCGACGGAAACGTATCGCTGGTAAGCTATTCGAAGTATGCCAACGCCCTCTACGGTGCACCGGGCAAGGGTAAGAGCGGTAACATCTCGTTTACCCTGGGCAACAACATCGAGATGAAGGTGAAGAGCGACAAGGACTCTACCGGATACAAGAAAATCAGTATCATCGATGCGTTCGACATCAACATGAGCTACAATACTGCAGCCAAGGTTCGCCCTTGGAGCGATATGAACATCAACCTCAGACTGAAGTGGTGGAAGAACTATACCTTCAACATGAACGCCGTGTTTGCCACTTATGCCTACGAGCTGGATGACCAGAACAATGTTTATGTAGGTACCCATACGGAGTGGGGCAAGGGCAGGTTCGGACGATTCCAGGGTATGTCGCAGAACTTCTCGTTCACACTGAACCCGGAGAAGCTGAAGAAACTCTTTGGCGGGGGCGATGATGAGGACGACAAGAAGAACAGCAAGCGCAGCGATGATGATGACGATGAAGGTCTGGATACCGACATTGAGAGCAACGTAGACGATAGTCTGGAGAAGGGTAAGACGGCTGCCAAGAAGGGCGGCAAGGCTGAAACGGATGCAGACGGTTATATGGCGTTCAAGATGCCATGGTCGCTGACCTTCGGTTACGGTGTAACAATGCGCGAGGATACGCGAAGAGAAAAGTTCAATGAGAAGACGATGCGCTATGCATATAAGTTTACCCAGACTCTGAACATGAGTGGTAACGTAAGAATCAGTGATGGCTGGAACATCAGTTTCTCATCCGGTTATGATTTTGACAACCACAAGATCAGTATGACCACCGCCAGTCTGGCTCGTGATCTTCACTGTTTCAACATGAGCTGTTCTGTGGTTCTCGCTCCATACACGAGCTACAACTTCACCTTCCGTTGTAACGCAGCCACCTTGACAGATGCGCTGAAATACGACAAGAGAAGTGGTTATTCCAACGCTGTACAATGGTACTAGATGATAGTTTATAGTTGAAAGTTTACAGTTAATAGAGCTTTTCAGCTTATAGATAATAAAAAAACAGGCAAAATCATTTTGCCTGTTTTTTTTGTTTTATCTATATTGCTTTTTTACCTTTAAAAAAAGCTCGGGGGGACCAGCGATGGAATCGCTGGGAACGGGGACAGGAAGGAGAAAAGCCTCTTTGCACCTCCGTTCCCAGCGATTCCATCGCTGGTCCCCCATTTAAAAGCCTCTTTTTACCTTTTTACTTTTTTACCTTTAAAAGCCTTTTTTTCGCCTCCGGGTGCTCAGGATAAAGCGTGAGGGCCTTGCGGTAATTCATGATGGCAGCCTCTTTCATGCCCTCTTTTTCGCACTCCTTGCCCATAATCACATACTCCGTGGCAAGGCGCTTGAGGAACTTCTCCTGCTTCTCCTTCTCTTCATCCTTCTTTCTTATTTCTTCGCGCAGCCGCTCGTTCTCAGCCTGAAGCTCATTCACCCTGTTCAGCTTTTTGCGGATGAAACGCTTGGCAAGCGGCTGCTCGATGTCATAACGGCTGTGGATGGCAAGGAAGAAGTTGTCGAGAGCCGACTGCATATCGCCCCTGTCGAACGCCTTGACGGCATCATGATACTGCTTGTCAGCCTTACTCTGGGTAAGCGCCGTGTTGATGGTGCTCTGGTCGTTGAAATGACGGGCAAACTGCTTGACATCATTGCGCACGAAAACATCACTCTGACGCAATGGCTCCTGAAGACTGATGCCCTCGAGGCTGGTACAGCGGGACAAGGCAACATACGTCTGTCCGCCTGCAAAAACACCACCCGTGAAATCAATCTTCACCTGGTTGAAGGTGAGGCCCTGACTCTTATGAACCGTTATTGCCCACGCCAGACGGATGGGGTACTGCTCGTATCTGCCAATCTCTTCCTCCTCAATCTTCTTCTCAACCTCATTGAAATGGTATCGCATGTTGCTCCATGCCGCAGGCTCAACCATCACATCCTTTCCTTCCTCGGTGCGCACATAAATCTTGGCATCCTCATCCTCATCAAAACCGATGATGGTGCCCAGCGTGCCATTCACCCACTGGTGCTCGATATCATTCTTGATGAAGATAACCTGAGCCCCCGTCTTGAGGTAAAGTTCGATAGGGGTAGGGAGACTGCTCTCCGGAAACTCGCCCTGTATGTGGCCACGGAAGAGGCAAGGCTCGCCCGGAAGACGCTGGAGCTGGCTGTCGTTGATGTAATCTACCGTATCGCGGCGCGTAGAGAGGGTGATGGCAAGTTTGGAATCACCTTCATCGAGCCTGGCTCCCACGCGCTGGTTGAGGCGCTGGAAATCCTGCATAGGTACCTGAGACGTGCGGATATGGTCGAGGATGCTGATGAAAACAGGATCGCTCTGGCGGTATACCTTCTTGAGTTCGATGCTCACGAGCTTGAAGTATTCGAACACCTTGGCATCGAAGAAGAAACTGCTGCGGTAGAAGGGACTGAGCAGACGGCGGTCGTCCTCTCTTACTACAGGCTCCAGCTGGAAGATATCGCCCACCAGAAGCAGCTGCTTGCCCCCGAAAGGCTCTCGCATGTTGCGGCAATATACCCGCAATACCTTGTCCAGGAAATCGATGATATCGGCACGAACCATACTGATCTCATCGATGATGATGAGCTCTACCTCGCGGATAATCTTTATCTTCTCAGAATTATATTTCAGGGTGTTGCGGATGTTGCGGACGGAATACATGCTGTCGTTGGGCAGCAGAGGGTGGAAAGGAAGCTTGAAAAAGCTGTGGAGCGTGCTTCCTCCGGCGTTGATGGCCGCAATGCCTGTTGGGGCAAGAATGATATGTTTCTTCTTGGTATTGGCGGCTATATAACGTAAAAAAGTAGATTTACCCGTCCCCGCCTTTCCGGTAAGGAAAAGCGAACGACGGGTAAACTGTATGATTTGGAGTGCATTCTGCAACTCCGGGTTGTCGAGATCAATCATTATATTTAACAGAACTTTAGCATGTGGTTCAAGTACGGGCTGAAGGCCCAAAAGCTCCTAGCCCAGGGCATCGC
>NZ_JAHOEA010000090.1 GCF_019127135.1 Segatella copri | reverse complement strand
GTGGTTCAAGTACGGGCTGAAGGCCCAAAAGCTCCTAGCCCAGGGCATCGCCCTGGGTATAATGGCAATCAGCAAGGCGCCCTGTAAGGGCAAAAGCTTTGTATATTTCCATATTTGAAAGCTTTTGCCCTTACAGGGCGACAGGTTTGCGTCCATAAACACCCAGGGCGATGCCCTGGGCTAGGAGCTTCTGCCCTTTCAGGGCGTGTGGGGCTTACTTGTGAAACTTAAATTCTTTACAAAAAAATCAATGCAGCGGTGCCTCTTCCGAAGGTCTGCCAGGCTTTATTCTGAGATGATATCTGTTTCCATCATATTCCATGCGCATGATGTTCGTCCTGTTGGTCTTCATCTCATCGCTCGAATGAGCTACAAGATGTTCGTAGAGATCAATTGCCACATGTCCCATTGTTCTGCGCAGATTGATTTCGATGCAAGGAACCACGCCCAGTCCGGTTCTGTTTACATCCTCACCTTCCTGATTCAGCACAGCCTCGCAGAATTCATCCTTCTCCCCTTTCGTGCAGATCATCATGTCAACGCCAAACGGACCACTGTAAATATCCTTCAGCGCCGGCTCCATTACCTCAATGATACGCTGTCTGATTCCGGCAAGCTGAGCCTCGCTAATGAGTGGTTTCATCATTTCCACCTTATCATCTTCAGAGCAGAGCACATTGCCCGAATAGGCATTCTTGATTGTATCGAAGAGCGAAAGACCGCGATAGAGTACCTTGCCATCTTTCATTTCAAACTCCATGGCGAAATCTCTCACCTTATTATATAGGGGCTCTACGGTTACGCCGCCCTGATGATAAATCATGTTTGCCACCCATCTTTCGAAGGTAGGATAATCTCCGGCAGTCTTGAAATCCTCAGCACTCACATATTTCACTCCCCTCCCGCTACTGCTCCAAGGAGCCTTGACCACAGCTTTGCCATGCTGGAGAATGAGTTCTTTGACACGGACCGTTTCAGTAACATATTCCACGCCACGCTGCAGATGAAGGGCAGCCCATTGCCTGCTGCTCACCTCGCGTACCTTATTCAATACAGCATCAGTCGGCAACATAATCTCCGGCATTCCCAAACGCTCCAACTCACCTTTCAGCGACAGGTTCCATCCCCAGGGATGAACACTGTCAAGAAATTCTGTCTTGAGCAGATGCTTCAGCTGAGGCTTGGTGATGAATTCAACCTTGCTGTTCAGTTCAGCTCCAAAATGGCGCACCCTGTTCTTCGCAAAATCAATGTCATCAACAAGTACGAGGTCGCCCTCTTCCGCCCAAAGAGCCGGAATGAAAGCAAGATCACTTCTAAGTTGTCTTCCCGCATGAGGCGCGGTGAACTGTTTCAGATTTGCAGCCAAAGCCAAATCGTGTTCTGGATTGAAAATATGTAATTTCATGGTGCAAAGATATAAAGAAATGTGCAAAAAAAGGCAGAAAAACCGCATTTTTACTTAGACAAGTGCTAAATAATGAAAAAAAAGTTACTTTTTGCTATCTAGAGTTTGCAAATTAGAAATATTTAATTACCTTTGCATCGTAAAAACAATAAGAAACGATATAAACTCATGGAAGAAGCATTCTTCAGAACACATACATACCTCGTAGAGCATACGAACGCACCAGTAAGACGTACTCTGATGGACGAAATCGACTGGAGCGATCGTCTGATTGGCATTAAGGGAACACGCGGTGTAGGAAAGTCTACATTCCTCCTTCAATATGCCAAGGAGCACTTTGGCCCTACTGACCGCAAGTGTCTGTTTGTGAATATGAACAATTTCTATTTTCAAAGCAGAGGAATCGCAGATTTTGCAGGCGACTTTGTTCGCCATGGCGGCAGAACCCTTCTCATCGACCAGGTCTTCAAACAGCCGGACTGGAGCAAGGAGCTGCGTAAATGCTACGACCTCTATCCAGAGTTAAGAATCGTGTTCACAGGTTCCAGCGTGATGAGACTGAAGGAAGAGAATCCTGAGCTCAATGGAATCGTGAAAAGCTATAACTTGCGAGGCTTCTCTTTCAGAGAGTTTATCAACCTGCAGACTGGCAACAGTTTCCAGCCATATACACTCGATGAAATCTTGCGCAACCACGAGCACATCATCAAGCAGATACTGCCAAAGGTGAGCCCGATGAAGTACTTTCAGGACTACTTGCACCATGGATTCTATCCATTCTTCCTGGAGAATCGCAACTTCACAGAGAATCTACTAAAGACAATGAATATGATGACCGAGGTAGACATCCTCCTCATCAAGCAAATCGAACTGAAATATCTCACCAAGATCAAGCGGCTCTTCTATCAGCTCGCTGTAGAAGGCGCCAAGGCTCCCAACGTGAGCCAGCTTGCCGAAGAGATCAATACCAGCAGGGCTACGGTAATGAACTACATCAAGTATCTTGCTGATGCGCGACTCATCAACATGATTTACCCTACCGGGCAGGAGTTTCCTAAGAAACCATCCAAGGTGATGATGCACAACTCCAACCTGATGTACGCCATCTATCCTATCCAGATAGACAAGCAGGAGGTGATGGAGACATTCTTCGTCAACTCGCTCTGGAAAGACCACAAGATAAGCCAGACCGGCAAGGACCACTACTTCATTGTAGACGGTGAGAAGAAGTTCAGAATCTGCGATGCGCAATCTCCAAACAAGGTGCGCAACAATCCCGACATCATCTACGCCCGATACAATACCGAGGTAGGTAAGGATAACAGAATTCCGTTGTGGCTTCTGGGCTTCCTATATTAATATTAAGGTGTAGGAATGGGCAAAAACATTCGACAAAAACAAAAACAGAACTGAAAATTGAACTCTTCAACAGATTCAACTATCAAAGTTCAAAGGAATAAAAATACAAAACATTTTTAATATTTTATCTAAAAGTAAAATGGCTAAAGAGAAAAAATTTATCACTTGTGATGGTAACACAGCTGCCGCACACGTAAGCTACATGTTTACAGAGGTTGCTGCTATCTACCCTATTACTCCATCATCACCAATGGCGGAGCATGTAGATGAATGGGCTGCCAAAGGTCGTAAGAACCTTTTCGGTCAGCGAGTTTCTATCCAGGAAATGGAATCAGAGGCTGGTGCTGCCGGTGCAGTTCACGGTTCTCTCCAGGCTGGTGCCTTGACTTCAACTTACACTGCTTCTCAGGGTTTGTTGCTGATGATTCCTAACATGTACAAGATTGCTGGTGAGTTGCTTCCTTGCGTATTCAACGTATCAGCTCGTACATTGGCTTCTCATTCACTTTGTATCTTCGGTGACCACCAGGACGTAATGGCTTGCCGTCAGACAGGCTTCGCTATGTTCTGCTCAGGTTCTGTTCAGGAGGTTATGGACCTCTCTGCAGTTCCTCACTTGGCTACATTGGAGACAAAGGTTCCTTTCATTAACTTCTTCGATGGTTTCCGTACTTCTCACGAGTACCACAAGATCGAGGAGATGGATATGGAAGACATCCGTCCATTGGTTAAGGAAGAGTTCATCGAGGACTTCCGTAACCGTGCATTGACTCCTGAGCGTCCTGTTACTCGCGGTACCGCTGAGAACCCAGAGACATTCTTCACTCACCGTGAGGCTTGCAACACTTACTACGATGCAATCCCTGAGGTAGTAGAGAAGTACTGCCAGGAGATGACTAAGATTACTGGTCGTGAGTACCACCTCTTCAACTACTATGGTGCTGAGGATGCTGAAAACATCATCATCCTGATGGGTTCTGCTACAGAGCCAGCTCGCGAGGCTATCGATTACTTGAACAAGCAGGGCAAGAAGGTTGGTATGGTTGCAGTTCACCTCTTCCGTCCATTCTCTGTTGACTTCTTGAAGAAGACTATCCCAGCTACAGTTAAGCGTATCGCTGTTCTCGACCGTACTAAGGAGCCAGGTGCAGAGGGTGAGCCATTGTACCTCGACGTTAAGTCAGCTCTCTACGATGACGAGCGCAAGCCATTGATCGTTGGCGGTCGCTACGGTCTCGGTTCTTCTGATACAACTCCAGCTAAGATTGTTGCTGTATTCAAGAACCTCGAGTTGCCACAGCCAAAGAACCACTTCACTGTAGGTATCGTTGATGACGTTACATTCACTTCTCTCCCAGAAGAGGAGGAAATCCCAATGGGTGGTGACGATTTGTTCGAGGCTAAGTTCTACGGTTTGGGTGCTGACGGTACTGTTGGTGCTAACAAGAACTCAGTTCAGATTATCGGTAACAATACTAACAAGTATTGCCAGGCATACTTCTCTTACGACTCTAAGAAGTCTGGTGGTTTCACCTGCTCTCACTTGCGTTTCGGCGACAGCCCTATCCACAGCGCATATCAGGTAAATACTCCTAACTTCGTAGCTTGCCACGTACAGGCTTACCTCCACATGTACGATGTAACACGTGGTTTGCGTAAGAACGGTTTCTTCCTGTTGAACACTATCTTCGACGGCGAGGAGTTGGTTAACTTCATCCCTAACAAGGTAAAGCGTTACTTCGCTCAGAACAACATCACAGTTTACTATATCAACGCAACTAAGATTGCTCAGGAGATTGGTCTCGGCAACCGTACCAACACCATCCTCCAGTCTGCATTCTTCCGTATCACAAAGGTTATTCCTTTGGATCTCGCTGTAGAGCAGATGAAGGCATTCATCGTTAAGTCTTACTCTAAGAAGGGTCAGGACGTTGTTGACAAGAACTTCGGCGCTGTTGACCGTGGTGGTGAGTACAAGCAGTTGACAGTCGATCCAGCTTGGGCTAACCTCGCTGACGATGAGGCTAAGGAGGATAATGCTCCAGCATTCGTTAAGGAGCTCGTTCGTCCTATCAACGGCCAGGCAGGTGACCTCTTGAAGGTTTCTGACTTCGTTAAGCACGACACAGTTGACGGTACATGGCAGAATGGTACAGCAGCATTCGAGAAGCGTGGTGTTGAGGCATTCGTACCAGTATGGAACGTAGAGAACTGTATCCAGTGTAACAAGTGTTCATTCGTTTGTCCTCACGCAGCTATCCGTCCATTCGTATTGACAGATGAGGAGCTTGCAGGCATCGAGGGTCTCGAGACTCAGGATGTAAAGGCACCTAAGGCTTTGGCTGGCATGCACTTCCGCATCGAGACTTCAGTACTCGACTGTCTGGGTTGTGGTAACTGTGCTGACGTCTGCCCAGGTAAGAAGGGTGAGAAGGCGTTGACAATGGTTCCATTCAACGTTGATGCAGAGGATATGGTCAAGGAAGCAGCTAACTGGGAGTACCTCGTACACAAGGTAGCTTCTAAGCAGGATCTCGTTGACATCAAGCAGAGCCCTAAGAACTCTCAGTTCGCTCAGCCATTGTTCGAGTTCTCTGGTGCTTGCTCTGGTTGTGGTGAGACTCCATACGTTAAGTTGATTTCTCAGCTCTTCGGTGACCGTCAGATGATTGCTAACGCTACTGGTTGTTCTTCAATCTACTCAGCTTCTATCCCATCTACTCCATATACAAAGAACGCTAAGGGTCAGGGTCCTGCATTCGACAACTCATTGTTCGAGGACTTCTGCGAGTTCGGTCTCGGTATGGTAATGGGTAACAAGAAGATGAAGGAGCGCATCGCTCACTTGCTCGAGGAAGCTAAGGCTAGCGAGAAGGTTTCTGCTGAGTTCGTAGCTGCTGCTGACAAGTGGATTGCTAACATGAACGATTCAGAGGGTTCTAAGGAGGCTGCTGCAGAGTTGAAGCCTCTCATCGCTGCTTGCGCTGAGAAGGGTTGCCCTATCTGCAAGGAGCTCAAGACTTTGGATCACTACCTCGTTAAGCGTTCACAGTGGATCATCGGTGGTGACGGTGCTTCTTATGATATCGGTTACGGTGGTCTCGACCACGTATTGGCTTCTGGTGAGGATGTTAACATCCTGGTACTCGATACTGAGGTTTACTCTAACACTGGTGGTCAGTCTTCTAAGTCTACTCCACTCGGTGCTATCGCACAGTTCGCTGCTCAGGGTAAGCGTATCCGTAAGAAGGATCTCGGTTTGATGCAGACTACATACGGTTACATCTACGTAGCTCAGGTAGCTATGGGTGCTGACAATGCTCAGACATTGAAGGCTATCCGCGAGGCTGAGGCTTATCCAGGTCCATCACTCATCATCGCTTACGCACCATGTATCAACCACGGTTTGAAGCGTAAGGGCGGTATGGGTCGTTCACAGCACGAGGAAGAGTTGGCTGTTGAGTGCGGTTACTGGCACTTGTGGCGTTACAACCCACTGTTGGCTGATGAGGGTAAGAACCCATTCACACTCGATTCTAAGGCTCCAAACTGGGAGAACTTCCGCGACTTCTTGCTCGGTGAGGTTCGTTACCTCTCTGTACAGAAGGCATTCCCTAAGGAGGCTGATGAGCTCTTCACTCAGGCAGAGAAGATGGCTAAGCTCCGTTACCAGACTTACGTTCGTAAGAGCCAGGAGGACTGGAGCGAGCAGATCTAATCTAGTGAGATTTCAATAGGTTAAATATATAATCCGAAGACCTTGGTTGCGTTCTGCAATCAAGGTCTTTTTTGTTTTTCTAGGGTTCTAATTACTCCCCAAATTCCTTCTTTACATCAAAGCAGGAACAGGCTTTGTTGGCAAATTCATTATGACCATGAATCGTAGCTAATGGATATTCCTCCTTCAGCTGCTCGATGAGGGCATGAATTAAAGTGCAAAATCGGCTATTCATGGGCTAAAAAACGCATTTTGCAAACAGAAAACTCTATTTTCTCCGTTTTTCATCGCTGAAAACAGGTATTGGGAGAAAGCATAAAAAGCGAACACTATGATTTATAATGTAAATATATATTCCATTCATAACTCAACATACAGACTTCACTTCACACACGTAATATACATACTAAATAGTTATATAACAACAGGTTACCCATTTTAATCTTAGTATTGTTATTATGCAGTTTCTAGCTTTTCGCACTATTACCACGTCAATATTTTATTAATTGCTATCAAAGATAATAAAAAGTTGGCAAACCCAAGAATTTTATCACGTTATTTAACGGAAAAATGCAAAATATGGGGGTTAGGAAGGTATTTTACCCCCTCTTCTAAGGGTAAAAAATGCCCCTCCTCGGACTCGAAATCATGCTCCAAAGGTAGGTATTTTTGACAAATACAATGAATTTGGGATATAAAAAATGAGCACTAGAGTGGTGCAACGTACAGTATTTCGCACCAGAGAATGTAGATTATTATTATACACATACAAATGAAGAACAACTGATACAAACTTTCGTAATTATCTCATACACAAGTAATTTAGAACTATCACATACTCTAGCAAACAACCAATTAAAGCATTACACTTAGTGGGTCATTAGGTCAAAGTCATTTAGGGTCATTATGTTTTCCGAGAGTTAAAAAGTCACTATAGATATATATAAATAAATATTTATATATACTATAGCAGCAAAAGTGACATTTACTTTTTCAAATGACCCTAAATGACATTGACACCAAATGACCCCTTTTCATTTCTTCAGCTACTTCCGAGTCTTTTCTTGCATTTTCGTTGTTTTGCAATAAAGTTCAGATAGAAAATCAATAGAACTTATTGTATTACAGCCACTTATAGCTTTTCTCGCATAGAAAGTCAGGGTGAAAGCTTGCATTCTGCCCGAAAATGTTGTATCTTTGCACCGGCAATCGAAAGAACAGCCTTTTGTGCCTTGCTCGGGTCTTC
>NZ_JAHOEA010000008.1 GCF_019127135.1 Segatella copri | reverse complement strand
TCGCTTCTGGAGAGCCTCTGCCTCTCCTATCCTGATGCAGAGATACTGGGCCACCACGATTTGCCAAACGTTCACAAAGACTGTCCGTCGTTTGATGTCAAGCGATGGCTGAAGTTGGTAGATTTCCACATCTAGCCGATTTTCGGAAAGGATTTCATCATATTTATTTTTTTAAGTTGATTCAAGCCCCACAGGTAGTATTCCTGCGGGGCTTTTTCTTTTTCATTTCCGGTCATTTTCATTTTTCAATCCCCCAAAGAGTCCGGTCATGAAAGATTTACATCATATCGCCAAAAAATAAAGGTTAAATCCGATAAATCTTGTTAAACAAATTCTGTCTTGCCTCTTATGTTTATACCTTTGCACGCAAATTTATAATCACAAAGGACATTTTTATGTTCCAAAAGGATAATATTTAATTTAAATAAGAGAAGAAAAATGAAAGAAAAAGCAGAAAGTTCAGTAGCCTGCAATCATCACCGAGTAGGCTTCCTGGGATTGCTCGTTACATTAGGCATTGTATTCGGAGACATCGGAACATCACCTCTCTATGTGATGAAGGCCATCCTGCATACGGGCGAAAGCATCAGCGAGAGCACCATCCTGGGCGCCCTGTCATGCATCATCTGGACACTCACCCTCCAGACCACCATCAAATATGTATGCGTGGCGCTGCGTGCCGACAACAATGGCGAGGGAGGCATCCTCGCCCTCTATGCCTTGCTGCGCCGACTCAAGTACAAGTGGATTTACCTACTGGCCATCATTGGCGCAAGCACCCTGCTGGCAGACGGAATCATCACCCCTGCCATCACCGTGACCACAGCCATCGAAGGACTCGAAAGCATCAGTCCCAACCTGCCAGTTATCCCCATCACCCTTGCCATCATCACCATCATCTTCTTCGTGCAGCGGTTTGGCACAGAGAGTATTGGCAAATCATTTGGCGTATTTATGCTGCTATGGTTCCTGCTGCTGGGCGTGATGGGAGCTTTCAGCATCACGTCTTACCCATTGATACTGAAGGCTTTCAACCCCTATTATGCTGCCATGCTGCTGGCAAAATCGCCTGAATGGTTTCTGATTCTGGGTGCCGTATTTCTCTGTACTACCGGTGCCGAGGCTCTCTATTCCGACCTGGGACATTGCGGCAGAAAGAACATCGCCATCAGCTGGGGCTTCGTAAAGACCATGCTCATTCTCAACTATCTGGGACAGGGAGCATGGGTGCTGAATCATGCAGATACGGCACTGGCAGTGAATCCGTTCTTTGCCATCATGCCGCAGAGCATGCTGTTCTTCGCCATCATCATGGCCACGGGTGCGGCAATCGTTGCGAGCCAGGCACTCATCAGCGGAACCTTCTCCATATTAAGCGAAGCCATGAACCTGCACTTCTGGCCGCGCATGCGAATCAAGCATCCTACCCATGTTAAGGGGCAGCTCTATATCCCGATGATCAACCTCGCCATGTACATCGGCGTGGTTCTCATCATCCTGCTCTTCCGCGACTCCTCGCACATGGAGGCAGCCTACGGACTCGCCATCACCATCACCATGCTGATGACTACCCTGCTGCTCGGTTTCTACCTGCACAGCAAGGGAGTGGCACGGATTTTCACGATGCTGTTTATGGGCGCATACTGCATCATCGAAGCCATCTTCCTGACTGCCAATCTGTCAAAGTTTCTTGCAGGTGGATGGTGTACGATGCTCATTGGCGGAATCCTGTTCCTGATGATGTACGTGTGGGTGAAAGCCATGAAGATACGCCGCCATTATATCAGCACCAAACCGCTGGATGATTATTATCAGATTATCTCCGACATCAAGGCCGACGAGAGCATCCCTAAATATGCTTCCAACCTGGTTTATGTGAACCACGCCAACAAGGAAGGTGCCGTAGATGACAAGTTGCTCTACTCCATCATCAACAAGCAGCCGAAACGTGCTGACCATTACTGGCTTATCAACATGGAGTTTGTTGACACACCTGATACGCTGGAGTACAACTGCGAGACCCTGATTCCCGACACCCTCTACAGCGTAACCATGCACATTGGCTTCCGCATAGAGCCTAGGGTGAGTCTCTATCTGCGACAAGTGGTGGAAGATCTGGTAACAGACGGAAAGGTAGATTTGCGAAGCACCTATCCTTCGCTGCGCAAATACGGAATTCCGGGCGATTTCCGATTCATCATCATTCACCGCGTATATTACCCAGAGAGTTCAGATAATCGCCAACAGAACCTGCTGATGAGTATCTACGCTCTTATCAGCAAGATAGGTATTGACGAGCCTAAGGCATTGGGCCTCGACACTTCCATGGTAGTGGTAGAAAGAGTGCCGCTCATCATCAACCATCCGGTCATTAAGGCCAAGGTCATTAAGGTCATTAAGGATTCTGAAACATCACAAAGCAGACAATAAGCAAAAAGGCGAGGCGCTTTCACAAGCTCCCCGCCTTTATTAATTAGCATGAAAATGAATGCTAACAACTAACACAAAACCTTATAACTTTTATCAAATATAAATCGTTATTTGATTTATGAACGAACATCTTAATTAGAGGATAGTCTTAACAGCTTCCAACATGCCCTTCTCCTGAATAAGGTCAAGATCCTTCTTAACCAACTCAGTCAAGCCAGGAACTGTCTTGTTCAAATCCTCGTGCCAGATATAGTCGAAGCCCAATACGCCCTCAGCTACCTTCTGAGTATCGCCGGTAGCCCAAAGCTCGGTGAGCTTGTCCATAATCTTCTGGTCATCGTTTGGCTGGATAGGAGCACCATCCTCGCGAACATCACCCTTATAGTAAGTGATGATAGCTGCAAGACCGAATACCAAGCCCTGTGGCAACTCGCCCTTACGCTCCAGGTAAATCTTGACACCTGGGAGGTCACGAGTCTCAAACTTAGGGAATGAGTTGAGCATGATGCTTGTTACCTGATGATCTACGAATGGATTCTCGAAACGCTCCAATACGTCAGAAGCGAACTTCTGCAGCTCATCCATAGGGAGGTTCAGAGTCTGCATCAACTCCTCGAACTGTACCTTGTGGATGTACTTGCCCAATACTGGGTGCTCGCAAGCATCGCGAACGATGTTCACACCGCTGAGGTATGTAACAGGGCTCAATACTGTATGAGGACCATTGAGGAGAGTAACCTTACGCTCGTGGTATGGCTTCTCATTATCTGTGATAAGCACGTGGAGACCTGCCTTGTGAGCTGGGAACTCCTCCTGCATCTGCTCTACTGTCATGTTTTCAGCCTTCTCGATAACCCAGAGGTGGAAGCTTTCTGCCTTAACTACGAGGTTGTCCTTGTAGCAAATTTTCTGCTGAATCTCCTTGATGGTGTCGCGTGGGAAACCAGGAACGATGCGGTCTACCAATGTAGCGCAAACGTAGCAGTGGTTTGTGAACCACTCCTTGAAGCCTTCGTAATCAGCACCCATGTCTTCCTTCCAAAGCTCGATATACTGATAGATGCACTCCTTGAGGTGGTGACCATTGAGGAAGATCAGTTCACATGGCATCAGGATCATACCCTTGGTTGGGTCGCCCTCGAAGAACTTATAGCGGTGGAACAAAAGCTGAACCAACTTGCCTGGATAAGAAGCTGCAGGAGCATCTGTAAACTTGCAAGAGTCATCGAATGCAATACCAGCCTCTGTAGTGTTAGAGATGATGAAACGCATCTCTGGCTGCTCAGCCAAAGCCATGAAAGCCTGGTTCTGAGAATATGGGTTCAACGCACGGCTGATAACGTCGATACGCTCCAATGTATTGATAGCCTGGCCGTTCTCCTTACCCTGAAGGTTTACGTGATAGAGGCAGTCCTGACCGTTCAACCAGTCAACCATACCACCAGCCAATGGCTGTACTACAACGACAGAACCGTTGAAGTCGGTCTTCTTATTCATATTCCATACAATCCAATCTACGAATGCACGGAGGAAGTTACCTTCACCAAACTGAATGATTTTCTCTGGAGCGACGCTCTTAGGAGCAGTGCGCTTGTTTAATGCTTTTAGCTCTTTCATGATTTGTTTATTTTATATTTATTATTTTACTTTTCGCTTTAAATTACAATCTATTCATCAGATTGTTTTTTCTGAGTGCAAAGGTAGTAAATATTTCGTTTGATTGTTCCAAAAACAGCGAAAATCTTCACGCAAACCTTTACGCTCCACTCCGGTTCTATACCTTATTATATATAGAACTGCGCAGGCACAAAATAAAGAAGTAGGGATTTTCCCCCACCCCTTTAGGGGAAATCCCGCCCGAGGGAACAAAAAACATCGTATCTTTGCACCAGAAAAAGAAACATGAAGTATAACAATTAAAAAATATACGATTATGAAACGAATGATAATAGCTCTGGTAGCCATGTTCATGATGACATTCACTACCGCTTCTGCAATGAGTTATGAGCAGGCAAGACAGCAGGCTCTCTTCCTGACAGACAAGATGGCTTACGAGCTCAATCTTACGGAAGACCAGTATGAGGCAGCTTACGAGGTAAACCTCGACTACCTGATGAGTGTAGATACATACGATGACCTCTATGGTGCTTACTGGCGCCAGCGCAACATGGATTTGAGCTACATCCTGCTCGACTGGCAGTATAGAACATATATCAATGCCACCTACTTCTACCGTCCGCTCTACTGGAACGCAGGTTACTGGCACTTCGGCATCTACGCCCGCTATCCTCGCCGCGACTACTTCTACTTCGGTCGCCCTCACTTCTACGTTTCTTACCGTGGAGGTCATAGCTGGAGAGTAAACGGAAACAGAAGCTGGTATTACGGAAGAAGTTTCGGCGGACCTCACCCTGGTGGACATCCTAGAGTAGGTATGAGAGACGGATTCAACCGTGGTGATTACGGCAGAGGAAGATCATTCGGCAACATGAACCGCGAGAACAGACCTCAGATGAACCCAAACCGTGGTTTCGGTAATGCAAGCCGCCCTAACAACAACGCTGGCTTCGGAAACAGCAGCCGCCCTCAGTACGGAGGCTTCGGAAATAACAACGACCGACCACAGAACAATGGCGGTTTCGGAAGCAACAACAGCAACAGTCGCCCTAACCGTGGTTTCGGAAGCAGCAACAGCAGCACTAGCAACAACCGTGGTTTCGGAAACAGCAGCCGCCAGAGCAACAGCAGCTTCGGAAGCGGAAGAAGCAATATTTTCGGTGGAAACCGAAGCGGCAGCAGCATGAGCCGTTCATTCAGCAGCGGTTCCGGCAACCGTTCTACAGGTGGCGGTTTCACCCCTCGCTCTTCTACACCTAGCAAGAGCAATGGCGGTGGAAGCTTCGGACACAGAAGATAAGAAACAGAAAGAGTTATAATTTCAAGTTTATAAAACAGAGAGTTAAAAATCAAGACCTCAAGTAAGAGAGTTAAGAAAACAAGTACCTCAGGTAAGAGAGTAAGAAAAATCAAGTACAGAAAATGGGAATTTGCATCGGGTTACACCGTTCGCAAATTCCCATTATTATTTTATCAACTTTAAGTAAAAGAATTACTCCAATCCGAAGAGCGATTTCAAACCGCCATCTACGCCCGAGAATCCCATGAAGGCAAGGCTGAGAAGCGCTGCAGTTACCATGACGATAGCTACGCCCTGCATGCCTTTAGGAATACGGACCAAAGCCTGCTGTTCGCGAATGCCGGCGAAAACGATAAGCGCCAGGGCAAAACCGAGAGCGGTAGAGAAGGCGTAAACCACGCTCTCAAGGAGATTGTAATCCTTCTGAATCACCAGGATGGCTACACCGAGAACGGCACAGTTGGTGGTAATGAGCGGAAGGAAAATACCGAGCGCCTGATAAAGCGCAGGAGAAACCTTCTTCAGGATAATCTCTACCATCTGAACCAAGGCTGCAATCACGAGGATGAAAGCCAAGGTCTGGAGATATTGCAAGCCGAACGGATCGAGCACATACTTCTGAACACACCAGGTAATGATGGTTGCCAGGGTCAAGACAAAGGCGATGGCACCACCCATTCCGATGGCTGTATCAACTTTCTTCGATACGCCCAGGAACGGACAAATACCGAGGAACTGCGACAAGACGATGTTGTTGACGAATATCGCAGAGATAAATATCAATAAATATTCCATAATTTCTATTTCTTAACCTTATTAAATATAGCAATAATGTATCCCAATGTGAGGAACGCTCCAGGAGGCAGAATGAACACCAGAATGTTGGTGGTCTCTGGCAACAGGGTGATTCCGAATACGCTTCCGGCACCGAGAATCTCACGGGCACTACCGAGAATGGTAAGACCGAGCGTGAAACCCAAACCGCAACCAATGCCATCAAACAGACTGGCAACCGGAGAATTCTTGGCAGCGAAACTCTCTGCACGACCCAGAATAATACAGTTTACTACAATCAGCGGAATATAAATACCCAATGCCTGGTTGATGCTGTCAGGAGCATAAGCGCTCATCACCATCTGAAGGATAGTAACGAAGGCTGCAATCACTACGATAAACACAGGGATGCGAACCATATCGGGTGTAATCTTCTTGATACAGGAGATAACAAAGTTGGTACAGATCAGCACCGCCATGGTAGCCAATCCCATAGAGAGACCATTGATGGCGCTGGTTGTTGTAGCCAAAGTAGGACACATACCGAGAAGCAACACGAAGGTTGGATTCTCCTTGATGAGTCCGTTCATCAAAATCTTAACATTACTCATATCGGTTTATCCTTTCTTTTCGTTATGTTCAACTTTAGATGCACCACTCTCTGCATCTGCTTTCTGAGATGCACCGCTCTCGCCGTCAACATCCTTCTTGGCATAAACGGCATAAGCCTGGTTGATAGCCTTGAGGAAGGCGCGGCTGGTAATGGTAGAAGCAGTGATGGCATCTACTGCATTGCCACTCTTATCGTCCTTAGATACGTGGAGGTCGCCATCCTTTGGAGTCTTACCGATGATGCTACCCTTTCCGTCCTTCTGGAACCAGGTAGCAGCCTTGGCACCCAAACCTGGAGTTTCTGAAGCCTGAAGCACAGTATAACCCATAATCTTGCCCTCAGTATCGAAGCCTACGAGCACCTTCAGATCGCCACCGAAACCACCGGTTGTACTCTCTACGGCAGCACCCAGCTGCTTGCCGCTCTTGTCAGAGCACTTGTGGATGGTGAAAGTGAATTCCTTACCGCCAAACTCCTGCTTTACCTCTTCAGGCTCAGCCACCTGGAGTTCTTCTGTACCCATCACACTCTTAATACCGGCAGCCAGACTCTGTGCAGCCTTCTCGGCGATAGGACCAGATGTAAGATGATTGATATATGCAAGAACAGCACCTACGATGAGCGCAACGCCCACCAGCACAAGCACCATGTTCTTTAATGATGATTCTAATTTCTGCATGTCTCTGTCCTCCTTATTTCTTAGCAGGCTTCTCACCGAAGCGCTTTGGTTTAACGTATGTGTTAATAAGAGGTGTGAACGCATTCATGATAAGAATGGCGAACGACATACCTTCAGGATAGCTACCCCAGTTACGGATGATGATGGTCAGCAGACCGATGCATACACCATAGATAAGCATGCCCTTGTGAGTCATTGGAGAGGTTACATAATCAGTAGCCATGAAGATGGCACCGAGCATCAGACCACCGCTGAAGATGACTGCAAAAGGATTGGCATAAACAGGATTAGCCAAATGCATCAAACCGCTGAATACGAATACGGTAGCGATGATGCTGACAGGAATATGCCAGGTGATGATTTTCTTCCAGAGCATGTAAGCCAAACCGAGCAAGAGCGCAACGGCACAAACCTCACCGGTAGTTCCGGCACCGAAAGTATCGCCTGTAGCACCGAAGAGCATGCTCATCGCATCAGGCAACTGGTTGAGAACAGAAGCATCGCCCGTCTTGATGGCTGTCTTCATGATAGCCAGCGGAGTAGCACCCGTTGTTGCATCTGTATAGCTGAGCATCTGTCCGGCAACAGGCCATGAAGTCATCTGGGCAGGGAAGCTGACGAGCAGGAAGCAACGTCCAACCAGCGCAGGATTGAAAGGATTGTTACCCAAACCGCCGAAGCTCATCTTACCTACACCGATGGCAAACAAGGCACCGATGATGATGATCCAGAGAGGAAGGTTACTTGGCAAGTTCATGCCGAGCAAAAGACCGGTGATGATGGCAGAACCATCGAGCAAGCTGGTCTCCTCCTTCAGGAGATATTTTGTAATTGCCCACTCAAAGAAGACGCAGGCTGCCACAGAGGTGAGCAGTACGACTGCTGAACCCAAGCCGAAGAAATAGAAAGAAGCGAGGATGGCAGGCACAAGAGCGATAATCACTCCGTACATGTTCTTCTCTACGCTCTCATTTCCATGAGCGTGTGGCGATAATGAAACGATTAATTTACTCATTTTTTCTTTTAAATTCTTTCGTCAATGAAATTTCTCTTGATTGAAGTATCTCTTCTTTTGATAAAAGGGATTACTTCTTAGCGTTGCGAGCTCTGATAATGCCCATTACCGCACCCTTACCATTGATAATATTATCGAGGATAGGACGATGTGAAGGACAGGTGAACTGGCATGAACCGCAGGCTATGCAGGATGTTACCTCTTCTGCCTCAAGGCGCTCATAATCCTTCACTACGCTCAAGGTAGCGAGCAAGTATGGCTCCAGACCCATTGGGCAGGCTTCCACACACTTGGCACAACGGATACATGGCTGAGCCTTCTTGCGATGAGCATCAGCATCGGTCAATACGGTGATGGAGTTGGTTCCCTTGGTTACAGGTACGTCGAGGCTGATTACAGCCTTACCCATCATCGGACCACCTGCCAATACCTTGTTGTCGCCCTCTGGCAAACCTCCGCAGTTCTCTATCATCTGAGAGAATGGAGTTCCCATACGCACGAGGAAGTTGCCTGGATTCTTCACCTGCTTACCGGTAACGGTAGTATAGCGTTCGAAGAGAGGTTTGTTCTTCATAACTGCCTGATAAACAGCAAAGGCAGTACCTACATTCTGAACAATTGCTCCAACGTTGACAGGAATAGCTGGAGGAGCAGGAACCTGGCGGCGGATAACCGCATCTACCAACTGCTTCTCACCACCCTGTGGATATTTCTTGGCAAGAGGAACAATCTCGATACGAGAATCATTGGCTGTCTTCTCCTCGAAGAGTTTGATGGCAGCAGGTTTGTTATCCTCGATACCGATGTAGCCCTTCTCTACCTTAGCCGCCTTCATCAGAAGGTTCAAGCCAACGAGAATCTCATCAGCATGCTCCATCATCAGACGATAATCGGCTGTGATATAAGGCTCACACTCTACACCGTTGATAATCACGCACTCTGCCTTGGCTCCAGGAGGAGGACAAAGCTTGATGAAGGTTGGGAAACCGGCACCACCCATACCTGTCACACCAGCCACCTTGATGCGGTTTACGATTTCCTCAGGAGTGAGGTCGGAATGAGCCTCAAGCGTTTCGAGTTTCTCAGAGCGGTCGATACTCTCCTCCCACTCATCGCCTTCTACATTAATAATAATACAAGGCTTACGATAACCGGTAGCATCAATAGATGTATCTACCTTGAACACGGTTCCTGATACGGAACTGTAAATAGGAGCACTCACAAAGCCACCAGCCTCAGCGATGAGTGTTCCCACCTTCACCTTGTCGCCCTTGGCAACTACAGGCTTGGCAGGAGCACCGATGTGCTGACCAAGTGGAAAAATAGCCTGCTTAGGGAGAGGAGCTACCTGAGTAGCCATCTCGGCAGTAATCTTATTCTCTTCTGGGTGAACTCCACCAATTCTAAAAGTTCTCAAATTCATGATTATTCCTCCTTTTTCTTAACTGGGAAATTAACTTTTACGAGAGCACCGGTTGGGCATTCGTCAACACACTTGGTACACATGCGGCACTTGTTGAAGTCAACATAAGCCACATTGTTCTCTATCGTAATAGCATCAAACTTGCAGACTTTCTGGCACTTACCGCATCCGATGCAAGCAACGCTACAAGCTTTCTTGGCAACAGCGCCCTTGTCGTGGTTTACGCACTGAACATAAACTCTACGGCCCTTAGGACCCTTCTTACGGAGCTCGATGATGTGACGTGGACAAGCGTTGGCACAAGCACCACAACCTGTACACTTCTCTTCATCAACCTCAGGAATGCCAGTTTCAGGATTGATAGAGATTGCGCCAAACTGGCAGGCAGCCACGCAATCGCCACAACCCAGACAGCCGAATCCACAGCCTGTTTCGCCAGCACCACATGAATTCATAGCTGCACAAGTGTGCAAACCATCATACTCGGCAATGCGAGGACGATTCTCGCAAGTACCATTACAACGTACCACGGCCACCTTTGGCTCGGTATTGGCTACTGCCATACCTAAAAGGTCGGCTACCTTGCCCATCACGTCAGCACCACCTACCGGACACATCAGTCCATCGATAGAACCGGCATCAGCCCCCTTCACCAGAGCTGCAGCCATACCGGAACATCCGGCAAAACCGCAACCACCACAGTTGGCACCTGGCAGAATCTCTCCTACCTGGCCCAAACGAGGGTCTTCTTCGACGGCAAACTTCTTAGATACACCGAAGAGAACCAACGCTGCAATCAGCGCGATTGCTCCGAGAACCAAGACAGCAATCAAAATAAAATTCATAATTGTTTGTGTTTTGTTTTGTTATTTTTTCTTTGTTTTAAAACAAGAGTTCTCCACTTAAACTACAGAAGTACATCACGTACCCTATGATTCAATAGAGAAGCTCAGTTTGTTTTTAAGTTTGTTTCTGAATAAGTAGAGCACCACATAGTATGGAACGAGAATACCCAATGCCGAGAGCGCTGCGGCTCCTTCAGAGTGAGTAGCTTTCAGTACACCGACCAAAGCTATCACCATCAGTATCAACGGCAACAGATAGCCATAGAAACTGGCTCTGAATCCTACAGCCGAATCAGCCGTCACCACTACGCTGTCGCCTTTGCGGTAGAGAGACGCCTCAGAGGTAGGAACCTCAATCATCTTCTCTTTCGATTCAGATGCCGTACAATGGGCAGCCACCTTGCAAGCGCTGCAGGCTGACGACTGTACGATGCGAACGCACACACAACCTTCTTCTACGCTTTCTACGATGCCAGAATGTTTAATCTTATTGTTCATTTGTAATGTTGACATTGCATTTTTGCAATTCAAGTGCAAAGATACTACATTATTTAGAAATGGCAAACAAAATCGAAAAGAAAATATGAAAAAGGAGCGTAAACGTTATCTATGCCCTAAAAATCGGGGTATTTGAAAACAAATTAAAAGCAAAAACACTTTTTTTTAGCAACTTCTTTTGGTGGAATCAAAATTTTATGTATCTTTGCATTGATTATTAAAGAATTGATATGGAAACATTAGAGCAAACAATCATGCAAGTAGAGCGCTTTATCAGAAAAGTGGCTCAAAAGTTCCCTGCGCCAGAATCTGACGACGAGACTTCTCAAATGACCGACATCCACGTAAGGGTTTCGCAAGACAGTGGCGAACTCCTGGCATTTGACGACGATGACAACGAGATTACCCGCTGCGTTGTTGAGCAATGGATAGAAAACAAGGATGAAGACTTCTACGACGAGGTAGCAAAGCTGCTTCGCGATGTTTTGCGCAAACAGGCAGATATCATAGATCATCTCGGCATCCTCAAGCCATACAGCTTTGTGCTCGAAGATGACGATAAAGAGCATATTGGCGAGCTCTATCTTGCTGACGATGATACAATCATCGTAGGTGGTGACTTGATGGAGAATCTGGACAACGATCTGGACAACTTCCTTAACGACCTGCTGAAAGAATAAAATGATACGGACGGAAGGGCTATCTTGTACCCCCATCCCATCAAATAAAAACCGTTGCACTCTCTCCAGTCGAGTACAACGGTTTTTCTGTTTATATCATCTTAACCCATTTAGAAAGATATTTTCTTTTTCTTACCTTTACTTTCATTTCCTACGCGGTCGAGAGCAGTAACAACATATACATATTTCTTACCACTCACATAAGGAATGCGATAGAAATTATCATAAGTAACTGCCTGGAGTGCCGAAACATCATAGAGATTTACCTTAGCACCTTTCTCAAAACGGTATATGGCGAAACGGTTCACCTGATCGCCCCACTTTTTCCTGCTTGCCCTAGGAGCCTTCCATACCAGCAGCGGACCCTTCTCGGTCCACATCAGTTTGACACCCTTCACCCCCTTTGGTGCCTTATTATCAAGGAAAGGCATAGATGGTGGCAATGCTGGATACTTCCAATAATTGTTACGGAGTGTATGTCCGATATTACCTACATTATCGGCAGCAGTCTGCGCATACCAGAGCACAGTGCCCTTCACATTGCGCATCTGCTGATGTAAGCGGTGCTTGGCAGGCAACTGATGACTGCGCGGATTGGCAGGATCAGCAAACTTGGCTGTACGTTCAATATCTTCACCTATATATAATGGGCGGTTGCCAGCATGCTTGTTCCACCAGGTAATGAGCGTCTTGTAATCAGCAGCACGATTGCCTATCTCCCAATAAATCTGAGGCACACAATAGTCTATCCAGCCATTATTCACCCAAAGCAAAACATCAGCATAAAGATCATCATAATTCTGAAGGCCGAAGGTTTCTGAACCATTAGGATCGGTACGCTTGTTACGGTAGATTCCGAATGGAGAAACACCAAACTTAACCCAAGGCTTAACGGCATGGATGGTTTCGCTGAGCTGCTTTACAAACCGGCTCACGTTATCACGGCGCCAATCACCTATGTTTCGCATGCCGCGAGACTGCTGACGGTAGAGCTGCTGATCAGGAATCTGACGTCCAGCCTCAGGATATGGATAGAAATAATCATCGATATGGAATCCATCAACGTCATATCGGCTTACTATATCTACAGCCACCTCGCAAATATAGTCGGCTGCAGCCTGTAATCCAGGATTCAACAACGTCTGCCTGCCATACTGAAAACAGAGATCAGGACGTCTCTTCACGATATTTTTCGGCGAAACCTGCTCATAAGAAGTTACGCTATGCTTGGCACGATATGGATTAATCCATGCATGAAGTTCCATGCCACGATTATGACACTGTTCTATCATCCACTGCAACGGATCCCAATAAGGAGAAGGAGCCTTTCCCTGCACTCCCGTAAGAAACTTGCTCCAAGGCTCTAAATCGCTCTTATACAGAGCATCACACTCGGCACGAACCTGAAAGATAATCGCATTCACGCCATCCTTCTGCAGTTCATCAAGCTGTCTGGTAAGCATCGCCTGGATCTGCTGTGTACTCTTGCCCAGATACTGCCCGTTAACACACTGTATCCAAGCTCCACGAAACTCTCGTTTGTTCTGAGCCTTCATTGTTGCCGATGACATCAGCATCAGAGCAACAACGAGCATCAAAATCGCTTTAAGTCTTTTCATCTATTATCTGTTTAATTATCAATTTTCATTTTATTTCTTCATTAGGCTGTCATTCTTCATCCCTCAGCTTCGGGAGCGAGATATGATATCTTACGGCGAGCAACCGGATGGCGCAAACCACACTGAAAGCAGCGACCACCGTAACATAGAGGCTCACACCCAAATAGCTCAACCCCCAATAAGTCAAGCCACCGGCGACACAAGCCATCGCATAAATCTCCTTGCGGAAGATAACCGGTTCTTCATTGAGTAGCACATCGCGGATTACACCGCCTGCGGCACCAGTAATACAGCCCATGATGATGGCTACCCAAAAGGAGAAACCACATTCGAGCGACTTCTGGATGCCCGCAATATTGAAAAGCGCCAAGCCCAAGGTATCAAACAGAAACCAGGTATTGTCAAGACGCTTGAGATAGCGGTGACAAGCAATCACTACCAACTGAGCAAACAGCGTACAAATCAGGTAGATAGGACTCAACATCCAAAACGGCCGCACCCCCAGCATCACATCGCGTATGGTTCCACCACCTATGGCTACAGCCACACCACAAACAAAACCGCCCAGCCAATCATAGTGCTTACTTGCAGCCAGACGAATGCCCGAAAGGGCAAAAGCAAATGTTCCGATGAATTCTATCACACTATGAAGCGTGAGCACGAATTCCGGATCGTTTTGTATCATCATTTTCTCGTATCAGTTAGTTGTTCTAAATATCAATTTCTAATTATTCTTTCTAATCACTAATTCTTGAATCTTTCTCCCCAGCAGGTAACCATCCAGTTGTAGAGGCGCTCCTCGGAAGGCGAATGCTGCGCATGCCAGAAACGGGCGTCCTTCAGTTCGTCTGGCAGATACTGCTGCTCGGTGAAATGCCCCGGATAATCGTGAGGATACTTATATCCGTCATGATAGCCCAAATCTTTCATCAGTTTGGTAGGAGCATTGCGGATGTGCAGTGGAACTGGCAGATTACCCGTTTGCCGTACAGTAGCCAGCGCATCATTAATGCCCAGATAAGCACTGTTGCTCTTCGGACTCGTGGCAAGATAAACCACAGCCTCAGCAAGGGCGATACGCGCTTCGGGCCACCCTATCTTCATCACCGTATCGAAGGCTGCATTGGCAAGCAGGAGTGCATTCGGATTAGCAAGTCCCACATCCTCAGAGGCACTGATCACAACCCTACGGGCAATAAACTGCGGGTCTTCTCCTCCTTCTATCATCCTCGCCATCCAATAGAGCGCAGCATCGGGATCGCTTCCACGGATACTCTTGATAAAAGCAGAGATAATATCGTAATGCATCTCACCCTGTTTATCGTAAGCCAGCGGATTCTGTTGCAACTGCTCTTCTACCATCTTGTCGGTAATCACAATCTCTGAAGATCCGGCAGATTCTACCACCAGTTCCAGGATATTGAGCAGTTTTCGGGCATCTCCACCACTATATCGCAGCAGCGCGCCTGTCTCTTCCAGCTTAATATTCTTCTCTCTGAGTTCTACATCCTGCGTAATGGCACGATGCAGGAGTCCTTCAAGATCAGCCTTTTCGAGCGGTTTGAGCACATAGAGCTGACACCTAGACAACAGCGGACGAATCACCTCGAACGAAGGATTCTCGGTAGTAGCACCAATCAGCGTAACAATGCCCTTCTCTACCGCGCCCAATAGCGAATCCTGCTGACTCTTGGAGAAACGGTGAATCTCATCAATAAATAATATAGGAGAAGCCGAATTAAAGAATCTACCACTCTTTGCTCTTTCTATCACCTCGCGGACATCCTTTACGCCACTGGTCACCGCAGAGAGGGTGAAGAACGGCACCTTGATGGTTTGTGCCACGATTTGAGCAAGGGTAGTCTTGCCCACTCCAGGGGGTCCCCAGAGGATAAAAGAGGATATGCGCCCTGCGTCAATCATCTTGCGCAGCACGGCCCCCTCACCTACCAAATGCTGCTGTCCTACATAGTCAGCAAGCGTGTGAGGTCTCATTCTTTCAGCTAACGGTTCACTCATAGTACGTGCAAAGGTAATGAAAAAAATCGAATTCCAAATAAAAAAGTGACCAAAAACACAAAAAAATAGCAAGAAAATTTGGATATATAAAAAGAAGTACTTACTTTTGCACACACAAACACAATTGAAGATGAATAAAGATAAAATATTAACACTGAAGAATGTTACTAAAAGTAGCATTTGGGAATTGCAGGAGAACGATGTGTTCCGTCTTTGGGAAGCAGCAGAAAAGGATACTGACCTCAAGGATTACCAGAACAAGTATATCGCAGTTATCCGCAGCGCATTCGAAATGGAACCAGTGACGGTAGACCGTCCTGAAGTGATTGACAAACTGATGGCACGCGGCTTCAAGATTGGTACTTTCCGCATCAACGACAAGAAGGAGAAGTATGCCATCAAAAAGCGCCCTATCATGCGTGTTACTGACCTTACTTACGAAAATGTAAGTCACATCACCGCCAATAAGCTCATAGAACTCTTGGAGCGTAACTTTGGCGGTGGTTGGGAGAGTCTGCCTCAAAGCATTCAGGACATCATCGAAAGTAATTTCGACATCAGCACTACTACTCTTCCTGCTGACCGCTTGAAAAAGCCGGGTGGTCTTTACGAGAAGAAACTCGCCGATGACTACGAGGTGCTCGTTGTACCAAAGGGTTCTTGGGTAGAAGCTATTTTTGCCAAGGAGAAGCCTAAGGTAGAAAAGGTCCGCATGAGATTCGATGACGAGAATGATCTGAAGCGCAACGATGACTTGCTCGACCCTGATGAGGATGACGATGAGGATGCTCCAGAAATCGAGGATCACTACAACGATCCTGACGAGGATGATGATGCATTCGATGACGACAAGCTTACAGAGGAAAGCTACCGCACCACCTTCGAAGACCCGGAGAACCTTGGTCTTGATGATGCTGAAGACGTAGCCGACGAAGATTATTAATTCAGTTTATACATTATTATAATATAAAGAAAAAAATGAACGCATTAATTGGATTTGCTGCATTGATCGCTGTTGGCCTCGTAGGTTGGGCGATTGCAGAATTTAAGTACAAGGCTTTCACTTTCACCCGTTCAGAAAAGGACATCGAGGAAGAGAAAGAACTTGAAGAGCAGAAGCGCGCAGAAGGTTTCAAGGAAATGAACATCCGCGATATCATGCGCAAGAACTCAACCAACGGTTATAACGCCGTAGGTTAGTATCGTCATATTTATATCTATGCTTATGATACAGTATATCATCATAGCAATCATATTGGCGGCATGCGTAACGTATGCCGCCATTTGTATCTACCGCGCCATTAAACAAGCCCGAGAGTGCAAAAACTATCAATGTTCCGGCTGCCCGTTTGTAGAGAAATGCCAAAAGAATAAAAAGAAAGAGGCTACTCAGCGGAAAGAACAAGAGTAGTTTTCATAAAAAAGCTACTTTTACTGTCATGCTGCGAGGAAACCAAGCAAAAATAATGCATTTCAGAACCTACTCATTATGAGCAAGATACAAAGAAAGTGATTGTTTTTATAAAAAAAATTGCATAAAAATTTGGTAGAACCAATAAAAAGTAGTACCTTTGCACTCGCAAATCAGAAATGATTGCTCTACACAAGGTGTCTTAACCGAGCGGTTAGGTAACGGTCTGCAAAACCGTGTAGAGCGGTTCGACTCCGCTAGACACCTCATAAAAAGGAAGTTCTTCAATAAGGACTTCCTTTTTTCATATCTACTCTCCCCCATTTTCATTCCTCATTTCTAGGTATTCACCAAAACCCCCATTTTTAGGTATTGCACGATTACAAAAATCTTCGTACCTTTGCAACCGTAAATGATAAACATCAGAAATGAGGTTATCCTATGAACAGGAATCACTCCCTGCCTAATGCAATTCTGATGAACGTTTGAAACTTTTAGATAATTGAGACAAAGATAGAAATTAAAATCTTGTTCGCTAATAGAAATAATTCATAATGTTTTTGTATAATATGAAAAGGGGTGCTTGTGAAAGTACCCCTTTTATGTATATCTACAAAGTTTTTTGAAAAGCCTGTTATTATTTGATTTTAGCACCAAATGACTTAACAAACTTAATCTTCTTGCCTTTTGCGATGATTGGCTTCTTCCATTCACCACCCAAAATACGGATAACAGCCTTCTTACCTACAGGAACTGTATCTACAGCCTTCTGCAAATCCATGAAGTTGCCACGACCTTCGGCAGAGACAACATAATCATAATGGCAGACATGAGACTTCAGCGCTGGAACCTGCTCAGCTACTGCATCAGCAAGCGCACTGGCAACTACACGAGCACCATATACATTATAATGAGTATTATCTTTCTTACCCTTAGGAACCTGCGGATTTTCTCCAGGCATAAACCACATATGTAATTTGCGGCTACCCTCAATACCCATGCCTGTTTCTATGTCGTGAGTAATCTTGGTAGCATCAACAAACGGAACATTCAGCTGCTTTGCTACATTGCGGGGAGCTATCACATAAGCTCCGTGGGTGTCGATAAGCGTATCGCTATTAATCTGCTCCTTTCCATCATATACTTTATTGCGAAGCTTCTCGTCATCATCATTCTTCAATTCTGCAGAATAATAGCAGCGACGAACCACCGCATTGAACAGTACAGGATTGCCACCCTTGGCACGGGTCTCATTTACAAACCTGGCAAGGTTTGCATCAAAAGTAGATCCCGGATCAGTATGACGGTCAGGCTTTGGCTTCTCGTCATTATGTCCAAACTGGATAAACACATAATCACCTGGCTTTATTCTATCCAAAACCTTTTTCCATCTTCCTTCATTGATAAAGCTCAAAGAGGAACGGCCGTTAACAGCATGATTGTCAACAATCACCTTGTCATCAAAAAAGCCCTGTAATACCATACCCCATCCTCGCTCAGGACTATTTCTAAAACCGGCTTTCTCGGCAGCAGTAGAATCACCAATTACGAAAATCGTTGTTGTCTTCGTACTGGATGTCATCAGCAACGCCAGCATAAATACACATAAAATAGCTTTAATTTTTTTCATTTGTCTGTAGTTTTTAGAATTTACTATAATTATAGATTTGCATACAAGATAACATATAAAAAGCTCTCGCCCTGCCGTACTGCATATTCACATATACGAGCACGAGAGGACGAGAAAGAGAGTATTAATATTTATTTACTTTGGCTATCAATTCCTCGGCAGAAACCAAGGTCTGTTCGCCAGTTTCCATATTCTTAAGAGTAACCTTGCCCTGAACCATCTCGTTCTCACCTGCAAGCACAACAAATGGAATGTTCTTGGCATTAGCATAACTCATCTGCTTCTTCATCTTCGCCTTATCAGGGAAGATTTCGGTTCGGATACCGGCTGCACGAGCTGCACTTACTATAGGCAGACAGTAAGCAGTCTCCTTTTCACCAAAGTTGATGAACAGTACCTGGGTAGCATTTACAGCCTCCTTCGGATAAAGGTCGAGCGCACCTAATACATCATAGATACGGTCAGCACCAAAACTGATACCTACACCGCTCAAACCTGGCAAACCGAAAATGCCGGTAAGGTTGTCGTAACGACCACCACCTGTAATACTTCCCATTGGAGTATCAAGCGCCTTCACCTCGAAGATTGCACCCGTATAATAGTTCAAGCCACGAGCCAAGGTGAGATCCAGTTCTATCTCGTTGTTCAAGCCAAGAGTTTTCAAAGTATCGAGGATAAACTTGGTTTCCTCTACACCCTTCAAACCAACTTCTGAACCTTCGAGAACCTTCGCTATCACTTCAAGTTTCTCATCATTAGTTCCTGACAATGAGATGATTGGCTGCAACTTCTCTATAGCCTCTTCAGAAATGCCGTCATTACGCAACTCTTCGTTTACATTGTCAAGTCCGATTTTATCCAGCTTATCGATGGCTACTGTGATATCTACAATCTTCTCTGCCTCACCAATAACCTCTGCAATACCGGTAAGAATCTTTCGGTTATTAATCTTGATGCAAACACGAACACCAAACTTGGTGAACACAGTATCAACAATCTGCATCAATTCGACCTCGTTCAGGAGAGAATCAGAGCCAACCACATCAGCATCACACTGATAGAACTCACGGTAACGTCCTTTCTGAGGGCGGTCTGCGCGCCATACTGGCTGAATCTGATAACGCTTAAAAGGCATCTGCAACTCCTCGCGGTGCTGCACTACGTAACGTGCGAAAGGAACAGTCAAGTCATAACGAAGACCCTTCTCACAAAGTTTCGCTGCTAATTTGAGTGATCCGAGAGCATGAATATCCTCATCGCTCACCTTATTCATATAGTCGCCTGAATTCAATATCTTAAAAAGCAGCTTATCACCCTCTTCACCATACTTGCCCATCAAAGTCTGAAGGGTTTCCATGGCTGGGGTCTCAATCTGCTGGAATCCATAAAGAGCATATACTTCCTTGATGGTGTTGAAGATGTAGTTGCGTTTCGCCATCTCAACAGGACCAAAATCTCTCGTGCCCTTTGGTATACTTGGTTTCTGAGCCATTTATTAATGTTTATTGTTTAATGAGAAGTGATTAATGTTCAGCGCAATGTTAAACCCTCAAAGTAAACATTAATCACTAAACATTAATCACTATAAAATTATTTGCGTACAATAGTCTGAGCACGGTCTGGACCGATAGAAATGATACCGATCTTTGTCTCAAGGAACTCTTCTATGAAAGCAATATAATCCTTGAACTCCTGTGGGAACTGATCTTCAGATGTGAACTTTGTCATATCTGTCTTCCAGCCCTTAAACTCCTTGTAAACTGGTTCAACATCATCGATTTCGTATGGGAAATCTGTTGTAACAGAACCATCCTTCAACTTATATGCCACGCAAGCCTTAACGGTATCGAAGCCATCGAGCACATCACTCTTCATCATGATAAGCTCAGTAACACCGTCCACCATGACAGAATACTTGAGCTGTACGAGGTCGCACCAGCCACAACGACGCTCACGACCGGTAACAGCACCATACTCATGACCGAGGTCACGGATCTTAGCACCTGTCTCATCGAAGAGCTCTGTAGGGAATGGACCTGCACCAACACGTGTACAGTAAGCCTTCATGATACCATAAACATTGCCGATGCGGTTAGGACCGACACCTAAACCGGTGCAAGCACCTGCACAGATGGTATTAGAAGAAGTAACGAATGGATAAGAACCGAAGTCAACATCGAGCATAGTACCCTGAGCACCCTCGCAGAGGATATCCTTGCCGGAACGGAGCACCTTATTGATTTCTACCTCGCTATCAATAAGTTTGAACTGCTTCAAGTATTCGATGCCCTCCATCCAAGTCTTCTCAACTTCTGTAATATCGAAGTCAGTATAACCGAGACTGGCGATGGTCTTGAGATGAGCAGCCTTATGAGCAGCATACTTCTCCTCGAAATTGTCGAGGATATCGCCTACACGAAGACCGGTACGGCTAACCTTGTCAGTATAAGTAGGACCGATACCTTTACCAGTAGTACCAACCTTGTTCTTTCCCTTAGAAGCCTCGATTGCAGCATCGAGTACACGGTGAGTAGGCATGATGAGATGTGCCTTCTTAGAAATGTAGAGACGGCTCTTCAAATCATGACCGCTCTTCTCGAGATCCTTAGCTTCACCCATAAAGAGGTCTGGAGCTAAAACCACACCATTGCCGATAATGTTCACCTTACCACCCTGGAAAATACCAGAAGGGATAGAGCGAAGCACATACTTCTCGCCCTCAAACTCCAATGTATGTCCAGCATTAGGACCACCCTGGAAACGAGCAATGACATCATACTTAGGGGTTAATACGTCAACCACCTTACCTTTACCTTCATCGCCCCACTGCAAACCCAGCAGGACATCTACTTTACCTGTGTTCATTTTTTATCTTTTTATCTTGATACTTATTCTTTTTTGCGTTTGCGAGTCATCTTGCTTTGGCAGCCACTGCATACACCATAGATGTAAAGAGCATAAGCATCTTTACGAAAGCGCTGCATCTTGATATCCTTCACTGCAGCCGTAACCTGCGGTGCTACAATTTCGGTTACCTTGCCACAAATCGTGCAAACCTGATGCACATGATTGTCCTCGCTATAACTGGCCTCATACTTGGTGCCGTCTGCCAGACTGTGCTTTATCACAAGCCTTAGTTCCAGGAACAGATGCAGTGTGTTATAAAGCGTAGCCCTGCTTACGCGAAAATTCTTTTTCAGTAGCTCTCTGCCCAAATCTTCTATCGAGAAATGCTCTCCCATAGAATAAATGGTGTCGAGGATAGTGGAACGCTCCGGAGTGCGTCGGTGATGATTGCTCTCCATATAATTGTCCAAAACCTCATGAGCTTTTGCTAAAATTTCTTCACTCATAATCCTTGTTAGTTACATAAAACGCACAAAGATACTCATTATCTACGACATAGAACAATATTTAATTTTAAAAAATCTAAATTCGCCTCAATTCCTCATAGATACGCTGAACCGGAAGCCCCATCACATTAAAATAACTTCCCTTCAACCCCGTACAACCTATGTAACCGATCCATTCCTGAATGCCATAGGCACCAGCTTTGTCAAACGGCTGATAATGATCTATATAATAACTGATCTCATCATCAGAAAGCGGTTTGAACGTTACTTCTGTTGTTACAGAAAAGGAACGCTGCTTATGCTGGGTAGTAAGACAAACACCTGTAACTACATGATGTGTCTTTCCGCTCAACATCTTCAGCATTCGTCTGGCATCTTCTGCATCACGAGGTTTCCCGAGAATAACTCCCATTCCTTCCTGGTCATTCTGTTCGCCAGCTGTTGGGGCTATTACAACCGTATCTGCTGTAAGAATCAAAGTTTCTGACTCGTCCAACTCTTCAACACTATTATTTCCGTTCAAAAGCGGACGATAAGCCTCAGCCTTTTTCTTGCAGATGAATTCTGCGACCTTATAAGCATCGAGGTCGGCAGGATAACTTTCGTCAATACCACTAATCACCTTCACCTCGAAAGGAATATCCAAACCTGCCAGAAGTTCCTTGCGACGAGGCGAATTACTCGCCAAAATGATCTTATAATTCATTTATTTTAAACCTTATTACTTTGAACTTTATGATTAAAATTCAGTTGCAAACTTTCTACTATAAACTATCAACTTTCAACTATCAACTAAATTCTACCACCCAAACGCCTTAGCATCCGAAAGCCATAAGCCCTTGGCTCTCAACACCTGTTCAACAACATCACGCCCCACTCCATCACCTCCATTACATGATGAGATATAAGTAGAAATTTCTTTAATATCGGAGCATGCATCTGCTGGGCAACATGGACATCCGCAACGACGCATAATCTCATAATCAGGAATATCATCACCTACGTATATTACTTCCTCATCAGTAATTGAATATTTCTGCTTGAACTCCTCATAAGTCTTTATCTTTACAGAACACCCCATGAAGATATCCTCTACACCAAGATTTTCATAGCGCACCTGTATGGCATGTGAATTACCGCCAGTCAGAATAACGACACGAACACCTTTCTTCTGAGCCAACTGAATGGCATAGCCATCTTTGATATTAACAGTACGCAAAGGTTCGCCGGCACTGGAAAGCGTGATGGTCTGTCTTGACAGCACTCCATCAACATCAAAGATGATTGCTTTTATCTTATTTAAATCGTAATTTATCATATTTATTTCTGTTTTTAGAACTTAAATTCCAAACTGCAAACTTAAACCGACAACCGTTTTATTTCTTGAAGTTGAATATGCTTTTGCTCATTATTTCATAAACCTGTTGCAATTCCGGCAGATTTTCAAGAAGTTGCATTTGTTTTTCCATCACATTTCTATCATCACGAACAGCTGGTCCCGTCTGCACTTCTGCAGCCGAATGCGAAGAAGCCTTGTCCACAGTTTCCATAACCAGAGGACGGAGAACGCTGCTAGGAATATGATGCTTTTCGAGAATCTGCTGACCTATAGCTACACAATGATTCGCAAAATTACAAGCAAAAACAGCTGACAGGTGCAGATACTTACGATTATCAGAATCCAATTCATAGACACTACGAGAAATCTGTTCTGCCAGCCTCTTCAAGAAAGATGTTTCAAAAGCACCACATCCCTCAATGAAAATAGGAATATTTTCGAATGCTACCTTTTTGTCTTTCGTAAAAGTCTGCATCGGATAAAATACGCCATAATGACAGGCATAACCTTTAAAGACATCCATCGGCATGGAACCAGCTGTATGAACAAACATCTTACCTTCTCTTCCTTTGCACAGTTCAGGAATAAGCATTTCAAGCGCATCATCCTTGACTGAAACTATGTACAAATCTGCATCACAAACCACCTTACTCATCTCATTGACAGGCTCACAATTCACCTTCTCAGCCAATAGAGAGGCCGACTCCCAAGTTCTACTGAAAACTTGTACAATCTGATGTTCTGATTGCGATATTTCGAGCGCAAGATTGGTAGCAAGATTACCTGCCCCAATAAACACTATTTTCATACGTAATTTTGTTTAAAGTTCTACTTTTTATGCAAAAATACTAAAAAATAACGATAGAGGAGCCCTTTTTCTTGCTTTTTTATGATAAATTTATTATTTTTGCCTTCGTGAGAAAATATGAAGTAGAAATATATGGTAAACTGGAAGAAATGCCGCATTTATTGAAAGGCGACTTTTTTCATAGCTTGGAGCTTTTTCAGATTCTTGAAAAAACACCCGGCATAACCCCTTTTATGGCTGTTGCCACACAGGAGAACAAGGTGGTAGGACAAATGCTCGTCATCCTCTATCACCGCAAATCTTTATTCCCACCTTATTTATATACGCACGCGCACGCGTATGGAGAGGGATTTTATGCACCCGATGCAGAACAGAATGCAATTTTCCCACTGTTACTCCGCAGCATAACTATCCGCTTACACAAACGACTCTGCTTTTACATCGAATTTTCCAGAATGAGCAAAAAGATGCTAGGTTACCGGGAATTCAGAAAGCTGGGCTATGTACCTATTGCCTGGCAAGAGATACATAACTCCCTACACAGCAAACTTCCCCAAGAGCGACTCTCAGACAAACAAATTGCTATGATTGAAAAAATGAAGAAAAAGGGAATAAGTTGTAGAGAGGCAACTTCACCCGAAGACATCCATCGTTATCACCAGTTGCTCAAAAATTATTATCGGCTGAAACTTCGCCGTTTTGTTCCAGACGAAACATTCTTCCAGAAACTGAGTACAAGTAGCAATGCCAGAAACGTCATCATCACCTATAAGGACAAAGTGATTGGCGGCTATACATGCATCTACAACCAAAGCAATGCCTTTCTTTGGTTTTCTGCATTCAAGAGAAAGACTTACATCCATCTGCATCCGGACACAATGACCATCTGGCAAGCACTCTCTGATGCACAGGAGCAGGATGCCCAACACCTCCACTTTATGGACGCTGGACTTCCGCTTAAGAGTAATCTCTACCGGGAATTCATTCTCGGTTTCGGAGGCAAACCTGTTACTAAGTTTCGCTGGTTCCGCTTCTATCCAAGAGTTATAAACCTGCTCCTCCACTGGCTATACAAAGATTAAAAAAAGAGGTTCCGTGAGCCAATATAAAGCATCTCCGAAACCTCTTTTTCTTTTTAAAAACGTAATTACACATTCGCTTCAAAACTATAATTGTATATTAAAGCCTACGTTTCTACTCTTTTAAAGCACGGTCAAGCTGCTCCAAACCGCGCTCTGTACAGAATCCACGGATCAGGCACAAAATATAATTGTCGTATATCTCCTGCATCGAATGAACACGATAGAGCTGATGGTGCATGATTTCCTCCATCATTACATGTCCTATGTCCATAACAACATTGAAGTCTACATCCTTACGGAAAAGCCCCTCCTTGACACCAGCCTCAAAGAAACGCACGCTCTCCTCCCGTTCATGAGCATGATTTTCCTGGAAGAATTTCACTACACGAGGCATCTTATGAACCTCCTCATAAAAAAGAACGCCCACCATCCCATTGCGCTCCATCTGCAATTTATAGACATAGCTGATAATATCTATCACATTCTTCGCTTGGGTCTTGGCGAAATTCTCTAACTTCGAACGATTTTCTTCTAGCTGACGCATCATACCAGCAAGCAACAATTCTTCTTTGTCACCGAAAATCTCGTACACAGTTCTCTTAGATACATGAAGCCCCTGTGAGATTTCATCCATCTTGACAGCTTTTACTCCACGCTTATAGAATTCAGGCATCGCATAAGAGATGATTCTGTCTTTCAGTTCTTGTCTATATTGATTGATTTCTGCCATTTTACTTGTTTGAAGACTATTTTTGTGCAAAGATACAAAAAAAATCAAAAAACCATTCTTTTTTACTAAGTTTTTTTGTACCTTTGCACAAACTTTTAAATTTCGTGCCAAAAATCCACGAATATGAAAGAAGAATAAACTTTAAACCAATATATTGTTATGGTAAAAATTACAAAAGAGGCGGCTTTAAGTTATCACGAGACTGGCCGTCCTGGCAAGATTGAGGTTAAGCCAACAAAACCTTATCACACACAAACGGATCTGAGCCTTGCTTACTCTCCTGGTGTGGCATTCCCATGTCTTGAGATCCAGCAGAACCCAGACGATGCATACAAGTATACTGACAAGGGTAACCTGGTTGCTGTTATCAGTAATGGTACAGCAGTGCTCGGACTTGGCGACATCGGTGCCATGAGCGGAAAGCCAGTGATGGAAGGTAAGGGATTGCTTTTCAAGATTTACGGCGGTGTGGATGTCTTCGATATAGAAATCGATGAGAAAGACCCAGAAAAGTTCTGTGAAACCGTAGAGAAAATCGCTCCTACATTTGGTGGAATCAACTTGGAGGACATCAAGGCGCCTCAATGTTTCTACATCGAGGAGCGCCTGAAAAGAACGCTCGATATCCCTGTAATGCACGATGACCAGCATGGCACTGCTATCATCTCTGCAGCAGGCTTGAAGAACGCTCTTGAGGTAGCAGGAAAGAACATTGCCGATGTGAAGATTGTCGTAAATGGTGCTGGTGCAGCTGCTATCAGCTGTACAAAACTCTACGTAGCGCTCGGTGCACAGGTAAAGAACATCGTTATGCTCGACTCCAAGGGCGTCATCACCAGCGACCGCGAAAATCTGACTGAGCAGAAGAAGCTCTTTGCTACAGACCGTCGCGATGTCCATACACTCGAAGAGGCTGTGAAAGGCGCCGATGTATTCGTAGGACTCAGCAAGGGTAACGTGCTCTCTAAGGATATGATCCGCTCTATGGCAGACAACCCTATCGTTTTCGCTCTTGCTAATCCAGTACCTGAGATCAGCTACGAGGACGCTATGGACAGCCGCCCTGACGTATTGATGTCAACTGGCCGCTCAGATTATCCTAACCAGATTAACAATGTAATCGGTTTCCCATACATCTTCCGTGGTGCACTCGATGTTCACGCCCGTGCTATCAACGAAGAAATGAAGATGGCTGCTGTTCATGCAATTGCCGATTTGGCTAAGCAGCCGGTTCCTGATGTAGTAAACGATGTTTACCACGTTAACGACCTTACATTCGGTCCTAAATACTTCATTCCGAAACCTGTAGATCCACGTTTGATTACAGAAGTTTCTGCTGCCGTAGCCAAGGCTGCAATGGAAAGTGGTGTGGCTCGCACCCCTATCACAGACTGGGAGAAGTACAAGCAGGATTTACGCCAGTTGCTTGGTCAGGAGACCAAACTGACCCGCAAGCTCCACGATACAGCGCGCCTTCACCCACAGCGTGTAGTATTCGCAGAAGGTGGCAACCCAACTATGCTGAAGGCTGCAGTCCAGGCAAAGCAAGAGGGAATCTGCCAGCCAATCCTGTTGGGCAACCCAGACCGCTTGAACCGTGTAGCTAGCCGTTTGAAGCTTGACCTTTCAGATATTGAGATTGTAGATATGCGTGCCGATAACGAACAGGGCCGCCGTGCTAAGTTTGCCAAGCATCTGGCAGAGAAGCGTGCTCGCGAGGGCTACAGTTTCGAGGAAGCTTATGATAAAATGTACGAGCGCAACTACTTCGGTATGTCAATGGTAGAACAGGGTGATGCTGACGCATTCATCACTGGTCTTTACACAAAGTACAGCAATACTATTAAGGTGGCAAAAGATGTAATTGGAATCCGTGAGCCATATAAGACTTTCGGTACCATGCACATTCTTAACACACAGAAGGGTATTTATTATATCGCAGATACGCTCATCAACCGCCACCCAGACGAAGATGTACTGATTGATGTTGCCAAACTGTCTGCAGGTACAGTGAAGTTCTTCAACGAAGAGCCGGTTATGGCCATGTTAAGCTACTCAAACTTCGGTACAGACAATATCGGCTCACCAGTTAAGGTAAAGAAAGCCGTTGCTGAGATGCAGAAGGAGTTCCCTGAACTCGCTATCGATGGTGAGATGCAGGTAAACTATGCACTCAACAAGGATCTGCGCGACGAGAAGTATCCATTCTCCCGCCTCAAGGGCAAAGACGTTAACACTTTGGTGTTCCCTAACTTGAGTAGCGCCAATGGTGCATACAAACTTCTACAGGGTTTGAATCCTGAAGCTGAGATTATCGGCCCTATCCAGATGGGATTGAACAAGCCTATCCACTTCACTGACTCAGAGAGCAGTGTACAGGATATCGTAAACATCACAGCAGTAGCTGTAATTGATGCTTACGTAGAGAAAATCAAGAAACAGAAGTAAATCGCTTTTCTCTCCTGATTTGAACAGATAGAACAAGATAATAGTATTTTCCATGAACAGGTTGGCGCAACAGCGTCAACCTGTTTTTATTTTCTCTTCCTCACTAAAACATCCGACAGTTCTTCTCTTTATACTTATAAAACAGCTCTTCTCTTTATACTTATAAAGATGTCTAAACAAAAGTAAAAGAAGCGAACTTCGCAAACGTTTGCACAGTTTTTATTCCTAATATAAGTTAAATATTGTATATGTGTGCCCACACAGCAGAGTTACAATAAAAATAATCAAATAAATATTTGGTTAATTGAAAAATAACATGTACCTTTGCAACCAGTTATCCTGAAAACAATCTTTTTACCTTAATGGAAACTAATACCTATTGAAGATTTGGAGCGGTAGCCTGTGAAGGTCATCGCTTTTTTCTTTTTATACACCTCCCCCCTATTAAATAGCAAATAGCGTATATTGTTCCCAAGAAGGAAGTATACTATTAAAAGGTAGTATCACTTGATTTGGAAGACTTGCTGACTGCAGTGAGCAGACCTGCCGACTATAGTGAGCAGACGTGCTGACTAGGCTCAGCAGAGCTGCCGACACTAGTCATAACTTTAACGAAGGTATCTTCTTGAACCAGAGAAGTCGTATTCTTAAACCTAAGGAGACATCTCCTTGAACCAGAGAAGACATATCATTGAGCCAGAGAAGACATATCATTGAACCAGAGGAGACATATCATTGAACCTAAGGAAGTATATCATTGAACCTAAGGAAGTATATTATTGAACCCAATAAAGAACATTATACTATTCACGAGTCCCTTATCTGGTAGATAAATAATCGGTATTCTTATAAAAAACAGGCTTTTCTGTTAAATCTTTCTAAAAAGCAATCTTTATTTCCCCAACATTTTGTTCATATCAAAGATAATTTGTAATTTTGCACCCCGAATGCTCATGGATTGGGCAAATGTTACAGAAAAGTTTAGTTCGAAGGGGCTCAAAGAAGATCCGGCACAATGCAGGACGCCTCCCGAAGAAACCCGTTTATATAATTAATTTAATGTACGCAATTGTAGAAATTAACGGTCAGCAGTTCAAGGCTGAGGAGGGCAAGAAGCTCTTCGTACATCACATCAAGGATGTTGAGGCAGGTCAGACTGTTGAGTTCGACAAGGTTTTGCTCGTTGACAAAGACGGCTCAATCACTGTCGGTGCACCAGCTGTAGAGGGTGCAAAAGTAGTAGTAGAAGTAGTGAACCCACTCGTAAAGGGTGACAAGGTAATCGTCTTCAAGATGAAGCGCCGCAAGGACTATCGCAAGAAGAATGGTCATCGTGCTCAGTTCACTGAAGTATCAATCAAATCTGTAATCGCTTAAAATTAGGAGGAATTAGAAAATGGCACATAAGAAAGGTGTTGGTAGTTCTAAGAACGGCCGTGAATCAGCTTCACAAAGATTAGGCGTTAAGATCTGGGGTGGTCAGAGCATCATCGCAGGTAACATCATCGTTCGCCAGCGTGGTAACAAGCACTTCCCAGGTGAGAACGTAGCTCAGGGTAAGGATGATACATTGTATGCTTTGGCAGATGGTATCGTTTACTTCCACAAGGGCCGCAAGGACAAGAGTACAGTTTCTGTTCTCTCTCCAGAGGTTTACGCTGAGAAGACCAAAAAAGCTGACGCTTAATTTTTAAAGTTTTAGAAAAAACTATTCCAAACAAACAACATAGAAGCCTGCTCATACCTAGAGCAGGCTTTCTTCGTTTATATAAGTTTTTAGGCACGGATTACACCACACCCCCTTTCTCTAAGCTCCTTAACCCTGTAAAACCACAAAAAAACTTTAATTCTACCCTTCCCTGTAAAAAAGTCAGCATTTTTTTACGCTATCACAAATATTTTTTGTACTTTTGCCTACAAATAGTAAATTATTTAATTAAAAGACATTTTATGCTTACACTTAAACTTATCAGTGAGGAAACTGAACGTGTAGTTAAGGGTCTCGAAAAGAAGCATTTTCCAAATGCTCGTGAGGCCGTAGAGAAAGTTTTGGAGTACGACAAGATTCGTCGTGAAGCTCAGCAGAAGTTGGATAACAACAAGCAGCAGGCTAACCAGTTTGCTAAGCAGATTGGTGCCCTTATGAAGGAAGGTAAGAAAGAGGAAGCTGAGAGCGCAAAGGCTCAGGTAGCTATGCTCAAGGCGGACGCCAAGGCTCTTGAAGAGATCATGGAGAAAGCTCAGAACGATATGACCAACCAGTTGCTCGAAATTCCTAACATTCCTTGCGAGCAGGTTCCTGAAGGTAAGGACGCAGCCGACAACGTTGTTGTGAAAGAAGGCGGCGAAAAGCCAAACCTCGGTGAGGATGCTCTCTGCCATTGGGATCTCTTGAAGAAATACAATCTTGTTGACTTCGACCTCGGCGTTAAGATTACCGGTGCTGGTTTCCCTGTATATATCGGCAAGATGGCTCGCTTCCAGCGTGCGCTTGAGGCATTCTTCCTCGATGAGGCTCGCAAGAGCGGATATCTGGAGATTCAGCCTCCTTACGTAGTAAACGAGGACTCTGGTCGCGGTACCGGTCAGTTGCCAGACAAGGAAGGTCAGATGTATCATGCTAATCTGGATAATCTCTTCCTCATCCCTACTGCTGAGGTTCCTGTAACCAACATCTTCCGCGATGTTATTCTCGATGAGAAAGATCTCCCTATTAAGCGTTGTGCTTACTCAGCTTGTTTCCGTCGCGAAGCAGGTAGCTATGGTAAGGATGTTCGCGGTTTGAACCGCCTGCACCAGTTCGACAAGGTAGAGATTGTTCGCATCGATAAGCCAGGTCACTCTTACGAGAGTTTGAACGAGATGCTCGACCATGTTGAAGGTCTTTTGAAGAAGTTGGAATTGCCATACCATATCCTCCGTCTCTGCGGTGGTGATATGAGCTTCACCTCTTCTATCTGCTACGACTTCGAGACATGGAGTGCTGCACAGGGTCGCTGGTTGGAAGTTTCATCAGTATCTAACTTCGAGAGCTATCAGGCTAACCGTCTCCACTGCCGCTATCGCCATACAGATGACAAGAAGATTGAGCTTTGCCACACATTGAATGGTTCAGCTCTTGCTTTGCCACGTATCGTAGCAACCATCTTGGAGAACAATCAGACCCCAGAAGGAATCCGCGTACCTAAGGTATTGGTTCCATACTGCGGTTTCGAGATGCTTGATGACAAAAATTTCGATTAATTTGAAGTATCGGTAAGACTTTCTGTTTTTCTCGATTATACAAAACATTCGAAAAACAAAAATAACATATATTGTACGAGGATAACTTCGACTGCCACAAAGGTAGCCGATGTTATCCTTTTGCATTTTATGTACCATGAAGCAAACTCTAAACAGCTAACCAGAAAAATTAATTTATCAGCATTAAGAAATTTAATAGCCCATGAACAAGATTATCAAGAAAGTACAATACTCAGAGAAAGTATTCCGCTTCGATGTAGAAGCACCACTTATTGCCAAAAGCCGAAAGGCAGGTAACTTTGTTATCATCCGTGTAGACAACAACAGCGAGCGTATGCCGCTGACCATCGCTGATGCTGACATTGAGAAAGGAACCATCACGCTGGTTGTGCAGAAGGTAGGTCTTTCATCTACCAAACTCTGCGCCCTAAATGAAGGTGATGAGATTCACGATGTGGTGGGACCACTTGGAAATCCTACACATATCGAGAACTTCGGAACAGTCATTTGTGCCGGAGGTGGCGTAGGTGTAGCTCCTATGCTCCCTATCATCAAGGCACTGAAAGCCGCAGGAAACAGAGTTCTTTCTGTAATCGCGGGCAGAAACAAAGAACTCGTGATTATGGAAGATGAAGTGCGTGCATCTAGCGATGAGCTCATCATCATGACCGATGACGGAAGTTACGGCGAGAAGGGTGTTGTAACTGTAGGAATCGAGAAGTTTATCAATCAGGAGCATATCGATAAGGTTTTCGCCATCGGTCCTCCTATCATGATGAAGTTCTGCTGTCTCCTGACCCAGAAATACAATCTTTCCACAGACGTTTCACTCAATACAATCATGGTGGATGGAACCGGTATGTGCGGTGCCTGCCGCCTGACCATCGGTGGAAAGACCAAGTTTGTCTGCATCGATGGTCCTGAGTTTGACGGCGCTCTGGTAGATTGGGATGAGATGTTCAAACGCATGGGCACCTTCAAGGATGTTGAACGCGAAGAGATGGAACACTTCGAAGAGCACCTTGCAACTGTAGACGCAGGAAAGAAGAAAGAAACTACGGATGTAACCATGGACGTAGAACCTACAGATGCGAGCATCGAAGAGTTGACAGACCGCAACGCTGAGTGGCGCAAGGAGTTACGCGCTTCGATGAAAGCAAAAGAACGCACAGCTATAGAGCGCGTAAAGATGCCAGAACTTGACCCTCTTTACCGTGCCACAACCCGTACGGAAGAGGTAAATATCGGTTTGACCAAGGAAATGGCTTTGACCGAAGCCAAACGCTGTCTCGACTGTCCTAAACCTACCTGTATGGAAGGTTGCCCGGTAAGCATCAACATTCCTTCATTCATCAAGAACATTGAGCGGGGCCAGTTCCTTGCCGCAGCCAAGGTTTTAAAGAACACCTCTGCCCTACCTGCCGTTTGCGGACGAGTTTGTCCACAGGAAAAGCAATGCGAAAGCAAGTGCGTACATCTCAAGATGAACGAGCCTGCTGTAGCTATCGGATACCTGGAGCGTTTTGCTGCCGATTACGAACGCCAGAGTGGAAACATCTCTGTACCAAAGTGCGATGAGGCTAATGGCATCAAGGTAGCTGTAGTCGGTTCAGGACCTTCCGGATTGAGTTTTGCAGGCGATATGGCAAAGAAGGGATTCGATGTTACTGTTTTCGAAGCGCTTCACGAGATTGGCGGTGTATTGAAATATGGTATTCCGGAATTCCGTTTGCCTAATGCTATCGTGGATGTAGAGATTGAAAATCTTCAGAAGATGGGCGTAAAGTTCATTACAGACTGCATCGTTGGCAAGACCATTTCCGTAAAAAATCTGGAAGAACAAGGATTCAAGGGAATCTTTGTCGGTTCAGGTGCGGGTCTGCCAAACTTCATGAATATTCCTGGAGAGAATGCCTTGAACATCATGTCTTCTAACGAATATCTTACACGTGTAAACCTGATGGATGCAGCCAATCCTCATAGCGACACCCCTATCAACTTAGGCAAGAAGGTGGTTGTTGTAGGCGGCGGTAACACAGCTATGGACAGTTGCCGTACTGCAAAACGACTCGGAGCAGACGTAACCTTGGTATATCGCCGTTCGGAGGCTGAAATGCCTGCCCGACTCGAAGAGGTGAAGCATGCCAAGGAAGAAGGAATCAACTTCTTTACATTGCACAATCCTAAAGAATATGAGGCAGATGAGAAGGGCGCAGTAAAGGCTGTAGTTCTCGATGTGATGAAGCTTGGCGAACCTGATGCCAGCGGCCGTCGTCGTCCGGAAGCTACAGGCGAGACCATCACGCTGGAGTGCGACCAGGTAATTGTTGCTGTAGGTGTAAGTCCTAACCCACTCGTTCCTCAGAGTATCGAAGGCTTGGAACTCGGCCGGAAGAACACCATTGCCGTAAACGACCAGATGCAGAGTTCTATCGAAGAAATCTACGCTGGCGGCGATATCGTACGAGGAGGAGCCACAGTAATTCTTGCCATGGGAGACGGCAGAAAGGCCGCTCTCAATATGAGCGAAAAATTATTGAATAAATAAGAAAAACGGGAAACAATAAAAGGGCAGCCATGCATCACGCAGACTGCCCTTTCCTTTTCTCGTATGTAATGTTATAAAATGAAATGTAGTTCGTACATATATTTATTAATAATTGGACTCAAACACTATTTCAGATTAATACGAAGTCCGAACTGGAGATTAAAATTCCACTTCTTATCTTTAAACGTATTTTCTATTTCGCTGCCATTATCAAAATAATATTTTGCACCTGGCTCAATATAGAAGCCTACTTGTGGTGTAACATCATACTGTGCGCCAAGCGAAGCCTTACCCGAGAACTGAACGCCATCACGCTTCACGTCCTCTTTTTGACCAGAAACCTTTGTATCATTCTTTACATTGAAATCGGCTTCTCCACCCGCCATTACGTACGCATGAAAGCCTCCCGTGCTCCAAACCGCATAGTTTAAACCAAGTGGAACACCCACATAATGCAAAACCTGATGTGTATCAAATTCTGAAACGCCATAAGATTTGAAATCAGAAGCAACACGCGTATAAACGACACCGGTACTCAAAGACAAACGAGGCGCAAGTCCGATACCAACCTGAGCACCTATAGCCAAAGGAGCATGATGTTTCGCTTCAACATATTTCGGTATTGCATATCTTAAAGGAGAAGCAGCAGCCAGGAAAACACCATGATCAGCAAAGCCGCCACCAGCAAGAGGATCTGAAGACGCATACATGCCGTTTGACATTCCATCACTGCCAGATCCCAGACTTACATTCTCTGCATACAGGTTCATGGTCCAGTTCTGTTCATACTTGTCCTTATAACTGCGTTCAAAATGACCATCCTGCGCCCTGCCTGCATAAAGCTTCTGCCCACCATCTGCTTCCAACGGCTTGGTTGCATGATTAGAAGAAACGGCCATCTGTCTTTCAGAATCCTCATTTTGCTTTTGCAAAACAGATAAATCCCGACCATTTACCTCTGCATTAACAGACTGTTCTGGCATTTCTACCTCTGCTGCAAGCATTACTTCATTATCAGCAGCAACAGTCCTCTCCTGGAAAGAGACAGAAGATTTACTATGGTTCAATTGGCGCCCCGATGAATGGCGATTCACCTGATGTGCAGATGCATTGTTTTCAGCAAGCAAGATAGCATTTTTACTTCCTGCCGATTGTGCTTCTGCACGGACAGCAGAAGAAGTCCTGCTAGAACCTGATGCTGTAGAGAAAGAACTCTGAACAGCCAAGTTTGCCTGTCCCGGTTCATCATCATGCAGATAAACATAACTGCCTCCTACTCCCAATAAAGCAATTGCTGCAGCTACTGACCATCTTTTCAAGACAACATAACGAGCCTGTGGTGTCTTTTTTACATCATTTTCCTCATCACCAACCTTTGTAGACTGAGCAAGCGATTGTTCTATCCCAGCCCACAAGTCGTGGCTGACAGGCTCTTGGTAGTCTGCCAACTGATCTCGAAGTTTATTTGTCCAATCGTTACTCATTACTTTTCTCGTTTATATGATTCAACTCTTTATTATTACTACAATCTGCCTGGCTCAGATAATCTTTCACCTTTTTGCCCAACAGCTTTTTCGCCCGCAAATATTGTGAAGCAGAACTACTTTCTTTGATGCCTAACAGCTGTGCAATTTCTTTATGGCTTTTCTGTTCAAAAACAAACATGTTAAGAACCAGTCTGTACCCATCAGGCAATTCTCCTATCATTCTTGTCAGTTCTGCAGGCGGAACTCTTTCTACTTCAGGCTCTTCATCCTCAATTTCATCGGGAACTTCGTCCACAATAGTGAAGCGTTTTTGCTGCCTTACAAAGTTGACAGCTTCATTTGTCACTATCCGCAAGAGCCAAGCCTGAAGAGCGCCCTCACCCCGATATTCAAATTTTGAAATGCCGGAAAAGACTTTTATAAAACTATCTTGCACTACATCCTCAGCATCATCGCGTACAGGGACATACCTCAGCGCTACGGCCATGGCATACCCCACATAGCGTTCATACAATCTGTGCATTGCTGCCCGACTGCCGCTATTGATGTCGTCTAAGAGTTCCTTTTCCGATTCCAATTTCAAATCCTTTTTAATGATTAAACGATATAAAGAGAAAACCTTGCATCAAAAATGAACTTTTTTTTTGATACAAGGCATTTTTTATATTTCTACATTATTCTATAGAGAACACTTTACCTTCCTGAGTAAGATAACTTTCCGCAAACACCTCTTTAGCTTCATTCAACAATACCTCTTCATTATTATATCGTGCACTATAATGCCCCAGAAGAAGTTTGCCTACACCCGCATTTCTGGCTATAGTTGCAGCCTGTCGAGCAGTACTGTGATAATAGAGTTTAGCCCTGTCCTCATTCTCCGAAGTATAGGTGCTCTCATGATAAAGCACCGTAACCCCCTTTACCTTTTCTGCCAAGTTCGGAACAAACCGGGTATCACTGCAATAAGCATAACTGCGTGGAGAAACGGCAGGCATTACCAATCTGGCATTAGGTATTACATCACCCTCCTTCGTAGTCCAGTCAGCTCCATTCTTGATGTTGTTGATCTGGCTTACAGGAATCTCGTAATAATCTATCATATCACGACGGATATGAGGTAGTGTCGGTTTCTCTCTGAAGATGTACCCACAACAAGGCACACGATGCTGGAGAGGAATGGTTTCTACTGTTACAGAATGATCTTCATAAACTACTTGCGACATTTCGGTATCTACAGGAACAAATTCGATTTCATATTCCATTCCCTGCATAAAGAAATCAATCTGACGCTTAAACAAATCACCGTAACTTTCTGGTGCATATACCTTTAACTTAGCCGTTCTACCCAGCATACCTAAGGTAGAAAGAAGTCCCAGCAAGCCAAAGCAATGGTCACCATGAAGGTGCGAAATAAAGATAGCATTTATCTTAGCAAAGTGAACATGAGTGCGACGGAACTGCATCTGGGCACCCTCTCCACAATCCATCATAAAGCATTTGCCCCGCATCTCAATAATCTGAGCCGAGGCACTATGCTTAAGGGTGGGCAAAGCACTGCCACACCCCAAAATATGTACTTTAAATGGTTCCAAAACTAAATCATAAATTACAGGTTCAACATGGATAACCTTACTCTTGACGCTTGAAAACAAAGATACCCTGAGTATTCTCCAACATAAGACTGTCAGAACCCAACTTGTCAATAGCGAAAGTATCCTTATTCAGCAAGAGTTTACCATTGAGTATCTTCCAGCTGGTCCAAGGATTAGTTTCTGCTTTCACATTGTTCTTCACTTCTCCACCTTCCAAGATGTCAAAATTCTTATCCAGAGAAGTCCATTTGCCCAAGAGGGAAGTCAGGTTGATAATCTTCTGGGCCATCATCTCTCCATCCTCAGCCTTATAACCGATAAGAGCAATACGGTCGCCAGCCAGCAATCCTCCCTGAACAACATCAGGATTCTCATCGTCAATAAACACCGAAAGGGTGTCACCACCATCAGAAATCAGCTCCAGATTATGCATAGAGGTTCCCTCACCGCATACACCATAGATGGTAGAATCGTTCATCGCATCCTCTACCTCTACAGAATCGGTTGTACTGATAACAGGAACATTATTTTTGTTCTTACAACTGTTGGCAGCGAAAAGCGCCACCAAAGCTATTGTTACATAAACTAATTTCTTCATAACTCTTTAGTTTTTATTATTATGTTGATGAGTCGATAAGATAATCCGATTCACCATTATTTATCTTCCTTTTTCTCCTGAAGTTTTGCTTCATCCCATAGTTTATCCATTTCTTCTAAACTCATATCTTTTAAGTTTTTACCTTGCTTCAAGCTATGATCTTCCACATAGTTGAAACGGCGGATAAACTTCTGGTTGGTTTTCTCCAGCGCATTATCCGGATTGAGTTTATAGAGACGTGCAGCATTGATGACAGAGAAGAGGAAATCGCCCAATTCCTGGGTAGAATTTTCCTTATCGCCTTTAGCCAGTTCCACCTTGAGTTCTTCCAGTTCCTCCTGTACCTTTTCCCACACATCTTCTTTTTCTTTCCAGTCAAAGCCTACATTTCTAGCCTTATCCTGAATGCGATAAGCCTTGATAAGAGAGGGAAGAGAATTTGGGACACCGCTCAACACCCGCTCATTTCCATCCTTCTCCTGCTGCTTGATCTGTTCCCAGGTTTTCTCAACAGAAGTAGCAGTTTTCGGCTTGCTGGCGCCAAGAGCCAAGGTTTCTTCCGAGCTGGCAGTTCCAGCTTCTCCATTCCCTGCGTCTGACTCCCTATAGACAACCTGTCCTTCATCATTGATGAACATATCCGGATTCGAAACCGTCCAATTTCCTTCCTCCTTCCAGTTGATGAAAGGATGGCGGAACATCAGTTTATCTGCCTCCTGATTGCAGACATCGCAGATATCGAACTCGCCGTCTTCTCTGCCGATGATACTATAGAACATCACGTGCTCCAACACATCGCCCAACTCCTTCTTGACATCTTTGTAATCGCGCTTCATCAAGGCATCACAAAGTTCGAAAGTCTCCTCAATCGTATTCGGACGAAGGCTCTCAAATGTCTGCTTTTTATCCCATGGACACTGCAGGCGCAAACGGTCCTGCACATCCAGCAAGCGGCTGAATGCCGCCATTTTCTCTTCTTTCGTATGCATGATTGTAACTTCTCATTTTAAAGATTGTCTTTCCATTTCTTGCCTGCCTTCGTATTGAGGAAAATGGCGAAAGACAATGCAAACACAAACATCATTACATTAAAAAACAAATATGCTTCCATAACTATTACTTTTTATACCTCAACAAATCATTGGCACTATAGGCAAGTAAGAACCCGCATATTGAACCAACAAAAAAACACACTATATTAAGCCAACCGAAATCACCTCCAATTATCAGAGGCGACAATCCTCCCACGGCAACGCTGCCAAACATCAGCTTCGCCACATCATAGAGAAAACTGGCTAGCATTTTTCTCCTATCTTGTTCCGTTACTTCTTTTACTGCATTACTAACCATCATTTTGTGCAAAAATTAATAATTTTGATGCAAAGATAGTATTTTTCGCCCAAAAATTCGTATCTTTGCACCGTTTTTTTAAGAAAAAGAATAAAAATTAGATATAAACAATGGAATTAGCAAGTAAATACGATCCACAAGCAGTGGAAAGTAAATGGTATCAGTACTGGCTCGACAACAAGCTTTTCAGCTCTAAGCCAGATGGTCGTGAACCTTATACAGTGGTTATCCCTCCACCAAACGTAACGGGTGTGCTCCACATGGGACACATGCTCAACAATACTATTCAGGATATTCTCGTTCGCCGTGCACGCATGGAGGGCAAGAACGCATGTTGGGTACCAGGTACCGACCATGCCAGTATCGCTACCGAGGCAAAGGTGGTAAACCGCCTCGCTCAGCAGGGCATCAAGAAGACCGACCTTACCCGCGAGGAGTTCCTCAAGCATGCTTGGGACTGGACTCACGAGCACGGTGGCATCATCCTTAAGCAGCTCCGCAAACTCGGTGCCAGCTGCGACTGGGACCGCACAGCATTCACCATGGACGAGACCCGCTCTCGTGCCGTCATCCACGTATTCTGCGACCTCTACAAGAAGGGACTCATCTATCGTGGCGTGCGCATGGTTAACTGGGACCCTAAGGCTCAGACTGCGCTCTCTGACGAGGAGGTTATCTACAAGGACGAGCACTCTAAGCTCTACCACTTGAAGTATTATGTAGTTGAGCAGGACTGCCAGCAGGTTGATGAGGAGAACGTGATACACAAGGACGAAAAGGGTTACTATGCAGTAGTAGCTACCACCCGTCCTGAGACCATCATGGGCGACTCTGCCATGTGTATCAACCCTGAGGATAAGAAGAATACCTGGCTGAAGGGTAAGCACGTGATCGTGCCTCTCGTAAACCGCGAGATTCCTGTCATCGAGGATACATACGTAGATATCGAGTTCGGTACCGGTTGCTTGAAGGTAACTCCAGCTCACGATATCAACGACCACGCCCTCGGTTTGAAGCACGGTTTGGAGACCATCGACATCTTCAACGACAACGGTACCATAAGCGAGGCAGCCGGTCTCTATGTTGGTATGGACCGCATGGACGTGCGCAAGCAGATTTCCATCGACCTTCAGAACGCCGGTCTGATGGAGAAGATTGAGGACTATAATAATAAGGTGGGCTTCTCTGAGCGTACCAATGTGCCTATCGAGCCAAAGCTCTCTACACAGTGGTTCCTCAAGATGCAGCACTTTGCTGACATCGCCCTTCCTCCAGTAATGGACGACGACATCGAGTTCTATCCTAAGAAGTACAAGAACACCTATCGCCACTGGTTGGAGAACATCAAGGACTGGTGTATCAGCCGTCAGCTCTGGTGGGGTCACCGTATCCCAGCTTACTACTTCGACAATGCCGGCAAGAAGGATTTCGTGGTAGCAGAGACTGCAGAGGAGGCACTGAAACTCGCTCAGGAGAAGAACGCCAGCATCAAGGCTGAGGATCTTGAGCAGGAGAGCGACTGCCTCGACACCTGGTTCTCTTCATGGTTGTGGCCTATCTCTCTGTTTGATGGCATCGAGCATCCAGACAACGAGGAGATTAACTACTACTACCCTACTTCCGACCTCGTAACTGGTCCGGATATCATCTTCTTCTGGGTAGCACGTATGATCATGGCTGGCTACGAGTATCGTGGCAAGATGCCATTCAAGCACGTATATTTCACAGGTATCGTCCGCGATAAGCTCGGCCGCAAGATGAGCAAGAGTCTCGGTAACTCACCAGACCCACTGGATCTGATTGACAAGTTTGGTGCCGATGGTGTTCGTATGGGTATGATGCTCAGTGCTCCTGCAGGCAACGACATCCTCTTCGACGAGAGCCTTTGCGAGCAGGGACGTAACTTCAACAATAAGATCTGGAATGCCTTCCGCCTCGTCAAGGGTTGGGAGACTGCAGATATCGAGCAGCCTAAGAGTGCAGAAATCGCCGTGAAGTGGTTTGACGCCAAGCTCAAGGAGGTGAACGAGGAGATGCAGAAGCAGTTTAAGGACTACCGTATCTCTGAGGCATTGATGACAGTATATAAGCTGTTCTGGGATGAATTCTCATCTTGGTACCTGGAGATGGTGAAGCCAGCTTACGGCCAGCCTATCGACCAGAAGAGCTACGACGCTACCCTCCGTTTCTTCGATGCCCTTCTGAAGATGTTGCATCCATTCATGCCATTCATCACCGAGGAGCTGTGGCAGCACATCTACGACCGCAAGGATGGCGAGAGCATCATGCGCGAGAAGCTGGAGATTCCTGCACCTACAGCCGAGGAGCAGAAGTTGGCAGCCGACATAGAGGCAGTGAAGCAGATTATCGCCGGTGTTCGTACCGTTCGCAACCAGAAGAACATTGCCCAGAAGGAGCAGTTGTCTCTCCAGGTAGTAGGCAAGAACGATTTCGAGGCTTATAACGACGTAACTCTGAAGATGGCGAACCTTGATAAGATTGAGGTCATCGCTGAGAAGAGTGCCGATGCATCAAGCTTCATGGTAGGTACCGACGAGTTTGCCGTACCATTGGGCGACCTCATCGACGTAGCTGCCGAGATTGAGAAGGCAGAGGCTCAGCTCAAGCACCTGGAAGGCTTCCTGATGGGTGTACGTAAGAAGCTCAGCAATGAGAACTTCGTAGCTCACGCTCCTGAAAAGGTAGTAGCCCTGGAGCGCAAGAAGGAAAGCGACTCTGTTGAGAAGATTGCTGCCCTCAAGGCAACCATCGAGGAGCTCAAGAAGAAATAATAGTTTAATATTTATCATGTTAAGTGCGGAATGTTAAGTGTAAGAACTTAGCATTTCATACTTAACATTTCATATTTTCAAGAGAAACATGATCAAGAAGCTTTTCACCTTATTTATATGTACGCTATCTCTAGCAGCAACTTTCACCAGTTGTGGCGATGAAGCTATTGATGTAGAAAGCGTCAATAAGCAGACTATCTTCGTCTTCTATCCTTGGACGGGTGGAACCAACACTTCCGGTCTCACAAGTTTTTTGGAAAACAACGTTGACAGTATCTGCGAAGGTATTGTTGCCAAGAAAGGCTTGAATAATTCGCGTGTAATGGTCTTCATGAGCCAGAGTTACAGGAAGAGCTATCTTATAGATCTTCAATATGACGGCAGTACGAAAACCGTCATTCGCGACACTTTGAAGACATACGATGAAGCCACATATACTACAGCAGAAGGATTTGCAGAAATTCTGAATGAGGTGAAACGCCGTGCTGAAGCCCTGAATTATTCGCTCATCATTGGAGCTCATGGCTGCGGATGGACCTACAACAGCGATTGGGTAAACTATCCTTATATGGCAAGACCTAATGCCGGTTTTGCTCAGAAAGGAAGCACCAGCTACCCTACCGCTACCGGCAATTTCAGCGGAATACAGTATGGTCCCGATCCCAACAACCCTGTCACCCGTTTCTTCGGAAGTGTGAGTTTAGAAGAAAACGCTCTCGACATTCCTACCCTAGCCGAAGGCATCAAACTCAGCGGCACCAAGATGCAGTACATCCTCTTCGATGCATGCTATATGGGCAATGTAGAGACTGCATACGAACTGAAAGATGTTACCAATTTCATGATCAGTTCAAGTAGCGAAGTAATGGGAGCCGGCGTTCCATACAAAACCGTATGGAGCTATCTCAACAGTTCAGCACCCAACTACTCAGGATTTGTCAACGGAGTAGTCAATTTCTACAAGAATAGTAGCGATCCATTCTGCAACATGGCGGCCATCGACTGCAGACAGATGGATAATCTAGCCCAAGTGATGAAGGAAATCAATAGCAAATATACCCTCTCATCATCCGTTCCGCTCGATTCCATACAGCCTTTGGATGGTTTCTCTCCCAACCTCTTCTACGATATGAGTGTATACATAGACAGTCTTGTTCCGAGTGGCTATCTGAAAGACAAATATACTTCACAGATGAAACTCACTATCAAAGCTGCTGCTCATACCGAACAGGCTTATACAGCGTTAAAGAGTTATAGAGGTACAACCTTTAAAGTGAAAAATTATTGCGGTCTTTCTATCTCCGACCCTAGCCAGCACAGCGTAGCTATCAAGGGCAGAGAGAAAACCGGTTGGTGGAAAGCTACACACTAATAAGCAATGAAGAGTGAAAGAAACTCCTTATTGGCTTTTAAGAAAAAGATTATATAAAAGAATACATGATGGAATATTTTATCATTGAGAATAACGGACAGCAAGCGGGTCCATTCAGCCTGGAGCAACTCGTCCAGAAGGCTATCACACCCGAGACCCTTGTTTGGGCACAAGGCATGAAAGACTGGACTCCAGCTTGGAAAATAGCAGAACTGAAGACAGTTCTAGAAACTGTAGAAGCAATCAAGGCTAATGCTGCCAACAAAGAAGATGCAGAAGCAACATCAGCAGATGCAGCCGGCAACAACGGGACAGAAGCAGCAAACTTTCAAGCTGCAAACCAGCAAAGTTTCCAGCAGGCACAGCAGGAGGCTTACCAGCAAGGCTTTCAGCACGGCGCTGCCATGAACCAGGGCTACAGACAGGAACCGGAAAAGAAAAAATCGAGCAAGACACTCTGGAAGATCATCTTAGGTCTTATCGTACTTCTCTTCCTGGTTTTCGCCATAACCAATCCAGGACCTGATGCCCATAAAGAAAAGGTAAAGACTGAGGCAGCCAAGGCCATTGACAAGGCTACAGAAACCAGTGATAACAACTTCTTCACCCAAAGCATCCGTTCCATTGCCAAGATGATGGCGGGCAGCGCTATTGATGAAGTGATGAACCAGCTCTTCGAATACCACAACTATATCGTATGTTCTAAGGGTACCGTAGAGTTTAATGGCAAACAGCACACCGTAAGTTTCGGAATCCTTGGCAGCGTTTACACGATGAACGCTGATGATATGGTGAAGGCGCTGGAAGGTGCCGACAATCTGCAGATAGAAGAAACCACCAGTTCATCAACCGATGAAACCCCTTCTGTAAGCGATAATAGCAGCGATGGTTCAGAAGAAGACGGACTGGGCGCTTCCGTTCAGAAGAAACTGGAAGACAAGGCAAACCAGGCCATGGATCAGGCTGCCGACAAGGTGAGCAAGAAACTGGAAGAGAAAATCAACCAGAAACTCGATGAAGCAACCGATTCTTCAACCGTAGAAAAGATTCTCGACAAGATTCTGGAACTGATCTAGCATCAGAAATCCGAAGAAACACAAGAAATATGACACATTTCTCAATATGACAGCATGGCGGCTTGACGTATATCAAGCCGCCATTGCTGTTTAGTTGACGTGTATCAAAAAAAGCCCCTTTTTCATCATTTTGTCATGTCTTTGTGACAGATATTCAAGAAAAAGGCATTACCTTTGCACCAGAAAACAGTGAGATTGTAAAAGGATAATGTAAAACAGGAGACCTCACATGGAGGCTCCACAAAGAAAGAAAGGAAACAAATTATGATGACGACAGTAATGATTCTTACAGTTGTGGCAGCAATGATTGCCAAAGCTGTGAATGTAAACAACAACATGGAGATGGGCAAGTAAAATTGACCACCGTTCATGAACAAAAGAAAAAAGGAAATGGCAGAAATGCCGAGTATTAATTTTTAAAAAAGGATAACGATTATGAAAACAATGTATGCAAACATCAAGAAGGCCTTGAAGGCTATTCTTGCAAATTACATGACCGCAATGGAAATGTATGGTGAGGCTTTGAACAGAAGCCGTGGTTGTGCTTGCGCATAAGGGCTCAAACCCCTTCATGCTGCGGCTTAAACTAGATTGAAAGCAAAAAGTAATTACGTTTAAATAAAGAAAAAGCGTGTAAGTTACCATACTTACACGCTTTTTTTGTATCTTTGCAACCAGTTAGTAAAAATTTTAAAAGAAGAAACGATGAATTCACAAGATATGATCAGCAGGCTGGAATCGAAAGGCATCCGGCCAACCGCCAACCGCATACTCGTAATGAAGACCCTGATGGGCGAACAGAACCCGCAGAGTCTGAGCAATCTGGAACGAAAGATGGTTTCGATGGACAAGTCGAGCATCTTCCGTACCCTTACCCTCTTTTTGGAACATGATGTGGTTCATGCCTTCGAAGATGGGCGAGGCGTACTCTGCTACGAACTCTGCGAAGAAAAAGGGGCTTGCGATCATCACGACGGGCACATTCATTTCTACTGCGAATCATGCCAGCGTTCCTTCTGTATGGAGGATATCCATATTCCAAGTTTCGAGCTGCCCGAAGGCTTTTACCCCCACTCTATTTCCTTTGTCATCAAAGGCGAATGCCCGGATTGCAGAAAGAAACACCAGTAAAGCGACAGATGCTTCAGCGTTAATATAGCATAAATATTTTTGAAATTCTATTGTTTTTCCGATATTATCATTACTTTTGCAAGCGATTATCACGGGGTGCTGAAAGATTCGGCTGAGATGATACCCATTGAACCTGATGCAGGTAATGCTGTCGCAGGGATATTTGATAGCGCTTTATTTTTCTCTTAAGGCTTTCATCTGGAAGTTCACCGTGTTTGATTACATATTATCATATCATCGCTTTCGGGCGATAGAAACAGCGTAAACAAACGGATTATTCATCATATAAAACGAACAGAATATGAAAGTAACTATCAACAACAAAGAGACCGAGACACAGGCTAAAACCATCAGGGAGTTAGCTCAGGAACTCGATTTGCCAGCTACAGGAGTTGCAGTAGCTATCAGTAACGAAATGGTGCCTCGTGATGAATGGGAAAACACACTCATCACAGAAGGAGCTGACATCGTTATCGTAAAAGCGTTCTGCGGAGGATAACAGTCCCAGAATACTGCGGAAAAGAATCATCCAAAAGTACTTTTCCTACAGAAATGGAAACAAAAATAACAACTCTATAATAAAACAATGGAAAAATTAGTAATCGCAGGCAGAGAGTTTAACTCACGCCTCTTCTTGGGCACAGGAAAGTTTAACAACAATGCCCTCATGGCTGAAGCCATCAAAGCATCAGAAACAGAAATGGTTACTGTTGCTATGAAACGTATCGAACTCGAAGACAAGCAGGACGACCTGCTTACTCATATCGTACAGAGTCCTAGCATCCAGCTCCTCCCTAATACCAGTGGAGTGCGCAACGCCGAAGAGGCTGTCTTCGCAGCACAGATGGCTCGCGAGGCTTTCGGAACCAACTGGCTCAAGCTCGAAATCCACCCAGACCCTCGCTATCTTCTTCCAGACTCTATCGAGACGCTGAAGGCTACTGAGAAACTGGTAAAGCTCGGTTTCGTGGTATTGCCATATTGCCAGGCAGACCCTACCCTCTGCAAGCACCTCGAAGAGGCTGGTGCTGCTACCGTAATGCCACTCGCTGCACCTATCGGTACCAACAAGGGATTGAGAATGAAGGACTTCCTGCAGATTATCATCGAGCAGGCTACCGTTCCTGTTGTAGTAGATGCAGGTATCGGTGCGCCTAGCCATGCTGCCGAAGCTATGGAGATGGGTGCCAGTGCTTGTCTGGTTAACACCGCTATCGCCGTAGCCGGAGACCCTGTTGAGATGGCCAAGGCATTCAAGGAGGCAGTCATCTGCGGTCGCCGTGCTTACGAGGCAGGTCTCGGAGCCATCAGCGATTGTGCTGAGGCAAGTTCTCCTCTCACCGCATTCCTCAACGACTAATATAAAATAAATATATATGATCATAAAAGGCATGAAGGATGAAGGCAAAGAAGCAGAATGTTCTTTTTACCCTTTTACCTTTTTACCTTTTTACCTTTAAACATTATGCCAAACGACAAGAAAGCTTACGCCCAGAGAGAAAAGGCGTATATGCAGGGAAAACTCTTCCCACAGATCAAGGTTGGAATGACCAAGGTAAACCTCACTCCTACTGTTGTGAAGGATGAGCGCGGCATTCCTCATACTGAGCCAAACGCTCCGGTTTATATCTACGATACCAGCGGTCCTTACAGCGACCCTAACTATCAGGTAGATTTGAAGAAAGGCTTGCCAAGAATGCGCGAGCAGTGGATTCTCGACCGCAACGATACCGAGCAGCTCAAGGAAGTTACCAGCGAGTATGGCAAGCAGCGCCTTGCTGACCATAGCCTCGACCACCTCCGCTTCGAGCACATCCAGTTGCCTCGCCGTGCACAGGCAGGCAAGCACATCACCCAGATGGCTTACGCAAAGGCTGGCATCATCACTCCAGAGATGGAGTACGTGGCTATCCGCGAGAACATGAACTGCCAGGAATTGGGCATCGATACCCATATCACCCCTGAGTATGTTCGTGATGAGATTGCACGCGGACGTGCCGTTCTTCCTGCCAACATCAACCACCCGGAGAGCGAACCGATGATCATCGGCCGCAACTTCCTCGTAAAGATCAATACCAACATCGGTAACTCTGCCACTACTTCCAGCATCGAGGAAGAGGTGGATAAGGCTGTATGGTCTTGCAAGTGGGGAGGCGATACCTTGATGGACCTCTCTACCGGCGACAACATTCACGAAACCCGTGAATGGATTGTGCGCAACTGTCCTGTACCGGTAGGAACCGTGCCTATCTACCAGGCTTTGGAGAAGGTGAACGGCAAGGTAGAAGATCTGAACTGGGAGGTATTCCGTGATACCCTCATCGAGCAGTGTGAGCAGGGTGTTGACTATTTCACCATCCATGCCGGCATCCGTCGCCACAACGTGCATCTCGCCGATAGCCGTCTCTGCGGAATCGTGAGCCGTGGCGGTAGTATCATGAGCAAATGGTGTCTTTACCACGACCAGGAAAGCTTCCTCTATGAGCACTTCGACGATATCTGCGACATCGTGGCACAGTACGACGTAGCCCTTTCTTTGGGCGATGGTCTGCGCCCTGGCTGTATCGCCGATGCCAACGATGCAGCCCAGTTTGCCGAATTGGATACCATGGGCGAGCTTGTTACCCGTGCCTGGGACAAGAACGTACAGGCCTTCATTGAGGGCCCTGGTCATGTGCCATTGCAAAAGATCAAGGAGAACATGGAGCGCCAGCTCGACCACTGTCACGAGGCACCATTCTACACCCTCGGCCCATTGGTTACCGATATCGCCCCAGGTTACGACCACATCACATCAGCCATCGGTGGTGCCCAGATAGCATGGCTCGGCACAGCCATGCTCTGCTATGTAACACCAAAGGAGCACCTCGCCTTGCCTAACAAGGAAGATGTGCGCACAGGTGTGGTAACCTATAAGATTGCCGCTCATGCTGCCGATTTGGCTAAGGGTCATCCAGGCGCAACCATCCGCGACAACGCCCTCTCCAAGGCACGTTTCGAATTCCGTTGGAGAGACCAGTTCCACCTCTCTCTCGACCCAGAGCTTGCCTTGAAGTATTTCGAGGAGGCAGGTCATACAGACGGTGAGTACTGCACCATGTGTGGTCCAAACTTCTGCGCAGCCAAGTTGACACACGATTTGAGAAAGTTTAAAAAGTAAGAAAATGTTTTCAGACGAATTAAAGAAAATCAGTTGGGAGGAGACCACGGAGCGCATTGCTCGAATGACCGATAACGATGTGCGTCGTGCCCTTGCCAAGGACCATTGCGATGTGAACGACTTCATGGCGCTGATTTCACCGGCAGCCGAGCCATACCTGGAGGTAATGGCGCGTCTTTCCCGCAAATATACTGAGGAGCGCTTCGGCAAGACCATGTCGATGTTCATTCCTCTCTACATCACCAATTCATGCTCTAACTCCTGCGTGTATTGCGGTTTCCATCGTGAGAATCCGATGGCTCGTACCATCCTCACCCCAGAGCAGATTGAGAACGAGTATAAGGCCATCAAGCAGTTGGCTCCATTCGAGAACATCCTTCTCGTTACGGGCGAGAACCCAGCCAAGGCTGGCACCCCATATCTTGCCAAGGCAATCGACATCGCCAAGAAGTATTTCTCTAACGTGAAAATTGAGGTGATGCCGCTCTCTACAGAGGATTACAAAACCCTCGCCGACCATGGTATGAACGGTGTCATCTGTTTCCAGGAGACCTACAACCACGAGCACTACAAGCTCTACCACCCACGTGGCATGAAGAGCAAGTTTGAGTGGCGCTGCGATGGTTTCGACCGCATGGGTATGGCAGGTGTCCATTCCATCGGTATGGGTGTGCTCATCGGCTTGGAGAAGGAGTGGCGCACGGATGTTGTGATGATGGCTCATCACCTGCGCTACCTGCAGAAGCATTACTGGAAGACCAAGTACAGCGTGAACTTCCCTCGTATGCGCCCAGCACAGAACGAAGGTTTCCAGCCAAACTGCTTCATGACCGATAAGCAGTTGGCCCAGGCAACTTTCGCCATGCGTATCTTCGACCACGATGTAGATATCTCTTACTCTACCCGTGAGCCAGCCTACATCCGTGACAACATGGCAACACTGGGTGTCACCACCATGTCGGCAGAATCAAAGGTAAATCCAGGTGGTTACCATACCTATCCTCAGGCATTGGAGCAGTTCACCGTAAGCGATGAGCGTACCGCCAAGGTAATCAATGCGAGATTGAAGGAATTGGGCAGAGAGCCAGTCTGGAAGGATTGGGATGCCTCATTCGATTTCTTCGGAAAACTGAAAGAAGAAAAAGTTGGATAAAAAAATCCTCGTCCGGTTTCTATATCGGACGAGGATTTTAAAATTTTAAGGCTGCCTTTTACCTCAGTAGGCTTTAACCAAGGTTGCCGTCGCCAACACCGTTGTCTTCACCTCCTGTAGTAGAGCTGTCACCAGTCTGGCTGTTGCCACCAGTAGTTGTATTGCCACCAGGGTTGATGCTGCCTGCACCATTACCGGCATCACTGCCAGAACCAAAAACTACTACATTGCTGGCTCTTCTCACACTAGCCGAAGTGTTAAGGTTGGCATTGCTCAATGTACCTGTAGCACGAGCTCTGAGCTTTACACCGGCAATATTGTTTACCGCAGTAAACTCAGCCTCGGTCTTGGCTCCCTCCTTGTTACGGATACCCACGCTGAAGATGGCAAGGTTGTCTATCTTCACATTTTTACCAGCCAGGAGCTGCTCCTTGATACACTTCACCATGGCAGTCATCATGCCCAGGCACATCGCCTCGGTGAATCCGGTATTGTGCTCCTCCATGTGCTTGGCAAGTTCAGCCAGGTCCATCGTCTCTTCCACCAATGGGAAAGCATACCACTTAAGATAAGCAAGACTCTTCTTGTTCTTGTTCTGCTTCAAAACGTACTTAATCATAACTATCAGAATTTTGAGTTAATTACTGCCGATTCCGCATCTCCATGTTCCTTCAGAAGGTATAGGATCCATCACCCCATCGGGTAGAGAGTTTCATCGAGTAAACCCCTTTGGTTTACACAGCAAAGATACAAAATTCCTTCAAGGCATTCATACGATACCATACGTTGCGTGAGATAGCATACTTTATAAGGATTTTCTTATGGTTCACCCAGATAATCGATGATGAGAGCTACCTCTCGGGGTGTAAAAAACTTTGCCGTCTTACGATAGCCGAGCTTCTGAAGTCCGTCAACAAGTTGCGGAATGCGATACACCCAAGCCATCAGATGGTTTACTGCCGTATGAGCCGAATTGGCTGTTGGAAAATAGAGCCAGGCAAGCTCTGATTTTCCATAGGCTCTTACTTTAAAATTTGTCATCATATTTACATTTTAATTTTGCATTTTAATTATTTTTCTAACCCTTATACTTACGCCCTCTAAAGATGATACTTACGGAGCGTAAACCTTATGTTTAGAAAGGGCAGACATCTGGAGGAGGTGGCAGCAGAAATTCGGGTTTCTGCTGAGCCTCACCCAACAGAATATCGGCAATATCGGTATTCGCCTCAAACTGCTCCATGAAGTCCACCACCCTATAATCCCGGCATCCGCTCCTTGCCATCTGCTCCTTCCACTTATCATACTCTCCGCTATCGGGATAAACCACGAGTCGCCGATGCTGCAAGGGTATCAGCTTATCGGTCTGCAGATTTCCACATCCGCCCGTTGCCAGCCACAGGTACTGCGGATAGCGGCAGGCACAGATAAGCGATGTCTTCTCACTCTCCACGATGCATACCGTCTTATCGGGATAGCGGGGAAGCAGATGCTGTCCAAAGAGCACCTTTTCGGTATTCTGAAGTTGCGGTCCTACATGAGAACGTTCACAGATGGAACGCATGGTGTTGGCCCATCCCTGTACCCGATGACCGTCATTGCGATAAGCCATCAGCTTGGCATCATGCACCCGCTGCTGTTCGTCTATCAGCCAGAACACCACTGCCCTGCCATAGTTCACCCCCTGCACAACGACGTCCCGGGCAGTACCTCCCACACAATAATCGGCTAGCACCTGCCGGGCATCACCACCGATGTTCAGGCCTTCAAGCCACATGCCGAAAGCACTCTGCCTCAGCATAGCCTTCTGTACCCATTCGGGGCTGAAGAACTCGGTCTGTCGCCTATCCTGCGGTTGCATCATCAGTCTGTTCTTATGAACGTTCAGGGTGTTATCTGAGTCCTGTCTCCTGTTTCCCAATCCCAGCAAGGGTTTACCGTTTACGTATTCCGTCTGGTAATCTTCCCTGCAGCTAAGTTCCGGATGATCATGGAAGTATTGACGTGGTGGATAATGATAGCCGCAGGATGCCGTATGGTCGCATCTACCACAGTCGTCAGCCACATACTCGCCCGTTTTCAGGTCTACATATCGTGTAAAGCACTTCTTGCGTCCACATTGAGGGCAGACATAACGGTTGGCTCCACCGGCATGATAGCGCTCCAAAATAAATCTTATATCATTCTTCATTTTTTCTGAAATTTAAATATAAAAAAATGTATCAGAGTGTATCATTTCCGAATCGATACAAAACAATCATTAATCTACTGATATTCAGAAGGTTATTATGTATCAAAGATGATACATTCCCTTTGTATCAGATACAGCAGCTGTATCACTCATGATACAGTCTAACTATGTCTATATCAATTAATTAAGTATCATTTTGTATCAAAAATCGGAATGATACATCCCTGATACAAATACTTACTTCTTGTAAGGCTTATTTGCCTTTTCTGTTCAAGTTATTGCTCTTGGCAACACGCTGAACCATACTCAAACTGGTACCCAGTTTGTCAGCAATTTCCCGATAAGAAGAGCCATTAGGCTGCTTGAGTTCCTTCACGATGTCACGCTCCAGTTCTGCCCTTTCATCTCGTGATCTTGGCAGATGAGTTCGTTCTTCATCATAGCCTCCATATTCGAAATGGAGCCATCCGTCAGAACTGGTCAACGTAAGTTCCTGCACGTTCTTGAAATCAAGTTCGATTGGGAGAGAACGATACTTCAGCTGAATGAGGTAGCGCATGTTCTTGTCCTTTCTCGATTTGTTGAAACCAATTACGTTATCGGCAAGGTTACTGAGAAGCTTACTACCAGCCAAGTCGTCTATTGTAAGTGGATCACCCGGCTTACGCTTAGGCACATGGGCAAGGATGAGCATGGTACAGTTGTGAGTCATACGCATAGCTACCAGTTGCTGCATGATTTTTCCAGCTTCAGCTGCCTCCTTAGAATTGATACAGAGATTGGTAAAGTTATCTATGATTATCACCTCTATATTCAGTTCCAGTGCCATTCGCTCAATCTCAGAAAGAATCATGCTCTGGTCGGTAACATCGTGCATCTTGGTATAATCGATGCTAGCGTGGTAGAGTGTATCAGGACTATCCTTGTTGGGATATCTCAGAGCCAATTGTAGCTGCGAAAGCTCAAAGTTGACATAAAGCACTCGCTTTCCCTGTTCAGCCAACTCGATAGCTATCTGAATGGCGAGGACTGTTTTACCCACACCCGGGCCGCTAAAGAGAATCGTTGTCTCATGCTCCACCAGAATATGGGGACAAAGTTCCTTCGGTGGATCCATCTTCAGTCCTTCTAACCGGTAGTCATTGAAAGGAGACACTTTGACAAAGCTAGGCTTGTCCTGCTGCTGAGCAGCCCCTGGAGCAAGAGCCTGAGCCTGTTTCTGGGATTCAGTCTGCTGCTGAGCTTCCTGAGCCATGAATTCATCCAATTTCTGTTTAGAATCTATATTAATCATACCGTCCTCCTTTCTTGATATAATCAACAGATTCATTACTTGCCATCATCTCCTGCACGTGCTTGCGATAAGCCGCAGCCAGAGGGGCGTTGCTGTGGAGTAAATACTCATTGAGGATTTCTCCGATAGATAATACCTTTTGCATATTATATTTTGGTATTAATCCTTCCGTCTATGAAGCAATTTGCATTCAGATAGTCCAAGTCCTCTAGCTTCCTAGTCAGGATGCTTGTCTGCCTGCTGGACTTAAGTGAATACAACGAACGATATCCAATAAGCCCTAGAGATTTTCATTTTATCAACTCCATCTGTCTTCAGTTTATTGAATACAAAAAAAGCCGATGAGAACTAAATCTCGCCGGCAAAATTACAACAGGCCTTGGTAAGGTTGCAAGCACCTTACCAAAACCTTACCAAAAATTTAAAATAAATTAAACTTTAATAGTAGATTTCCTATAACTTCCATACGCCCAGAACTGGCAGCAACTTCTAGTCCTGGGCAGCGTTCTAGATCTTTTCAACATCATAATAATGCGCCCTATAATTATAGGACGCATTACTAATTGTATATAGGCTCAGCTTTTTTAGCTTTCAGCCTGCTCTTCAACTACTTTAAAGAGTTAAAAAACTCAGTCTTTATTTTTTGCTCTATCATGACAAGCCTTATAAAAAGTTTCTGCTTTATCTTCCAACTCCACGAAAGTATTAAAATAGGTATTTTCTGTAGCTTTAACGCATTTATTTAAAAGAGAAGAATAATTTTTGCCGTTCAATTGGTCGGAGTGAAAAGCTTCACTCATCAGATCCATTACATCACCCTGATTAACTTTGCCACCATCTTTTTTCTCAAAATAATTAGCATCACACATTGCTTTTATAACTTTCATGAAACCAGACAAACGTCCTCCCTTAATACATATATCAGAAGTTTTATCTGATTGTGTTTTGCTTTTCTGCTCTACTTGATTTGCTGAATCCGCAAAACTATCCTGTATATCTGCATCTGGCTCTATAAAACCAGGCACTTGAATATTTTTCTTCGATAAAGCCTCATTAACCTCATATTCTATTGCCTTTATAAGTTCGTAACCTTTATCAGCCAAACTATAATAATCATAACTATAAGTTACCATTTTATCTCGGCGCAAAAGAGAAATTCTTTTAAAAAAGCTGGAATCATCCTTAATTTCTTTGGAAAAAGCATTAGAACCATTATTTTTTAAATCGAGAAGAATTTCGTAGTCGCATTTTCTTATGTTTCTTGCATAAAGAGCATGATTAAGGATTGCCTTTTCTAGTTCTGTTAAAGCATCCAATACAGCACATCCGGCCATATTAATCTTGGAAGAAATGACTTTTCCTCCTTCCTCAAAAGCAGCATATATCAAATTTTTCTGTTTGAGCAATTGTACTGCAATACAGAACTGAGCATCAGTTAATCCTTTTGGAGCTTTATCATGTTGCTCACCATCTGACAATGTTCGCAAAACGCGAAATTCATCAATATTTATACTCATAATTAAAACTATTTTAAATTTTCTTCAAAGTTACTACTTTTTCTTGATAACAAAAAAGAAAATAACATTTTTTAAGTCGTAGAAAAGAACAAAACTCTACACTTTTAAAGAATTTATTGGACTTTTTATGGGTCCTGGAGAAGATAATAAAATGCGGAAGAGATTGAAAAACGCTTTTCTCGAAAACTTTTTCAGAGAAACTTACAATAATCTCAATTATTCTTTGTACCTTTGCCAACGGATTTGGCGGAAGCCTTTTCCAAGACATCGTTGATAAAAAAAGCATTCGCTATTATTTCGCGTTTAGCCAAGAGCGTCGGAAACTCATTTGGAATAACAAGCACGGAAATAATATGTGATAGGTGGCTCGTATATATACGTTTCGTATGAAGCCCCTTATCTACCAAGTAAAGCAATGCAAACACGCTATAGGCGTGATGCATTCTTATGGTAGATCTGGGGCTCCATCCGACGCCGCCCCGTGCTAAACGCGATAAGAGGCATCACGCCCCTTTTTTGCGTCTTAGCGGATTGATAGTTGTTTGCAGATGTCTTGTCTTATAACTATCAATCAAAAGTATATGGCAAACAAAAATCTGAATGCCGCTAAGGTGGCGAAGAAGGATGAGTTCTATACTCAACTTTCTGATATTGAGCGAGAATTGCAGCACTATTGGCAGCACTTCCGTGGGAAGGTGGTACTCTGCAATTGTGATGATCCCTACGAAAGCAATTTCTTTAAGTATTTTGCTCTTCGTTTCAACCAGTTGGGTTTGAAGAAACTTATCTGTACCTGTTATAATGGTTCTCCTGTAACGGGTAATGAACTCATGCTCCATTTTGAAGGCTTTGGTGATGAAGAACCAAAAAAAATTGCTTACAAGGTGGAGATTACGGAAGTAAAAGATGAAAACGGAGATGGGGCTGTTGACCTGTCGGATGTCCGTTATCTTTTGGAGAACGACAAGAACGTGATGTCTATATTGAAGACTGGTGACTTCCGTTCAAACGAATGCATAGAACTCCTGAAAGAAGCAGATATCGTAGTTACAAATCCTCCATTCTCTTTGTTCCGAGAGTATATTGGGCAGTTAATGGAATATGACAAGAAGTTCTTGATAGTAGGACATCAAAATGCTATAAAATATAAAGAGGTGTTTCCGCTAATTAAAGAAAATAAAGTTTGGTTAGGCTATGGATTTAAGGGGGCAGCTGCTCATTTTTATTCCCCATATGACGATGTTGCTAAATCGGGCAACCATAAAGAAAAAATGATCCGTGTATCTGGCGTCAATTGGTTTACTAACATGGAAATTGCCAAACGTCATGAAACTATGGATTTAGTCTGTTCTTACTCGTCAGAAGACTATCCATCATATAGTAATTATGATGCAATTGATATAAACAAGACAGGAGACATTCCTAGAGATTATGATGGCTTAATGGGAGTTCCTGTTACATTTATGGACAAGTATAATCCTGAGCAATTCGAAATCATAGGTAATGCTTGTGATACGGATTGGTGTCGAGAAGCAGGTATAAAAACTATGGGACAGAAAACAATAGACAAACTAAGAGCACAAGGAAATAAAGCGCATGTTACAGCAAACATGAATTCGCTTTATATTGAGAAAAATGGTAAAATCATATTGCCATATGCCAGAATCATTATCCGTAACAAACATCCACAAACATTATGATGACAATTAAACAACTGGAAGTAACCGTTGGCGAGATAACCAAAGGTTACATCAACAATGAAGAACAAGGAGTACGTGGCTATGATGGTCTTTTGGATATCCGTCCACCTTATCAGCGAGAGTTCATCTACAACGAAGCCGAACAACGTGCCGTCATCAACACCGTGCTTAATGAATATCCGCTCAATGTGATGTATTGGGTGAAGAGAAGTGATGATGCAGAATGTCCTTATGAGGTAATGGACGGACAGCAACGCACACTTTCACTTTGTGAATACGTAGCTGGATTGTTTGCTTTAGATTTTAAGAATTTCTTTAATCAAACAGCTGATATTCAGAAGAAAATTCTCGACTATAAGCTGACTGTATATGTTTGCGAAGGCAAGGAGTCAGAAAAGCTGGAATGGTTCAAGACCATCAATATAGCCGGCAAACCATTGAATGAGCAGGAAATCCGCAATGCAGTTTATGCAGGTCCTTTCGTTAGTGATGCAAAACATCATTTCTCCAAAAGCAAATGCGGAGCTTATAAGCTAGGTAAGGATTTGGTAAATGGTTCACCTATTCGCCAAGACTTTTTCAAAAAGGCTTTAGAGTGGATGGCTGATCATGAAACTCGCAATGGAAAGCCACAAAGTGCCGTTGGTTATATGGCTGTTCATCAACATGACAAGAATGCCATTCCTCTTTGGACTTATTTTCAAAACGTACTGAATTGGGCTATATCTACTTTCAATATGAAGAAATTTAAAATCATCATGAAGGGAGTGGATTGGGCTTTGTTTTATGACAAGTATCATGAACAGCCATTGGATATCAAGGCAATGGAGGCAAGAATTACTGATCTTATCGGTGATGATGAGATTCAGAAGCCGAATGGAATTATTCCTTACGTGTTAACTGGCGATGAACGTTATCTGGATCTTCGAACTTTCAAGGATAAGGTAAAGAAGGCAATATGGGAAAAACAGAACCATAAATGTGCCATCTGTGGCAAAGAGTTTGACTTTGAATTAATGGAGGGCGACCACATCAAGCCTTGGCGAGAAGGTGGAAGAACCGACATCAAAAATTGCCAAATGCTTTGCCGACAATGCAATCGCAGTAAGGGAAGCAAATAAAAACAAACGTAACCACTCTGTCATCTTTTTAAATATGGCTGAGTGGTTACTTTTATCCTTATCTAATGACTATCATCTATAGTCAACATCATAACGTGGCATTAATGAGAAAAGAAACAAAAAATAAATTTCTAATCTCTCAAGCACCCTACCGGCACAACATATACGCCGTCCTGCGGACGCTGGTAGGCATATTTACCGACACCAGTCAGCACCATTTTGAAAGATGGGGACTTCATCTTATCGGTATCGATTTTACTTAATTCTTGCTTTATATTCTTTCATAAAATCTCATTTTTAATTTCTGATGCAAAAATAATATATTTTATTGAATATCAAGTAAATAAAATGGTTAAACTTTGTTGCTTTTCTATTCTATTGTGGCAGTTGGCGCATTTTTGTTGTGGCAGTTGGCGCATTTTCGTTGTGGCAGTTGACCCAATTCCGCTGTGGCAGTTGACCCAAATTCGTTGTGGCAGTTGGCGAAATTATTGCTTCTGATACATGTTTTATCCTGTTTCATGGGCCATCACCGGCAACATAAAGAGCCGCAGCTACGGCACCTGCAAAGAAGTGGGCTTCAGCTATCCCAACCATTTCGCCCGCCTCTTCAGACAAAAGACGGGAATGTCTCCTAGTGCATTCAGAAAACAGCTGTTAAAAGAATAATCCTGCCTGTATCAGGAAGCAACGATGGAATGACTGAACTTATGATGCTTGACCATCCAGCGGTATACAACCACACAGATGATAACAGAGAACAGCGAACCGAACCACGTCGTGATACCCATAGGATAGAGCGTATCCGGATACATCTCTGAGGCAAGATAAGCCAACGGAATTCTTACCAGGATGACCGACAGGAAATTATAAACAAAAGAGATGATGGAATAGCCGCAGGCTGTAAACAAGCCTGAGAAGCAGAAGTGAATGCCGGCAAAAAGGCAATCATAAATATATCCCTGCAGATAAACGGCTCCTTTTTCTACTACAACAGGATCATCGGTAAAGATACCCACTGCCACCTCTGGGAAAATCTCCCAAACGGCAATCATCAGAATGCCATAACCAAAGATGATGACAAGCGAACAGCGCAAAGTTTTAAGCACACGGTCTACATTGCCTGCACCATAGTTTTGGGAACAGATGGCTGAAACGGTAGACAGCATAGCAGAAGGAAGAATAAAAACCAGACCGATAAACTTCTCTACGATGCCCACAGCACCGGCATCATACACACCTCGTCCATTGGCAATTACGGCAATGGCAAGAAAGCCCAACTGGATGAAACCATCCTGCATGGCTATCGGGAAACCTATCTTCAGAATACTTTTTACCGTCTGACGGTTCGGACGGAAATCATGTCTGTGAACATCAAATACCTCACGATGACGCCTGATAGCAAGGAGGGCTACCATCACACTGAACATTTGCGACAAGGTAGTACCCAATGCCGCACCTCGGGCTCCCCACCCCAGATATCCGATAAAGAAAAAGTCGAGAAGGATGTTCACCACACAAGCCACAGCTACGAAATACATCGGACTCTTCGAATCGCCCAACCCACGAAAAATTGAGGCTATCACATTATATGCCATGATGAACGGAATGCCGATAAAGCATACCATGAGATAATCACGGGTACCTTCCACAGCCTCAGGTGGCGTATCCATCAATCGGACAATACCATCACGGCAACAAAGCAACACCAGCGCCAGCAAAATACTCAAGGTAAAGAACATGGTAGCAGTATTACCAATAACCCGGGAAGCCCTATGCTGATCCTTTGTACCGATAGCATGAGCCGTATTAACCGTGGTACCCATAGCCAGACCAATGACTACGCAAGTAACAAAATACATTACCTGCGCACCATTAGATACTGCCGTAGTACTATCCACATTACAATATCTACCTATCACGAAAAGATCGGCCAAACCATAGAGAATCTGTAGGAAATAAGCCAGAATATAAGGTAACAGAAAGGTCGTGATATTCCCCCAGATGCTACCTTGTGTCAAGTCTGTTCTATTCATCAGTTGCAAAGATACGATAAAAAACAGAAAAAGCAAGACAATCTTATTTATTTTTTCTCAAATTCGGCAAATTTGTGACATCTTACCATCGTTCATGGAGCCGTGGTTACTCCATGCCGGGCATAGATACAAAAAAACTCCGAAGAACCAAGATTGATTCTCCGGAGTTTTTTGTACACCCTTAGGGATTCGAACCCTAGACCCACTGATTAAGAGTCAGTTGCTCTACCAACTGAGCTAAGGGTGCCTCTGCAAAAAGCTTTGTTTTCAAAAGCGATTGCAAAGGTAATACATTTTTCTGAAACCACCAAATTTTTATGGATATTTTTTGAAAAAATCTTTCATTTTATCCATTATGATTGGTTCATGGAAGCATTATTCCTTCAGCCAACTACCTATCAGACTGATGATTTCCTGTCTTGTAGGCTCTGGGAACGACAAGATGCGAGTTTTGTGCGAACCGCCATGACACATATAAACATGCAGGTTCTTCTTGTTCTTGGTGAAAGGCAAGCCGTAAATGCCCGAAGCTCCCCATGGGTCGATATCACCATAAATATAAACCATCTTCGGATCATTCTTGGTCAGGAACTCTACCGTATGATTATAGAGTGCTGGCGAGAACTTCACGTTTTCTGCTCCCTTTGGTACCATCAGTTTCTTCAGATAGCCTTTAGCTGTCTTGATACTGAGATATTTCTTGAATGGTTTGGTATAATAGCCGTAATAACCCAACTCCCGGGCTGCCTGCACATCAAACGAGGCTGTGGCATTATAATTGGTGAAATAGTCAGGCTCACACATATTAATCCAGTAATCAAACACCGTCTTGTCATCAGCATCTCTTGCAGGAATCTTGTTGATGTCTTCTCCCCACTGCCAGAAAGCAAAGGCGTATTCGAATACAGAGTAATCAAAAATCTCTGCCAGCGGAGCATTGAATACATATTTCTTATCGTTGCAATATTTCTCGAACATTGGCAGCAACGCAGCCTTTCGCTTGAAAAGGAGCAACTGGAAATCGAGCACCTTCTGTCGGTTTTCCTTGGTTGATACCTGATATTGCAGGAACTTCTCATGTCGTCCATCCTCCACACCCTTGTTGAGCGGAGCCACGTATGGCACAGAAATATCTACATCATCAGGGAAGTAAGAACGGTAGAACATCGTAGTCTGTCCACCCTTGCTGATGCCGGTAGCAATCCATTTTCCCTTGTACATCGCATGCAGGGTCTGGTTTACATGATGCAGATCATAGAGCGAATTCTCAACGGTAAGATAATCCCAGTTGCAAGGACTAGGCATCGACTTGTCGAAATAACGGTACTCTACGGTAATGATATTCGTATCGAAGAGCTTGGAAAGTTCCTCGATATATCCTTCGCGCAACGCATAGTTGGCATTATATCCTTCAGTCACGAGCACGGTAGGACGGTCGAATCCTCTATGGCAGAGCACTACCCTCTGTTCGAAATAGCCCTTGGATGCATCCTTGGCATCGAGCTGTTGCTTGATAAAGAACACATACTTTTCCGGGAAATGCGTACTTTTCAGCGTTTCCACGTTACTTACTCCAGGCAATGCAGCCAGTTGCTTACCAGCCACGCCCAGTTCTGCCGCCAGCATCTGCAAAGGCAGGATGAAGAGCAGCAGCATCGATTTCAAAAATCTCAGTTTCATCTTATTCTCTCTTTTTATTTATTATATTCTAAAATTCAAGATTGCAAAATACATTCTATATGTTTTCTAAACAGCTGCAAAGGTAATGATTTATTCTTGTTCGGCAAAGAGAAACCCCACCTTATTTATTATATGGGCAGCAATTAAGGAAATCAGAATACGAATCCTGCATTGATATAGAATCCAACATTCTTACCCAAGCTAGAATAATTAGCCTGAATGCTTACCGGACCCAATACGAAATCATAGGATGCCCGCAAGGCTCCTCCCCACAAATCATCACCAATGAGAATATGGGAAAACTTGCGGGCTTCCTTGCCATACTCTCCCAAGGCAGTAAGGTAGAACTTACCTTTTACCCGATAACGGAAACCGAGCTGACCTGTCACCACATTGCGCTCCAGCAGATGAACATGCTGCGCACTCTCCCATGCCACCTGCCAAGGCAGATAGTAACCATCAGCTACTCCACCTGCATAATTCTGATAAATGGCTGGTACGGAACTGCCAAACAAGAAGCGACTTTTGAGTTTAGGAAGCAGATAGAATCTGGAATTGAGACGTACGGCACATTCTCCTTGAAAAGCAGCCTCGCCAAAAGGATTACCATCGGCATAATGTATTCCGTCATCCGTATGCAGAATGCCCTGAACCTGAATGCGGCTGCCACGGGTCGGGAAATAGCGGCGGTCGTAAGTATCCATCACAACAGATGCAAAGTAGTTCAGAAAATGGTCTGACGAACGTGTCTGGATGCTTCCGTCGCGTTCGAACATATCAGAATGATAATGATAATAATCAAACTGCACTCCCGATTTCAATCTGAAATTACCGATATCGCGGGTATAGAATCCAGCGAAAGAATGCGAAAGAAACTCTAGGGCATCCAACTTATGCTTGTCCGCATAAAGGTCGAAATCATAATGAGCCATACGATAGGAAATGCCAATTTTCGCTCCGAAAAGGTTGCCATAGGCATATTTCATTTCCAGATATGGATTACGGGAAATGCGTCCTGTAAAGGCATAATGATGACGAGTAGAAAACTGCTGGTTATTGGATATCTGAGCAATGACGCTCGCCAAATCCTGCGTATCAAAACGTGCACCTACACTGATTCTTCTCGATTCGTTGGGTTCCAGCATAAATACCAGGTCATAAGGTTCCTCGTTAGACTGTCTGTATTCTACACGCGAAAAGATATTCAGTCCTCTGAGCATGGCAAGTGTGCCATCTATCTCCTCAGGACTGACTTCCGAATTCTCCCGTAAAGCAATTTTCTTTCTAATCCACTTTTCCTCCTCTCCGCTGATGCCTTCTATCCGGATGCTTCCTATATGATAAGCTTCCGTCTGAGAATGTTTCGGCAGTTTGAGGCGTTTATCCTGTAATGTATCATCAGAGGCTACAGAATCACAAGCATCAGCATAGATATACTTTCTCAGAGCCATCAGCTCATCCCATTTCTGACGGGCAGCCTGTTCTCCCCGCTGTATCATCGTATCAATGGCTTCAGATTGGAAACTGGCTGCCGAATAACCTTTCAGAGAAGGATTGATATAAAGATCGGCTTCAGCCATATTCTTCCTGTATTTGTTCTGCCCCATCATACTTATGAGCTGTTCTACAACAGAAGAAGCCGATTTCAGCTCTTCCTTCTTCTTCCAACCGGTACTCAAATCTACACAGATAATCACATCCGCTCCCATTTCCTTTGCCACATCAACCGGCAGATTGTTCAAGGCGCCGCCATCCACCAGCATCTTTCCTTTCCATTCTACCGGAGCAAACACGCCCGGTATCGACATGCTGGCACGCATCGCCAATGGCAACGAGCCCGATGAAAACACGACCTCCTTGCCTTCTACCAGATCTACCGCCACGCAACGGTAAGGAATAGGTAGGTTGGAGAAATCATCCACCTGATGATACCCCACGGTAAGTTTAGAGAAAAGGTTAAAGATATTCTGCCCCTTCACATAACCGGTAGGCAACGAAACCTTCCTCTCTTTGGAAAGAGGAATATGAACGATATATTTCTCCCTTTCTTCTTTAGAAAGAAAAGTCTCCGATTCACGTTTCACCTGGTCGCTCAAAAGGAAAAGCCAGTTCTGGTTACGGTAGAGGCTATCAATATCCGCAGCATCGTAGCCGATGGCATAGAGTCCGCCCACGATGGCACCGATACTGGTTCCGGCAATATAATCTACAGGAATATCAGCCTCTTCCAGCACCTTGAGAACACCTACTTCAGCCGCACCCTTGGCACCACCTCCACCCAAAACGAGCCCCACCTTTTTGCGTGGCTGCTGGGCTTGCAGAGGAGTATGTGCAAAGAAGCAGCAGAATAAAACCAAAAAACATAATATCTTATCTCGATGTACCATCATATTGCTCCTTTTAAAAATGAATAACTGACACAGCAAAGATACGAAGAAAGATTGGAACTCGCAAGAAAATCTGAAAGAAAATGGCTGAGAACACTGAAATTTAAAGGATTATGCGAATCAATCCAGATACTGCAAAAATCAGAGATAACAAAAAGATTCGCCACCTTTTTTATATTATCCCCCATTTTTCTTGCAAAATCAAAATATTCATCGTATCTTTGCAAAAAGAATTTATGGAAAGAGGATTACTCGCAAAAAGCTATCCTGAAAACATAGGAGATTTGATTATGACAGAAATGAACGATAGAAGATTGCCGGTAGGCATCCAGTCTTTTGCTAAAATAAGAAGAGAAGGATACCTATATGTTGACAAGACTGATATGGTATGGAGACTTGCTCATAGCAACAAGACTTATCATTACCTAAGCCGCCCACGCCGCTTCGGTAAGTCCATTCTCGTGGATACACTCCAGGCTTACTTCGAGGGGGAAAAGGAACTCTTCGAAGGATTGAAGGTGATGGAGTTGGAGAAAGAATGGACCTGCTATCCCGTCATTCGACTCGACATGAGTTGCGGAGGTGCAACACCCGAAGAACTCAACTCCTATCTCGACGACGCCTTCTATAAACTCGAACAGAAGTATGAAGTAGCGGTGCGCCCGGAGGTTTCCCTTGCTGTCCGTTTCCAGAACATCATCGAAACAATATTCCAGAAGACCGGAAAACAGACGGTTATTCTTATCGACGAGTATGATTCTCCATTGCAGCATTCTTGGAAGACTCCAGAGCATGATGCCTGCACAGCCATCTACAAGTCCGTGTTTGCCGTCTTGAAAAAAGAGGACGAGCACGAGCGCTTCGTCTTCATCACGGGCATCACCAAGTTCACTCAAATCTCCCTCTTCTCCGTGCTCAACAACCTGAGCAACATCAGCTTTGATGCACCATACACTACCATCTGCGGTATTTCAAAGCAGGAAGTTGCCGAAAACTTCATGCCGGAGATTGAGGCGATGGGTGAAGAAAACGGATGGACTCCGGAGGAGACGCTGAAGCAGCTCACGGCTTATTACGATGGATATCATTTCTGCAGCGATAATATGGTGGACATTTTCAACCCATTCAGCCTTATCAATGCCCTGTCGGATAGAAAATTGAGAAATTACTGGGCTTCATCAGGCGCCACTTCCCTATTGCCTAAGTTCGTGGATAATATGGAGATGAGGATGGAATACTTTGACCATTGCTTCATCGAGGGCGATACCCTGGAGACATCGGATGTGGTAAATGGCGGAGCCGAGCTCTTCCTCTATCAGTCGGGTTATCTCACTATTAAGGGTTACGACGAGGGCGTTTACATCCTGGGCTTCCCTAACTTTGAAGTTCGCAAGGCATTATACCAGGTAGTGGTTCCTGCCTTGACCATGAAGTCGAATTCGGAAGTGGTTTCTGCGCAGAGCTTCCTCAGAAAAATGATGCAGGACGGCAATACCGCTGAAGCCAAGAAGGCATTAAAGGCTCTTATCGCCGATGTTCCATACAGCAACAAGAAAATGGCGAGCATGGATATGGAGGAGCGTTACCGACTGATAATGAGCACGATATTCAGAGCCTTGGGCTTTAGGGTGTAAGTAGAGAGAATGCTGGCCACTGGCAGGATAGACATGATTGTGGAGGTTCCATCCTTCATCTATGTCCTGGAGCTGAAGCTATCGAACAATGGCGGCATTTCTGCTGCCGAGAGCCAGATAAAGGAAAAGAGTTACACCGAACCATTCAAGGCAGACAAGCGCAAGGTCATCGCCCTAGCCGTGGAACTCGATGAAACAGGCAAGGGATTGATAGATTGGAAAGAAGTGGATGAGTGAAGAGATTTTTGCAGAATGCTAAACATAAATCATATTGATAGGATTGGGATATCTGGTTTTCCTATCTGCGATGACTGTCTTATAGGAACAGCCTACTGTTCTCTAATCCGCCAGTCGGCTGTTCGCCCCAAACAGCCTACTGGTCATACGCAAACAGCACACTTATCTTTCGGAGATAAATATCAGAACATCGGAGATTTATCTGCCAAGAACAGCCATATCAAAACAAAAACGAAATGAAACTTCCCTGAAATTTGGAGAGTTAAAAAAAATATATTACCTTTGCACCCGCAAAAAAGATAAGATTATGAACGGATTGTATACTATATTATTATTGGTGCTGAGCAACATCTTCATGACGCTGGCTTGGTACGGACACCTCAAGTTGCAACAAACGGGCGTGAGCAGCAACTGGCCTCTTATCGGTGTCATCGCCTTCAGTTGGGCCATCGCCTTCTTCGAATATTGCTGTCAGGTACCAGCCAACCGCATCGGTTTCGTGGATAATGGCGGACCATTTAATCTGGTCCAGCTCAAAGTGATTCAGGAATGCGTATCGCTTATCGTCTTCGCCATCATCGCCAATATCCTCTTCCAGGGACAGGGATTGCACTGGAATCATTTCGCAGCCTTCTGCTGCCTGATTGCAGCCGTTTATTTCGTATTCATGAAATGAGGGTGTGGCTTAAGCCTAAATAATGGCAGCCGAGGACGGGCTGAAAGCCCAAAAGCTCTTAGCCCAGGGCAGCGCCCTGGGTATAATATAGCAATCAATGAGACGCCCTGTAAGGGCAAAAGCTTTGTATATTGTCCTGTATTTTAAAGCTTTTGCCCTTACAGGGCGACAAGTTTGTGTCCGTAATTACCCAGGGCGCTGCCCTGGGCTAGGGGCTTCTGCCCTTTCAGGGCGTATGGGGCGTGGCTTATGACACACCCCCTACCTTTTTTAAAATTGAACACCTGCCTTACACCAGGTTATAGATTTCGCTCGGTGTCTTGCGCTTCAATACTTCCAGTTGGAAGTCCTTGCCGGCTATGATGCCTTTGCTGCGCAGGATCTGCTCCACGGTTTTGCGTGCCAGCTCAGGATGGTTGTTCTCCTCGCTGAGATGACAGAGCCAGACGTGATGAAGCTCCGGTGTAGCATAATTGGCAAGCGCCTCACCACAATCGTCGTTGCTCAGATGACCGTTATCTCCCAGAATGCGCTCCTTCAGATACTGGGGATAATGACCCTGCTGGAGCATCTCTACACTATGGTTCGCCTCGAGCACAAGATAGTTGGCACGGCCGATAAAGTCGTGCATCTCTTCGGTAATATGACCCACATCGGTGATGAGACAGAAGTTCACACCTCCACACTCCACGAAATAGCCAACATTGTCGGTACTGTCGTGGGGTACGCCGAACGGGGTAATCTTAAACTCGCCCAGTGTGAAAGTTACGTTCTTCTCTATCACACGAGCATGGTTAGGCTCTATCTTCTTTCGAACACAATAGTTGCGCTCGATGCCTTGATGTACTTTACGGGTCGTATATACCGGTAGATGATAGTCAGTACTCAGACTCCCCACCGACTTTACATGGTCGGCGTGGTCATGTGTGATGAGGACGTGATGCACATCCTCGAAGCGAAGTCCATAGTTATGGAAATGCTTCTTTAATATTCTTATTCCTACTCCTACGTCTATCAGTATCGAATCCGTATCAGTGTAAAGATAATAGCAATTGCCACTACTTCCACTGCCAAAGGATATAAATTTCAGCATTTTAATTGTTATTTTCCATGCAAAGTTAGCAAAAAAGATTCTTATTACAAAGTTTTTTACTATCTTTGTGCCGAAATATCGCAAAAAAATAGAATTTTTAAGATTTGAGAATCATGATGAAGAAGTCGATGATAGGTTTATGCATAGCTGTGGCATGCATGAGCACAAGTATATTCAGCCTTTCGGGCTGTGAACCTCACGAAGGCAGCGAGGACCAGCTGAAGGCTGATGTTGATTCGTTTGCCAACTATTATTTCAACTGGCATTTCCAGAAAGCCGTGAAGTATTGTACCCAGGAATCGGAGCGCTGGCTGCGCTATGCTGCAAGTAATGTGAACGAGACCGACGTGGAACTGCTGCGCCAGAAACCGGAGGATGCCAGCATCGAGATTACGGATATTGATTTCGGTGACGATGAAACAAGTGCCACCATAACCCTTACGGTTCATAATTTTCTGCAGATGGACAGCATCGGGCAGGATCCGCAGCTCATAGAACAGGCCGATTTCCAACTGCCGATGTGTATGGAAAAGGGGCTCTGGAAGATTAAGTTGGAAAAATTGCCTTGAAAAAAGTAAGGAGTTTCGCCAGTTCAGAAGTTAAAGGAGTTAAAGAAGTTATCACTCCCTATGGTCGTTCGGGAAGTTAAGAGACAATAGTCTTCTAGCTTAAACTTAGGACATTTGTCCCTTAACTTCCCTCTAACTTCCCTAACTTCCCTTAACTTCCCCACATGCGAAAGTTCAGAAAACTCTTTTTTAGAACGGCAGACCGACTGCGAAATGGAAGGCGAAATCGCGGTCTAGTTTCGGGTGGATAATCGCCCAATGCTCTTCCTTCGTTCCGTAAGCTGGATTGATTGCCTTCATACCCATATCCAGACGGAGAATGAAGTAATCGAAATTCAACCTGAGACCTAAGCCATAGGCTACAGCTATCTGTTTGTAGAATTCATCTATCTTGAACTGGCCGCCAGGCTGATCCTGATAATTGCGAAGTGTCCAGATATTACCGGCATCGATAAACGCTGCGCCCTCAAACTTCCAGAAGAGCGAAGTGCGATATTCGGCATTCAAGTCGAGCTTCACATCACCCGTCTGGTTGATGAAATCTATTCTGCCGTCAGTTCCCTTAAACTTGCCCGGACCTAATTCTCTTACGCCCCAACCTCTTACCGAGTTGGCACCACCCGAGAAATAACGCTTTTCAAAAGGCAACACCGTACTGTTGCCGTAAGGATAAGCCACACCGATACCCGCATGCAGCGCCAGAGCATTGCGCTTATCAAACTGCATCAGATGGGTATAATCTACATCAAACTTGGCATATTGGGCATAAGCTATATTAAATAATGTACGCTGCCCCTGGCTGTTCACCTTGAAACCGAATGCCTTGGAAACACCACTCAGCAGATTGCCCGAACTCTCTACATTCACTCGCACAGCATCTACCCCATCGCTATAACTCAAACCGAAACCCATCTTCATGATAAACAGGTCTTCGTAATTGTAGCGGAGGATGGCATTTCTGTTTTCTGCATTATCGAGATAGTCTCTCTTGAATGTCTCGGATATCCATGGCATATAAACATAGTTGAGATCGAGCAGGTCGAAACGCCAAGCCAGGTGATGACGCGGTTCTGTCCAGCGATAACGCCAGGCAGTAGAGAATACGCGGCGATGAAACTCCGGACGGTTCTGAAGATTCCAACTTGCCGACAACTCGCTGTTTGCCGTCTGTCTTCTTCTGAAATTTCTTGAAAGGAAAGGCGCCAAGAAACGAGGGAAAACCAGTTTGCCTTCAACCGAATATTCTGTATAGTTCTGATCCTGATACCCCTCCAGACCGGTAATGGCCTCGTAGGCTCCACGAAGTTCTATGCTCAGCTGCTCACTACCTCTGAAGAGATTTCGGTTGGTATAAGTGAGCGAAGCAGCAGCTCCCAAGTCGCCCGCCGTATTGGTTCCTTCCGGCTGGAAGGCAATGGTAGAAGGCTTGTTGGTACTGATCTGGATATTGCAATCCATCTGCCGGCTGATGCTGTCTCTCTCCATTCCGTTCTCCGTAACCTGGTTGCTGTCAGGAACTTCAGAGAAACTGATATTGGTATACTTCACCGCCTGCAGACGGGCAAAGTTGTTATAGGTGCGCTGCAAGGCGGCGGCACTATAGGGACGGCCTTCGCTGAGGGCAGTGGCATTGAGCAAAACCTGATGGCGCAGATGGATTCGGTCGCTGTCATTACTCAGATAGTTGATATTCCTGATTTCATATCGGGTATGATCAACCTCAGGAGCATTACTGTTTGCCTTATACTTCATCAGGTGTAGCGTCAGGGCGATATCCTTCTGTCCCGCAATCGTATCGGCAGAAAACTGGATAAAATCTTTATGAAAGCGGAAATAGCCATCATTGGTCAGAAGGCTGGAGATACGCCTGCGTTCATTATCCAATGTTTCTACCGTAAATCTCATTCCCGGCTTAATCTGCTGATTATCGGGGTTATCGAGATGCAGAAGTTGCTGGATATGTTCATCTTCCACCTCATATTTCACCTTACCTATCATAAAAGGTTCTCCGGGATGCAACAGATAGGTAGCATCCAGTTTCTTTCCTTTCTTGGTGGTATAGAGCGACACCCCGGCATGCATGAAGCCCTGGTTCTGCATGGCGGTAAGCAGATCCTGACAGGAGAGCCGCGCCTGCAAAGTATCGTAGATGACAGGCTTCTTGCTGAAAGGATTCTTGAAGAGCGAGAAGAGTTTCGGCTTCTCTTTCTGGCGCACATACTGCTTGAGCGCCCCGGCATTATACCCTGCCGAGTCGCTCTTCACTTCTACCTTATTTAATATATACTCCCCTTCCGGCACCATTTTACTTGAAGAACAAGATGCTATGAGCAGCGGCAAGGCAAGTAATGAAATCGTTTCTTTTTTCAAAATATCTATCGTTTTTGATATGCAAAGATAATGCAAAACAAATTAAATACAAAATATTTAGCACTTTTTATTTTGAAATGTCTATATTTTATGTTACCTTTGCACACATATAGACAAAAAATAAATGATTAGCAAGAATAAAATAAAGTACATACGTTCGCTCGAACTGAAGAAGAACAGAAATAAAGAAGGAAAGTTCGTGGCAGAAGGTTTCAAGGTGGTAGACGATCTGCTCGCTCTGCAACCTGCCGACCTGATTGTGGCTACCGGCGAATGGCTCCGGGGCAAACACTTCGGGGCTGAAACCGAAGTGATAGAGGTTACTGATGAAGAACTGAAGAAGGTGAGTTTCCTGCAACATCCGCAGCAGGTGCTTGCAGTATTCAAACAGGCAACATCAGGAGATTACTCTATTAATACCAGCGAACTGAGTCTGGCGCTCGACGGCGTTCAGGACCCGGGCAATCTGGGCACCATCATCCGCATCGCCGACTGGTTTGGCATCACCCATATCTACTGCAGTCAGGATACTGCCGACGTATACAATCCGAAGGTGGTGCAGGCCACGATGGGCAGCATAGCAAGAGTGAAGGTAGAATATGGCGACCTGCTGGGACTGGTAGAATCACTTCCTGCCGATGTTCCCGTTTACGGAACCCTGCTCGATGGCGACAACATCTATCAGCAAAAGCTCGAAAACCGAGGACTTATCGTGATGGGAAACGAAGGAAAAGGCATCTCGCCAGACCTGGCAAAGAAGGTGAACCACAAGCTGCTCATCCCTAACTTTCCGGAAGGTAGAGCTACCGCCGACAGTCTGAATGTGGCTATCGCTACCGCCATTACCTGCTCTGAATTCAGAAGAAACTTTTAAAGGTAAAAAAGTAAAAGGGTAAAAAGGTAAAAAAATACAAAAGCGATAATTAGAAATTAAAACAAGATAGTTATGGAAGTAAATGAATTATTTAAGCATCGCAGCATAACTGCCTGCATGAGAGCATCATACGATACCATAACAAGTGACTTCAGATCACTCGTAAAACAGACATGGACTACCCATGTTCCATTTGCAGTATTGCTGGCTATCGTACTCTATTTCCTCCTCCCCAACAAACCGCTTCACGATTGGGGAGCCGTGAATCCGATGGCTTCGTTCATTCTGCAAACCATCATTTACGGAGCCACTATCGTGATGGCTATCGTATCATTCTGGCATCTCCTGCCAAGAAAGCAACTGTGTCCTAAGGGCGAAAAGCGCAAGATAGGCAAATCCCTCCTCCGCATTCTCCGCCACTTCGGAGGTTTCTTTCTGACCAGTTTTCTCGGCATGATTATTGTAGGCATCGCTACCTTTATCGCAGCCCTGCCTTCCATCATCCTCATCATCGCACAGTTCTATTCACAGCTCGGTGCGCTTGATGGCGACCCGCTCGGTGTGCCGGGTTATTTCACCCCACTCCTCTTTCTGGTGTTCACCATCACCTTCCTGCTCATCATCTATGCCCTGAGCTGGCTCGGCATTTCACTTGCCTATCAATTCGGCTCTTACAAGGTGCAAGACGAAGAGAAACAGAGAATGAAGGAAAGTCAAAAAATGGCAACTACAGAGATAGAAAAATATTAATCGTATTAACATAATATATAAGAGAAATGAAACAGACAAGATTACTCTTCATCGACCGCGATGGAACTCTGATTCAGGAACCAGAGGATGAGCAAATTGACAGCTTCGAGAAGCTGGTATTCACCAAGGGCGTGTTCCGCAATCTCGCCTTCATTGCCCAGCACACCGACTACGAGCTGGTGATGGTGAGCAACCAGGACGGACTGGGTACCGACTCCTTCCCGGAGGACACCTTCTGGCCAGTACACAACTTCATCATCCAGACCCTGGAGAGCGAGGGCATCCACTTCGCCAAGCAGCACATCGACCGCCACTTCCCTGAAGATAACTCGCCGATGCGCAAGCCAGGAACAGGCATGCTGACCGAATACATCGATAACCCTGCCTACGATATGGCAAACAGTTATGTAATCGGTGACCGTGAAACCGATGCCCAGCTTGCTGAAAACCTGGGTTGCAAGAGTCTGATTCTCGGAAAGGATGGCATGGACTGGGACAAGATAGCCGAGATTCTCTTTGCCGGTGACCGTATCGCAGAAGTGAAGCGCACCACCAAGGAGACGGATATCTACATCAAGGTAAATCTCGATGGTTCAGGCAAATGCGACATCTCTACCGGTCTCGGTTTCTTCGACCACATGCTGGAACAGATAGGCAAGCACGGCATGATGGACCTCACCATCCATACCAAGGGCGACCTCTATGTGGATGAGCATCATACCATTGAGGATACGGGTATTGCACTGGGCGAATGCCTGCTGCAGGCTTTAGGTGATAAGCGCGGAATAGAAAGATACGGCTACAGTCTGCCAATGGATGATTGTCTCTGTCAGGTAGCATTGGATTTCGGTGGCCGTCCATGGCTGATTTGGGATGCCGAGTTCCACAGAGAGAAGGTGGGCGAAATGCCAACCGAGATGTTCAAGCATTTCTTCAAGAGTCTGAGTGATGCGGCAAAGATGAACCTCAATGTCAAGGCAGAGGGCGAAAACGAGCATCACAAGATAGAAGGCATCTTCAAGGCACTTGCCCGTTCGCTGAAAATGGCGGTAAAGAGAGACATCTACCACTTCGAGCTTCCTAGCTCTAAGGGAATGCTGTAACTTTTAGGCACGGATTACACGGAGGCTTGCGCTATGAGTTTTTTAAGTTGCGCAAGTCAAAAAGTCCGTGTAATCCGTGCCTAAAAAAAATTAAAACTTTGTCATGAACTCCACAACAATCTTATCCTTTTCTGAAACTTTAGCTATACCACCTTTACGATAGAAATATTTCTCGTAGTTGATACGGATATCAGAGATGAATGGCTTGGCAAGACTCAGGGTTACACCGCCCGTAACACGATGGCGCTTGTAATCATTAATCTTCAATACACCCAGTTCTGTATCAGAACCGCCATATCTTGTACCATCACTGTGGTCGCTCATGAAATCATATCTTGCCAAAGGAGAAACCTTCCTGATGAGACTCTTAGGATTAGCCACCGGAATATCATAGCAAACAAAACCATCGAATGCATGCACATCGTGGAAGGCATCCTTGCTGTAATGTTTGTAAAGATACTCTACCTCAGCTATGAAACCACCCTTGTGGAAGGTGATACCGCCATCATACATCGTTACCGTAACATCAGATGGCTTGATCTTCTGGGTACTCAACACCAGATTCACATTCGGAAAGAGGAACTGAGCCTTGGCAGAATAGTTAACGCCCTTGGTCCAGTAATCCTTCTGGTTGGTCAAGCCAGAACCGTTGAAGATACCGGCATTCACTACGATTGGGAAACCTACATTCCAGGTGTATCCGATTTCAGCACCCACGTCGCGCACGTTGCCCACCTGCTTGGCGATGAACGAACGGTTGGCGAAGTACTGCTGATGAGGAGAACGGTGAGCATCAATTGTGAATGGCACGCGCTCCTGACCGATGGTGAACTGCAGTGTCTTCCAAGGCTTGATGCGGGTATAAGCGTCAAGCATCTTAATCTTACCCTCATCACAGAGATCAATCTCAGCCTTATAACTAACCTCCTTTGTTACATTTCCTGCTACATTGATACGGGCCGTACGCACCTCAAATCGTCCCTCCCCTTCTTCGGTTTGGTATTCATACTTAGAACGGATGGTTCCACCTATCTTCATCGTCTTTACGAATTCAGGCGCATCGTTTCCAAGAGAACTCTTTTCTGAGTTTTGGGCATTCATTCCCATCGACACCATAGCGAGTGCCATCAACAGATACGTTTTCTTCTTCATTTTCACCTTATTATATATATACCTTAATTGATTGTTACCAACAAGAAAGCAATCCCGTTATGAATTGAAATTCAACAAGATGCCATTCTATTTCTTTTCGGCTGCAAAGATAAGGATAAAATGTTTCTTTCACAAAACATAAGTGTTACAAATGTGTTACATTGCCTGTTTACAAAGCGTGTAATATGATTGTAATGCCCGTAATACCGATGTAACATCATCGTCATAAACATGTAACCATCTTTTCGCTCTAGTTTAAAAATATCGCCGTACCTTTGCAACCGAAAAGAAATACAATTAACATAATATGATTATATGAAGGAAAATAAAAAAGCGATTTTGGAGATTCTCAAGAAGAAGTCCAAGAAAGACGGTAAGTTTGAAAACTTGGTTCTCAACCTCGCCTTACAGAAGATTGACAGCGATAACTTTGAGTTTGACGGCGGGGCAGTATATACCGCCGACAAGAAGCGCTTGGTTTACTACATGAACCATGATGCCAGTTTTACGATTCCTGAGGGAGTAGAGATTATCGGAGAGATGGCATTCCGTGGAAAGAAACAACTGGCTCATGTCATCATCCCTAGTACGGTGAAGGAGATTGAACATGATGCATTCTATGATTGTGATGAATTGGATAACATTTATGTACCTGCCAGCGTGAAAGCTATCAAAGCATATGCTTTCGCTGAATGCGACAAACTGAAGAAGATTACTTTCGCTGGAACTCCAGACAAGTTGAGCCGTCATATTTTCGATGACTGCGACCTGTTGCACGACATCATCGTTCCTGCCGGCAGCAGCAAGTTCTTCCGTAAAGAGCTTCACTTCATCAACGGAGATACTGATTTCCTCGTTCTGGAAGTACCAGGCAAAGACTCTAAAGAATCTTCTAAGAACAAGAAGGACGAGAAAGTTTCTGAAAAGAAAACTAACGCAGAGAAGAAAGAAAAGACTTCTGAAAAGAAGACAGTAGAAGAAAATGCAGAAAAGAAAGAAACTTCTGCAAAGAAGGATAACAAGGCCAAGAAAGAGCCTGTAAAAACAAAGTAACTCTATATATTAGCAAACGATTATGACCAAAGAAGAATTACTCAAAAAGGCATACGTAGAACGTGATATTAGTTGGATGTACTTCAACCATCGCATTCTGCAAGAAGCAGAGAAAGAGTACGTCCCATTGTTGGAGCGTCTCTCTTTTCTAGGAATTTATTCCAATAACCTTGACGAGTTCTTCCGTGTCCGCGTGGCATCACTCAACCGCATGCTCGACCAGAAGCTCGACAAGGATACCGAACAGCAAATTAAGAAATCACTTAAAACAATAAATAAACTCAATGAATATTATTCAAAAGAATACACTGAGGCGGTGGATACGGTTTTCCGAGAGCTTGAAGTACACAAGGTTCGCCTGCTCACCGAAGACCAGCTCAACGACGAGCAGAAGGATTTCCTCACGCAGTTCTTCTACGACAAGCTCAATGGCTCTGTCAACCCTATCTGGCTCAACGAGATAGACGACCTCTCTACCCTGGAGGACAACCGCATTTACCTTGCCGTAGAAAAGGCTGAGAATGACAAGAAGAAGAAATATGCCGTAGTAAAGGTACCGGATAGAGTTTACGGACGCTGGGTGAAGGTACCGGCAAGCGAGGGTTTCGACAACATCATGTATCTCGATGATGTAATCAGATACTGTCTGCCTCTGGTATTCCTCGGTTTCAAGGAGAGCACCTACCGTGCCTTCAGTTTCAAGTTTACCAAGGATGCCGAAATGGAGATGGACAATGATGCCGACTTCGGAACCATGGAGAAGATTGCCCTGGGTGTAAGCAGCCGTAAGAAGGGTGAAGCCGTGCGCGTAATCTACGATCAGGAGATGCCGAAGGAACTTCAGAAGAAACTGCGTGAGCGATTGAACACCAAGGAGTTGGATGCTTCATTGGCTGGCGGTAGATACCAGAACCACAAGGACCTAATGTCGTTCCCAGATTGCGGACACAAGGAACTGAAGTACGAAAAATGGGCTCCTATCATGAAACCGGAATTCCTTTCCAACGAGAGCATCCTCGACCAGATTCGTGAGAAAGACCGTTTTATCCATGTACCCTACCATAGCTTCAACGGCTACATCCGTGTACTCCGAGAGGCTGCTACCAAGCCAGAGGTAAAGGCGATCAAGACCACCCTCTATCGTCTGGCTAAGGATTCAAAGGTAGTGAAGGCACTCATCACCGCTGCCCGCAACGGCAAGAAAGTAACAGCCGTAGTAGAACTTCTGGCACGTTTCGACGAGGAGAGCAACATCAAGTGGAGCAAGCGCATGCAGGAAGAAGGCGTGAACGTAATCTTCGGTGTAGAAGGACTGAAGATTCACTCCAAGCTGCTCTATATCGAGTCTAAGAAGGGCAACATCGCCTGCGTGGGAACCGGAAACTTCCATGAGGGCAATGCCAAGATCTATACCGACTATCTGATGATGACAGCCCGTACTAAGCTGGTAAACGAGGTGGCTAAGGTATTCGATTTCATCGACCGCCCATTCTCACCATTCCGATTCAACGAGCTCCTCGTATCTCCAAACTCCATGAAGAGCCGCATCCTGCGCATGCTCGACACCGAAATCAAGAATGCCAACGAGGGCAAGGAGGCTTGGGTGAAGATGAAGATCAACCACATCACCGATACCGATATGGTAACCAAGCTCTATCAAGCTTCAAAGGCTGGCGTGAAGATAGACATCGTGATCCGCGGCAACTGTTCGCTGGTGCCAGGCATCGCCAAGCTCAGCGACAACATCCACTGCGTGGGCATCATCGACCGCTATCTGGAGCACAGCCGCATCCTCATCTTTGCCAACGGAGGCAAGCCAAGATACTTCATCGGTTCTGCCGACTGGATGCCTAGAAACCTCATCAACCGCATCGAGGTTCTCACCCCGGTATATGATGAGGATATGCAGGCAGACCTGCTCCGCACCATCTCATACGGTATGAGAGATACGATGAACGGCCGTGTAGTAGATGGCAAGGGCGGCAAGGAATTTGTAGAAGGCGAGCCATTCCGAAGTCAGGAAGAACTTTATAAGGCATATAAATAATAAAGCATATAAATAATGATGAATTTAGCATCCATTGATATCGGCTCCAACGGAGCCCGACTCCTCATCAAGCGCTTCGATCCCGAGGCAATCCGAGAGGAAGACCGCATCAAGAAACTCATGTTCATCCGCATCCCATTGCGATTGGGTAAGGATGTATTCACCCTGGGAAAGGTTTCCAAGGAGCGTGAGAAGATGATGCTCCACATGATGAAGGGCTTCAAGCAATTCATGAAACTCAATGACGTAGAGGCATTTCGCGCCTGTGCCACTTCAGCCATGCGCGATGCCGAGAACGGCAAGAAGGTGCTCAAGAAAATAGAGAAGCAAACCGGCATCAAACTCGAAATCATCAAGGGGCAGGAGGAGGCACAGCTCCTCTACAACAACCTGGTAGAGAAAACAGACTCCAACGAGGGCTGCTTTGCCTACATTGATGTGGGCGGTGGTTCCACGGAGGTAAGTATCATCCACGATGGTGTTCTCGCCGAGAGCTATTCCTACAACATGGGTACTCTGAGAATGCTGAGCGGCAAGGTGACTGCCGAAACCAAAAAACTCTTCAAGGAGAACCTGGCGAGATATGCTGAGCAATACGGCGACATCAAGATCATCGGTTCGGGTGGCAACATCAACAAGTTGAACAAGCTGGCACGCCACAGCAAGCAGGACTCCAAAAACCTGACGCTTGCCGAACTGAAGCGTCTCTACTCGATGATGCAACCCCTGAGCATCGAGGAGCGCGAGATTTCCTTCTCTCTGAAGGAAGACCGTGCCGACGTCATCATTCCTGCCGCTGAGATTTTCCTCAAGGCATGCGAATACCTGAAGTGTGAAAGCATCATGGTGCCCAACATCTCGCTCGCCGACTCCATCGTAGATGGACTCTATGAGAAGATGATGGCAAAAACAGAGGAATAAACCACTTCATCCGCAAATAAAATAAAAGATATGTCTATATCTCAAATTTTTATGCTATCTTTGCACGGAAATGTGCGAAGGTAGCATTTTTTTGTTTACCTTTCGCCTCTTCTTGCATCATACACATAAAAAGGAAAGAAATGAAGAAACTAGAAGATATAACCTATCGCCACGAGCTGATAGAGCGCTACCTCGATGCTGATACCAGCGTGGAGGAAGAACAGGCATTGGCTGATTTCTATCGCCATTGCAAAGATAAGGATTTAACGGATGAGGATCTCGACATCAGAAACCTGATGCTGGGAATGAAGAACTATACTCCAAATATTCATCAGGTGGAAGAAGCTGATGGACAGCCAGACATGAAAGAGATACCACTTGGAGTCTCAAAGAAGCACGAAACAAGATGGGTACGCCTCTCTGCGATACTTCTCGCTACGGCGATGCTGGCAGGCCTCATCTTCCTGCTCTTCCCTATCAAGGATTATTTCTCATCCTCTTCTGAACAACAACCTGGTTTCACCAACCTGATTCCTACAGAGCAGGTGGTTCGCTCGCAGCCATCTTCTAAAGATGGAAACGAGCATCTGAATGCGTACGAAAAGATGGAACGTGCCGACTCCCTCTTCCTGGCTGCAACCCAGGATATCGTGACTCCACAGGAAATGAAGACAAGCAAGATATCCCTTACCAAAAGAAAGAATATCGCAGGAAGAAGTGAGAACCATACAGGGAAGACTGCAGGAAATACAGAAGAGACCTCTTCTGACAATAAGGAGAAAACTTCCGGCAATGCCGAAAAGACCTCTTCTGAAACAGAAAGAAGCATTCATGAAGATTTCAATCAGATTTATGAAGTAGCCTCTGCCGCCCTGCCTTCTGCAGAGCAGCTTACCATCAACCGCCAAGGCGATAACATCGTTATCTCAACCCTGGACAACGACGGCAACATGCAGCATTACACCATCAATATCAAAGAAACACAAGATGGTAGTTATCAGCTACTTCCATTGGCACAGTTAAACGAATGATAAAACATTTCACGCTTATGAAAAAGTATATTTTCACCATTGCATTTGCCCTGCTGGGCATAACCAGCAGTATGGCATCCAAGGCAGATACCCTGCGTATCTACAGCATCGACGGCGAGCGCATTCCAAACTTCACCGGCAAGGAACTCATCGGTAAAACCATCAAGAATTACCAGGTAAACACCAACGTCCTGCCGGCACCCAAAAGAGATGTGATAGAGAGTCATATCATCACCACTACCACACCTCCTGCCCCCAAGCCAGCCCCTCACTATCTGATCAAGGGCAGAGAGCAGGAGCTGACTAAAGAGGAATTCAACAAGATTTCTCCCAGCAAGATCAGAGCCATCGAAATCTTGAAAGAGGGCACCAAAGCCATTCAGGAAAGAGGCCTGAAAGAGGATGGCAGAAGCTACATCATCGTTACTCTGGAGAAATAACAGACAAAACGTATCCCTTTTTCTTCAGCGACTCAATCTTAACGGTCGCATCATGCTGAAGAGCATGGCGGAGATACGTCATCTGCACATTCACAGCCAGGGAGTTGGCATAGCTCACGGTACCCCACACCGCCTCCTGTATCATCTCCTTGCTTACTACATTGCCGATATTCTTCGCCAACAGACGGAGGATGTCGGCTTGTCGGCTGGTGATGAGCACACGAGAGGAACGGGTACGAAGCTCATTGTTGTTATAGCAGAAGGTGGTTTCTCCGAAATGATACACCTCCTCTTCTATCGTCTCACTCTCATTCATGGAGAACCGCTCCTCTATTCTTGCCAGCAACTCTTCCGGATAGAAGGGTTTGGCAAGATAATCGTTTGCCTTCAGGGAGAAACCTTTCAGTCGATCGTTCTTCTCCGTACGGTCGGTGAGAAAGAAGATAAGCACCTTCGGGTCGATGGCTCTGATGCGCTCAGCCACCTCATAGCCATCCATCTCCGGCATATTGATGTCGAGCAATACCAGGTCGGGCTTCACCTCCGGGAACTGCTCCCATGCCTTCTTGCCATTGCCGGCATAAGTCACATCGTAGCCATGCTGCTGCAGGAAACTCTTCAGCAACATAGAATACTTCAAGTCATCGTCTGCAAATAATATCTTGATCATTTCTTCTGTTGTTTATAGCGTTAAACCGGATGCATCAGGAGTGCTGCGGGATGACAATCGAAATCCTGGTTCCCTTGCCCACTTCGCTCTGCATCATTTTCCTGCCCCCATGGGCCTTCACAATCATATCAACAAAACTCAAACCCAAGCCGATGCCTGGCTGCATCATATCCGGGTAAGCATTGCTGCGATAGAACTTCGTCCAGACTCTCTGCTGTTCATCGGACGAGATGCCGATGCCATTATCTGATACAGAAATCATGACTTCCTCCTTCTCGGTATCTCGGCAGGCAACATGGATATTGACAATATCGCCGGAATACTTCACCGAGTTCTCCATCAGATTGCTGACCACATTCAGAAGCTGGTCTCTATCTCCCATCATCCTATCGGAAGTGCGCTGGTAATCGAGCAAAACATTCACCTCCTTCTGCCTGTTCTTTCGATAAAAAGCCACCAGATTCTGCAAGGCGGCATGGATATCGAAAGACGTTATCTGGAGCGGGATATGTTCCTCTGCCCTGATTACTTCACGGAGTTTGGCGAGATAGGCGGTCAGGTTATCGCTCTCCTCTCTAACCGTCTCCATGATGAGAGCATTCTCATCCTTCTCGTCAGTCTTTTGAGCAGAGAATACGGATACACACATCTTCAGCGTCTGCACGGGGCGCTTCAGCTCGTGAATCATCGTATGCACAAAGTCGCTTCGCATCTTATCCACCTTCTTCTGCAGGAGCATCACCTTGATGAGATAAGCTATGCTCAGGAGAAGCATGATGGTAACCAGCAGACTTCCTATCATCTGCCACATCATTCCCTTCAGGATGGGCAGCATCAGCACCTGCATCCTCATCTGCATCGACTGATACCGGATAGGATTGAAAGGCACTTCTACCAGCATTTCGTGATGAAACAAGGTAGGAGGCTCTACGATTCTTGTCTGCCACAGACGATGTTTTCCCGTCTTCATCTCTGCCCCGATGAAATCATTGCCCAGTTTCCTACTGACGAAACGATTAAAATGCGCCTTGTCAAAACGGGTAAGCTGGTAAGTGATGTAAGTATTCAGGCAATCAAAAGAATTATTGGAATCCGTCTCACGCAAATCGAAAGTATCTCTCTTCTCCATCACGTTACCGAATCCCGGCTTGCGATACACCACTCCACCAATGATTGTATCCGTATCCAGCGGAGAGCAAACCGTAGTACAGGGACCCTTGAAGTCTGAAAAATATGCCGAGACGACATAACCGATATGTGATTTTTCTTTTACCGCCGCTCCGATATTTGTCAGATAGGCAATAATCGCCTGTTCCGCCTTTTCGGCGTTTTTCTTCCCCATCTCTCCCATCGAATAGGTCACGCTATTGTAGAGCCAATAGGTCTGCAAGCCTATCAGCAGGAAAGAGGAAAGGATGGCGAGCAGCCAGACTTGTTTGATTCTTCTATTCATATCATTTTTTCTTTTTTCGATGCAAAGGTACGAAGATTTCACTATATATAAAAGGTGAAGCAAGATTATTTTGCCAGCGTAATGTTTCAGTAATGATTATTTGCGATTTTGAGCCCGAAAAGCTGTTCCTTTGCAAACGAAAACAAAAACAAGGAAGAAAATGAAGAAAGAAACAGTTTTATGCGCGATGCTAGCCACCGCCACCTGTGCAACTGCACAAAATGCGAAATTCCCAGCATCCGGAGTTTCCACTGACTCGGTACAGACTGAAAAAGATTCAATCAAAGCTGATAAGGAGGCCGAGATTCAAGCCGTAACCGTAACAGGTCATCGCCCGATGTACAAGATGAGAAACGATGCCCTGGTTACCCGTGTCCGCAATACTCCTTTGGCAAAGGAGCCAACGCTGGAAGATGTATTGAAGCACATACCCGGCATGAAACAAACCTCCGATGGAACTCTGGAAGTAAACGGACTGGGAGCACCCACCATCTATCTCAACGACAAGAAGGCTACCTCTGCCGAACTCTCTCATCTCGATGTGAAGCTGATAGATGAAATAGAACTCATTACCACTCCTGGTGCAAAATATGATGCAACGACGGGAGCCGTACTGAGAATCCTGACGAGAAGAACAGACGAGGGTATATTCGGCAAGATGCAGGTGTATGATAAGTTGAGCGAGGTGAACACCAACCACGAGGAATTGACCCTGGGTTGGGTAACGAAGAAGATTTCGCTCACAGGATTTTACGGTTACACAGACAACCGATACAATGTGCATCAGCCACAGGAAGCGCTCGTAAGAGCCAAAGATGGCGAATATCTCTTCGGAACCGACCGCCATGGCAAGAACAAGGCAAATTATAACACTACGGAACTCAACTTCGACTGGTTGCTCAGCAAGCAGCACGAAGTGGGAATACAATGGGAAGGGCTTTGGCTGAATGGTGGCAGAAGCGAGAAACAGCAGCAGTACTATCGCTATCCTAACCCAGCAGGAGAAGATACAAACAGCGAGATGAAACTTTCTGATGCGGATGGCAAGATGAAGTATTTCGATGCGGAGAGCCAGCAATGGGGACACCAGCGCAGTCACCACTTCAACCTCTTCCATCTGGCTAAATGGTCGAAGCATTTCTCATCACAGATCTATCTGGACTATGCAAGGAACAAGGATTCTGACAGACAGCCTATCACGGAGAAAGAAGGTAGCGAGATGCAGGAAACCCTCAACCGCTCTAATTCCAACTACGATATCTATAGTGGAAGATTCGAAGTCAAACAACTCTTCTCAGACAAACATTCCATCAACTATGGTGGCGAATGGAGCCTGATGGAAGGCAAGGGTAGAACCGAAAGTTCTGCCGATATGCTTGGAACTACGGAATACAAAAACCACGATACCAAGACGGCAGCTTACCTGCAATATCAAGGTGAAGCTGGCAGATGGAGCTGGTGGGCAGGCATCCGATACGAGCATCTCACCTCCCGATACACCAATCTGTCGGAGAAATCTCCCGACAATATGGAGCGTCATTACGACCAGTGGTTTCCATCATTCGGTATCACTCTCAAAGAACCATCGTGGCATCACTCGCTCAGCTTCCGCACTACCACCGCCCGACCTTCTTTCAGTCAGCTCAGTGGGAACATCTACTATATCTCGCGCTTTCAGTATCAGATTAGTAATCCGAAGCTGCAGCCTGTCAACACCTATCGTCTGACCTACTCGGTGCAATGGAAAGATTTCATGGGAATGCTGAGATATACCCGTATCGACCACTCCATCATGTACGTGCATGAAGTGCCGGAAGACAAGCCCGTAAGATACGTGAGTACATTCATGAACTTCAACAAGATGCAGAAATACATGGCCTATCTCAACTGGGGGCACGTCTTCGGCTGCTGGCGTCCGAATGCCCATGCAAGCATCACTTACCAGCGCTTCTCCGTAAATGATCATGGAGAGCTAATCAGTTACAACGGAGCAACTTGGAATGCATCGTTTGACAATTACTTCACGCTACCAAACGACTATCAGCTGTCGCTCTCCTACAGTTTTGACAACGGAGGACAAGTGGGCAAAACGAAGTTCAGCCCCACTCAGAACTGGAGTCTTGGTGCCAACAAATCGTGGATGGACGGCAGATTACAGGTTGCCTTCAGTGCCAACGACCTCTTCCATCAGCAGCTCTTCAAGGAGCGAACCCACGAGCATGCCGTTGACTTCTCCCAGACTGAGGATTACAAGCTATGGAGCTACAAGTTGACCGTAACCTGGAAATTCAACAAGCGCAAGGGAAGATACAACGGCATGAACAGTGCGGAAGATGAATTGAACCGACTATAGCCGGACAAGACTCTCTTATCTTAATGATCTTTATAATTTCAAGTATCCGGGTTATCCCACTCCCAGCAGTTCTACTTCGAATATCAGGGTAGAACCGCCTGGGATGCCCGGCTGCGAGAACTTGCCGTAGCCCATCTCGGCAGGGATGTAAAGTTCCCACTGGTCGCCCACGTGCATCTGCTGCATGGCAACAATCCAGCCATCTATCAGGTCGCTCAATCGCATAGCGAACGGCGTACCGCCACGGCTGGAATCAAACTTCTTGCCGTTGATGGTCCAACCGGTGTAATGGGCCGTCACGATGCTGCGTCGGCTAGGCTGTGCTCCCTTCGGGTCGCCTTGCTTCAACACCTTATAATATATACCACGAGGCAGCGCCATAACGCCCTCCTCCTTTGCCTTTTCCTCCAGCCAACGCTTGTTGGCCTCAACATATTCTCTTTTTGCCATAAATCTATTTGATACTTGATATACTATGATTTTTGCGCAAAGTTACAAAAATCTATCGTATCTGCAAAAGAAAAAGGGGAACTTTTCTTCTTTTATCAAAGAAAAGCAGTACCTTTGCACCCTAATCAACCCAAAATACGATATGCCACAGACACTACATATTGCAATTATTGGTGGGGGTGCTGCAGGATTCTTTGCGGCGATAGAGACCAAGCGCAACTTCCCTCACGCCGACATCACGATTTTCGAGAAGAATTCGAAGGTTCTCGCCAAGGTGGAATTTACGGGAGGAGGAAGATGCAATCTTACCAATTCCTTTGAGGAGATTTCCGACCTGAAACAGGCGTACCCCCGCGGACATAAACTGATGAAGCGACTCTTCAAGAGATTTGACTACCAGCATGCCTTCAACTGGTTTGAGGAGAACGGCGTGCCACTGGTTACGCAGGAAGACCAGTGCGTGTTTCCGCAATCTCAGGATTCGCACAGCATCATCGACTGTCTGGTGAATACCGCCAAGCGACTGGGCGTGAAGATACAATGCAATCATCAGCTCACCGCCATCACCGAACTGGAGGATGAGCGCCTGCTCCTGGATTTCAAGATTTCAAAAGAAAAGGGAAATCTATCGGGTGCATCTTCTGCCTCTTTTCAGAAAGCATCTTCTGCCTCTCATCCCTTTTCTGAAATCAGGCAGATTGCCTTCCACCGGGTAGCCATCACCACGGGCGGTCATCCGAAAATAGAGAACTTCAAGCATCTCTCAGACTTGGGACATGCGATAGAGCTGCCTATCCCATCGCTCTTCACCTTCACCATCGCCGACAAGGCTTTCAAGAACCTGATGGGCACGGTGGTAGAGCCTGTATATACCAGCATTCCGGGCACTAAACTGAAGGCAGAGGGTCCGCTCCTCATCACCCATTGGGGCATGAGCGGTCCTGCCGTGCTGAAGCTCTCATCCCATGCAGCCCGCTATCTGCACGAGAACAACTATCAGATTAAGATTTCCGTAAACTGGGTACACGAGAGCAACCGCTCGCTGGTGGAAGAGAACATCCAGGGCATCATCATCGCCAACCCGCAGAAGCAGCTGGCAAGCATCCGCCCCTACAATCTGCCATCCCGCCTCTGGCTCTTCCTGATTCAGAAGATGGGATATGCACCCGAAAAGAAATGGAGCGAAATGGGAAAGAAGGGTTGCAACCTGCTGATAGAAACCCTCACCAACGACCTCTATCAGGTAAACGGCAAGGGAGCCTTCAAAGAAGAGTTTGTTACCTGCGGCGGCATCAGCCTCAGCAACATCGACCTGCATACCCTGGAGAGCAAGGTGTGCCCTCACCTCTTCTTTGCCGGCGAAGTGCTCGACATCGATGCCATCACCGGCGGCTTCAATCTGCAGGCCGCCTGGACCACGGGATATGTGGTGGGACAACACATAGGAGAATAAATAAAACTTTTCTCCCAAAAAACTTGCCATATCAAATAATTATTGTACTTTTGCAGTAAGATTTAAAAAAAAGAAAGATTATGGCAACAAAACTATATCCTTTAGGCATACAGACTTTCGAACGAATTCGAGAAGAAGACAAACTGTATATCGACAAGACGGAATACATCTACCGCATGGCTCACACCAACGGTAAATATTTCTTCTTGAGCCGACCACGCCGTTTCGGAAAGTCGTTATTGGTCTCCACCTTCAAAAACTATTTTGAGGGAAAGAGAGACTTGTTCAAAGGACTTGCCATCGAAAAGCTGGAGAAGGAATGGACAGAATATCCAGTGCTGCATTTTGACCTAAGCGGAGGCAAGCACATGGAAAAGGACCAACTGGAGAGATACCTCGGTTTCATCCTGGAAATGGAAGAGAAAAAATGGGGTATCACCCAACCGCAGATTGATGCCAACAACAGACTGACAGAACTCATCTATACGGCATACGAGAAAACAAGGAAACAGGTGGTTGTACTCATCGACGAATATGATGCGCCCATGCTTGACGTGGCACACGAACAGGAGCAACTGGATACTCTGCGAAACATCATGCGCAACTTCTTCAGTCCTCTGAAATTCTGCGAAGCAAAACTCCGTTTCGTCTTCCTTACCGGCATCACCAAGTTCTCGCAGGTAAGCATCTTCAGCGAATTGAACAATATCACCCTCATCTCTATGGACAAAGATTATGCAGGCATCTGCGGCATCACCCAGGAAGAACTGCTTACCCAAATGCAGGAAGATATTGATATGCTTGCGAAATCACAGGATTTGACAAGAGAGGCAACCATCGCCAAACTGAAGGAACACTACGATGGCTATCATTTTGCCAAGGTATCACCGGATGTCTTCAATCCTTACAGTCTGCTCAATTGCTTTGCAGAAAAAGAATTCGGCTCCTATTGGTTCTGTTCGGGTACCCCTACCTATCTCATCAATATGCTGAATAAGTTTGAGGTACTGCCCAACGAGATAGCTCCTACAGAAGCACTGGAATCAGCCTTCGATGCCCCGACGGAAAAGATGAAGACCATTACCCCACTACTCTATCAGAGCGGATACGTCACCATCAAGGATTACGACAAGGATACACAGCTCTATACCCTCGACATCCCGAACAAGGAAATAAGAGTAGGACTGTTTGACAATCTCCTGCCCAACTATGTGGATGGCAAGAGTGCCCAGCAAGGCGGCGTTACCATCGCCAAGATGGCATCCCTTATCCGCAAGCAAGATATGGATGGGGCTCTGCAGCTTCTGCAGGATTACTTCGAAACCATTCCGTATTGCCATGTAACCAATCACGAGGGACATTATCAGCAGATGCTCTACATCATCTTCACCCTGCTCACGGGATTTGTTCTGGATGTGGAAGTACATACACCAAGAGGAAGAGTGGATATGGTTCTGCTTACCCAGACCGACCTCTATCTCATTGAGCTAAAGCTCAACAAGAGTGCCCAGGCTGCCATGCGCCAGATGAATCTGAAGAACTACCACAAGCGCTTTGCCCTCTGTGGCAAACCTATCACAAAGGTAGGCATCAACTTTGACAGCACTACGGGTAGCATCAAAGATTGGATTATCGAAAAAGCATAACTTTACAGATATCTCACTTCGAAACAAAATCTTTCACGATGCGGGTATATTCCTCGTGATGGTCGCGATATGCCATAGCATGAACGGAGCCTTTGGCGATGAAGATGGCTTTACGGCCCTTCGTCTTTGCCTCATAAAGCGGATGAAGCATGGCGTAGGGCACGAAGGCATCCTTATCGCCATGGATAAAGAGCATCGGTTTGGTACTCTTGCGAACCTGCTCTATCTGCTGAGCCTCGGCAAACGACCAGCCGTAGCGATGCTGGCAAAGGGCGGAAGTGGTATTCATCAGCGGGAAGGAAGGCAAGCCAAACTGGTCTTTGAGCTGAGCGGAAAACTCATCCCACACGCTTGTATAGCCGCAGTCCTCCACAAAGCACTTCACGTAATCGGGAGTCTTCTCTCCCGATACTGCCATCGTGGTTGCCGCACCCATCGAAATGCCGTGAATCACCTGACGGGTATTCTTCACTCTTCGGTCATCCCCCTTCACTCTCTGTCCTTCACCCTTCACTCTAAAAATCTCATTGGCGATTTCCGACCACCTGATCACATCCCATCTATCCTTCCATCCCATCTGGATATGGTTGCCCTCGCTCTCTCCATGTCCATACAGATCTGGCAGGAGCACATTATACCCCATATCGTGATTATAGAGATAGGCGATGTGCAGCATTCCCTCGGAGCGCACCTGATAGCCATGCACCACCACGGCAGTCTTTTCCGTAGTTTTCGGTGCATAGAGATAGATGGCATGGGCCTTGTAGCCAGACGGCATCACGACAAAGGTATCCTTCACACAATGGTGCTGATACACAGAGTCCATCCAGCCAATCATCCAGGGACACTCATTCTTCATCCTATTCTTCCAATGCTCAGCTGTCATTCTCTCCTCCTTCGGATAGTTGAGCGAATAATTGAGCATATAGTTGCTGGCGCCATACAGTCCCAGCATCACGAGCACCACCAAGCCCAAAGCCGAAGCGATGCCTATCTTTCTTATCTTTTCCTGTTTCATCTTCATTCTTATTGCTATTAAAAATATCTATTATAGAGTTTCCGCTGCAAAATTAAGGAAAAAGATGGAAATGGCAAAGAAACGGAGGGAAAAATCCTGTTAAATTGAAGCATAAAGCTGCATTTATAAGGGTATATGAACTACGACAAACAATCGATAAGCATATCCCAGAAAGGATAGAGTTTAAACAGTTACAATCTATCCATTTCCTTTTTCCCTGCCCCTTTACCTTTATATTTTGTTTTAACTGTATTAAACTTATATCTTACGATACATTCCACTGCCCTTACAGACGCAGCCTTTTCAAGATAGACATCATTCATTCCGCTGAAAATGGTAAAAGTATTTTTGCGGGCAGTATTAAAGATGTCATTTGCAGACAACTTGACATTCCATTTTTCAGATAAATCCTTAGCCAAAGAAAGATTTATCTGTCCAACACTCCCCATCTTAATATTCTCACTATTTCCCTCACTACGCCAACTATAATTTACTGTCGCCATATAGTTGTTATGGAATTTGAAAATATTATTGAACTTAACTACAACCAAAGGATTGTCCACGTGCTTTATATTTCCTCTGTAATCAATCTTGTAAAATTGCGAGACAACACCACATGCCAATACAGGATAATAGCATTTCCAAAGGAATCCGGGCATAAAAGAAGCCATTATCTGTAAGTTAGACAGACTGTTTCTAGAATTTTCCTTTTTGAGCAAAGCAATAGTCTTCGCATCATCATAATATGTATATGATGTTATTATTTGGTTTTGCACCTTTTTATAATTAGCAGTTAATGCCAGCCAGCGATACCTCAAATTCAAAGAGATGTTGTCGCTATAGGATGGTTGCAAATACGGATTTCCACTTTGATAGAGATATTTATTAACATAGTGAACCGTGTTGCTCAACTGAGAGTACAATGGACGATAGCATTGTTTAGAATAGCTCAGCTGCACCATAGTTTTTCCAATGGGCAGAGACAATGAAGCAGTCGGGAAAAACTTATCATAAACATGTGACTGTTCGTGATTTTTTCTGCCCCCTATAAAATATTCACTGTTCACATGCTCATACCTGCCACCGATACGGAATATTACATTGCCTAGATGCTGCATAGTCTCAACGTAATATGCCATATTCTGCTCCTGTATTTTATTGTTCTCGCCAGCCATAATGCTATTTTCACTTTCTGAATTTTCCTCACGGCTACTATTGGTGAAATCTACTCCAAAGCTAAAATTACCTTTAAGAAATGGGTGTGACGCATATAATTCCGTTGCCATTAACCTAGCATGCCCAACATCTTTTATTCCGAAATCCTGATTGATGCCAGTCTGCTCTATAACGTTTTGATTTTCATGTGTTTTTTTCCACATTAAATCAAAAGTCATTTCCAAATTCCATTTTCCCCAAACCCCATGGCAATATCCATCTAACAAATGTTCCAAATCTCTTAATTTGATATCCTTGTATGCAGAAGTCTCACTTTCAATTACATCATCAGAATATAATGATGACATAATGCTCGAATTGGTCTTTGTTGGAGCATAAGACACTTGGTAAAATGCGCCAAATGAGAGTTTTGGAGACGAGGAAAAATCAAATCCCCATTTACCATCAATCAAGTTTGAGTGCTGTGTCGATTTCATAGTCGTATTCTGCTGATGATGTGACGAGAGCCATGAATTCTGAACATTTTTGCTAGAGTTCGTATCCTTGCCTTTCTCAAATCCCAACGTTCCAAAAACATCCAAATTGTCAATTCTATAGTTCAAGTCCAAATTGTCTTTGCCATACATATAATTACGACAACCAAAAGTAGCAATGTTATCAAAGGAGAAACCATCCCCAACCTTTTTAATGGTTGTTATCTTTATGATGGAACCTACGGTTGAAGCATAACGTGAACTTGGATTCGTTATAACTGTTATCTTATCTATTTGGTTAGCCTTCAATTGCTCAACTTCTATATTATTGCGGACAATACGTCCATTGATATAGAAGACTGGTTTTCCCCTGCCAAAAACTTCAATGGAACCATTATTATTCAGTACACCAGGCAACATACCCATAACATCTTTTGCAAAACCAAGTTCTTCCAAAACGGTACCTTTGACTTCTGTCACAAAGCCTTCGCTGTTCAACTTTGCCAAAGGGCGGGTTGCTCTAACAACAACCTCCCTTAATTGCAGAGTATCCTTTCCAAAATTTTGGTTAGCGATACCAGTCTGAGCCAAACAGATTTGAGCTAAAATCAAATGAAATATAATACCAACAAATCTTTTTACCTTAAAATCTAACATTTTCATCCGTTCCTATATCTTTTGTTTTATAAAACTCTATTCCACTCTTAACAAAGAGCTGTTTATATTCTTATTAACTGAAGTTTCGCAAGTGAATAAATATCAACTTGCTTGTTTATAAATATACATAT
>NZ_JAHOEA010000089.1 GCF_019127135.1 Segatella copri | reverse complement strand
AAGTAAACGATTTCATACAATTATAATAAGGAATCGTGTGGTTATTGCTTTTCTTTTTTTCTCGTCAATTGCAGATAATTAAAAAATCCCGACAGGTATATTGTTGCCTGTCGGGATTTGTTGTTATATAAATAGGTATCTTATTCTTTCTCTCATCAGTCGGCTATCACCATGCAGAGTCTGAGCACATTTTCCTCGAAGTGCTCCTTGTCTATGGCATTGTTCTTGAGCAGGGAACGGTAGTTGTATATGGTTTGTGGCGAATAAGACAGGATGCCGGCTATCTTTGAACTTTCGGTGATGCCTAATCTTAACAGGGCGCACACACGGAGGATAGGGGGCATTTCTCCATTCTCTTTCAGCTGGATGTGTGCCGATTCTGTAAGCTGCTTGTTCAGCTCGGTTATAAAAGTTGGGTACAGAGACAGGAATGCCTTGTCGAATTCCGTCAGAAACTCCTTGTTCTCTTTCTCTGTATTGGTTGAGGAAGAAAGGAGGCTCAGCAGCTCCTTACTCTGGTTGGCCTTGATCTTTCTTACTGCCAAGGTGCGCAGTTTGCTGTTTCTCTCTATGTTCTTATAGCACAGGTCAATATACACCTTTACCAGTCTCTCGCGCTTCTGGTTGGTGTCCTTCAGTTCGTCGTTGATGAGGTGCAACTGGCTGTTGAGAACTTCCATTTTTGCCGATGTAGCCGTGATTTCGTCTTTCTTCTGTTTCAGAAGTTTGTTCTTCTTACGGATGAACAGACTGCTAAGTCCCACTCCGAGCAAGAGCAGGAAAATGACCGACAGCGCAATGTAGAGCATGCTGTTGGTGGCTCTGATGTCATCTGTATAGGCATTGGTAATCATCTGCAATTTGGATGAAATCTCAATGCGGCGCAACCGGTTGTTGTATGCATAAGCATCTTCCAGGGATAGGTTGATGTATTCCTGGGCTTTGTTCAGACTTCTGGTCTTATGTTTGTAGATGAAGAGTGCGATGTCTTGCAGGGCTACGTTTTCTTTTGTTGCAGAAGTGATGTCTGAGATGGCTGCAACCAGGAGGTAATGCTCCATTAGCTCTAGGTTGTTGGCTTTCTGATAGATCTCAGAAAGCGCAAAGGCGGTCATGGCATGCAGCCGGCTATTGGCCTTTTCCATGCTCAGTGCTTTTTGTAGTATTGTATGGTCCTGTTATTGTTGGGATGATTGCTGTAATAGTATAATTCTCCCAACAGATAGTAATAGAATGCATCTTTCTTTGGAGATAGTTCTATTGCTTTCTTCAGGTAATTCACTTTTAGCTGGTTGTAATTCTTGCTGAATTCATTGTTTTCACAATAGGTTGACCAGTTGTTGTATAGTTCGTAAAGAGTATAATAATATAGGAACTGGTAGTCATGCGAATCTTCTTGAGGTTCTATCTTCTGAAGAATTTCCTTTGCTTCTGCATAGAATCCACGTGTGATCAATAGCCTGGTTTGGCTAAGCTGGAATCTTTTGTTAAATAAGATATTGTTATTCTTTTGGGCAAGGATAAGACCTTTGTTTACGTAGGTCATCGCCGAGTCGTATTCGTAGGCTTTGTATTCGTTGGCGAGTTGTTCGTATAGTTTTAATTTGTCTTCGTTGCTGGTAACATACTTGGCTCCTTGCTTGATTTCGTTTAAGCTTTTCTCTTTTAACTCTACATAATGGGCACGTTGTGCCAGGGCAGCATCCAGTTGCTTGTATAGCTGGTTGTTGTCTCCTTTTACGTATATCGGCTGTATCATCAGGGTGATGATTATAATGATAAGATGTCTCATATTTCCTATGTTTTTAGATTCCGCTGCAAAAATAATAAAAAACATTGAGAATCTCGCATCTACTAGCCGCTTTTTTTTGAGAATTCGCAAAGTCTTGATATTCAGAGTTGTGAGATTGGTTCTAGATACCGACAATCTACCAAAAGCCTACTATTCGCACCAACTTATTGATTTTTGCCGTACTTTTGCAGCAACAAACAATTTTAAACAAAAAAATATGAAAAAACTCTTTTTGCTCGCAAGCCTTCTCATGGCTTTTGGCATCTCAGCAGATGCAGGAGACATCACTTCTCCTAACGGACAAATCAAGGTGAACTTCACTTTGGATGGCACTGTGCCTACCTATAGTGTGACCTATCAGGGCAAGACCATCATCAAGCCTAGCCGTCTGGGTTATCAGCTCGCCAAGGGCGGCAAAGATGGCAAGGACCTGCTTGCCGATTTTAGTGTTATCGATGAGAAGACTTCCACTTTCGACGAGACCTGGACTCCTGTTTGGGGAGAGAACAAGTCTATTCGCAATCATTATAATGATATGCTGGTAGAGTTGAAGCAGAATTCTACAGATAGTTATATGAATGTCCGCTTCCGTGTTTATGACGATGGAGTAGGATTGCGCTATGAGTTCCCTCAGAAAGGCAATCTCAACTACTTTACCATCAAGGAAGAGCGTACAGAATTTGCCATGACGGGCGATCATACCGCCTGGTGGATTCCAGGTGATTACGATACCCAGGAGTATGAATACACCAAGACCCGTCTGTCGGGCATCCGTCCAGCTTTGCATGCTGCTGTCAGCAGCAATCTCTCACAGACTGTCTTTTCAGATACCGGTGTACAGACCTCACTCCAGTTGAAGACTGATGATGGTATCTACATCAACCTGCATGAGGCTGCCCTGGTGGATTATCCTGCCATGCATCTGAACCTGAATGACAAGACCATGACTTTTACCTCTTGGCTTACCCCTGATGCACAGGGTATGAAGGGATATATGCAGACTCCGTTCAAGAGCCCTTGGCGTACGATGGTCATTACAGATGATGCCCGCAAGGTGTTGTCTTCCAACCTGATTCTCAATCTTAATGAGCCTTGCAAGATCAAGGATACCTCCTGGATTCATCCTGTGAAGTACGTGGGTGTATGGTGGGAGATGATTTCCGGTAAGGGTGAGTGGGCTTATACCCATGATTATCCTACCGTGAAGTTGGATGGAACCGACTATGTACATGCCAAGCCATCGGGCAAGCATTCTGCCAACAATGCCAATGTGCGCCGTTACATCGACTTTGCTGCAGCCCATGGTTTCGATGCAGTCCTGGTAGAAGGATGGAACATCGGTTGGGAAGACTGGAGTGGCTATATGAAGGAAAAGGTATTCGATTTCCTGACTCCATATCCTGATTTCGACATCAAGGCGCTCAATGAGTATGCGCATTCCAAGGGTGTGAAGCTCATCATGCATCATGAGACCTCTTCTTCTGTAATGAACTACGAGAAGTATATGGACAGAGCTTACCAGTTGATGAAGGATTATGGCTACGATGCAGTGAAGAGCGGTTATGTGGGCAACATCATTCCTCGTGGCGAGCATCACTACAGTCAGTTGGAAATCAATCACTATCTGCATGCCATAACCCGTGCTGCCGATTATCACATCATGGTAAATGCCCATGAGGCTGTGCGTCCTACCGGTCTCTGCCGCACTTATCCTAACCTGATTGGCAACGAGAGTGCTCGCGGTACTGAATATCAGGCTTTCGGAGGTACCAAACCGGGACATACCGCCATCTTGCCTTTCACCCGTCTGCAGGGTGGTCCGATGGATTATACACCGGGTATCTTTGAAATGGATTGCGCCAATGGTTCTCATTGCAACTCTACCATCTGCGGTCAGTTGGCACTTTATGTAACGATGTACAGTCCGTTGCAGATGGCTGCCGATTTCCCTGAGAATTACGAGAAGCACATGGATGCCTTCCAGTTTATCAAGGATGTGGCTGTAGATTGGGACAAGTCTATCTATCTGGAGGCTGAACCAATGGAGTATATCACCGCTGCCCGCAAGGCAAAGGGTTCTGATAACTGGTTTGTCGGTGGCGTTACGGGCATGAAGGCTCATCAGTCTACCGTAAAGCTCGATTTCCTCGAGAAGGGCAAGAAGTATGTGGCTACCATCTATCAGGATGCAAAGAATGCCAACTACAAGACCAATCCGCAGGCTTATGTCATCACCAAGAAGATTGTAACCAGCAAGTCTGTCTTGAAGTTGAACTCCGTAGCAGGTGGCGGATTCGCAATTAGTATTCTTGCACAATAAAATGCAGGATTTTGAGTTATTATGAGAGAGTTTTCTGGAATTAATAATAATGCTTATGAAAAGAATGAATAAAATGTTGTTGGTTGCTGCCTTGGCGGCAACCACACTTTCTGCTCAGGCAGAACAGAAGAAGGGACCGGCTTGGTTGAGTGATGCACTTTTCTATCAGATTTATCCATCTTCCTATATGGATACTGATGGCAATGGTATTGGTGACCTGCCGGGTATCACTTCCAAGTTGGATTACATCAAGTCGCTGGGTGTGAACGCCCTCTGGCTCAATCCGATCTTTGAGTCGGGATGGTTTGATGGTGGCTATGATGTCATCGATTTCTACAAGGTAGATCCTCGATTCGGTACCAATACCGATTTGGTTACATTGGTCAATGAGGCCCATAAGCGTGGCATGAAGGTTTGTCTCGACCTGGTGGCAGGACATTCCAGCACCAAGTGTGCCTGGTTTAAGGAGTCTTCCGAGAAAGATCCTAACCAGCGTTACAGTGACTATTATATATGGATGAACGATATTCCTGAGAGCGAGAAGAAAGAAATAGAAGCCCGTCATCAGGAGGCAAGTCCGGAGTCTAGTACCCGAGGCAGATATGTGGAGGCGAATGCTCCTCGTGCCAAGTATTATGAGAAGAATTTCTTCGAGTGCCAGCCAGCCTTGAACTATGGCTTTGCTCATCCAGACCCAAATCATCCTTGGGAGCAGAGCGTAGATGCGCCTGGACCACAGGCTGTTCGCAGGGAGATACGTAACATCATGGCTTTCTGGTTTGATAAGGGTGTAGATGGATTCCGTGTTGATATGGCGTCATCGCTCATTAAGAACGACCCTGACAAGAAGGAGGTTTCCAAACTCTGGAATGAGATGCGTGCATGGAAGGACAAGTACTATCCTGAGACCGTCCTGATTTCAGAGTGGGCTAATCCGCAGCAAGCCATTCCTGCCGGCTTCAACATCGATTTCTACATCCATTTCGGTCTTAAGGGCTATGCCTCTCTGTTCTTCGACCGCAAGACTCCATGGGGCAAGTGGGAGCAGAGCTATCAGAACTGCTATTTCGACAAGCAGGGCAAGGGTTCGCTTAAGGAATTTAGCGAGAACTATACCAAGGCTTTCAATGCCACCAAGAATCTCGGCTACATCGCTGTTCCATCTGCCAACCACGATTACCAGCGTCCTAACATCGGTACCCGCAACACGCCAGACCAGTTGAAGGTGGCGATGACCTTCTTCCTCACCATGCCAGGTGTTCCATTTATCTATTATGGTGATGAGATTGGTATGAAGTATCAGATGAATCTCCCTAACAAGGAGGGTAGCAATGAGCGCTCTGGTACCCGCACTCCGATGCAGTGGACCAAGGGCAAGAATGCCGGCTTCTCAACGAGTGCGCCTGATAAACTCTACTTCCCTGTAGATACGGAAAACGGAAAGTTGACCGTTGAAGCTCAGCAGGGAGATCAGAATTCTCTGTTGTCATATACCCGTAAGCTGGCCGCTTTGCGTCATTCAGCCAAGGCTCTTGACAATGAGGGAGATTGGAAGCTCCTGAACCAGAAGGGTCAGGAATATCCGATGGTATATGAGCGCACTTTGGGTGATGAGAAGTATGTTGTTGTCGTGAATCCTGGTGCCAAGGCAGCCTCTCTCAACATCAGCTCTGTAGGTGGCAAGGCAGTTTCTGTTCTTTCTACAGGCAAGGTCGTATATAAATCAGGAAAGAAGATCGATGCCATCAAGGCTTCAGGCATTAGTGCCGCTGTATTCAAGGTGGCTAAGTAACCTGTGAACATGATTATTGCTAGCTTTATTAAATATCAGAATCCGCATGGATTTTAAGGAAGAATAAGAAAGAATACAAAAAGATAATCCGAAACAGAAGCGTTGTCAGCTATCTGTTTCGGATTTTTTTTGCATTTCCATAACGTTTTATATCTATTTCATGTTTTATGTTACATGTTTTATGAAATGCCTCAACCATACAGGGCGAAATCTGTTATTATTTAGGTTAAATCCGTAATAAAGTAAACGATTTCATACAATTATAATAAGGAATCGTGTGGTTATTGCTTTTCTTTTTGTATCTTTGCAGCCGTTTGGCAATTGTGAGTACCAAATCATATCTAAAGGAAAAGAATATCTAATAATAAATAAAAAGTAATGACTACACTTACAATTTCTATTATTGTCGTTTTCGTGCTCGGCTATGCACTCATAGCTACCGAAAGCTTGACTAAGGTAAACAAGGCAGCAATTGCCCTGTTGATGTTGGTAGGTTGTTGGACCCTCTACATGATGGATCCAATGCAGTATCTCCAGTTGATGCACCCTGATTATACAGGCGGTGCTGCTGGAATGGTGGAGAAGGTGACCGGAATCATCCAGGAACATCTGGGTGATACTGCCACAACACTCTTCTTCCTGATGGGTGCGATGACTATCGTGGAAATCGTTGACCAGAACGGCGGATTCAACTGGGTTCGCAAGGTGATGAAGACCAAGTCGAAGCGTGCGCTCCTCTGGCGTATCGCTGTCCTTACCTTCTTCCTCTCTGCAATCCTCGACAATCTGACCACCAGTATCGTGATGATTATGATTCTCCGAAAGCTCGTCACCGACCACAAGGACCGCATGGTTTATGCATCCCTCGTCATCATCGCAGCCAATTCGGGTGGTGCCTTCTCGCCAATCGGCGACGTTACCACCATCATGCTCTGGAACAAGGGATTGATTACCGCAGCCGGCGTTATCGCCGAAATCTTCATCCCGTCTGTGGTTTCCATGGTGATTCCTGCCCTCATCCTTCAGACCATGTTGAAGGGCGAACTCGTGATGCCTGAGGTTTCTGACCAGCAGAATGCATCGGTCAGCGATTTCACCGAAGGTCAGCGCAAGGCTGTGTTCTGGTTGGGAGTAGGCGGTTTGATCTTCGTTCCTATCTTCAAGAGTATCACCCACTTGCCTCCATTCGTAGGAATCCTCCTGGTATTGGGCGTTCTCTGGACTGCTACCGAAGTTTTCTATCGCAGTTTGCATCGTGGAGCTGATGCCGAGGGCACTCAGAAGCGAGTAACCAAGTTGCTTTCTCGTGTTGATATGAGTACCATCCTCTTCTTCCTCGGTATCCTGATGGCAGTATCCTGCCTGGCTGAGATTGGCGTGTTGACTGCTTTGGGTCAGGGCTTGAACGTCGTATTCGATGGCAACCACTACCTCGTAACTGGTATCATCGGTGTGCTTTCAAGTATTGTTGACAATGTGCCTTTGGTAGCCGGATGTATGGGAATGTATCCTGTGGCAGCTGTTGGTGATATGGCTGTGGATGGCGTCTTCTGGCAGTTGCTGGCCTACTGTGCCGGTGTAGGAGGTTCAATGCTGATTATCGGTAGTGCTGCTGGTGTGGTAGTAATGGGCTTGGAGAAGATTACCTTCGGTTGGTATATGAAGCATATCTCCTGGATTGCTTTCGTAGGTTACATCGCAGGTATCGTTTGCTACTGGTTCATCCGCACCTTCCTTTATGCTATCTAAAGGATAAGTGTTTTCAGATGTAGGCTCCACACGCCCTGAAAGGGCAGAAGCCCCTAGCCCAGGGAGGGCACTGAAAAAGTCCCTTCATGGGTTATGTTAGTTTAACATTCGATCTTTGAAATAGTGTACCCAAAAGTTGCATA
>NZ_JAHOEA010000088.1 GCF_019127135.1 Segatella copri | reverse complement strand
ATGCTTCTTGGACAAGAATTAAAGTTCAAAAACAAGCTATGCAACTTAAAATTGGGTACCTTTTTCAGTGCCCTCCCAGGGCAACGCCCTGGGTATAGCAGCAGTCAGCAAGACGCCCTGTAAGGGCAAAAGCCTTATAAATTGCCTGGTACTTGAAAGCTTTTGCCCTTACAGGGCGACAGGTTGGCACCCGTAATAACCCAGGGCGCTGCCCTGGGCTAGGAGCTTCTGCCCTTTCAGGGCGTGTGGAGCTAACAAACGAAACTTGAATAAAAATAGAATTCCATGAAACAAGGAAAAATATATCTCTACGACCAATACGTAGGCCTGCTGACGGAAGACGAGACAGGCTTTACCTTCGCCTACGATGCTGATTATCTGGCATCGGATGATGCCGAGGCTGTAAGTCTGACGCTCCCCTTATCCAACGAGCCCTACCACGACACCGTTTTGTTCCCATTCTTCGATGGATTAATTCCCGAAGGATGGCTGCTGAACATCGCGGAAAGCAGTTGGAAAATCAACCAGCGCGATAGAATGTCGCTCCTCCTTGCCTGCTGCAAGGATTGCATCGGAGCCGTCAGCGTGATTCCGGTAGAATAAAAAACTAGAAAGGAGAAAGAATTATGGAGAAATGTCTATATTGCTATAAACCGCTCAAGCCTGATCAGGTAGATTACCATCCCGCCTGCGCACGCAAGCTCTTCGGCACCAAGGAAGCCCCTGTCCTACCCTACGTTAGAAAGGAAATTGGCGACCTGGCAAAACAGGTAGTGCGTGCCCAGACCACCCTCACCGGTGTGCAGGCGAAGCTCTCACTCGATGTAAATCCGGGCGGAAAGAACGAACCATCCCGCTTCACCATCGTAGGTCTTTGGGGAAAATATATCCTCAAGCCACAAACCGACCGCTACCGCTGTCTACCGGAAATAGAAGACCTCACGATGCACCTCGCCGAAGCCGCCAAGATAGCTGTGGTTCCCCACGGACTGATTCGCTTTGCCGATGGTGAACTCTGTTATATCACCCGGAGAATAGACCGACTGGATGATGGACAAAAGGTACCGATGGAAGATATGTGCCAGCTGTCAGAGCGCCTTACCGAATACAAATATAAAGGTTCCTACGAGCAGGTAGCCAGACTCATCAAGAAGTATTCATCCTTCTCGCAGCTCGACCTCGTGAACTATTGGGAAGTGGTCATCTTCTCATGGATTACGGGCAACGCTGACATGCACCTCAAAAACTTCTCGCTCTACAACAACCGCAAGTTGGGTTATGGCTTAACTCCAGCCTACGACCTCCTCTGCACGAAGATTGTTATGCCAGAAGATACCGAAGAGCTCGCCCTGACGCTCAACGGAAGAAAGAGAAAGATTCAGAAATCTGATTTCGTCAAGGTAATGACCGCCTCGGGCCTCAGCGACAAGGTAATCAACAACATAGCCAAGAAGTTCCGCCGTTCCATCGTGAGATGGCTCGACCTGATAGAAGCCTCTTTCCTTCCGGACAGCATGAAGAAGGAATACAAGAAACTGATTCTCAGCAGAGTTATGGCATTAAGATAATGTCTCTGTATAAAATAAAAATAAATCACCCCCGAAAAGGTATAATTAATCAAACTTCGAGATTAACTATACCTTTTCGGGGGTATATTGTTTAAAGCAAATTTGCTTCTTCAATAGTATCCAACCCGAATTTACTTCTTCAATACCGGCTCGCAGGTGATATTCACACCGAGCTTCTTGAAAATCTTCTGGTCTACATCACTCAACATCACGGTGCAATGAGCCTGGCAGCCGCGAAGCTTAGGCAACTGCTCCAATGCCTTCTTGCAGTTCTCATCATTCTCTGAAAGAACAGAGAGGGCTACGAGAACCTCATCAGTATGAAGACGAGGATTGTGACCACCGAGATAATTCACCTTGGTATGCTGGATAGGCTCAATCATCGACTGAGGAATCAGCTTCAATTCATGGTCGATGCCCGCCAGCTGCTTGGTAACATTCAGAATCAATGCCGCACTACAGCCCAGCAGCTCGCTGCTATGACCACAGATGATGGTACCATCCTCCAATTCAATGGCCGAAGAAGTATGTCCCGTCTCCTTCTTATGATTCTTGGCAGCAACCGTCACCTTGCGATAATCAGTAGTAATCTTAGCCTGATTGAAGAGCATCTGAATCTTGTTAATCTCATCATCGTTGCAAGCACCAGCCGCCATCTTGTTGGTAGCCGCATAGTAACGGCGGACAATCTCGTTCTTGGATGCCTCGCAGCAAGCCTCATCATCAGAGATGCAGAAGCCTACCATGTTCACACCCATATCCGTAGGCGACTTGTATGGATTGCTTCCATAGATTCCCTCGAACAGCGCATTGAGCACAGGATAAATCTCTACATCACGGTTATAGTTGATGGCAATCTTGTTGTATGCCTCCAGATGGAACGGGTCTATCATGTTCACATCGTTCAGATCGGCGGTAGCTGCCTCGTATGCGATGTTCACAGGATGCTTCAATGGGAGATTCCACACAGGGAATGTCTCAAACTTAGCATAGCCGGCACGTACACCACGCTTGTTCTCATTATAAAGCTGACTCAGACAAACCGCCATCTTACCGCTACCAGGACCTGGCGCAGTAACAATAACCAAAGGACGCTCAGTCTCAACATAATCGTTCTGACCGAATCCCTCGTCAGAGGCAATCAGACTCACGTTATGAGGATAGCCCTCGATGAGATAATGGCAGTAAGTCTTGATGCCCTCGCGCTCCAGACGCTGTTTGAAGGCGATGGCTGCAGGCTGACCATTATAATGAGTGATGACAACAGAACCCACCATGAAACCACGGTTTTGGAACTCACCACGAAGGCGCAACACGTCCTCATCGTAAGTAATGCCCAAGTCGGCACGCTTCTTGTTTTTCTCAATATCGGCTGCACTAATCACAATAACAATCTCAATGCTATCGCTGATTTTCTGGAACATGCGCAGTTTGCTGTCAGGCTGGAAACCCGGCAAAACTCTGCTGGCATGATGATCGTCAAAAAGTTTACCGCCCAATTCGAGGTAAAGCTTTCCGTCAAACTGTGAGATTCTCTCCTTGATGTGTTCTGACTGAATCTTCAGATACTTCTCGTTATCGAAACCTATCTTCATACTACTTTAAATAAAACTATTTCGCTATTATTTTGCAAATTTGACTGCAAAAGTACAAAAAAGTATTGAATTATCCAACAAGAAAAGCGGAAAGTTGCTTATTTTTCTGTCATGGCAGAGGTTTCAGCCCCTCCCATCTCACATTCCAATTGCCATCCTGCGGAAATCCAGGGTTCGGATGCGTACTTCCATCCCATCCCGCACACATCATTCCCACAGCCATCAACAGACCGCCATTACCCGGAAGATACAGACGGAGACGGGCATCCTGATAGTTGTGCCCACTCACCAGATAGGTATTCTTCTGCTGTTTCATGAGCAAGGCTCCTACAGCATTCTGCGGTTCGCCCATTCTGGCGGCGCACATCGCCATCATCGGATAGTCCCAGCCCCAAGAGGTAGCCCATTTCCAGTTTTTCCAAATCCACTGTTCCGTCTTCTTCATCTTCGCCAAATCTACCTGGGCAACATTCAGAGGCAATACCCCCACAGCTCCCATTACAGCAGGATGATCGCTGAACATACGTTCCTTCCGGTAAGTATCCGGTTCGGTTTCTGCAGCCAGATACAGACTGTCCTTATCTGCCAGAGGCGAAATTTTGCGGATGATATCTTCCCAATGGGCATCACGCTGCTTGCCCAGACGCTCCCGCCACTGCTGTGCCACCTCGAGAGCAAAATGCCAGTAGCTCAATTCGAATGGCGGATTCACGGTTGTTGCTGCCGGCAATGTTTCCTGAGCTGCAATACAGCCCCGAAGCGTATAACGGTTGTTCACCTGGTCGCAGGTTGCAAAATCGCCCATAAACTGAGCGGTTTCCTCTACCAGTCTGCCGTATTTCTGCAAGACGGCAGGCGAAGGATTGGCACGGTACAGCATCTCTGCCAGATAGATGAGATGGGGCTGTTGCCAAATCAGAAAACTGCCCGTACTCGATGGAGCCTCGCCGGCATCAGGGTCGGTCATCTTCATCCATCTCACCCCCTTGAATCCCTGTCTCTCTGCTATCTTCCGCGCATTCTTCTCAGCCTTCAGATACCAGGAAAGCGAACGGTCAAGAAGTTCGGGATGTCCCCAGGTAGCAAACTGCAACTGGTGCCAGAGTATCATTTCGAGATGAAATTTTCCAAACCATGAATTATAGGTCAGTCCCGTTTCCTGAGGAGGTGTATCTCCCGCATCCTGTATAGCCAGAAGATACTGACTCAGCACTACTCTACGCTCTAACTCTCTGGCACGAGGGTCTTTGCACAGACCAAAGTCTACGATGCCCCCTTGCTTCCAATACCGGTTCCAATAAGCTTTCGCATCTGATGCCACCTGCGGGAAGCACTTATCAGGAGATACCTGAACTGGCAATTTTTCCAGATATTCACAACTCACGCTCAGTTCATTTCCTTTAGCCACCAGCTGATAAAAGTTCTTTCCCTTCTGTTTCAGGGCAGCCTTTCCTTCCCATCGCAGTACCACATAATATAGGGTTGCATCAACTACCCGTTTCAAGGTAGCCGACTGAGCAGTATGAGCCACCAAGGTGGTAGAATGCAGCTGATCTTTCGTCCAGTCACACGCATCATCACAATGTCCGCCTGTAGGATAAGCGAATTTCACATCTACCGCAACTTTTCCTCCTTTTCCCGATGCAATGCCCCGGGAAATGATGTGGGTGGCCAGCATATCGCGTTCAGGATCGCAGACGGTTTGCACCTGATAACGGTACTTCTGGTATTCGAAAGAGCTACGGATGATTCCGTTCCACATATCTAGCTTCTGATCTACGTTCTTCACCTGTCTTGGATCAGAACCGAGCGATAAGCCCACAGTTCCCAGATGCAGGCGATGAGGATTCACGCGAAACCAGTCGGCAGCCGCCTTCTTGCGCTTGTCATTCTTGATTTGAGTAGCATAAATCTCCTTGTGTCCTCTCCCGAAATCATACTCTTTCCATGTTTCCTCCTCCTTGAAACCTTCCGGGTTTTGGAACGAATGCCAGCCCCAATCACTCATCGTTCCCAGCGGCACACCTTTGGCATAAGCCTTTGGGAAGGACTGCAATCCTGTTCCGTCAACGGTGACGGCAAAGCCACCATTACCCACACTGAGAGATGACAGGGAATCCATCCCCATGACATGAGGATTGTTTCTTGTCACCACCTGATATCTGTCAATCTGCTGGGCAAAACTTCTGTTTCCACCCCACCCGATACTTCCATAGACGAATGCTATGAATAAAACCAGTTTCTTCATCTTGCTAAATTCCGTTCGTTTTTAATCAATTCGTTTTCTCTTGCTTTAATAGATTTCTATAATATTCCGCAAAAGTACAAAAAAAAGTTGCTTTCGAACAATGTTTTACGCAAATTATTCTTAATTCTCAAGGATTTGCCGTATCTTTGCATCTTGCAATGGGCAGCATAACATGTCATATCGCAAAAACATGAATTTTAAAAGAAAATATAACCGACAAATGAAAAAGAATTTACGTACCGCCTCTATCTGCGTGCAGGGAGGCTATGAGCCAAAGAACGGCGAACCGATTGAAGTGCCAATTTATCAAAGCACTACTTTCAAGTATGACAACTCTGAGGAGATGGCTATGCTCTTCGACCTGAAGAAGGAAGGCTACTTCTATACCCGCCTCCAGAACCCTACCAACGATGTTGTAGCTAAGAAGATTGCCGAACTCGAAGGGGGCGTGGGAGCCGTTTTAACCAGCAGTGGTCAGGCTGCCAACTTCTATGCAGTATTCAACATCTGCGAAGCGGGCGACCATATCGTTACCTCTAATGAGATTTATGGTGGCACCTTCAATCTCTTCGGTGTAACCCTGAAGAAGCTAGGCATTGAGTGTACTTTCGTGAATCCGAACGATAGCGAAGAAGAAATCCAGAAGGCTTTCCGCCCTAACACCAAGGTTGTTTTCGGCGAAACCATCAGCAACCCGGGCTGCGCTGTACTCGACATCGAGAAGTTTGCACGTATTGCTCACAAGAATGGGGTGCCTCTCATCGTTGACAACACTTTCGCTACGCCTATCAACTGCCGCCCATTCGAATGGGGTGCCGACATCGTTACCCACAGTACTACCAAGTATATGGATGGTACCGCTTCACAGGTAGGTGGCGTTGTAGTAGACAGCGGCAACTTCGACTGGATGGCTCATGCTGATAAGTTCCCAGGTCTCTGCACACCGGATGACAGCTACCATGGTCTGACCTATGTGAAGGCTTTCGGCAAGATGGGCTACACCACCAAACTCGTGGCTCAGCTGATGCGCGATCTCGGCAGCATCCCTGCCCCAATGAATTCGTTCATCCTCAACCTCGGTCTTCAGAGTCTCCACCTCCGTATGCGCCAGCATTGTGCCAATGCACAGAAGGTGGCAGAGTTCCTGCAGAACGATGAACGCGTGGCTTGGGTTCATTATAGCGGTCTGGAGGGCGATGAGTATCATGCGCTTGCCCAGAAGTATATGCCAAACGGCACCTGCGGTGTTATTGCCTTCGGATTGAAGGGAGATCGCGAGACTGCCATCAAGTTTATGGATTCTCTCGACATGATCAACATCGTAACCCATGTAGCCGATGCCCGCACCTGTGTGCTCCATCCAGCCAGTCACACCCATCGCCAGCTCAGCGAAGAGCAGCTGAAGGAAGCAGGTGTTGCGCCAGACCTGATTCGCCTCTCCGTAGGTATCGAAGATGTAGAAGACATCCTCGATGATATCAAACAGGCTTTGGACAAGATTTAAGATAACTGAACTTTCGCATATGGGAAGTTAAGGGAAGTTAGGGAAGTTAGAGGGAAGTTAAGAGACAAATGTCCTAAGTTTAAGCTAGAAGACTATTGTCTCTTAACTTCCCGAACGACCGTAGGGAGTGATAACTTCTTTAACTTCAAACAATTCCCTCACTTGCGAAACTTGAATAAGATAACAAAATAACATCAAAGCAACATTATAACAGTAAAATTAGAAACATGATTAAAGCTATGATTTTAGCTGCTGCGGCTCTCACGATAACAATCTCGATGCTATCGCTGATTTTCTGGAACATGCGCAGTTTGCTGTCAGGCTGAAAACCCGGCAATACTCTGCTGGCATGATAATCGTCAAAAAGTTTACCGCCTAATTCGAGGTAAAGCTTTCCGTCAAACTGTGAGATTCTTTCCTTGATGTGTTCTGACTGAATCTTCAGATACTTCTCGTTGTCAAATCCTATTTTCATAATTGTTATTATATCTTGCAATTTGAATTCAAAAATCGCCTGCAAAAATACAAAAGAAGTATCGTACTAACAAATCTTTTATCCGAAAAAAAAAAGAGAACTGCTACATATAGGCTTGCAGCAACATCTCACCCCCTACCAGGAAGGCTAAGACAAGAAAGATAAATATATACAACTGCTCCTTGAGGACAAAATCCAAGACATGAAAATGCTTGTCGTCATTCTCCTCAAGATAGTTTTTATAATCCCTCCACATGAGGGACAAAGCCCCCAATACAATGGACAATATAATACATACACCTACAATTTCGGCTAGATCAGTCGATTGTAATAAAGAAAAGCCTGTCATTTCGTAATTCATTTAAAAGTTAATAAGAATCATTATTATCTACTATTATTAAATAATGATGCAAAGATAATAAAAATCTAATAACCAGACAGTTTCATTGTTCAAGAAAATAGTTTCATTCCTATCAAAAAGGTGTTTCATTGGTAGGAATGAAAC
>NZ_JAHOEA010000087.1 GCF_019127135.1 Segatella copri | reverse complement strand
CAGGGCGATGCCCTGGGCTAGGAGCTTCTGCCCTTTCAGGGCGTGTGGAGCAAAAACTAGTATATAAAAGAAGAGAGATTTGAAAAGAGAAGGGCAAGTTCCATTTCCGGAACCTGTCCTTCGTGCTTTTTACTGTTTAAAATCATTAAAAAAATATTGCATTTCATTTTTTATTCGTATCTTTGCTAATCTTAAAAAACAAAGGGCGAAAAGCCCTGATATAAATAAAATGTATAACTTAAAATCAAAAGAACCATGAGCAAATATTTTGCAGAATCAGAATTGATAATCAATGAAGACGGAAGCTGCTTCCACCTTCATCTTCGCCCGGAACAAGTGGCTGATAAAGTAATCCTCGTTGGCGACCCAGGTCGCGTAGCCCTCGTAGCCTCCCATTTCGATGAGAAGGAATGCGAAGTCTCAAGCCGAGAATTCCACGCCATTACAGGCACATATAAAGGTAAGCGAATCACCGTGCAGAGCACCGGAATAGGATGCGATAATATCGATATCGTAGTCAACGAGCTCGATGCGCTGAAGAACATCGATTTCAAAACCCGCACCGAGAAACCCGAGCACACCACGCTCACCCTCGTGCGCATCGGAACCTGCGGCGGCCTGCAGCTCAACTGCCCAGCCGGAACCTTCGTAGCCTCACAGAAGAGCATCGGTTTCGACGGACTCATCAACTTCTATGCCCGCCGTAACGAAATCTGCGACCTCGAAACAGAGGCAGAATTCAAGCGCCAGGTAAAATGGAACGACCAGATTGGCAACCCATACTGCGTAGACAACGACCCAGAACTGCTGGAGAAGATTGCCGGCGATGATATGGTTCGTGGAATCACCATAGCCTGTGGAGGTTTCTATGGTCCACAGGGCAGAGAACTCCGTGCCCCACTTGCCGACCCGGAACTTAATCAGAAGATTGAAGCATTCGAGTATAACGGTCTGCGTGTCAACAACTTCGAGATGGAGAGCTCAGCCCTCGCCGGTCTTTCCCTCCTCCTCGGCCATAAAGCACTCACCTGCTGCATGGTCATCGCCAACCGCCGTGCCCTCAGCGCCAACACCGGCTACAAGAGCACCATCGACAAATTGATAAAAGTTGTATTAGACAGAATCTAGTCCTTTGCGCAACACGCCCTGAACCAACGGTCACCGGCCGAAGGGAAAGGTAAAGAGCGGTCATCCATTGCAGCAACACGCCCTGAAAGAGCGGTCATCCATTGCAGCAATACGCCCCCTGAAAGGGCAGAAGCTCCTAGCCCAGGGCAACGCCCTGGGTTAAACAGCAAACACCCCTGTCGCCCTGAAAGGGCAAAAGCTTTAAAATAAACAAGAAAGAATGAAGAATCAAGAAGAATGTATCTGCGCCCTGGCAACACCTGCTGGTGGCGCCATCGGAATCATCCGACTCAGCGGCCACGACGCCATTACCCTCACCGACAAAATCTTCCAGTCTGCCAACGGCAAATCCCTGGAAGAAGCCAAGCCCTACACGCTGCATTATGGCGAAATCAAGGATAAGGACGGCAACACCATCGATGATGTACTGGTGAGCGTGTTCAAGGCACCCCACAGTTATACAGGCGAGAACTCCACCGAGATTTCCTGTCATGGCAGCCGATACATTCTTCAGCAGGTTCTCCATCGCTTTACGGAGGTAGGATGTCGCCAGGCAGAACCGGGCGAATACACCCGTCGTGCCTATCTCAACGGCAAGATGGACCTCTCTCAGGCAGAAGCCGTAGCTGATCTCATCGCCTCTACCAACAAGGCAACCCACAAGATGGCGCTCAGCCAACTGAAGGGTCATTTCAGCAACGAACTCTCCCTCCTTCGCGAAAAATTATTAAAGATGACTTCGCTCCTGGAGTTGGAGCTCGACTTCAGCGACCACGAAGAACTGGAGTTTGCCGACCGCAGCGAACTCCAGGCACTAGCCGAAGAAATCAATCACAAGATTACCACCCTCGCCCACTCCTTCGAAACCGGCAATGCCCTAAAGCAGGGAGTAGCCGTAGCCATCATAGGCAAGACGAATGTGGGCAAGAGCACCCTGCTCAACCGTCTGCTCCACGAGGAGAAGGCAATCGTGAGCGACATTCACGGAACCACCCGAGATGTAATCGAAGACACCACTCTCATCGACGGAATCACCTTCCGCTTTATTGACACAGCCGGAATCCGCAAGACGGATGATGTGGTAGAAAACATCGGAATAGAGCGCACTTTCCAGAAGATGGAAGAAGCGAAGATAGTAATCTGGCTATTAGATGAGCAACCATCAGCCTCAGAAATCGAGGAGATGAAGCTGAAGAACCAGGGCAAGAAGCTGCTGGTAGTATTTAATAAGATGGATAAACTTGCGTTCGATAAGTTAACCCATTCCTGCGGCTCAGATTCCAGCGAACCAGAAGCCCCACTCTTCATCAGTGCCCGCACAGGCGAGAACGTTTCATCCCTGGAGCAGGCATTAGTAAAAGCCGCTGATATTCCTGAGATTACCGAGAACGATGTCATCATAACGAGTGCCCGCCACTACGAGGCCCTACTCCGTGCCCATGATTCCCTCTCCCGAGTATTGGAGTCGATGGAAATGGGCATGAGCGGCGACATCATCGCCGAAGACCTCAAGATGGTATTGGAAGAATTGGGCGAAATCACTGGCGGACAGATCAGTAGCCAGGAAACGCTAAACAATATCTTCAAGCACTTTTGCATCGGAAAATAAGTCGTGATAAACAACGATTAATATCGACAACAAATGATAGTTAAGGTGCTCAAAATGAGCACCTTTCTTTTTAGCCTTACTATTGGTTATAATCAATGGTAAGGCTTTTTTAGCACCTTTTTGTACCGCTCTTGTACCTCCACTTTTCAAAAGTAATAATTTGAGACTCCATTTTTGGCAAATGAGTGCAAGATTGCCGAGAGTTTTGGACAATGATGGACGATGATATAAGACTATTGAAAGAAAACGGGGTAATGACAGACGACTTTTTCTACAATAAATTAAGTATAAAAGTATAAAAAGCGTACAAATGACAGCAAGCAAAGAAAGAATTCTAAAAATTTGCGAGTATTGTGGGAAGAGCTTCTATGCATCAAAATCCACAACTCGTTATTGCTCCAAGCAATGCAACAGTTATGCCTATAAGGCAGCAAAACGTGAGGAGAAAGTAAAGATGGCTGAGACTATGAGCCACCGAAAAGCTTCCGAGAAATCCATGTCTGAAATCCTCGTGAAAGAATACCTCACTATTCAAGAGGTCGCTATACTTTTGGGACTAAGCAGACAGACCATATATAATATGGTGTATAGTGGTAAGTTGCGAGCATCCAAGATTACTTCTCGTTTATCTTTAATCAGAAAGCGAGATATAGATTATCTTGTTGATAGTTTGCCATACACCTCAAAAAAAAGTGCTTCAAAAGAAGCAGTTCATGCAAACCGAGAGCTACCTGTTCCAGAATATTACTCTGCCAAGGAAATAGCAGAAGTCCACAACACTTACGAGACCGCCATCTATGAGATAGTCAAGAAAGTCAAGATTTCAAGAATATCCATACAAGGAAGAGTATATTGGAACAAGAAAGAGGTGGATGATTATTTTGCACACCTGTCTCCAGATCCAACCATCAGTGAATGGATGACTGTTATGGACATTCAACAGAAATATTGTATGACGAAAACAGCCGTATATAGTTTCGTTAGTCACAATGCTATTCCAAGAAAAATGGAAGGTAACAATGTTCTGTATTCCAAGCGTCATGTACAATTGGCAAAAGGTGAATCCGTAGAAGACCAACTTTATTATACAATACCGGAGGCCATGAAGTTGTATGGTTTAAGTCAGGACCAGATTTATAAGCGTATCAAGAAATACGCTATTGAAAAGGTGAAGATTGGCAAGTATATCAAGATTTCCAAGCGAGATTTAGAGAAAGCTATCGGCAAGCCTAAGGTTATTTAGCGGTTATCAAAAGGTTAAGTTGTACCCCATTACATAACTCTATTATTTTGCAATCGATTTCAAAGATCTCTTAATACGGGATCATATATGAAACATAAGTATCACATTATAAAAAGTAAACATCATGGTAAATACATGTACAAGAGTTTCTCTTCGCCAAAGAGCGATTAAAAACGACCGTATTTCTCTTTATTTGGATTTCTATCCACCAGTACGCAACCCTGAGACTATGCAAATGAGTCGCAGGGAATATTTAGGTATCTATATCTATGCTCATCCAAAGAATGAGATGGAACGTGAGTTTAATACAGATATGCTCAACAAAGCAGAGGCCATCCGTTGTATCAGAACCCAATCACTCATCAATGAAGAATTTGGTTTTTTGGACAAAACACGACAGAAAGCTGATTTTTTGGCATACTTTGAGAAGATGACACATAAGAAAGATGACAAGTGGACATGTGTCTACAAGCATTTCTTCAAATTTGTTCAAGGTCATTGTACATTTGGGGATGTGACAGTGGAACTTTGCAAAAAGTTCAGAGAGTATCTTCTGAATGCAAATCAGTTGAATCGAACAAAACAAAAGGTATCTCTCAACTCTGCAGCAGGTTACTACTCTACTTTCCGTGGTCTCTTAAAAATCGCCTATCGTGACAAGTGGCTTCGTGAGAACATCAATGACTATCTGGACAAGATTGAGCCACAAGATGTAAAGAAGGAGTTTCTTACCCTCGATGAAGTAAAGCAGTTGGCAGCTACTCCTTGCGATATACCTGTACTGAAGTCAGCCTCCCTCTTTGCTTGCCTCACAGGATTGCGAATCAGCGACATCTTAAAATTGCGTTGGGAAGATTTCGAGATAGCTCCCGACCAAGGCTATTGCTTGCGTATTCGTACCCAGAAGACTCAGACCGAGGCAACCTTGCCTATCAGCAACGAGGCATACGAACTATGTGGTGAGCCAAGCACGGGTATCGTGTTCAAGGGATTGAAGCGCAGCATGATTAACCATCCCCTTAAAGCATGGTTGAAGAAGGCAGGAATCACCAAGCCATTTTCATTCCACGCAGCGAGTCACAGCAAAATCTTTTATTGATTGAATGTCAGTATGTTAAGTTCTTTAAAGAATGTGACTGCTAACGATTTAGAAACGAGCTATATTCTTTTTCTTTCACAACTTTGCAATATACAAAGAACGCTTTGATTTCGAGTGCAAAGTTAAATCTAATTTCTGAAAAACAACATTTTATGCTGTGATTTTACAAAATATTAAGATTAGTCTTTGCAAAGGTAAAAGAGTAGTTACCAACAGTAATTTTCATGTAACGTCATTTTAAGAGTATGGCAAAAAGAACATATTCATAAACGCATATATGTATCTTGCCATATTGGGAAATCAATTGCTTAGTTCCATTTTTGCAGATTATATTTATATTTTGTCTAAATTACGACGGAATACAGCAGATATTCAAGGGATTTGGATGGATTATCACGATAAAATATTATTTTTGTAGCGTAAAAACGATAAAAACATGAAGTTAAATCGCATAAGAGCAGTCTTAGAGGACAAAGGGATAAGCCAAACATGGCTTGCAAAGAAGTTAGGAAGGAGTTTCAGTATGGTCAATGCTTACGTATGCAACCGTTCTCAACCCAACCTTACCACACTTCTTGAAATTGCACAGTTCTTGTCTGTGGATATGAAAGAACTTATCACGGACAAAAAGGAACGCAATGATTGAAGAGATTATGAGAGACAAAATAATATCATAGCATCATTTTGTGGATAAACTAAAATATAATATTTGCAAAATAAATTGAACTTTTCTCATAAGAAAAGAAATATACTATAAGAGTTCATATCTCTCTACATGTTAAATTATTAATTGCTGATAACTATGAGACTGAAGCCAAAACTCCTCAATGCAATAATATTAGGATTGACAATGTTCCTTTCAATGCAAACAGCTTTTGCTGCTTGCAAACAGTCATTTGCCGCTCAACAAAAGAAGGTAGCGACCATTAGCAAAAAGAGAGTTGTCAAGAGCAAGAAGAGAACCTATCGCAAGGCTTCGGCGCGTAAATATTCGCATAGGGAACTGAACGCCATTATGCGGATACTTGAGCGGAAGTTCCTGTCGGAAGACAAGACCCCGGCCTTGCGAAATGTTGTTGGATTTGGAATGGGATCCAACTCCATTGATGTTGCGCTCCGTTGGAACACGAAGGAGAAGCAGCTGGAGTTTCGTAGGCAGATTTACAACTCGCCCGCCATCAGGTTTGAGGGCAAGTTGGACCCTATCATCGACAACAGGGAAGGCGTGAGCACCTACCAAGGCATCTCCCTCAAGGCGGAGAAGCCTTCCTATCCATTGAGCACCACGGAAATCAGATTCACGATTACCAACCATAGTGGCGAGGAATTTGTGTATGGCGAAGCATATAGCATCACAGCCCAAGGAGCGGATGGCAATTGGTTTGTTGTGCCCACCGATTGCTCGTTCACGGCCATCGGTCATGTTTTAAGCGATGGTCAAAGCGGCACCATCACGGCCCATCTTTTTCCCGATATTCTGCCAAACAAGCCAGGCGTCTATCGCTTCTTCTACGAAGATAACATAGATGGCAATAAGGTGCTGCTTATGGCAACCTTTGAGTTGAGAGAAACAAAATCGGAGAATTGCCGTTTTTATGGTGTAACTTTGTGAGGTAAATTAAGAAATAACAATGAAAATAACGATAATCAATAAAATCCTATTATGTTTTATCTGTAGCATTGTTCCTTACATATCAATTAAGGGACAATGCTTAGATTCACTAAAAAGGTGTGTGCTTACCTAATAGTATAGCGGAACAAATAGAAAATAACTATGAAGATAAATATACAAATGCAAGTAAAAATGTTGTAAACCTCATCTCTCCTAATAATTATAATTTTGTGGATGGAATATATGCTTTCAAAGGCATGGGACCACATTTTCCAAGACAAATTTTTGTCTATAAGAGAGAGAAAATTTTCATCTTTAATAGCCGAGGGGACTATAATCCAGAAGGTGTTATTATGGAATTCTGCTCTTGTATTAAAAAGTTAAATTTAACACACAAGGAAATTGTAGATTATCTTAATGTAATATGCTTATATTTACAGGAAGAAGAGGAAGCTGATTATGGAGATACGATAAAATAACTTAAGGAAAATTCCGTGGAACGAATTACGTTTCCACGGAATTTTTGTACAGCACAGAAAGGATGGCTTTTTCAAGTTTGCTTTTGTCAACACTTGCAGGGCTAAGAACTGTTTCCGCTCCTGCGTTCTTTGGTGAAGCAAAATCTCGCATTCAGTTTGCCAAAGCTATAGTCTCGGCTAATCTGTGTACCCTTGAAACTATATCCGTCCTTGCAGAATCGGATGCCTTGAACCTTGGTTTGCTCCTTATCCTTATAGACAAACTCTAAGTGAACACCTCGTTTTGCAAGTTCACTTTTGAACTCGTCCCAGCTATCTGCCATTCTCAATGCGCTCTTTACAGCATTGTGAATCTCATATTTGGCTCGCTCAGCATTGCGTAACTTGCGAGTATTAGTATTGCTTTTGTCCGTTCCGTAGGTAAATCCATACTTGGATTTAAGAGCCTTGGTCACTTGCTCATTACGCCTGTAATCATTCCTGTCTGATATGAGCTTGCCCTCGTTATTGATGCGGTTATACACGATATGACAATGTGGATTGTCGGTGTTGTGATGCCTTACGATGATGAATTGAGTATCTTTTATCCCCATCATCTGCATGTATTCAAGGGCTATCTTAGCCATGAATTCATCCGTCAAACGTGGCTTGTCCCCGGGCTTGAAACTGAGTGCAATGTGTCCCACAGGCTTCTTAATCCTTGGATTTAGCTGTCTTTGCAGCTCAAAACTTTGTACTATCTCGGCATTCGTGCCGAGTAACACTCCATCGGATGCAAGGATTTTCGCCTCGTCCTTGCCTGTCACGTAGCGGACGCAACCACCAAAAGAGCTGCACTTCTTTAGCTTGCCTATCATGTGGTATCCTCCT
>NZ_JAHOEA010000086.1 GCF_019127135.1 Segatella copri | reverse complement strand
TCGCACACGTATTTTAAATATGCGTGCAAAGATACAAAATCAAATCGAATACACTATAAAAAGTCCGTAAACTTTTGAGTATTAATAACTTATTTAATAATCGTCTCGTTTTAACGGGACACTAGTGATCCGGAATAAATAATCATAGTAAGAGAGAATTAATCAATGGAACAAAACAACAAGAACCAAATGAATCAAACTGCAGAGAACCAGGCTCTCAACCCGTCTCAGCAGCAGTACAAACCACACCCGCTCGTATCAGTACTCCCACTGGCTGTACTTATCGCTCTTATCGTCCTGGTTGTCAAACTCTTCCCAGATGATGCCCTGGCTGGTGCATCACAGGTAGCCCTCATGATAGCTACAGCCGTATGCGTAGCGCTCAGTATGACCATCTACAAGATGAAATGGAATATCTTCGAGGAGATGATCAAAAAGACTGTGGGCGATGCAGGAGTGTCTATCCTGATTCTGCTGCTCATCGGTATGATGTCAGCCACCTGGATGATCAGTGGCGTTGTACCCACATTAATCTATTATGGTGTACAGATTATGTCGCCTACCTTTTTCCTCCCCTGCGCATGTATCATCTCCAGCATCATCTCGGTGATGACAGGAACCTCATGGACCACCATTGCCACCATCGGTATTGCCCTGATGGGAATAGGTGATGCCCTTGGCATACCGGCACCCTATACGGCAGGAGCGATTATCTCGGGTGCCTATTTCGGTGACAAGCTCTCGCCTATGAGCGATACTACCGTGCTGGCTTCGAGCATAGCCGGAGCTGATCTCTTCTCACATATCCGCTACATGCTCTACACCACCATACCGAGCATCCTGCTTTCACTGGTACTCTACCTCATCATCGGACTCTGCTATGATTCCAAGCCAGTGGATGTAAGCCAGTATCTTACCGGTCTGAGCCATGGTTTCAACATCTCCCTGCTTACGATGCTGGTTCCTGCGTTTACCGGATGGCTCATCTACCGCAAGACTCCATCTCTCATCACGCTTCTGCTTTCGGCCCTTTCAGCATGCATCTGTGCTCTCATTCTCCAGCCGGAAGTGCTCGTAAAGATAGCTGGCGAAAGCGGCATTACCGCCAAGAGTCTCTTTGAAGGAATCATGACTACCTGCTATACCCATACCCAGGTAGATTGCGGCATGGACAGCATCAATGATCTCGTAGCCACCCGTGGAATGGCGGGTATGCTCAATACCATCTGGCTTATTCTCTGTGCCATGTGCTTCGGTTCGTGCATGGTAGCCAGCGGAATGCTCCACGCCATCACCCACATCCTCCTGAAAAGCATCCACAGCACCGTATCACTCGTATGCAGCACGGTGACATCCGGTGTTCTGCTCAATCTAGTGATGGGCGACCAGTTTCTGAGTATCATCATGAATGCATCTATCTACAAGGACGAATATGCCGAACGTGGATACAGGCCGGAACTCTTGAGCCGAAGTACGGAGGATAGTGCTACCGTTACGAGCGTACTGGTTCCTTGGACTGCCTGCGGAATGACACTGAGTACGGTTCTCGGCATTCCGACACTCGTTTATCTCCCGTTCTGTTTCTTCAACATCATCAGTCCGCTGATGAGCTGTCTGGTTGCCATCCTTGGGTTCGTACCTAAGCCACAGCCGAAAGAAGACCAAACACGGGTGACGGAGGATGACAAAGATTCTATCGGGTAATTATGAGAAAAAACAAAAAGGCTAGCCCCATTGCTGGGACTAGCCTCCGTTTTAATTATTTTCTAATGCTTATGAAAGTCATCAAGAAAACTGTTTAGCACGTTATGAGTAATTATTTGATCTCAATGTGCTTAACGTCTTCCTTCTTCTCCTCCTTGGCTACCTTAGGAATCTCTATCTTCAAGACACCGTCACTGACCTCTGCAGAAATTTTCTCCTGATCGGCATCCTCAGGTAAAGCATAGCTCTGAGAGTAGTTGCTGTAAGAGAATTCACGACGCAAGTAATGCTCTTCCTTCTTTTCCTCCTTCTTCTCATCCTTGTTCTCGATAGATACATTCAAGTAACCATCCTTGTCGATGTTCATCTTGACCATATCCTTCTTCAAACCAGGAGCGGCAACCTCCATCGTGTAGGCTGTAGCGCTTTCCTTGACGTTAACTGCAGGAGCTGTAGCATTCATGCGTGGCATCAAGTCTGTATCAAAGAAGTTATCATTAAACCAACTGTTCAACCAATTTGAAACACTATTATTTCTACGAGCTAACAACATAATGTAAAACCTCCTAATTGTATTTTTCTCGTCCTCTCTTCGCCTTCCGGCTCTGTCGGGATTTCTACTTGTTTTATTATATTTATCCTTTTTATAATGATCGCTTCGGCTTTCGAGGTTCAAGGATTTCAAGAAACCCTCAAATGTCATTGCTTAGGGTTCTTATCGTTCCCCTTGCCCTCTTGGCTTCCGCTTTCATCCTGGGTAGAAGCAAGTTATGTGCCAGTCTCGGTTTGTATATCTAGAGTAATCCATTTTTGACAGGATTGGCATCAAAGGATAATTAATTTAAACTTTGCTGCCAAATTTATCCATTTTCATCCGTTTATTCTCTGCTCTCCTATCCGTGTTCTAAGGGTGATTATGATAAATAGAGAGATTATTCTCTTTCAGAATCATCCTGAGCAGTTCCTCATTAGCCAGATTATTGACTGCAGCATCTTTCACTTCAGAGAAATAGTCAAGCGTTGCGGAACATTCGCCAGTAATATCTACCCCTATCACTTTTTCATGGTCATAGATGATGCGAAGCACGGCTTGGAGCTGGAGAAGCGTCATGTCACCATTGCTCCAGTCGGTGATGGCATCCTGCTTTCTCAATACATCCTTGTCGATGGATATGTAAACCGGCTCATGTATGAGTTTGCCAGCCTTCGACGGCCAAGCCTGGTGATGATCAATCTCAGCCTGACTGTAGAACAACACCTTTTCTCTTAAGTGATCAGGCACCTGAGCAATCAACTCATCCGATGCTCCTACAATGATAATGTGTTTGACAAACGGGTTCTTCTCCAATACATCTCTCACCCAACCGCCACACGACACAACACCCTCCCATTCCGGTTGCTGCATATCCGGATGATGGTCGAAAACGATCAGGGAAAAAGGTTCATGGAGCCTGGATACCCAATATTCGGTAAGATAGTGGAAATCTCCAGAATCGATGAAATGAACAGCCTCGGCAGGAAAAGGAGCCAATCGGCGGTGCAGTTCCTTCCTACCCTCTTCGTCACAATAACAGTCTACCCCTTTCATGTCCCGGCAATCTACATGGACAATATTCCTGTTTGAGGCAAATGCCTCCAAGTCGTATACGCCGGTAAAGTTAAGGAGAATGATGGGTATTTTCTTTTCCATATTTACTCTGTTTTCTAAATGCTGATTGCAAAAATACCTAATATTCATAAATACTTGATGAATTATACATCATATTATTGTTAAAATTAGATTTTTTTATACTCCTACACAGATTTACCAAAATCATATTAAAACAATTTAATTTTCAGCAAAAACATATTAAATTCATATTTTTATCTGTATCTTTGCAGAAAATATGAAACATATAGTAATGGTATTTATAAATGCACTTATATTGGATAAACATAGATGTAATGTTCCCCATTACATCCTCAATTGTAGTCTTCGGAAGTAATATCTATCTTGCTTGAGATAACATATTATTAACGAATTAAAAATTACATGGGTTTAATCATTTTATATTTTTTAGGTGCTCTGTCACTATCCTTTTTATGCTCCGTTCTTGAGGCGGTACTACTTTCTACCCCGATGTCGTTTATCTCGATGAAGGAGAATCAAGGCAACAAGACTGCCTCACTGATGAAACAGTATAAGAATAATGTAGACCGCCCGGTGGGTGCTATTCTTTCGCTCAACACCATCGCCCACACCATCGGTTCTGCCGGTGTCGGAGCCGAGTCGATGAAACTCTTTGGCGAAGAATACTTCGGTATTATTTCCGCCATTCTCACCCTTCTGATTCTGGTACTTTCAGAAATCATCCCGAAAACCATCGGAGCTTCATATTGGCGCTCTCTTGCCATGACATCTACCAAGATCATCCGTGTGCTCATCTTCATCACCTATCCTTTGGTGCTGCTTTCGGAACTTATCACTAAGGTATTTACTCCGAAGAATCACCAGGCTTCCATGAGTCGCGAAGAGGTATCGGCTATGGTAGACGTAGGTACTACAGAAGGCATCTTCCGTGAATCGGAAAGCAAAATCATCAAAAGCTGCATTCGCCTTGCCGGAGTAAAGGCCAAGGAGATCATGACTCCATCCATCGTAGTAGAATCAGCCAACATGAATCTGACTACCAAGGAGTTTTACGAACAGAAAGAATGGAATTTCTCACGCATTCCCGTTTATGACAACAACAAGGATATCATTGTGGGATACGTATTGAAAGATATGATTCTCAAATCGATTTCAGACGATGAGTTCCAAACCAGATTATCCGAGCTTATGCGTCCGATTCTTTCCTTCAACGAGGATGAATCTCTATACCAGATATGGGAAAAGATGTTGGAAAAACGAGAACACATCTCTATCATCGTGGATGAATACGGATGTCTGAGAGGAGTGGTTTCCATGGAAGACGTAATAGAAACGATGACTGGCGTAGAAATCGTGGATGAAGACGATGTGGCTGTAGACATGCAAGCCTTGGCTAAGGAAAAATCGCGTATGATGCACCAAGGTGTTGTATCTGCCATTCCTGACAGTAAAGTTTAATATTTATTTTAACAGGAAAGAGGGTGTGTCATAAGTTAATGATTCACCCTCTTCTTGTTTATCCCGGAAATATCGCAACCTTGATGACTCCATCCTTGCGGTTCTCAAAGACATCGTATGCCTCTTCAATTCTTGAAAGCGGGAAACGATGGGTAATCAGAGGAGTGGTATCTATCTTTCCATGGGCTATCAAATCAAGGATTTCCTCACAGTCGCATCCATCCACACCTCCCGTCTTGAAGATGAGGTTCTTGCCATACATATCAGGAAGCGGAAGTATTTGTGGCTTGTCATACATGGCGACGATGGTGACAATGGCATTAGGACGGGCACATCTCCAGGCAAGCTGGAAGGTATCCGAACCACCAGCTACCTCCATCACTACATCGGCTCCACCATGCTGACTATGCTGTCTGACAAATGCCTCACAATCCTCAGGTTCAACAACCATCACCTGTGGGTAATGCTTCTGAATGAACTCTCTTCTTGCCTGTGATTTCTCACAGACGATAATGTTACTTGGATTCTTGAGCAGGGTGCAAAGCAAACAGCAGACACCCGTAGGACCGGCACCGATAATCAGCACCGTATCCTCTTCTGTGATTTCAGATATTCTCGTAGCCCAGAATCCTGTAACAAGGATATCGCCAACGAAGAGAGCCTGCTCATCGCTTACAGAATCAGGTATCTTGTTCAAACCTGTAGTAGCATACGGAACCCTCACATATTCCGTCTGTCCGCCATCGATTCTGCATCCCAGTGCCCATCCGCCATGTGGAGAAATACAGTTGTTCACGTATCCATGCTTGCAGTAAAAACATTCTCCGCAGAAAGTCTCCACATTCACGGTTACTCTGTCTCCCGGTTTCACGTGGGTAACCTTCTCCCCTACTTTCTCTACAATTCCTACCATCTCATGGCCAACAGTAATCCCCGGTACAGCTCGAGGCACAGAACCATGCTTGATGTGAAGATCGCTGGTACAGATACTGCTCAGCGTAACTCTTACGATGGCATCATGCTCATCTATTATCGTAGGCTTCTCTTTTTCTGTGAAGCCAAACTTTCCTTGCTGGATATATGTAAATGCTTTCACCTTAAATTATATATAAGTATTATTATTCATATTTTATCATGCTGCGAAGTTACAAAAAACATTTCAATCATACAAGAAAAAATACAGAATCTTTCTCACCTTTTGACCTGTCAACTAAAAAAAAGGGGTATTTTCTTACAAGTATGACCATTTTTGTGATTTTCAGGCAAACAAAACCACAAAATATACTCTGATGTTCAAATAGTTAGCCAAAAATTTGGAGAATAGAACATTTTTTCTTACCTTTGCATAAAAGATTTGAATTCAAAATTTTCACAGAATATAGCATGTATCAAGATTTAGATTTTACTGATAACAACTACTATCAGGAAGACTATATAGATTCGCCAGTTGATGATTTCGACTGGATGCCTAATTTATTTGCCAAGCTCGCTAATCATCTGCGAACTTCAACTTCCCCTGACGTTATCAGACTGGGAATCATCGGCTGCATCAGAAACAATGAGTCGGGAGATAATTCACTTCTCCAATGGGATGATTTGGAAACCATGCGTCGCTATATAGACAGCGTTAACCGAGGTTTAGGAGTACCAGAAGACCCAACACTCCAGCAGTTGCTCTATTCTACAGAATGGACCAACTATGGTATTTTCACCATGAACTTTATCTCGGACAAGAACCTCGACTATAAAGGAATCTGTGAGGTTGAAAATACAAGCCTCTCATACGCCAGCATGGCTTTCCTGATAGCACTGGTAAAGGGGATGAGTATGATTAATCTCAGACACCCTTCAGCAAAGGGAGAAAACAGTCATGTTTTCACATACGTCATCCCAAGCCAATTCTCCACTTTCTCCTTTACTTCATTCCTCAATGTAGCCAATGCACGTCTCACGAACAAAGAAGATATTTCTGAACAGGAAATTGAAGAGTTGACTCAACTTGCTTTCAAGAGTCGCTACTGGAAACAGGAAACCTCACTCAAGAGCGAAGACAGCGAGCTGTTCATTTATGTCCTTAAGAACATCATTTCGGATATTCTGGGACTGAAACTCAACATCAATACGGAATCCTTTGCCAAACAGGCAAAGAAGGAAGAGATAAAGACTGCTACTCCAACTGTCGACAACCATAAGAAGGAGAAGAAAGTAAAGAAGGAGAAGAAAGAGAAGACTAGCTTGAGAAATGATGCGAAGCCTTCTCTGGCATCGACGATGATAAAGGTTTTAACAGAGGAATCTCTCCCACAAACAAAAGAGAATCTCCTGGAGAAGACTATACAACTCTATCCTACTCTTAAGAGAAACTGCTTCAATACCACCCTATCAAGACTACATAAAGAAGAAGTATTGAATTACTATAATGGTGGACTGATTGGTATCAAAGGCAAAAGATATGGAAGAGGCTACAAGATAGTCAACCGTTTGCAGAAATATAAGGAAAATGAATAAAAACAACCTCAGATACAGAAAAAACGAAGCCTGTTTCAATGCGCATTGAAACAGGCTTCGTTGGTTATTGTAAGTACTCAACATGGGCAATGAAGCTTACTTATATAGTTTTTCCGGCAATTAGACAATTCTACAATTAGGCAATTAGACAATTAGGAGTCTATTCATATATCGGAGAAAAACCACAAAACTGTTTACCTAAAATAAAGAAAGCAACTCATAAACCACAAAACTGTTTACCTAAAACCACATTATTATGTACCAAAAACCACATTTCTGTTTACCTAAACCACAAAACTGTTTACCTACATTGCTAAAGACACAATCTTCTCCTTAGGTAAACAGAAATGTGGTTTATAGCAAGTAAAAATCATCTTAAAAACAGGTAAACAGTTTTGTGGTTTTTGAAAGTTGTATCCTACAGCTACCATAGGATAGAACCGAAGGACATGACAGTCAGTTTAGTAAATTCGCAAGATACATGCTGATATTCATACAGTTACATGATTTATTCAAACTATTATTTTCATAGTCTTATAACAGATAGAACAAGGAAAGAAATAGTATCTTTTGGATAAAACCACAATACTATTTACCTAAACAAAAAATCAGTTTACCTAAAATATACATAAAAGCATATAAGACATTGGGGATGAATCTATTAAACAATATTTAATAGATTCATCCAAAAGAAATGTATCTTTATCAAAAATATATCTGGTAAACAATTTTGGGCTGAGAGGATAAGACATTTTCAAAAGTAGGTAAACAGAAATGTGGTTTTACGAAAAAGAGGAAATAAGGTACTCGGGGGTGTAATTTAAACTGTGTCAAGGCTTGTTCTTAACTTTCATTCCCACTCCC
>NZ_JAHOEA010000085.1 GCF_019127135.1 Segatella copri | reverse complement strand
AAGCAGCACGCCCTGAAAGGGCAGAAGCTCCTAGCCCAGGGCATCGCCCTGGGTATAATGACAATCAGCAAGTCGCCCTGTAAGGGCAAAAGCTTTATTAATGGTCTGGTATTTTAAAGCTTTTGCCCTTACAGGGCGACAGGTTTGCGACCGTAATAACCCAGGGCGATGCCCTGGGCTAGGAGCTTCTGCCCTTTCAGGGCGTGTAGGGCAAAACTTGCGAAACCCGGAGATACGCAAGTCCGCTAGGCGTTCCGGAGATACCCAAGTGGCTCAATCAGATTACCCAAGTGGCTCAATCAGATTACTCAAGTGGCTCTATCAGACTACTCAAGTGGCTCAATCAGATTACTCAAGTGGCTCAATCAGCGAGTCCAGTCGTCTGCGTAAGCGAGTCCAGCCGTCTGCATCAGCGAGTTCAGCCGTCTGCGTAACCCAGTTCAGCCATATCCTTAACCCAGTTCAGCCACATCAGTTGGTAAACGGAAGTACATCGTTTGTTTACCTCTTTTGAGTGCTCAATTACTACCAGGGCAAAGAAGCCTTTCTGAGGATACTACCAGGGCCAATAATAGCTACCATCAGGGCCAATTATGTATCTTCTGATATGCCCAAATTACTACCAGGGCAAACTCTAAAAATATAAAATATTGAATATCAGATAGTTAGGTGTGGATTTTTCTTCCCTACACTATACCAAGTATATTATATATATACATTTACATCTTTTACACTATACGTAATACGGGAGGAAAAAGATTTTTTTTTCAACAAATCAGCTATTAAAATGCATTTTTTCTCTTCAAAAAATTGCATAAGTCTGAAATAAATATTACTTTTGCAACATAAAAAATATAAAGCTTATGAATTATCCCCAACGTATGTACAGCAAGACCGAGCTGGGTCTGCTCTACTTTCCCGACACAACCGACGGGGCGACAGCGCGCCGTCATATCATGGTATGGATTAAGCGTTGCGAGCCAGAGGGCATAAAGAAAAACCGCCAGGCGTTTCTTTCTACGCCTGGCGGTCTTGATATTTCACAGAATAAGAACTTAGTCTTTCTTCCAAAGCTTGGTCATATCCTCCAAACTCTTACCCTTGGTCTCAGGAACGAGCTTCCATACAAAGATGGCAGCGAGGATACAGATAACACCATACAATCCATAGGTAAACCAATAACCCAAACTGTTAGCCATCGGAACGAAAGAGGTAGAAACAATCCAGTTGAAAATCCACTGGAAGGCTACGGCAATCGCTACGGCAGCACCACGAATCGTATTAGGGAATACCTCGGCGATAAGTACCCAGCAGATTGGTCCCCAAGAGAACATGAATGATGCAGAGTAAACCATGATGGATACCATGCACAACAACTGCAGATTAGGATTACCGAAGGTGATGGCTACACCGATGGCACCCAATGCCATGCCCAAAGAACCGGTAATGAGCAAAGGCTTACGTCCCAACTTCTCTACCGTAAAGATAGCTACACAGGTGAAACCGAGGTTCACGATACCATTGAATACGGTCAATACCATCGGATTGTCAAAGCCCATAGCATCATAGATGCGAGGAGCATAATAGAGCACGGCATTGATACCTACAGCCTGCTGGAATACAGAAAGCATCACACCTACGAAGATACAGAGCACACCATAAGTAAGCAGTTTCTCCTTCTTCTCTGTAACCGTATTCTTGATGTCGTTCAAAATCTTCTTAGCCTCGTCAGCACCATTGATGCGAGCCAGAATACGCTCAGCCTTCGCATCCTGACCAACCATGGCAAGATAACGGGGAGTCTCCGGTACGAAACAGATAAGCAGAGCAAACAAGCCCGCTGGAACCATCTCAGAACCAAACATATAGCGCCATCCGGTTTCAATAGCCCAGGCAGCCTCGCCACCATTCAGAATCTGGTTCATACCGTTGCCCACACTCTGAATAGCAGGAGCAATATGATCGCCAAGAATGAAGAAGTTGACGAAATAAACTACCAGCTGACCGAAGATGATGGCAAACTGGTTCCAGCTGACCAACATACCACGGATGTTGCTAGGCGCAATCTCACCGATATACATCGGGCATACAGCAGATGCCAGACCCACACCGATACCGCCAATCACACGATAGAGGTTGAACACGATGAGAAGCGTAAGATTAGGTTCACCCTTTGGCAACACCAAAGACTCCGGACACATAGATCCCCATGCAGAGATGAAGAACATCACACCCGCAAAGATCAGCGAACGCTTACGGCCCCAGTTAGAAGCCAGCACACCCGAAAGCGCCGAACCGATGATACAACCAATCAGGGCACTGGAAGAAGTGAATCCATGCCAGAAATCGGTATAGGTGAAATCCTCAGCACCCATGAAGAATGCCTGCAAACCCTTCTCGGCTCCCGAGATTACCGCGGTATCATAACCGAAAAGCAAGCCGCCCAAAACGGCTACCATCACAATTGAAATAAGATAGGCTCTAGAGCCTGTTTGTTTTTGTTCCATTATTTTTTAGGTCTAAAATTTAATCACTTTTCTGTAGAATAGCGTAGCATTTAACGGCTGGAAATCTTCTTTTTTCATGCAAAAAATCAATCTCCACCTAATAATATACGTTTTTTCTTTATAAATATTACGTCCAACATGCGGTTTTCCCCTATTTTTTTTGTAAATTTGCACCAAAATAAGAAGAAACATAGAATTTAGGTAATATGAACATAGCAGATTTTCTACATCAGCAGGGCGATAAGCGAGGCTTTTCGTTCGAGGTTTTACCTCCGCTGAAAGGTAACGGAACAGCAGCGCTCTTCCGTACCATCGATGCGCTGAGCGAGTTTGGTCCTCGCTTTATCAACATCACTACGCACCATAGCGAGTATGTTTACAAGGAACTGGAAAACGGACTCCTCACTCGCCAGCGTGTGCGCCGCCGCCCGGGCACCGTGGCCATCGCAGGCGCTATACAGAATAAGTACGACATACCTGTCATCCCTCATATTATCTGCAGCGGTGCTACAAAGGAAGACATCGAGTACGAACTGCTCGACCTACAGTTTTTGGGCATCAGCAACATTCTCGTTCTGCGAGGAGACAAGGCGAAAGAAGACCGGCAGTTTACACCAACCGAGAACGGTCATACCCATGCTACCGACCTCCTGAAGCAGGTGAATCAGTTTAATGATGGTTTCTTCTTTGATGGCACTCCCATCAAGCACCCGGGCGACAAGTTCTGCTGCGGTGTAGCCTGCTATCCGGAGAAACATGAAGAGGCGCCAAACCTCGAAATGGATATGCAGCATCTGCTGGAGAAACAACAGTTGGGCGCAGCGTATGCCGTTACCCAGCTCTTCTACGACAACGAGAAGTTCTATGCTTTCGTTGAAAAGGCTCGGCAGATAGGCGTTACCATCCCTATCATTCCTGCCATCAAGCCTTTCGCCAAGTTGAGCCAGCTCACTGTAGTGCCGAAAACCTTCCACTGCGACATTCCTGAAGAACTCGCACAGGAAGTATTGAAATGTAAAACTGACGAAGATGCCAAGCAGCTCGGTATCGAGTGGACTACCACTCAGGTGCAAGATCTCTTCGAACATGGTTACAACAATGTTCACTTCTTCACCGTATCGGCTGTAGATAGCGTCAAGCAAATAGCAAAAATACTGTTTTAAATGCAAAGAAATGAAGTTATAGGTCAGCAAGAAGTATGGAACCGTCTTATGGAGATGGTTCAGGAGAACCGTTTGCCCCATGCGCTGATGTTCTGCGGTCCGCAGGGTTGCGGCAAACTGGCGATGGCACTGGCTTTTGCCAGCTATCTTCTGGGCGATTCACCGATGCTCAGGAAATGGGAACATCCGGACCTCCACTTCACCTTTCCTACCATCAAGACCGCCAATATGAGCAGCGAACACAAACCGGTGAGCCTCGACTTCATCAAGGAATGGAGAGAGCTGCTGCTTTCTAAAGGTCCCTATATCCAGATTAGCGACTGGATGCAGAAGATGGGCAAGACGGATGCCGACTATAACAAACAGGCTATCATCACTGCCGAAGAAACTGATGCCATCTCTCACGAACTGATGATGATGTCGAGTCAGGGCGGATATAAGATAAGTCTGATATGGCTCCCGGAACGTATGAACATACAGAGTGCCAACAAGATACTGAAACTGTTGGAGGAGCCGCCTCGCCAGACGGTATTCCTGCTGGTAAGCGAGAATCCGGAACTGCTGCTCGAAACCATCAGAAGCCGTACGCAGCGTATCGACTTCAAGAAGATAGAAACAGCAGAGATGGAAAAAGCGCTGACGGAACGGAGAGCGCTGGAGCCAGACATGGCACACCGCATAGCCCGTATCGCCAACGGCAACTGGAATCTCGCTCTCGAAGAACTGGATGCAGGAAATGAAAACCGGCAGCATCTCGACATGTTCATCATGCTGATGCGACTGGCTTACATGCGCAAGATTGGTGACCTCAAGAAGTGGACCGATGTGATTTCGACCTTCGGAAGAGAAAAGCAGAAACGCATGCTCGACTACTTTATGCACATGCTCAGAGAAAGTTTCATGTACAACTTCCGGAATCCGGAACTGAGCTACATGACGCAGGATGAGGAGAACTTTGCCAAGAACTTTGCCCGCTTCATCAACGAGGCAAACATCATTGACATCTCCAACCTCTTCGAAGACAGCAAACGCATGATTTCGCAAAATGCCAATGCCAAAATCGTTTTCTTCGATATGGCGCTCAAAATCATCGTCCTCCTGCTGAGAAAGTGAAGAGTGGAAGCAGCACGCCCTGAAAGAGCAGAAGTTCCAGAAGCAGCACGCCCTGAAAGGGCAGAAACTCCAGAAGCAGCACGCCCTGAAAGGGCAGAAGTTCCAGAAGCAGCACGCCCTGAAAGGGCAGAAGCTCCTAGTCCAGGGCATCGCCCTGGGTATAATGGCAGACAACAAGGCGCCCTGTAAGGGCAAAAGCTTTATGTCTTGTTTGGAGTTTTAAAGCTTTTGCCCTTACAGGGCGACAAACTAGCGCCCGTAATAACCCAGGGCGATGCCCTGGGCTAGGAGCTTCTGCCCTTTCAGGGCGTATGGAGCAAAACAGGGCGCATGGAGCAAAACTTGCGAAAGTTCTGTTCATTGTTCATTATAAATTAGACATTATAAATTGTACATTATAAATTATACATTATAAATTAGACTATCGTGGATTACAAAAATATGAAATTCAGGATGTGTAACGGCTGCGACCGTGGTCTGTGCGCTAAGGGCGTAGGAAGACAGGACAGACAGCTCAACACATACGACTGGCTTGCCGATGTACCCGGCAATGCAGAAAGTACTGACCTCGTGGAGGTACAGTTCAAGAATACCCGTAAGGGATATTACCACAATGTGAATAACCTCGACCTGAAGAAGGGCGATATAGTGGCTGTAGAGGCTAACCCTGGTCACGACATCGGTGTGGTTACGCTGACCGGAAGACTGGTAAAACTCCAGATTAAGAAGGCAAACCTCAAGTCGCAGGATGATATCAAGCGTATCTACCGTATCGCCAAGCAGGTGGATCTTGACAAATGCAAGGAGGCTAAGAGCCGTGAACACGACACCATGATTCAGAGCCGCCAGATAGCCAAAGATCTCGGACTGAAGATGAAAATAGGTGATGTAGAATATCAGGGAGACGGCAACAAGGCTATCTTCTATTACATCGCTGACGAACGTGTGGACTTCCGCCAGCTCATCAAGGTTCTTGCCGAGACCTTCCATGTGCGCATTGAGATGAAGCAGATTGGTGCGCGACAGGAAGCAGGACGTATCGGTGGAACGGGGCCTTGCGGCAGAGAACTCTGCTGCGCTACCTGGATGAAGAACTTCATCAGCGTAAGCACCAATGCAGCACGCTACCAGGATATCTCACTGAATCCTCAGAAACTTGCCGGTATGTGCGCCAAACTGAAGTGCTGTCTCAACTACGAGGTAGACAACTATGTAGAGGCTAGCAGAAAGTTACCTCCTAAGGATGCCGTACTGCAGACTGCTGACGGTGATTTCCATCAGTTCAAGGTGGATATCCTGGCTGGTCTTATCACCTACTCTTCTGACAAGAACCTTGCTTCCAACCTCGAAACCATCAGCATCGAGCGTGCCAAGGCGATTATCGAAATGAACCGTCAGGGCGAGAAGCCATTGAGTCTGCTGGAAAACGGTAAGGCAAAACCTGTAGCCAAGCCTATCGACCTGCTTGCCGAAGCCGATTTGAGCCGCTTTGACAAGGCTAAGAAAAAGAAGAAGAAGAACAATAAGAACAAGGGACCTCGACAGCAGGAGGGCGACAACAAACCTCAGAAGAATGAGAACCGCGCGCAGAATGGCGACAACAAACCTCAGAAGAATGAAGGCAAGCCAAACAACCAGCGCCGCGACAACCGTAATCAGGGCAATCATCCTAAGGGTGACAACCGCCAGCCAAGAAACGACAGACGGCCTAACAAGGGCAACAAGCCACAGGGTGGCAACAAGCCGCAAGGCAATAACGCCCCACAGGGTGATAACAAGCCACAAGGCAACAACGCCCCACAGGGTGGTAACAAGCCACAAGGCAATAATGCCCCACAAGGCAATAACGCCCCACAAGAATAAAGAATAGGAGCTAGAAAAAGATGAAAAAGACAGTTTATTTCATCGTTTTGACAGCGATCGTTCACATTCTCTCTGCCTGCAGCGGTTCGACCGTATACGATGAGTATGCCCATACACCGATTGCAGGATGGGAGAAGAACGACACCCTATCATTCGAAGTATCACCTCTACTCGAAGCCGGGCATTACAAACAAAGCCTGGGACTTCGCATTACAGGTGCCTATCCGTTCATGGGACTTACGCTCATCGTTGAACAGACGGTTTATCACCGAAACAAAAAGATATCTGGCGAATGCAAGATAGATACGGTCAACTGCCAGCTGATTGACAAAAACGGCGTGAGTAAAGGACAGGGTATCAGCTACTATCAGTATAACTTCCCTATCAACATCTATCAGATGCATCAGGGCGATTCCATACACGTAGCCATCAGACATGATATGAAAAGAGAAATCCTCCCCGGTGTGAGCGACATCGGCATCAAGATTTCCAAGATACAATAAAAAAAAGAGGGTGTGTCATAAGCCACATCCTCTTTTTTTTTTAACTTCTCACTAAGTTCCTTCCCGCATCAATTCTCAAGAAGATGAAAAGAAGGATGGTGAATCCCCATAACGAACTACCACCATAACTGAAGAACGGCAGCGGAATACCGATAACTGGTGTTAACCCCAGCACCATTCCCACATTAATAAATAGGTGGAAGAGGAATACCGACAACACACAATAGCCGTAGATACGCCCGAATTTATAAGGTTGCCGCTCAGCCAGATGCATCAACCGCAATATCAAAGCCAGGAAAAGCAGCAGCACGCCTGCCGAACCGAAGAAACCTTCCTCTTCGCCTACCGTACAGAAGATAAAGTCTGTATCCTGCTCTGGCACGAATTTCAGTTTGGTCTGTGTACCATTCAGGAAACCTTTTCCCAGGAGTCCGCCGGAACCAATGGCAATCTCACTCTGATGCACGTTATATCCCGCACCAGCCAAATCTTCATCCAGTCCCAGCAGCACGTTGATACGCACTCGCTGATGAGGTTCCATCACATGATTCAACACATAATCGGCAGAATAGAAGAAAGCGATACTTCCCAACGAAAAGATTGAGATGAGGAAGTAATTGCGGAACCGGGTTCTCAGACCCTGATAAACCAGGAATCCAATCATCATGGCACACAGGAAGAGCTGAATCCACACAATGTCGAACGGAATGACATAGGTAGAAAAGAGCACGAAGAGCAGCGTAATGCCTACCGAATAGGCAAGGATCATCAGTGCCTGTTTCTTATTGCCCGTATAAGAGTTCACCATACCCGCGGTAAAAATCTGCACCAGCAAAAGCACGACAAACTTACCCACAGAAGTATAGGTATCCCACATCATCACGTTTTCATACTTCACACCCACTACGAAGTAAGCCACCATCGACACTCCGGTAAAGAGAATGGCACCCGGCATTCCTTCGCGGTAAAGCATGAGGAAGAATGAAAGATAAACCAAAGCAGATCCCGTTTCACGCTGACCAACGATGCAGAGCATCGGCAGAACGATGATGCCTACAGCTGCCATGAAATGCTTCAGGTTCTGCATACTGAAACCATAACTTGACATAAACTTGGCTACCGCCAGAGCCGTAGCAAACTTACCAAACTCAGCCGGTTGCAGTCGGAGCGGTCCCAACACCAGCCAGGAGTGGGAGCCCTTGATGCTATGCGGATTGAATATCGTAGCAAAGAGCAAGAGTATCAGGATGCCATAGATGACATACGAGAAGGTATCGTAAAACCGGTCATCAAGCAGCAGGATTACCAATCCCAGTGCTATGGATGTGCCAATCCATATAATCTGCATACCCGAACGGGCACCCAGACTGAATATCTCGTTGTCACCATAGTTATAGCTGGCTCCACAGACGCTCACCCATCCGAAGATGAGGAGTGCCAGATAAATACCTATCGTCCACCAGTCAAGTGAAGCAAGCACACTAGGTTGTTTATTATCGATCATAATAATATAACTTATACATTACCATTTGAACTTTATCAATTGTACATTATTGAACTTTCGCTAGTTTTGCCCCACACGCCCTGAAAGGGCAGAAGCTCCTAGCCCAGGGCATCGCCCTGGGT
>NZ_JAHOEA010000084.1 GCF_019127135.1 Segatella copri | reverse complement strand
ATAGCATGGTACCGATTACACCGCTACGCTTGGTACCGATACAGCGCTATCGTCAAGTAAATGATTTGCTGTTTCGGCTGAAAAGCAGGGACAGCCATATAAAATGAACTTAAAAACAGAATGCTTATGAGCAAGGTATTTCAAGTAAAGCCTAAGCGCCTCAAGCGCTCTAATGGCACAGTCCTCACTCCCGATATGGTAGTGACAGTAACAACCATGCAGCACACCGCCACCCCTTTTTACAATGGAGCCAAGGAGGTGCAGGAAGCCTACATGCGCATCTATGCTTTCGACTATAAGAAAGCATGCTGCAATCCGAATGATTTTGAATTTATAAAGTTGGACTAAACAATATTATTATGGAAACATTTGATTTGGCAACAAGTAATAGAATGGACATGACGAAGAAGTATGTCCTAAGCAATATTGATATAACGCCAATGAGTATAAAGTATAGATTAATAATCAAAGTAGCATTATTATGTTTTTCAATTTTGATAGGCTTATCATCCTGTAGCTTAAATTCTTCTTCTGAAGAACCATATTTAACTCCAGAGATTGCTATTAATCAACTTGCTGAATTATCGCCAACAGAGGGAGCTCAGTTTTTTGTGAATAATAGAGAACAATATCCGTTCCTTGATACATTATATGTTGATAACATAGTCCCCATTGTTGGGCAGTGTAGCTTTGATACCATAAATGCAGTTAAAAAATGCGTGGAAAAGACATCAGCAGATGATGCTTTATCTCCTTATTATAATGAAACAAGAGAAGATTATCTTGCCGGTCTTAACCAAGAGATTAAAGAGAATGCAATCTCTCAGAAGAAAGCATTTGTTGATTACATAGTTCCTGCAATGCAGGTTGAGATAGACTCATTGCTAGAGGTTGATATGAGTGAGGTGATGAGCAAGTATTCTGGCGGCTTTATGAATTGGAGAAAACTTAAATTTTGGTTTGGAACAGGAAGTGATGATTTTGAAAAAATATGGAATGAGAATATTGATAACGATAAGTATACAGAATGTGTCGCAAAATATATCAATACATATCTAGATTCATTGGCTGTACAAAGAAATAACTATTATAATGATATTATAGAAAATGGCGATTTTGAGAGCGAAACACGCATCAGCCAAGCAACAATGGATTTGTTGTTGGCAAAAAAATGTGTGTGTGAAGTAAAGAAGTTTACAGAAAAGGAAAAAGATGAGATGACTACGTCTTTCTTAAAGGATTGGGTGGCTCCTACAATATTAGGAGCTTTCTCTGGTGGAGTAGGTACAGTCGTTTCATGGGCATATGATGCTGGCAATTTTCTTTATGATGTAAAGGTTACATTAGATGATATTAAATCACAAAAACTTGATTCTGAAGAAGTTATAAAGTATGCTTGTATGGAAAATATAGGATTCCAAATACGTCAGGCATATTTGAAATATTATACAGAACGAGTGTTTAGAAATATCGATGAGAATAGCGATAAGTTGTATAATATAATATCTGAAAATCTATGAAAAAGTTTATTCTAAAAATAATTCTTATATCTATTTTAATGGTCTTGCCATATTCTTCTTTTGCACAAAAACAATTGGTAAAGACGGTCTATAAAGGAACTAAAGGACTGTTTAGAACCGAGGCAAAAGTCCTTACAAAGGAAGGTGTAGAGGCTGCAAACAAATCAATGCTGAAAGATGCCTTTAAGTCAGGTACAGAGGAAATAGGCAAGAATTATGTTCAGAAAGCATCGGCAAAGCAGCTTGTAAGAAGTGCTGTACGCAAGAATCTATTGAAAGAAATAGAAGAAAAAGAACTAGGCTCGCTTCTTCGTTATGGCATGATTGGAGCAAAAAAGGAAATTGCTCATACAGAGAAGTCGGCGGTGAAGGTTTTGTTAAAGAAAGGTTCTTATGACGAGAGCTACAATCAGGGTGTTCAAAAGTTGGTCAAAGAAGTTTCTGCTAAGGAGAAGAAAATGGCCACAAAACTTGTAGCTGAAGAATATTCGACTCTTTTAAAAAAGTATGGTTCTCATTTGTCTAAAAAAAAATATACAAAATTACTTTCCGAGATGTCCAATAATAAAGCTTTGGCGCAGTTAATAAAAGAAAACCCGAAGCTAAATATAATGAGATGGGAGAAATCGCAAAGAAAAACAGTTGATTTGTCTAAAATTGTACGCACTAACAAGGGAAACTTACCGCCTAACTATAAATATGCGGGTTCTACATTTTATGCAAATCCAGCTCTTAATCCTGAATTGGAAAAAAAATTGATTGATAATGGTGGTAAAATAAATTTAAATGGAACGATAGTTACAAGAGAAGAACTCATAAAGTTGGATAAAAAGTATCCTGGTGGAGTAACTTATGGAGATAATGGTTTGCCTGATTTTACCAAGGCTGCTAAAACTTATCCTGATGGAACTCCTGTAATAGAAGAAATTAAAGGTGGATTGACAAAAAGTAGCAAAAAAGATAGAGATTTAGCTACAAAACAGTTGGGGGACAAAGGTATCACTTGGGACCTTGGGTCGTATACGTGGCATCATATAGAAGGTACTAATAAGTTGGTATTGGTAGATTGGTATTATCATGCTTTATGTAAACATGCCGGTGGTAGAGCAATCTCTAAAATTTAATTTTGTTGCATAGTATACAGCTCCAGTGAAATGCCCTAAGTGTGGTGGATGGCATACCTATCCACCCGGCTTTTTTAGGCTTGAGTAAATGTTTCTATCTTTGTAACTGATTGATAGGTAATATTTTGTGTCATTGCGGTACCTGTTTCTAGGTGACGCAATAACGAAGTCTGGTGAAGTTTACATATTGTAGAAAGGTAAGTGCACTAATTTTGTCAATGATACTGGCAAACACAACCATTCAATACTTTTTTCTTGATGTTCTGTCACCATTTGACATCTCTATATAGTTATTTCGCAGCCGAAATCAAATGTATAACAATATAAGGTAATGTAACAATGGAAAAGAACATCAGGAAAAGAGTGTGTTGGTTGGCATTGGTATTGAGTGCCATGCTGGTAGTGTTATTTGGCTATTGGTTCTTCTTGAACCCTCATGGCTATTGGCAGAAGCAGAAAGAAGCTGAAAAAAATGAATACATGGAAAAGCAAATGCTTTGGCGGAAGTCGGAGAAAATGACCATGCAACAGATGTTGTCGGACATGACGCTAATGGCTAAGGGGGATTCGGTCCTGGTTTGTTGGCTAACTGGTCTCTCGCTTCCCGTTTATCGTGACTTCATTCATGGTACTGCGCAACCTACAAGGAATGCTTGGGCAGAGACGAGATATTGGTATATGTCTTCTCTCGCTAAAGGTAGAGAATGGATGGAGGAACGTGCCAAGACGAGGATTCACAAGAGCCTGATCTTTGTGGAATCGAGTAGATTTCAGGTGCAGAAGGATTCCTTGAAGGATTATCTCAATGAGAAACCTACTCATACGGAGATTGAATATAACAAGATGTATCCAGCTTTTGGTAAATCTACTGATAAAGAGTTTGAAGATTGGAGAAAAGAGTATAAACGTTTTCATTTGTTTTAAGGAGTATGAATGCAAAGATAAAATTGGGGGTGGCTGTAGTTTTAGTCTTGTGTTTCTTGGGTTTGTCTATAGGAGCACTAGATGTGGTTCCCAAACATATAGAAGATAGATTCTATGTTGTGGGTGTGGAAGGTAAATGGTCGAATTTAGTTTCTCTCTTGTTCTATGTCATAGCTGTAATGTGTGGCTTTTATGGTTGGTTAGTGTTTAGACATATAAAAAATAAAAGAAGATATGGATAGAATTTTGGGGTATCTAGCTATGGTCTACATCTTTTTGCCCTGGCGACCGATAGTTGTATTGGTGGCAGCGATACTGTTTGTCAACATCAATGGTACGGAATTGTATGGATGGCAAGCTGGTTTGGCGCATGGATTGTTCTTCCTGCCTAATCTGGTGAGGCATCTCTTTGACGGCGATGTCCTTTTCAAGGCTACCAATTGTACTGCAGGTTATCATGTTGCCTGGTGGATAGCTACAATCGGTTCGTGCATCGGTTGGCTCGTTGATGCAACCTTCTCTTTTATGAAGGCATCGGTATTTGTAGGTAGTGATAAAGAATAAATAAATATAAATATGATGAACAGTATGGCTGATAAAAAAGCTGCAAAGCGTGAGAAGATGATGAACATGCCATCTTATCGTCTGATGGTAGGTACGGCGAAGTATATGGACAAGTGGTTCTTGGATCCTATTCTTGGCTTCATCCTTCCTGTCGGTATCGGTGATGTTTTGACGAGCGTGTTTGCATTCCCATTCATCTATTACAGTCTTTGCGTGGTTAAGACTATTCCGCTGACTTTGGCTGTCATCTATAATATCTTGATGGATGTGCTGATTGGTGCCATACCTTTCTATATAGGTGATGTGCTGGATGTATTCAAGCGTTCGTATGTAGAGAACCTGAGATTGATTACTGGCTATATCGAGGATGATAAGGAGATTATCAATAAGGTGAATAAGAAGGCATTCTGGACGGCTGTGTTCATCGTCGTGCTTTGCTGGTTGATTTATGTGGTGATATCATGGGCCATTCGCTTGGGAACCATGGCTTATGATTGGATAGCTTCATTATTTTAAAATATGAATAGCAACATTTTCTTTCAGCCCTTCGTTGGCAAGGATTATGCCAACGGGGGGATATTCGGCAAGCGAATCATGATATTGGGCGAGAGCCATTATTGTGATGAGAGTTGTGCGGATTGTAGCGACTGCCAGCTACATCGGGAGTGTATGGGCTTTACGCAGCAGGTGCTTGGGGATTATCTCAATGAGAACAAGGAACGGCAAAACTGGATGCGGACTTTCCTGAAGTTTGAGCGTTCGTTAGTGGGTAAGGAAACAAATCAGGCGATGAGGCTGAAGATCTGGAACTCGGTCATCTTCTTCAACTATCTGCAAGTGGCGATGGGTGGCCCTCGCGAGGCTGGCGCAGCCGAACAATATTACCAGGCTGGCAAGGCTTTCTTTGAGGTCATCGAAAAGTACCAACCTGAGTACATCATCGTATGGGGCAAGAGGCTTTGGAACAATCTTCCTAATGTGCGCTGGCAGGATGGCGATAACATCGTAGTGGATGGTTATCCTGTTGTTACAGGTGCTTATCTTCTGAGTAATGGCAAGCAGGTGAAAGTGATGGCGGTGAATCATCCTTCCGTAGGCTACTCCTGGGACTATTGGTACAAGGTAATACAAAGATTTTTGAGATAATTTTCTCGCTTGCGCCACGATTTGACACACCATACCATTATCTTTGCCGTCGTAAACATTAAAAACAAGGAATTATGGCACAGATTACAATCAATATCCAGACGTTGGACTGGACAATGGGGGAGACCGTAGGCTTGCACTTGATGCTGAAGAAAGGCAGCAAGGCAAGAATCGCTTGGGGCGATGGAAAGGTACAGGTCGTGACAGGTAAACAGAAACCTGCTTCCGAAAAGTTGGCTTGGGTGGAGGCTGGTCATGCCTATCCGGAGAAGGGCATGTACTACACCATTACCATCTGTTCGGAAGAGGAGGATGCCATTATCGGATTTGATGGATGTGGCATGTTCGAGGTGAAAACCTTAGATGTGATTCTCACGGAATGTCCTAACTTGCGTATCTTGGGCTATTCTGGGTATGGCGAGGAGAAACTCGACGTGAGCAAGAATCCTTTGCTGGAGTTCATCGACTTCCACGAGATAAGAAACGAGAAGTTGGATTTCTCTGCCAATCCACTCTTGGAGGAGTTGCATATTGATGGAGCAAAGGACTTGGTATCTTTGAATTTGAGCAAGAACGACAAGTTGCGTCGCTTGGACATCTTCATGTGTCACAATCTCCAGCATCTTGCCTTGAGCAATCAGTCGCAGCTGAATGAGGTGGATTTCGCTCTCACTCATCTCCGTCCCAAGGACTTGGAGTATTTGGAGAAGACGTTGAAGCGAAACTCTCCTTACAAGGTACGGGGCGGAAGTTTTGGCGATGATAAGATAAAGGAAATTGATAATGGTAAAATAGTAGGGGAATATGAAGGAAAATTGTGATTGGAAAAAATGCTTGGACAGAATTGAGGATAAGGGATTTGACGACGATGATGCTTATTCAGAGATTCTAGAATATATCCGAGAGGTGGCTACTGTTGATGAGAAACGTGAAGTGCTACAAAATGTGGAGCAACGTGTGAAGAAAATCGTGAACTATGATTTTGCAAAGGCATGGTTCCTACGTCGCATGAGTGAAAGTGAGCATGATGTCATCGAAGACTTGATGGGAGTAAGATATGTTGTATTGAATGAGATGATGCTTCATCCGACTCCTGCCGAAGTGGAGAGATTTCGCTATCAGAATGATAAACTCTTCAAATTGACTCAGGAATGTTATGCCCAGTGCAGAAACATGTGGCGCACTTTGTTTCATACGCCTTATAAGGTGGAAGGAGTGTTGCGTTTCGAGTATGGAGATGACGATGCTGTAGTAAAGATGGAGAACGATGATTATTACGGATCTGATTTTCAATATATGATTCATCTGTTAGATGAACTGATGAGTGCAGGACGCTGTAAGATGGATACAATTTTGAATGGAGTCTTTGGCACATTTGATGGGGCTACCGAGGATGGGTATAAGCAGATAAACAACATGTTGGACGATGGAGATTCCTGGGATGAGTGTAGCCTTCATAAACCCGAGTTTGCTGATATTTGCGTTTGTTATGCCATGCATGCTCTACATACGCATCAAGACTATAGCCTGCCCGACATTCTTCGCATGGATGATTTCGTGGTAAAGGTTCATTTGCAATATGAGAATGAAGTTTGCGATACGAGAGATGCAGAGATTGGACCGCTCGATTATGAACCATCGTGGTTCCAAAAACTTGTAGAGGAAGATGTGAAAGAGTTCGGAGGAAAACATACGCTGAATCCGACAAGAAAGAAATAGTATATAAAATAAAACAAGAAGTTTAACGTCATATATAAAAGAAGATTATGAAGTTAGCAGAAGCATTGAGCATCAGAGCCGATTTGCAGAAGAAAGTGGCTCAACTGAAAGAACGTATCAAGGAAAGCGCTAAAGTGCAGGAGGGTGATGAGCCTTGCGATAACGTGGAGGAACTGTACAAGGAGCTGGATGACGTACTCGTCCAGTTGGAAGATCTGGTTTATCGTATTAACATCACCAACGTTCAGATAGTTCAGGACGGAGACTCCTTGACTCGATTGATAGCCAAGAGAGACGTCTTGTCGTTGCGTGTCAAGGCATTGAAAGAGGTGGTGAACTACGTAGCTGCCAACGATACTCGCTTTGGCAGAAACGAACTGAAATATGTTAGAACCATAGATATAAAGGCTCTTCGCAAGGAGGCTGATACCTATGCCAAGCAGTATCGGGAGCTCGACCTGAAAATTCAGAGTTTGAACTGGACTGTAGATTTGGTAGATTTGCAAGACTTGCCCCGATAATGGAGCGAGGATTGAAATTTTCATTGAGTAGATTAAAACTTTCGGAGAAAAGATAGAGGCAGCAAGAGGCTGACATCAGGCAATAGGTCTGTGTTAGCATTATTAAAAATTCATGTGTTTCATGCAAAGAGACGAGTTTGTTCACAGTTCATTTCAAGCATCGGGCACAAGTGTATCGCGCATTGGTATATGACAAAAGTCAGAAACGCCAGCATTTAGCATTACCATTTTGTTGGCTATCTTTTCTCCTTTTCTTTTTAGGCATTTCTCGTAAATATTCATTAGATTTTTAGAGATTATGGACAATCGTGTAAAATTCTATAGTTGGCTGATAGGCCTCTTGGATCGTAAGCATCTTACCTTTGAGGAGATAGCTAATGAGTGGCGTGATGCCAACGCTAATCAGGATGAGGATGAGTTGGACAAACGTACTTTTCATCGTTATCGTGAAAATATCCAGTCGCAGTTTGGCATTACTGTGGAATGCGACAAGAGCGACGGCTATCGGTATTATCTGAAGCGTGATCCGATCGCTAATGATGATGTGACGGAATGGATGCTGAGTTCCCTGCGGTTGGCTTCGCTAGGTGATATGCTGAAGTTTCACAATAAGGTGATGCTCGATACGCCGCCATATAACACGGAATATCTGGATGATATTCTTGCAGCGATAGATAAGCAATATCTGCTGAAGTTTAAGTATGTTTCGGGGTTCGGAGCAGAGAGCGATATCGTGCTGCAACCGGCTTTCGTGAGATACTTCAAACAACGGTGGTACGTGGTAGGAGTGAAGAAACAACGTTCGGCGTCCGAAGGGAAAGCCAATTCAAGTGCAGAGGAAGATGTGAGGAAACTCGTTAGGGTTCTTCCTTTCGACCGCATCAGTTTTCTGAAGCTTATTTGCGAGAAGCATCCGTTGTCGGCAAAGATGAAGAAGTTCCTGACTCCAGAGAATTATTATGAAGATTGCTTCGGCATCTATCGGATGGAAGATGTATCCGTGGAGAAAATCCGCATCCGTGCCTTCTATCCGGAATACAATTACATCGAGGAGGTTCCGCTGCACGAGAGTCAGCAGAAAGTAAAGGAGTCGAAAGATGGAATGTATCGGGAATATACCCTCACCATTCGCCCCAGCCGTGATTTCCTTCAGGAACTGTTGTGGCATGGCAGAAACCTCATCGTGCTGAAGCCTGAGAGTCTGAGGCAGGAGATGATCGGTATCTTAAAGGATATGACGAAGAGTTATGAGACGGGCGAATGCCTGAATGGGGAGGAATAAAAGAATCCTCAGATTGGGAATACACTGTGTGCCCAATCGGGGGTGTAATTTAAACTGTGTCAAGGCTTGTTCTTAACTTTCATTCCCACTCCC
>NZ_JAHOEA010000083.1 GCF_019127135.1 Segatella copri | reverse complement strand
GTTCTACCCTATGTGATACACCCCAAAACGGCCGTTCTCGGACGGGCTGGGGGGGGCTGGAAGTACGAAACTCAAATTCTTTAGGATTATTCATAAGAAAAGCGAAAAAAACTTTGGTACTTTCAAATATTAATCGTAATTTTGCAACATATTAGAGTAACCAAAAATAAGGAGGATTACAATATGACTAAAATAATGTCAAACCCAAAAGAACCAACAGTTGCCTATCGTCACGATTATGCAACAGAGGCTCATAACGAATCCGAAGAATATCCTTTTATGACACCATGCAATAATGACGAGTTGGTGAATCATGTCTTAGCTCGTGAAGAAGAATATGCAAGAACAGGCAACGCTGTTGACTTTCTAGAAATGATGGCCAATTTCAAAAACGAATTCAAATGGTAAACATACGAGTATTACCACCAACCCAAGAAGACAACGCTATTGTATCGAATATGCTAGGGATGAGTTTGGAAGGAAATGCGTTTTGAGATGGAAAAAGGAACTTGAGGCCATATACGCTCGTCTCATTATGTTCCCATTGTCATATTCTCAAGAGCCTATTCTGAAAGATTTTCATCGAGATTATCGTAGCGCACTGCTAATGGACAACTTCAAGCTCATTTATCGCTACGACAAAGAGCGTGATGAAATCGTCATTGTTGACATTTGGTACACCAAACGTTCTCAACAAGCATTATTGAGACAATTCAAAAGGAAACTATAAAAACCTAGCGAGCAAAGGATTACAGCCCTTTGCTGCAAATTTATCGTTTCTGCTTACTTTTCTGCAAGAATATGCAGAAAATTGGAGAAAAATAGTTGCAAAAAAACTTCGGTAGTTCAGTTTTTAATCGTACTTTTGCAACAGAATCATAATCATTAATAATAGGAGGATAGAAATATGTCAAGACCAATCAAAGAAACGCCCATTCTCTATGGCAAAGCAGCACGTAAATTTGAAGAAGAAATGCAACGTGTTGAAAACATGACCAGAGAGGAAAGAATGGCTAACAGAAAAAAAGTAGAAGAAGGATGTTCTGCATTTCTTAAGACTGTAAAAGTTTGCATTTAAGCGATATGAAGTTACTTTCTAAGGTCATCCCACTAGGCTCGCAAGACCTGCTGACTGCAGTGAGCAGACCTGCTGACTAGGCTCAGCAGACCTGCCGAGCCTAGTGACAACTTTCAAGAAGTTATATCCTTGTACTCCAGAAGATGGTTTCTTTCACTCAAGGAGACGTATCCGTTCACCCAATGAAACGTATTCTTTCATCCAAAGAGACGTATTCTTTCACTTAAGGAGACGAATCATTCAAGGCACGGAGACATCTCCACCAAACATCCGTTTTGCAAAATTCATACACACATAACCGATTGTAAATCTGATCCTATTTTATGAAGACCATCAACAATACGTTGCTGAACACCTTGCTACTGGTCAGAATGTATAACCGACACCAAACACAAAAGAGCGGTTCTTTGAGTTTTCTGGCCAAATCCAAACTTCTTTCATGCCAAGTTCGTATCCACCAAATAGTTGAATTTGGCTAAACTCGACACCAATCTTACCATTAAATCCCCAGTCAAAGCTTTCTCCTTTTATTGTGGAAATATCTAGAAGCTGGAGTTCTGCTTTTTTAATAGCAAATGAAGCATAAGGACCGACTTGACCAAATAAAGCTACGTTATCCGACAGATTAACGCGTCCACCGATATTGACAGGTATAATGAGGTTATATGACTTCAAAGAACCATCCGGTATAACAGGCTGACCTCCGAATTCTAGTTTTTTTGCCTTTGTCCCTCTTAACCCGAACTCCAATCCTGAACCCAGATAAACATTTGGAGTAAAGTTGTACTCCAAAATAAAACCACCACCATAACCGAATGTATTCTCAGTATTTGGTAACTCAGAGTACTTACTCATTGTTCCTGTAAAGGTTATGCCATATCGCATTCCCTTTTCTACTTGGGCAGATGCTGTAATTGTAAGCACAGTCATAACTGCCATCATAAAAAATTTCTTCATAACGTTTTAATTTACTTTTCAAGTCAGTGAAGGAATTCCTTCACTGACTAACATGATTTTTTATTTAATGCCACCCAACTAATGTAGAATGTTCATCACTTCACATCTAAAACAGACATACTTTGCTTGAAATTACCCCAAATAGTTGGATGCTGATTGTGAGGAATCTGGTTTGCCCACGATGAGACGTTGATACTAACAAAATTGTAAATCTCGTTAGCAGAAATAACTCTGTCATTATTTATATCTGCTGCACCACCTAATCCTTTTGCGAGGAAATATGTATAAAGACCATTTGGTCCTTGTGGTAATTCCAACGAAGTTTCATCCAATCTAGATGACAGAAAGAACATTACCTCATTGTTTGCAACAGCTTGTACCTGCAATTGTGTACGCTGTTTACCAAGACCTCCACTGAAACATGCATCCGCAAAAACCATCTTCCGCCCTGCACGACAATTACGAAATAGTATCTGCATTTCTTGATAACTCATTCCGCCAAGATGAGAGTTCGCTTGCATATCATAGCAACAAAAACCACCTTCATAACCATGTCCACTGAAAAAGAATATTACTGCATCTGAAGGCGTTGCCTTGGCAAAAACAGAACGAACAGTCTTAATAATATTAGAGTGTGTTGCCTGAGCGCCTGTTAATGTTGTAATGACAGCATCATGTTGAGCCATAATATGATTGAATGTTACTACATCTGCTTCTGTAAACGTAAGATCATTAATGTTCTGATAATCAGCGATACCAACAGATACTACATACGTATGCTGTGCATTAATTTCTATTGCAGAAATAAGTGACAATAGCAACAGTGCAATACCCTTTAGAGAATTCATTCTATCTATCGTTTAATTGCTCCAGAATTTGTGACTTCAATTATTGCATTTTCATTTGCACCTCCATATGAAGCATCACTTCCTAAACTGAAATAATAACGTACATAGCCATTTTCGGGAAGGAGATTTTTACCGCGGAACTCCTCATCTGCATTTTGAACCAGGGCATTAATATACTGATTAAACCACGTACGTGCTGTTTCATTGTCTGTCTTACCTATGGTCTTTTTGCCTTGAGAATCTGCCTTGTTTTCAGTAATCCAGCCAGACTTAAAAATATCAGCTAGGTTATTACCAGTTGCATCAATACAATTTGTCTCAACACCTGCCAACTGGACATAATAGTTGCCAATACCCTTGTTAGGATCATCATCGTCCTTGCTACAAGAAGAAATTGCCACACATGCGAACACTGCTACAAGTGTAAGCATCAAATACTTAATTGTTTTTTTCATTGTTTGTTTAATTTTTAATTTAACACTATATTACTTATCTATTTCTCTTATCAAACATGCAGTTTGGGAAATACTGCCAGATACAAGTTCAAATTCAGTAGACTTCAAAATTCCATTTTTATGTTCTTCGAACTCAGCCATATATCGATTATCCCAAATCTTACCTTTTTTCGGCTTAATTACAGCAACTCGTTTATAAGTAGTTCTGCCATCGGATGTTTCACCTACTTCCAATACTTCAAACCTTGAATCCTCGGTAACATCTTCACGAATACCTATATGGGCTGTAATAGGACTACTGCTCAGAAGAGGCGTTCTTACACGGAACTCCGGATGCTCTTTTTGTAATTGTGCAATAGCCTTGTCTATGGCACGGGTACACACCAATCGAATTTGGCTTTCCCTATCATTTACTCCTTTGAAGTTGGAATTCTGACTATGCACAGTCTGGCTACCGAGATAGCTCACAGTGAAAAGAGTCTTCTGTTTCTTGAATGCCTCTTTCTTGTTGGCATCTTGAGTAGCAGTATAATATGCATTATAGAATCCGTCAGAGATTTCCTTGGTCCAATCAAGTCGATACAGATAAGAAGTAACCGTCACATTAAAACCAGAATAATCATTTGCAAGAACACCAGCCACAGGCATAGCAACCATACCGACTAAAGGAATTGCAGACAATGCAATAGCACCAGACATACGTTTTTCCCTGTCGCGACGTTTGTCACCATATTGGATATCATTCACAAGAACATAAGTATTACCTATTAGCTCTTCACCTGCATCATAAACGATACCCTCCTGAGTTTTATGAGAATATAATGCTGTCTGAATATCAGAAGCATTCACATTGTAGTACCCTCTTTCCAAAATCAGATTAGGATTAAATGTTCCATCCTTGGCTTGATTAAACCACTTTGCTACAAGGCGACGACCGATCGCATTATCTCGAAGAAGCATATCAATATGAGGCTTCTGATCGTTGGCCTTGGTAGTATCACTTTCCTCAAGTACTCCTGCCTTGAACACTCGCTTTGACAGGTTGAATTCATAGAAATTATCCTGTATTGGTATTTTCTCGAATACATCAACCATTTCTTTGCAATATTCCTGGTTCTCATGTTTCAGCATGATAGAGTACATTGAACCCTTGTGATATTTGAATACGTCCTGGGCGGTAACATTCGATACCACCCAAAGACATATATATAATAACATTAGTCTTTTATTCATAACTAAAAATCATAAAAGGCCCGACCTACACAAAAGGCATCAAGCTTCATGGGATTGATTTTGTAAAACTTCCACTTGCCATCATCTTTGTTGTATTCAAACACATCCACTTTCTTACTGGCATCCAATGTTGATGTAAAGACACCATTCAAGAAAGGAATACCTCCAGCTTCAAGCAAGATGTTATTTACAACTTTAGTATGCGGCATAGAATCATCTACAGAGTTGACATTCTCATCTTCCTCCCAATCAACTTCTACATCTGTATTACCTAACCAATAATTTACAAATGCTTTTAGCTGATTAATAGAAGGAACATACCATCCGTCACCTAATGACTTACACCAATTATAAACTGGATAGTTGGTAAGTGAGATTCCTTTTGCAGATGCATAGGCAAAAAGTTCATCGGTATTTGCCTTTCCATCATTTTCGTCAAGCATTGAAATACCTTTAAGGTATGCAGATTTGACACAATACAAATTCTGTTTTCCTCTAAAAGCCTTAACGCTCATCATTTGTCCATGGGTACCATCTTCATTTACATTAAAGACTATACCTTTTACTCCATTTACTTGTAGCACATCGCCCTTCTTCACATTTTTGACTTGTGCCGAACAAATGAGGGAAGTAAAACACGCAATAAGAATTGTAATTATTTGGCGCATTATTTTTAGAATTTATGTACTGCACGTGCATCGAAATGAAGAACACGCTTCATACCAAGAGCATCACCTTCTGAGCGATGTGCGTCCTTTTTCAACTGATACTCCAGAATCTTAACATTAGGTGCTCCCATTGGGTGATTAACCAGATTCTTCCCCTTCTCGGTATTGATAGTATAAACTTTACCACCTTCTGCCTCAGTAGAAGAAATCATTCCAGCCAACATTTTAAATCCCATAGTACTTGCATTTGAACAGAAGAAACTATCTCCACCATTTCTTTCAACTATCTTATTATAAGCCTTCCATAGTTTGCACCCCTTTTTGTTTAAATCAAGGTTACCACCATTGAGATTCTTCCAGATTGTATTCAGTTCACCACGAGAAGGGATATACCACCCCTCTCCAAGACTGCGAGCCCAAGCAAAAAGAGGGAATTTCTCCCATGAGAGATTCTTTTCTGAAACATATTTGGCAATAGCCTCCATGTTTTTCATTCCATCATCTTCGAAGAAGGCGTTTGTTTCCAACTCCAAAGATTTGTCTGCCAGCCAATCCTTGTCACTTTCACTTAATGAAAGTACATATAAAAAGTGTTTGAGAGAAGAATGAGGAAAGTTTACTGGTTATCAGTTACTTTCCTCATTTTGGTTAAAAGTGACGAGGACAGACGAAGACGGGAATACGACAAGATAAGACAGAGGAACGTTACCTATCCGTAACCTATACCCAAAATGGTGAATGTTGAGGTTCGGAAGAATGAGGAAGGTTACGAATTGAATTTGAATACTCTGATTTATAGTGAGTTACTGATGAGTAACGTAAGTTTTTTGGTTACGAACCAAATTTGCCGTGTTCTGCCGTGAAATGCGTAGCAAGAAAAGACTCTTCATGTATTAATTTTGAACGCAAAAAAGAATGACGTTATGAAGAGTACATTTTCAATTATCTTCTACCTCAAAAGACAGGTAGTTAAGAAAGACGGTACAGTCCCAGTCATGGGACGTATCACAGTGGACGGAACACAGGCACAGTTCAGTTGTAAGGTGACGGCCAATCCAGATTTGTGGGACACCAAGGGCGGACGCATGATAGGTAAGAGTATGCAGGCTTTGGAAGTTAACCGCAAATTGGACAAGATGCGTGTGAGTATCAGTAAGCATTATCAGGAGATTATGGACAGGGACAACTTCGTCACTGCCGACAAGGTGAAGAACGCCTTTCTTGGCTTGGAGTATCGTTGCCATACACTGATGAAAGTCTATTCTCAAAGCCGTGATGAAATGGAAAAGCAATATAAGGCTGGCATGAAATCTTTGAGTACATACACGAAGTATAGAATTGGGTGTGCCTACGTGGGCGAGTTCTTGCAGGCGCATTACCATGTGAAGGATATTGCTCTGAAAGAGTTATCGCTGCCTTTTATCACAGACTACGAGACTTTTCTCAGAACCGACAAGCACTTGAAGATAAACTCTGCGATGGTGTTTGTCCGCAATCTCCGTGCAATGGTATTCCGTGCCATAGATAATGAATGGCTTGTAAAAGACCCATTCAGACGATATGAGTACAAGGAAGAAGAGACCACAAGAGAATTTCTGAGCAAAGAAGAGATTCATCTGTTGATGGAGACACCTATCACAAGAAAGAAGATGAGCATGGTGCGTGACTTGTTCCTGTTCTGTTGTTTTACAGGTCTCGCTTTCATTGATCTGTACAACTTGAAGGAAGAGAACATCAAGACATTTTTTGACGATGGCGAGTGGATTGTTATCCACCGACAGAAGACAGGAACGGAAGCCGACATCAAGTTGCTTGACTATCCCAAGCAGATAATGGAGAAATATCGTGGATTGTGCAAGGATGGCAGAGTCTTTCCTGTACCACCTTATAGAAGTTGTCTGCGTTCGCTCAAAAGATTGGGAAAGAAATGCGGTATCACCAAGCCACTTTCCTGGCATGTCTCAAGGCACTCGTTCGCAACCTCGGTTTGCCTCTCCAATGGTGTACCAATAGAAACAGTAAGTTCCATGCTTGGTCACAAAGACATCAAGACCACGCAAGTGTACGCCAAGATTACCAAGGAAAAGTTGAGCAAGGATGTAGAAAAGTTGTCCCAACAACTCAATCACATTGAGGAATTCACATTCGTGAATATTTGCAGCGATAATACGAACACAAAAAAGGCATAGTATGAAACGACAAGTGATAACTATACAGGAAAGCATGGTTATCTGCGATCCTCATCATGGTGAGGTGTGGATGACTGTTTGGGAGATTGCCGAACTGTTGAATGTAACAGGGACAACAGTGGACAATACAATCAAGCGAATTTGGAAGCAAGGTGTCCTAAAGGATTTTGAGCATTCGCAATACATCAAACTTGACAATGGATATTCTGCCGATGTCTATAGTTTGGACGTAATTATCGCCATAGCATTGCAAGTGGATACCTACCAAGCATTGCTTTTTAGAAGATGGCTTGTTGAAAAGATAGGAAATCGCAAAGAATGTCAAGCTACTCCAGGAAAGCAGGGGCGAACGACGATTATCGTGATGAACGGAACGATGCCGAGAGGTATCAGTTAAGCATTACACCTTAATTATATAATAGCGTACAGAGAAGAAATACCAAATGGTTGTATCACTCTGTGCGCTTTTTGCTTTCTATTTGTAGCGCAGTTTGCATATTTTAGAATGTTTGTCATCTATTACGGTGCGCTTTCTTACACAAAATAATCGAGATATTCAAGCGTATTGACTTAAATAGTCTTAAATTCACGTCAAATAATAGATTTTCTCAATCATTATTGCTGCTTTCTCGATTAATTTCCGTACTTTTGCACTCGGACTGTATATGCTCGACCGTTTTTTGTCACAGTTAGACGTGTTCTTACAAGATAATCGAGTCGGCAGCCTACGCCGTGCTGAGTGTAGTGAAGTCACTTATCTGACATATCTATACAAAAGCGGGTGTTGGGTGGGAAAAGCAGTCCAGACATATAAGGCGTTTATCTGACGCTCTGTTTAAGACACATCGAAATCTTGCAACCATATCGATATTTTGGTCTTGAACTTAGCAACGATAGATGTCCCGGGTGTGATTATATCAAAATCCCGTGGAGACCTTGTAAGCATAGATTGTACCCTTTTGGGCACAGTCAAATGTATTATATAGGTCTCTTTGCGGTAATGATTTTCATATCGGCGTGGGCTCTAACGTTGTCTGTTCAACCAAAATAGGCAATGCAAGAGCCTCGATGTGTGGGATGGGCAACAGGACGATTCCACGCTTTTTTGTGTCAATTTATTAACTGGGTTCTGCTTAGAATAAGTTAACACCGATATGAAAGTCGATGAACGTGCATTGCAAGATGTACACACCGTAGGAGGTGGTGAAACTCCTCCCTGTGTTGGACTTACCTCCAACACCCTCCCCAAAGCTCAAAGCACTGTATCTGCGGAGAGTTCACAAACAGGGGTGTCCACCAGAAATGCACATATAGCAGTAAAGCCTAAAGCGCAAAAAGAGAAAGATGTTCCTCATTGGTATGCCTTACGTACCACTTATGGCAGAGAGAAAAAGGCATATGACTATATGACATCCAAAGGCATTACGGCTTTCTATCCTACCATCGATACGGTTAAACTTATAAATGGTAAGCGCAAAGTTGTTAACGAGTCACGTTTACCAAACATTTTCTTCGCCTACGGAACAGAAGAGCAACTTAAAGTTTTTGTTTACGACAACGTAAACCTCCCATTCCTTCGTTTCTATTATCACCATACCCATATTGGCAGCAGAATAGAGAAAACTCCATTGATAGTTCCCGACTATCAGATGGATAGTCTCAAAATTGCGTGTGCTTCAGAAGAAGATGATGTTATCATTGTCTCTGGAGAAATCCAGAAGTTCGAGAAAGGTCAGTTGGTAAGAGTAATCAAAGGTGAGTTTGAAGGTTTTATGGGAATAGTGGCACGTCATAAAGGTCAACAACGAGTGGGTATTGTTGTAGATAACTTGCTGACCGTCTTGACGGCATATGTACCGAGTGCTTATTGTGAGGTGGTAAAAGATAAGCAGAAGTAAAATGTTTCATTAACATAATATGTAATTTTACAATGATAGAAGATTTTATATTTGACAATTTAGATTCATTCAACGATATTGACACTTCGGATATTAATTTGGATGATGGTCTTTCTGGAGCTTCATCAGATTTAGATGATTCTTTTGCTCCAACAGAGGAAATTGATTTCTTGAGTTCAACTTATAAATGCAACTTTTTGGGTGCGGATAATAAGCAATAAAA
>NZ_JAHOEA010000082.1 GCF_019127135.1 Segatella copri | reverse complement strand
AGAACCTTCGCGATGACGCCGAGTTCAACCTCGTAGCCAGCCGCAGTGCTCAGGCAGCCGTTATCAAGGCGATTAAGGAGGGTAAGACCAACGTTGATCTCAACGCGCCAACTACTCCGGATAATACTCCTGGCGGTTCTACCCCTAGCGGTTCGGGCACTACCGAAGGCGGTGGTTCAAGCACCACTGAGGGCGGCTCAGGTAATACCGAAGGTGGCGGTTCAAATACCGACCAGACCGGCGGCGAGGGCCAAGGCTCTGAATCAGGCGGCGACGGCAATATGGGTTAGCCCCTAGCCGCAGCCACTAGCCGCAAGGAAGAAACGCAAGCCCGTTAGGCGTTCTGGCGGACTTGCAATCCGCCGTTAAAAAAGGCTCGACCTATTTCCTTGCGGATTTGCAATCCGCCTCAAGCGAGAATGCAGCATCACGAGCTTTGGAGATATGAAAAGCCTACGGCTGGGGATTACAAATCCCCGATAAAGAGGTCGAGCCTTTTTTGTCTGCGGATTTCAAATCCGCAGGAACGCCTAGCGGACTTGCGTTACCTCTTACGCCTAGCGGACTTGCGCCCCACAAAGTAAACATTAAACAATAAACATTAAACATTAAAAAAGATGAAAGCGAACACTTGGAAAACAATTTTGCAGATAGCCATCAGTATTCTGACCGCTATCGCTACCACGCTCGGAGTAACGAGCTGCATGGGATAAAGAACATGGAGCCTAACTTATTATTATAAGCAGACTCTATCATAAATGAAAACGACCGCTCACCCAATACGAGGAGAGCGGTCGATTTTTGTTCTACCGGGAAATCCGGTCATTTCCGGTCATTATCATTTTTCTATCCCCTTAAATCCGGTCATTAAGGATTTCATATAATTTGATGTCCCACTCTACCATCCAAATTTAGGGTTGAAAAACACCTCTTCCATGCAAAGTTACTCAATTAAATCTACCTTTATATTATCTAACTTACACACAAAAGGAATATAACGGCTATTGCCCTTCCTCTGAACTTTCAGAATGTCATATTCAGAAATATTCGCAGGTTGTTCTGCATTGTATTCTATAAGCAGAAATTGCTTAGCATCTTTTTCCTGTCTAATCAGGAATCCTTTAGGAATATCCTTTTTATCTACAAGACATGTAGGCGCAACCAGTTCAAAAGGCGTAGCTTCTGCATTCTTCCAATAATGAAACATAATGTAATGTACACTTTCGAAAGCTTTGATTGCTTCGACAGATAATCGATCTTCCTTGATGCCCAATGCAATTCTACTTGCAGATTCGGTTTTATGCCTAGCTATTGGAGCGATAGCATACATCAGAATCAAATCAAGATTACCACCTAACAGTTCTTCTCGCTTGGTATCCTGAAGCCTAATCTCAATACTGCATGGAATAAAAATATCTTCGGCTACCATCTTTGGTGCTTTATCATCCGGCAATAAATATGGAATTGACTTCTGTTGTAGCACTTTAAGGGATTTTACACTATCATTAATAATAGCCTTTGTTGTTTCAACCTCCTGTGCTCGCCAATCATAAACTTTTTGTATAGTCAACTTCTCGATAGCACGAATATATGTTTCCATAAACTGATAGTCAATGGAGCCAGAATCGGTGACCGGGAGCCATATTTTTTCATGACTTACTCTATTCCATGTAGCTTTACATTCATAATTGAATTTCTTCTTTATGCTTTTGTGTATTGCTGCAGACATATAAAAAAGACTCTCTCTTGTATCAGAATGACCTACAGCCTTGATTAAGTATGCGTCCCAAAGAACACCTGTGCACTGTGGCTGCGGATAAACATTACCTGTAGCAACAGCACCGTTTTGTACAATATCGATAGCCATTTCTATGCTTGCAAATTTATCTTTATGTCCATAGAACATTATCCCATTATCGCCATTTTTCGCATTAACCAATGGAACATTATAAGTTTCATCTGGAACTTGCCTTGTATCTCTTCGTTTATCAACAGAAGAATTATTGAGATCTTGCTTATTATATAATTCGCCAATTTTAAACTCTTTCAGTTTAGTGTTGTTAAAACTATTCAGGGCATTTTTTTCTTCCTTCGTCAACTCACAATTTTCAAATCCTGAGACTTTTAGATAAGCCTTCATCTCGCGGATGCGAGATTCCTCCATCTCGCGGATGCGAGATTCCATAAATCCAATAGCCAAAGAACCATCAGCATTTCTAGGAACTGATATTTCCGTCTCCAAAAAAGCTTTTTCAAATTCACGGACCAGAAGACCTAAATACTTTTTACTAGATTTATTAAACCATGATATAAACCAAAGTGCAACTCGCCAATTAAAACCCTTAAATTTAGGAAAGGCAGTTTTTGTAAATTGTCCTGCATAAAAATCGTGAGCCATGTAAAAGAACTGCATTCCCATCATTCCTACAGCTATTGAATTACCTTTAATAAGATGCTTGTCATCATAGTAATCAACATAACCATATATACCATTATTGAAAACAGTACGTGTAAAATATGGGTATAAAGAATCCTTAGAAAAACTAAGGTTTTCCTTATCTAACTGAGGATTTCCCTTTATGATAAACAAATCCTCTATATTACATGTTTCAAAATAGCCCCCACTATTAATAAACTTTTTTTCAGCTAAGTGAGGGCTTATAGTTTTCCCAGGCAAGAATCTCCTTTAAGAATTTGTCCTACCTTCCATGATAGATACTCTTTTACCACATTCTGAAAATCATCTTCCGTAGGTACAGTATCTATCTTTTGATGTTGTCCGTATGTCCAGTCATTGCCTTTGAGACTAATGTAATCTTCTGTATAGCAATCCTTAAAATAGTGAAGATTCTTATCATCAGCTCCCTTGCCATAACGAACAAGATTTGCTACCTCAGCATATCGTTCCTTCGCATGATCTGTATCACGCAGGTTTATACTCTGACCTGATTTCTTACGATTCATGCGGCTATAACCGTCATTACTGAAATCGATAAATCGTACTACATCATTTTCTGCATCATGAGGGCGGTTTACATCAAACACATAAATGCCCGTCTGTACACTAGCCTTACCACAGAAGATATCAGCCATTTTAATGGATGCCCGAAGCGTATTATTCTTAAGGATATTAGCCGTATACGGCAAACCATTACCACTACCTGCATTTTCCTGAATCAAGATGGCTGCACGGCCACCATGTTTCATTTTTGCCAACGCTTTTTCGGCAAAAATGAAACCTTTACCATCGGCAGAATATGGAGGATTAAGCAAAAACACTGTGGCAGGGAAAGGCTTATCTTTCTTTTTACCTTGCTTATAGTTTCCATCGTATTCCAAAGAATTTTCTTGGATGATATTGGCACTTCCATCCTTCATTAAAATCATATTCAAAACAGCAAGCATATAAACATCTGGCAACTTCTCAATACCAAGAAGCTGCTCCATTTTTATCTTTACAATTTTTTCTTCTAATTTAGTAGGGCTATTGGCATATTTTTGCTTTGCGTCTCCTATCATTTGGTGCATAGCAGATATAAGAAATCCTGCCGAACCTGTGGCAAAGTCCCAGACGTATGAATTCATATTCACTTCGCACATTTTCGCCATCAATTCTGTAACATAACGAGGAGTTAGGACAACGTCATTCTTATCACCATCCGGAACATCCACCCACTCATTCATTACATTAAACAAACGACCAGTAAAGTCTATGTTATGTAGTTCTCCTGTAACATATGGAAGTATGTCTCGCTTCACACTAGCATAAATCGTGTGGAGTTTACTCTCTCCGTTAACAGGAATTTGAAGATTTGACTGGGTGAATACGACTTTGAGAATATTCGTTATCATTTCAATTTTCTCCTCGGGCAGTTTTTTATATCCAAGATACATTCGAATCTTACTCATAATCACCTGTCCGTCATTATTCTCATCATCTTCTCTGCCTGCTAAATCTTCAATACGAAGAGGTTGTACACCATCTGCTCCAAGTCCAGCCATAATCAAACCAGCTACAAGCTGTACTCGCTTACCAACCAGAATGTTCTGTTCGTCATGCAGGCTCTGATTCAGAGCTTTCAACTTACGTTCTATATCATCTTCAAGTGCAAGTTTACGTTCTTCAAGTTCTTCAGAGGTAAGAGCAAGTGAGTCAAGTTTCTCAACAAATTCTTTTGCGTTCTTTTCCAGCAAGAATGAAATATCTTCATAGCCACCAACATGCTTTGGCACAAAGAGATTATCTTTAGAAATATACCAAACATCAACTTCGTGAATTGTATCACCAGCTTCTTCATAACCGTTAACACCAACAGCTAACACTTCCTTGTAAGACTCAGCATAGTTAAGTATAGCGTTAGCATAGTGAATGGCACCATTAACTGCATATTTTGCTATATTCTGAAAATTAGAATCTAAATTCTTTTTGAGATTATCGACCTCACCTTTTTCGTTCACCTTTATCAAATCCCCCTTCTTACCTTTAACCTCAATCATTACAGGAATTCTTCGAATGTTATCGGAGGTAAGCAAATACTTGATATCAGGGTAGTTCTTTCCAGAACCACCCTGTTTACTTGGTGCTTTCTCTAGAGCGAAAATCTATTTCAGAATTGATAGCTTCTGTTTTGGTATAATACTTTTGACCATTGAATTGCTTTTTACACCAATCCTCAATTTTCTCTTCTATGCTATGCTTCGACTTTGTAGCCATATCTGTTTCTATTTTTTAAATGTTTACAACTATCCATTTACCACTTTTTCTACCGCCTTCACGCTTCAAGATTCCCTTAGTTTGAAGAGCTGCAATATCTCTTTCAATTGTACGTGTCGTAACTGTTTTCTTTCCCGACATTCTCTGCGCCAATTCCGGAATCGTTATTTCCGGATGACATTTAACAACAGAAATGATATTCTGCTGACGTTCAGAAAGTTCAAGCGATTTTTCTTTCCCGACATTTTCAAAATCTTTCCCGACATTTATCACGACATCATCATCCATAGATCTTTCATACTGTTCTATCTCAGCCTTAAGATTTTTGATATGTTCTTGAAGCATGAAAGACTGGAATGGTAACATAGACTCTTCTTCTCGAGATGCATTAAGAGCTTCAATATAAGCTGCCTTATCATCAGTCATTACCTTTGTCGGAACAAGATTAAATTCAAACTGAAGGTGGTTCATGATGAGACGCGACATTCTGCCATTTCCATCCACCCAAGGATGGATGCTGACAAGGATGTTATGAGCATCGAAGCTCAACAAATATGCATCCATTTCACTCGGGTTTTCAAGAAGCAATTCACGCCTGCGGTTTATCTCATTGCAGAAATCAGCCAACCTTGCAGGAACCTTCAGAAAGTTCATATAGGAACGTCCACCAGCTCCCGCTGTGACACCTAATAGACGGAGGTCACCTTTAGAAGAATCGAATTCCCCCTGAAGCGTGCTATAAACGCTGCCGGTATTCTTCATCACCAATGCAGACAATTGCTTAAGCATTTCTACAGAAAAAGGTTTGTGCTCCCTAGCCCATCGAATGGATTGCTCATAGGCATGCTTCAAATCAAGATTCATCAACTGCTCTACCAAGGGTTTACCTTTAGCAGAAATACCTTCATCAAAGAGCAATTGATTCTCTATTTCCGTCACAGTAGAACCTTCTATGGCAGTAGAGTGTGTAATGATGGAATACAGATAGAACTTATCGTAATCTATCTGCTGCGAAATACCAAGACTTCTATATTTGTCTAGTACAGCCTGTAATTCTAACACATACTTTTCCATTTTGCAACTTCTATTTTTTAAGGCACAAAGATAGGTAAAATATGTTAGAAACACGAATGATTATGAAGAAAAATGCAAATTACTCTGCATTTTACTAAGATTATATCTACCATACCTTCCGCCTTTTGTTTTAAGAGGTCATGAAGGGTCAAATTCATTAACGGTCATTTTCATTTTCAATCCCCCCAAAGGGTCCGGTCATTAAGGTCACGGTCATTAAGGTCATTAAGGATTTCAGATTATCAAAATATCCCTCTATCTTATAAAATAAGGTTAAATCAAGTTTGCCCTGCAAACAAAATCCATCCATAAAATCACTTTTCTGAATATTTTTTGTATTTTTGCAGATATATTGCGCTAATATGGGAGTTGAGCATGGCTTATCCTCCTAGATTACAGGCGCATCATTATCAAATGATTAGAGCATGAAGAAGATATTATTCCTACACGGATTCTTCGCTACGGGCAGTTGTCCGATGGCGAGAGCCTTGAAAGAGGCGTTTGAGGGGACGGCGGTGGTGCTGACTCCCGACCTGCCATTGCACCCCAAGGAGGCACTGAAGGAGATTCGCTCCATCATCGACCGGGAGCAGCCCGACTTGCTTCTGGGCAACAGCTGCGGCTCTTTCCTCGCCCAGATGCTGGCTCCTGTGGTGGGCATTCCTGCCCTGCTCGGCAATCCGTATTTCATGATGACGGAGTTTCTGAAGGAGCGAATCGGCGAGCATGAATACAAGGCACCGAGAAGGGACGGCAATCAGCGGCTGGTGATAGACGAGGCGCTGATTGAGGAGTTTGCGGAGCTGGAAGCCGTGCAGTTTGACCATTGCAACCCCTATTATAAGGATCGTGTGTGGGGACTTTTTGGTGAGCAGGACTCCCTGGCTCACTTCTCCCCTCTCTTCCTGCACCATTACAACCAAGCCTTCCATTTCCCTGGCGGTCATACGCCTACAGAGCAGGAGGTGAAGACATGGTACGCTCCCCTTGCCCAGAAAATGATTATGGAGTTTTCGGCAAAGGAAGAAAGATATTTCCAGCACTTCAAGGGCGGCAAATACAAATTCATCCATTCTGCCTTCGACTCCGAGACTCAGGAGCGCATGGTGGTTTATCAGGCTCTCTATGGAGACCAAGCCTATTGGGTAAGACCGGAAGATATGTTCTTCGGGAAAGTTACGAGGGACGGCAGAACTTTTAATCGTTTCACAGAAATAGATAAATAATTATGGAGACATTCAATAATGTAATAAACAGTGGCCAGCTTGTTCTGGTCGATTTCTTTGCTACATGGTGCCAACCATGCAAGGCGACGCACCCCATTCTGGAGCAGGTAAAGAGTGTATTGGGCGACCGCATCCGAATCATCAAGGTGGATGTAGATAAGTACGGCGTAACAGCAAGCCAATACCGCATCCAATCTGTGCCTACACTGATGCTTTTCCGAAACGGAGAAGTATTGTGGCGCACAAGCGGTGTGGTAGATAAAGCCGAACTTCTGGCTACGCTTGATCCATTCTTGACATAATCAAAAATATAAAAGAATAATCTTATGCGCATAATAGGAAACTTACTTTGGTGGCTCTTCGGAGGTCTCGAAGCTGCCATCGGTTATTTCACCGGAAGTCTGGCTCTTGCATGTACTATCATCGGCATTCCGTTTGCAATACAGACATTCAAGATTGGTCTGCTCTGCCTATGGCCTTTTGGTTCTACAGTAAAAGAATCGAATAGTCCAACTGGTTGCATTCGCATCCCGTTGAATTTACTCTGGCTGATTTTCGGAGGATTGTGGGCTTGCCTCATGCATCTGTTCTTCGGCTTTCTCTTATGTATAACGACTATCGGCATTCCTTGGGGAAAACAGCATTTCAAGATGGCCGCGCTTTCGCTCGCACCATTCGGCAAGGATGTGGAGTTGGGATTTTAAAGTGATAAGAAGAAGTTGAAGGAAATATGGCAATAACTATTGATACAACAAACCTCTGCTCGCATCTTCAAAAGAAGTTGTTTGAACCTGAGGGAGTATATTATCCTATCTGGCAAGCCATGCAGAACGATAAGGAGTTGACTGCCGCGGTTCGCTCACGACAGCTTCATATCTATCGTAACGGCAAGAAGATTCTCATTCTCGCTGGCAAGGCTCAGCCGAAGATTATCAGAGAGGATAAACTGAACGAATTGATTAAAAAAATAATATAAATGATTAAGAAAGAAGAAGTTATATCTTTTGTATGGCAGCATATTCTGCTGCTCGTTTCGCTCTATGTAATGACTTTCGGAGTCGCAGCATGTGTGCGAAGTCAGTTAGGTTCAAGCGTTATTTCCACCATCCCTTACGTGATGGCTTCGGCAGGTAAGATGCTTGATTACATCCCAGGATGGACTATCGGCGGCTACACCATCATGATGAATGCGATCTTCGTGGTGCTGCAGATACTGATTCTGAGAAGAAACTTCGAGTGGGTGCAACTCTTCCAACTCGCTATCGGCTTTATCTTCGGAATGTTCATAGACCTCAATATGGTGCTTACACAGTGGATGGTTTCAGAAAATATCCTGGTCAATGCCCTTGTGCAGATTGCCGGTTGCACCATCCTCGGTTTCGGAATTGCCATGGAGGTGAAGTGCGGCTCAGTAACCATGCCTGGCGAGGGCATTTCCATCGCCATTCACAAGGTTACCGGCTGGCCTTTCCCTAAAGCCAAGATTCGGGTGGACATCACGCTCGTGGTCTTGGCCGTCTTGTTCTGTTTCCTGCTTCTCGGGTCATGGAAATGGGAGATTGTGGGCATCGGAACGCTCTTCGCCATGGTCTATGTAGGTGTTACAGTTCGCCTATTCAACAAACATCTTGCATGGTTCGACCGCCTGCTCCACTATCGTCCAGGTTGCCGAAGATATGTTTACGGACTGGCACGATACATAAGAAGACAGTTGTAACGTCAAGATTATTTAAGTTCAACGGATAAAAATAGATGAACATGAATTTTCCAGAAGTATATTCAGCAACAGGCATATAAACAGTATGTAAAAATACTGCTATTCTGATGTGGGCAATGAGAATGCTATGGAACAGGAGCACTATTCTGACTCGGAGTATGTAGCCTAATTTCTGCATCAATATTTAGCGGTCTAACTAAGCAACTTGTTAAAATAGCCAAAAATAGAACAGAAAAACAAATAAAAGTTCGTTTTCTATTCCAAATTTTACTATTTTTGCACCATGATAATGGATTTAGAACATATAGGTAACATACCAGTCAGTACTTCAGCTATAGCTTCATTGTTTACTAACATTGAAGCAGGGAATCAGAAAGTACGCAGTCTTGAGGCGGCTCATAAAATTATCCGACTCAAGAAGGGGCTTTATGTGGTAGCCCCAAATGTGTCTCGTGTTGCTCTATCCACAGAACTGATAGCCAATCATCTTTATGCACCTTCGTATGTGTCTATGCAGACAGCCTTACGTTATTATGGATTAATACCAGAAGCTGTTTATACTACTCAGTCTATGACACTAAAGCACTCCCGTAGTTTTGATACTCCTGTCGGGCGTTTTGAGTATAAGAACATGTCAAGAGAAGCCTTTTCAATAGGGATTACAAGCATCAATATGCAGAGTTACGCCTTTCTGATGGCAACACCAGAAAAAGCTCTCTGTGACTTAATCGCAAATTCTCCGAAGGTTAATTTACGTTACCTGAAGGATGTAGAGAACTATTTGGAGGAGGACATCCGAATGGAAATAGATGATTTCAGAAATATGGACATAAGTATATTTGAGCGATATGCTCAGGTTGGGAAAAAGTCTAAATCCATAGAAACTCTAATTAAATATTTAAGGAAATGAATACAAACGAGATATTCAATCAAATGCTTTCGAGCTATGACATAACGACCGAACTGCAAAAGCGCAATGCTATCTTTGAGGTCAACCAGCAGATTATTCTTTCTGGTCTTTACAATGGTGGCTTTTTCAACGAGGCAGCTTTCTATGGTGGAACATGTCTACGTATATTCCATGGATTGCATCGTTTCTCTGAGGATATGGATTTTTCCCTGCTTGCTCCGAATGAAAACTTTGATTTTACACATTATTTTCAGCCCATCATTGACCAATTCGCTATGGTGGGTAGAGAGGTTGAAATCAGAAAGAAGGACAAAAAGAACTTTGGCAAAGTGGAGTCTGCCTTTCTGAAAGACAACACAGATGTATATGATATTACATTCCAAACTGAGAAATCTGTTAAGATCAAGATTGAAGTTGATACTCAACCTCCTTTGAAATTCCAAACAGAACAGAAGTTGCTTCTGCTCCCCCAATCTTTCATGACACGATGTTTCACTTTGCCAACCCTCTTTGCAGGAAAGATGCATGCACTGGTGTATCGTGCCTGGAAGAACAGAGTTAAGGGACGTGATTGGTATGACTTCGAATGGTATGTTCGCCACAATGTTCCTCTTGACTTTACTCACTTGTGCGAAAGAGCCTTGCAGATCAATCACGAAGAGCTTGACAAGGAGACGTTCCTTCAAAAACTGAATGAAAGACTTGCCACGGCAGACATGAATCAAATAAAGGCTGACGTGTTGCCTTTTGTCAGGAATCCCAAAGAGTTGGATATTTGGTCGAATGACTATTTTATGGAACTTGCAAAAATGATCAGATTTGAATGAAAGAAACATTTAGAAAACATCTGGACAGATCATTTCACCGGAAATTCAGCATCAGGAAAGGTCATGGTGAAATGCGGTTTCTCTGACACCGGAATGCTGAACAGATGTAGCCAGCTTGTGGGTGGCGACAAGGATATGGTTAAAGTATTTAAGTACAAAGGATTAAAAAATGAGAAAGGAATCAAGAGCAATGGATAGTGAGTGGGCTTTGGAAGTAATGCACAAGGCTCCGTATATAACGGTCAGTTTTATTGACGAAGAAGGCAAGCCTTATGGTTTACCCCTGTCACTCGCATCAGATGATGATGTGAATTGGTATTTTCATGGTGCCTTGGAAGGCAAGAAGTTGGAGGCAATCAAGGCTCATCCCGAGGTTTGCCTTTCAGCCGTAACCCGTTGTGCGCCTACGGTTGGTCC
>NZ_JAHOEA010000081.1 GCF_019127135.1 Segatella copri | reverse complement strand
GGCGGGGCATCCTCAGGGGTGCCCCGTTTTTCTTTCAGATATCCCTTCCTTCTCCCGCTCATTTTGTTATTTTTTCACCATTTCTTGCAGTTTCTCAATATTTTGTTGTACCTTTGCACAAAAATAATAATAAATTGCAAGAAAATGGGAAAGATTATATTGACGGGTGACCGTCCTACAGGTAAACTTCACCTGGGTCATTACATCGGCTCTCTGCAGCGCCGAGTACAACTTCAGAACGCTGGCGACTTTGACAGAATGTTCGTTTTCATGGCAGATGTTCAGGCTTTGACTGATAATGCCGACAATCCTGAGAAGATTCGACAGAACATCACAGAGGTGGCTCTTGACTATCTCTCTGCGGGTCTCGATCCACAGAAGTGTACACTCTATATCCAGAGTATGATTCCTGAGTTGGCTGAGTTGACTACCTATTTGATGAACCTCATCAGCGTATCTCGTGTTCAGCGTAACCCAACTGTGAAGACTGAGATTAAGATGCGTAACTTCGAGGCAAACATTCCGCTCGGTTTCTTCTGCTATCCTGTGAGTCAGGCTGCCGACATCACCGCTTTCAAGGCTACAACCGTGCCTGCCGGTGAGGACCAGGAGCCTATGCTGGAGGTAACCCGCGAGTTGGTTCGCCGTTTCAACCAGACTTATGCACCTGTTTTGGTAGAGCCAGAGATTCTGCTTCCTGAGATTGCCTGCTGCCGTCGTCTTCCAGGAACTGACGGTAAGGAGAAGATGAGTAAGAGTCTCGGCAACTGCATCTACATGAGCGATGACGAGAAGACCGTTTGGAAGAAGGTGAAGAAGATGTCTAATGGTGAGCCACGTATGAGCATGGAAGAGCCAGGTCATCTGGAGGGCAATGCCGTGTTCACTTATCTGGAGGCATTCTCTACTCCTGAGGACTTCGCAGAGTTCTGGCCAGAGTTCAAGACTTTGGATGAGTTGAAAGACCAGTATGTGAAGGGTGGTATCGGTGATGGCACCTGCAAGAAGTTCCTGAACAGCGTCATCAACAAGATGCTCGACCCAATCCGTGCCCGCCGTCATGAGTTTGAGCAGGATATTCCTGAGGTATTCAATATCCTGAAGAAGGGTAGCGAGGATGCCCGCGAGTTTGCAGCCCAGACCATGGATGAGGTTCGCAAGGCTATGCGTATCGACTATTTCAGCGATGCTGCCTATATTGAGGAGCAGGCTGCGAAATTTAGAGTATAGTGATTATTTATTAGTGATTAATGATAATCATTAAAGTACGTGAATAAACGAATATTACAATTAGCGGTGCCGTCGATAATATCCAATATCACGGTACCGCTTTTGGGTTTGGTTGATGTCGCTATCGTCGGGCATATCGGCGATGCTGCTTACATCGGAGCCATTGCCGTAGGGTCGATGCTCTTCAATGTCATCTACTGGCTTTTCGGATTCCTGAGAATGGGAACCAGCGGAATGACTTCGCAGGCTTTGGGAAGGAGAGATCTGGCTGAAGTTCTGAGGCTCCTGGTGCGCTCTCTCAGTATCGGTGTGGGGATAGGAGTGCTGTTCTTCATTTTTCAGAAATGGCTGATAGGCTGCGGACTGTGGGCGATGTCGCCGGAAACGGATGTCGTGGAACTGGCACGGAGATACTGTTATGTCTGTATCTGGGGAGCCCCGGCAGTGCTCGGACTCTACGGATTTACGGGCTGGTTTATCGGTATGCAGAACACGCGCATTCCGATGATGGTATCTCTGACACAGAATGTGGTTAACATCATAGCCTCCCTGCTGCTGGTCTTTGTCTGCGGGATGACGGTAGAAGGCGTGGCGCTCGGAACGGTCATAGCCCAATGGTGGGGATTCCTGATGGCATGTCTGTTCTATCGCTTCCATTATCGCCGGTTAAGCAAGTATGATTATCGCCGGCATCTCTTTGCTGCCGAACCGCTGAAGCGGTTTTTCTCGCTCAATAAGGATATCTTTCTCCGTACCCTCTGTCTGGTGGCGGTAAACCTCTTCTTTACGGCGGCAGGTTCCAGGGAGAGTACCATTGTGCTGGCTGTGAATACGCTGCTGATGACACTCTTTACCATCTTCTCTTATTTTATGGATGGTTTTGCCTATGCGGCAGAGGCGTTGAGCGGCAAGTATTATGGAGCCCGAAACATGGGAGCATTCCGCGAGGTGGTCAGAAAAACGATGGCTTTTGGAGCTGTCGTGGCAGTAGGTTTCACCTTATTATATATAGTGGGTGGCGAGAATTTCCTCTCTTTGCTCACAAGCGATAAGCAGGTGATAGCTGCATCGGGCGAATATTTCTGGTGGGCTGTGCTGATTCCGCTGTCTGGCATGTCGGCATTCGTCTTCGATGGCATCTTTGTTGGCATCACACAGTCTAAGTCGATGCTCTGTTCTACCGCCGTAGCCTCGGCTTCGTTCTTCGGTCTGTTCTTCGGCTTGCATCCTTTTTGGGGCAATCATGCCCTGTGGTTGGCCTTCATTCTCTACCTTCTGTTGAGGGGAATCGTACTGTTCGTCATTTACCGTAAAAAACTGCGGTAAATGACGAATAGTGTTTTTATAGAATATTTTAGTAGAAATAATGCACATCTTTCATAAAAATTGCACACTGAATTATAGTGTGCGCATTTTTGTGAAAAACTACATTAATATAGTTTAAATCTTAGGCTTATATTCTTTTTCTTAGCCGAAAATTAGTAATTTCGCAGAGCAAAACTTAAAAAGAAAAGAGTAAATGACAGCAGAAGAATATTATCAGCAAGGTAACGCCTGGCGCAAGCAGGGTGACTTTAAGCGTGCCCTCGACTGCTATATGGAGGCCATTGCCCTCGATCCGGAAAGTCCTGCCGTAGCAGCCAAGGAGATGTTGGATGATATCATGAGCTTTTATTGCAAAGACTACTACAATCCATAACAACCGACATGTGGACAGCAGGAGCTTTGTTTACTCCAATGGTAAAGATAATTAGTAAGAAATTAGAATATGAGTAAGATTAAAGGGGCTATTGTAGTCGACACCGGGCGTTGCAAGGGATGCTCGCTCTGTGTGGAGGCGTGTCCTCAGCATGTCATCGCATTGGCAGAGAAAAAAGTCAATGTGCATGGTTACCGTTATGTAGAGGCGGCTGTACCTGAAGCATGCGTTGGTTGCACCTCGTGCGCCATCGTCTGTCCGGACGGCTGCATCACAGTTTATCGTAAGAAGGAGGACTAAATAATGGCAAATCAGGAAGTTACATTAATGAAAGGCAATGAGGCGATAGCCCATGCCTGTATCAGATGTGGTGCGGATGGTTTCTTCGGCTATCCTATCACACCTCAAAGTGAGATTATAGAGACGCTGGCTCTGCTCAAGCCATGGGAAACATCTGGTATGGTGGTTCTGCAGGCTGAGAGTGAGGTGGCGGCTATCAACATGGTTTATGGTGGCGCCGGTGCCGGTAAGCGTGTCATTACCACTTCTTCAAGTCCGGGTGTGGCTTTGATGCAAGAGGGTATCTCTTACATGGCAGGTGCTGAGATTCCGGGCGTTATCGTCAACGTACAACGTGGCGGTCCGGGTCTGGGTACTATCCAGCCATCCCAAAGTGATTATTTCCAGGCTACCCGCGGTGGTGGTAACGGCGACTATAATGTGATTGTGCTGGCTCCTGCTTCTGTTCAGGAGATGGCAGATTTCGTTGATCTCGCCTTTACGCTTGCCTTTAAGTATCGCAATCCTGCGATGATTCTGAGCGATGGTGTCATTGGTCAGATGATGGAGAAGGTGGTTTTGCCTCCTGTCAAGCCTCGTCGTACAGAGGAGGAGATTGCGAAGGAATGTCCTTGGGCTACCATCGGTCGTCCGAAGAACCGTCCTGTCAACATCATGACCTCTCTGGAACTCAAGCCTGAGGTAATGGAGGAGCGCAATATTGCTCTTCAGGAGAAATACAGAAAAATCCGTGAAACCGAGGTTCGTTATGAAACCGAGCAGATGGATGATGCCGACTATGTTATCGTAGCCTTCGGTAGTGCGGCACGTATCGCCGAGAAGAGCATCGAGAGTGCGCGTGAGCAGGGCATCAAGGTCGGATTGTTCCGTCCTATCACCCTCTGGCCTTTCCCTGAAAAGGAGATTCATGAACTCGCCAAAACCAAGAAGGGCATTCTGGTTGTAGAGATCAATGCAGGTCAGATGGTTCAGGATGTGCGACTGGCTGTGAATGGTCAGACTCCTGTGGAGCACTTTGGTCGTCTGGGCGGTATCGTTCCTGAGCCGGAGGAAATCGTTCAAGCATTAAAGAAGTTAATAGTTAACAATTGACAATTGATAGTTAACAGTTAATAGTTTATTGTTAATAGGAGGTTGCGCCCTATAAACTGTAAACTATTAACTATAAATTAAATAAAATGAATGATATCATTTCACCAGAGAATCTGGTATATAAGAAGCCTACGCTGATGAACGATACCCCGATGCACTATTGCCCGGGGTGTTCGCATGGCGTAGTTCATAAGCTCGTTGCCGAGGTTATCGAGGAGATGGGCATGGAGGATAAGACGGTGGGCGTATGTCCGGTGGGCTGCGCTGTCTTTGCTTATCGCTATTTGGATATAGACTGGCAGGAGGCTGCCCATGGCCGTGCACCTGCTGTAGCTACAGGCATCAAGCGCTTGTGGCCTGATCGTCTCGTCTTCACTTATCAGGGCGATGGCGATTTGGCGTGCATCGGTACCTGCGAAACCATCCACGCCCTGAACCGTGGTGAGCACATCGCCATCATCTTCATCAATAATGCCATTTATGGTATGACCGGTGGTCAGATGGCTCCAACCACGCTCTTGGGTCAGAAGACTGCTACCTGTCCTTACGGTAGAGAGGCTGATCTTCATGGTTATCCACTCAATATTACCGAGTTGGCAAGCCATCTGCAGGGCACCTGTTATGTAACCCGCCAGAGTGTGGAGACCGTGGCAAGCATCAAGAAGGCGAAGAAGGCTATCCGCAAGGCATTCGAGGCAAGCATGCAAGGCAAGGGTTCCAGCCTGGTAGAGATTGTTTCTACCTGCAACAGCGGTTGGAAACTTTCACCTGTTGAGGCTAACAAGTGGATGGAAGAGAACATGTTTAAGCAGTATCCTAAGGGCGACCTGAAGGATACAACGGGAATTTGAACATAGAACATTGAACTTTGAACATTGAACTTTGAACTTTATGATTACCTTAACTTGCAAAAAGTAGGTCTCTATATAGTTCAAAGTCATAAAAAGTAATCATAAAGTTCAAAGTTCAATTCTCAAAGTTCAAAGTCATAAAAAGTAATTATAAAGTTCAAAGTTCAATTCTCAAAGTTCAAAGTTAAAAATATGAAGACAGAAATCATTATATCCGGTTTTGGCGGTCAGGGCGTTCTCTCTATGGGAAAGATTCTGGCTTATTCAGGACTGATGGAGGATAAGGAGGTAACCTGGATGCCTGCTTACGGACCAGAGCAGCGTGGCGGTACTGCCAACGTAACGGTCATTGTGAGCGACAGTCGCATCTCTTCGCCTATCCTGAGCCATTATGATGTAGCCATCGTGCTCAACCAACCATCGCTCGACAAGTTTGAGCCGAAGATTAAGCCAGGCGGCATCCTGATTTATGATGGCTATGGCGTGATGAATCCTCCTCAGCGCAAGGATATCACCATTTATCGCATCGATGCGATGGACAAGGCTGCCGAGATGAAAAATTCGAAGGTGTTCAATATGATTGTATTGGGTGGACTGCTGAAGGTTTGTCCTGTAGTGAGCACCGATGGTTTGAACAAGGCGCTTTACAAGTCATTGCCAGAGCGCCATCATGGTTTGATTCCGCTGAACATGCAGGCAGTGGAAGAGGGAATGAAGATTATCGAAAAGGTTGATTAAATTCAATCATCAGTATAGATAAGGGAGCGGGTTGCGGTGCAGTTCGCTCCCTTGTTTTAGTATGCTGGGTTGAAAAGGAAAAAATGATGCATCTTGCAGATTACATATTTTATTTGTATCATGTAGTTTGCTACATTCAAAATCTGCTGTTGAATGTTTTTCGTATCTTAAACTCTTTCTTACAGATATTGTTCATGAAAGTTTGGAGAGGGTGTGTCATAAGTCCATGACACACCCTCTTTTGGTCTTTATACGGATAATCTCCAATGTGCTGTTAGTTTATCCATCCAAGCAGGGACACCAGATAGGCGTTCCAGTTGATGGCAATCTCGTTCGAAGCATAGCTGCCGACGTTATCCTGGTAGGATTCATCTGGAATATTGGAAGCATAGGCTGGTACGAATTCTGCATCTTCCTGTCCCTTGTTGGCTCCTCCAGCCACCAGACCAGGTACTGGCTCCTTGATATTGTCGGCTGCAGAGATACGGTGGTGGATATTCATGACCCTCTGGGTGCCGAAGCCTGTCAGGTAGCAATAGCCTGTGGCGTTACGTCCAAAGAAATAGTCTAAGGTGGAGAGGGCGGCTTGCCTATATTTGTTGTCCTTTGTCAGGGCATACTCGTACATTTGGGCAATGCCTCTTCCCAGGCAGCTTTCAGAGTTGCTTCCCCAGTGGAAGTCTTGGGCGCTGTTGCCGAAGATACTGTGGAATGAAGAGGTAGCCAGTTCTAGGATATCCTCATCACATTTTTTCTTAAGAGATTCTTTGATCTCTTTCATAGGGAGCTTGCCGGCATCTGGGGTGCCAAGGAGTTCCTGGTTTACCCATTGGAAGATGCCCAGACCTGCCACGTTACCCCAGGATGGAATGCTGAATTCATCTGGAACAAACTGTTTTGCCTGTTCCAGGTAGGATGTTTCTGAAGTCGTGAAGTATAGTTCTGTAGCTGCCCAGAAAAACTCGTCTTCGGTGTGGTTGTCTCCATAACCACCCGTATGGATGGCTGGCGAGAATTTCTTGTTGTTTCCATCCTGGTCGTAATAGACAGTGGGGTGTTTCACAGCCCATGCGTATGCTCTTTCAGCTGATTCTATGGCTTGTTGGCAGAAGCTTTGGAACTCAGGGAATTTTTGGTAGATTCTGGCGGCCAGTGCCATGGTGGCAGCAAAGTCGAGAGCAGCTGTGGTGGTTTTCTGTACCACATAACGTTGCTGCTTGCAGTCTTCTGGCATCACGAATCCCTCAAAGTTAGGGGTGGTGAGTTTATGATATACTCCTCCATCGGTTGGATCCTGCATGGTGAGCATCCACTCTAGGTTATACATCATCTCATCCAGGATATCCGGTATCTTATTGTCGGATTCCGGAATTTGAAGATTGAGAGAATTGAATCTATCCTGATGGAGCTGGTAGGACTGCAGAATCAGTCCGAGGGTAAATCCTGAATTGACGATATATTTGTTATAGTCGCCAGCATCGTACCATCCCTTGGGAGAAGAGATGATGGTTCCCGCCGGTCTTTTAGGGCTTGCTGCCGAAGGATGCACCATGACATGAGTATCCAGGTGAGCTGCCGGTCGTGCGTACTCGCCAGCATACTTTCTTTCCAATCTCTCCCCAGAACGCTGATAGTAGTAGCCTTTGATGGATGCTTTCAAGGCTTCCGTATAGGGATCGCTGGAAATGATGAAGCTTTGTTGATGTCTTCCTGCTACCAGGGTATACCTGCCAGGCTTGGTGATAGAGGAGAAGTCTATCTCCTGGCGGATCTTGCTGGAGAATGGGGATTTCTTGGTGGTTGCATGTTTTGTGCGCCAGACGGTTTTACCCTCTTGGTCTCTGATGAGGAAGCTTTTGGACTTTGCCTCAGGTTCTATGGTTGCTATCTTGCTTTCATGGGTCAAATAGCCAACCTGGTTAACCTTGATGGGATTCTTCTCAGAAGAAGCTAGCATCGTTACTGCTGTCAGCAGTGCCATAGCGGTTAAGATTACTTTTCTCATTTTGCCTTATTTTTAAAGTGTTATAGTTGTTTTATGCTTATTGTCTGCAAAGATAGTTATTTTAGTTGGAAATTGTTTATGTTTTCTGGATTATTTTTGCTTTTAGTATGGTTTATTCTTTGTTGAGCCTTTTTGTTTCTATGGGACGGAACGTTTTAGGTCTCGTTCCGTCCCATATTATCATTTCCAGATATAGGTATTTCCATGATAAGGGAAGTGATAATGGAATGCATTTATGATTTTTCAGTCTCCAGTTCCAGCAAAATTCTCTTTGCTTCCAGTCCTCCGGCAAAGCCTGTCAGGGAACGGTTGCTGCCGATAATGCGATGGCAGGGGATAAGGATGCTGATGCCGTTGGCTCCGATTGCTCCAGCCACGGCTCTGACACAATTGGGATTGCCTATACTTTGAGCGATTTCCTTATAGCTTCTGGTTTCACCATATGGTATATCAAGCAATGCATTCCATACTTTTCTCTGGAAATCTGTTCCTACAGGATGCAACGGAATTTCGAATGACCTGCGGATGCCTAAAAAATATTCATCCAGTTGCTGCCTAGCCAGCTCCAGGACAGAAGATGTCTCTATCTTGAAATCTGCGTTCATATACCTTGCTAGTCGAAGCTTATTGCGCTCTGCACATGGCTTTTCATTCCAATCACATAGACACAATTCATCACCCACTGATGCCAGAATTAACTCTCCGCAGGGCGAGTTGTTATATTGGATGTTTATTTGCTGCATTCTATCAAATACGATTAAACAGAATTTTTATTTTTCATACAATTCTATCGGCAAACCATGATCTTCATTCCGAGCACATCTGTATAGAGATGCTTGGATTTCTCATAGTCTGAGCAAATCACGGCTATATGATGGATTTTGTTAAGTTTCATATATATATTGTACTTTTTTGCAAAAATAATAAATATTTTCAGATTTCGCAAGATAAAGTACAATATGGCATTCTTATTTATAATATATTATACTTTTATTGAACTTTTCTTTGAGTCCGCTCTGTGGCTCAGCACAGCCATAAGGTCTGGGTGAGGAGAAAAAAATAAGATAAAGTATGATTTCTCATCATTTTCTTTGTTAGTTAGGAAATATTATTGTAGTTTTGCACAAAGAAAGATAAAGTCAAAAAAGTAGTAGATATGGAACAGAAGAAGAAACGCATATATCGCAAGCGCATCCCTTATGGCATGATGAATTTTGAGGATGTTAGAAAGGATGATTGCTATTATGTGGATAAGACTCCGTTTATAGAAGAAATAGAGGCAGCAAATAAGTATTTCTTTTATATTCGCCCTCGCCGTTTCGGCAAGAGCCTTACCCTTTCTATGCTCCAGAATTACTATGATGTGAACAAGAAGGATAAGTTTAATCAGCTCTTTGGTGATCTTTATATAGGTAAGAATCCAACCCCTGAGCGTAATTCCTTTTTGGTGCTGAATCTGAATTTCTCTGTAGTTGCAGCTGGTATCGACGATTATAAGGATGGTTTGGATGCTACCTGCAATATCAGCTACAATATTTTCTGTGATGTTTATCAGCAGTATCTTCCTAAAGATATCAAGGAGGAAATGAACAAGCAGGAGGGATCTATCAATCAGTTGCAGTATATTTGCGAAGTATGTGATAAAGTTGGTCAGCAAATCTATCTCTTCATAGATGAGTACGACCATTTTACCAATAAGATTCTTGCTGAGCCGCAATATATGACCAATTATCGCAAGCAGACGTATGGCGAAGGCTATCTGCGTCTCTTCTTTGATGCGGTGAAGGCGGCTACAAGTACATCCTTGAAGCGTGTTTTCGTAACAGGTGTCAGTCCTGTGACGATGGATGATTTGACCAGTGGTTTCAATATCGGCACCAACTATTCCTTGAGCGCCGAGTTTAACGAGATGACGGGATTTACGGAGGAAGAAGTACGTGAGATGTTGACCTACTATTCTTCGGTTTGTCCTTTCCGTCATTCCGTGGATGAACTTATCCAGGTGATGAAACCATGGTATGATAACTACTGCTTTGCTATCAACAGATATGGTCAGGTAACGATGTATAACTCTGTGATGGTGCTGTATTTCATCGACCAGTATATTCACAATAATTGTGATATTCCTCGTGATATGATAGAGGATAACATCCGTGTAGATTATAACAAGCTTCGTATGCTCATCCGCCACGATAAGGAGTTTGCCCATGATGCCAGCATCATCCAGCATCTGGTTACGGATGGATTTGTTACGGGAAACTTGAAAAGGGGATTTCCTGCTGAGAGCATCAACGATCCGGACAATTTCGTCAGTTTGCTCTTCTACTTTGGCATGCTGACAATTGATGGAACCTATCGTGGCAAGACCAAGTTTGTGATTCCTAACGAGGTGGCTAGAGAGCAGATATATGCTTATTTGCTGAGTACCTATAAGGAGAACGAACTGGCTTACGATACCTATCAGAAGAGTGATTTGGAGAGTGGCTTTGCTTATGATGGTGATTATAAATCTTATTTCGGCTTTATAGCTGATGCCATCAAGCGCTTTTCTTCTCAGCGTGATCGACAGAAGGGTGAGTCGTATGTGCATGGTTTTACCTTAGCGATGACCTGTCAGAATATGTTCTATCGTCCAATCTCAGAACTGGATAACCAGGCTGGTTATGCCGACATCTTCCTGCGTCCGCTCCTGGAGAATTATCCGGATATGGAGCATTCATACATTGTGGAGTTGAAATATTGCAAGTCGGATGCCACCGATGAGCAGGTGGCGAAGCTGAGAGAGGCAGCCATCGCTCAGGTTAATCGCTATGCAGATAGTGATGTGGTGAAATCTGAGGTAAAGACCACCCGCCTTCACAAGATTGTTGTGATATTCAGAAGCGTGGATATGGTGGTGTGTGAGGAGATAGAATAAAGTTACTGAGATGTATTTGTATATGAATTATGCAGATTACATTATGCTGATTACATAATGCAATTTGCATAATGTGTTTTGTATCGTTTAAAATCCTGATGCTGAATGGCTTTTTTGTGTCTTAAAGCGAAGAAAGTTGTTCTTTTCTTTGGCATTTCCAAT
>NZ_JAHOEA010000080.1 GCF_019127135.1 Segatella copri | reverse complement strand
TATGCAACTTTTGGGTACACTATTTCAAAGATCGAATGTTAAACTAACATAACCCATGAAGGGACTTTTTCAGTGCCCTCCCTGGGCTAGGAGCTTCTGCCCTTTCAGGGCGTGTGGAGCTTATATGCGAAACTTGAGTTCATTAATCACTAAGATAGAATTCTTCCGTTATTTTCCTATACCATTCCGAGCGGTTTCCCTGCGAATCCATCATTGTTTCAACATGCTCTTCATAAGGCGAAATACGATGCTTGGCAAAACTCAGCATAAAACGTTTTGGCTGTTTGCGTTCCACCGTCTTTACACCACATTTCCGAATAAGATAAAAGCCTAACATACAAGACTCTGCAACAAATTGCTCCACTACTTCCGCAGGAACAATTGCAGAGAAGACACCCTCATCAGAAAGCAGCCGTTTTACACCCGCAAACAAGTCGCGAAACGGAAGACTGTCCGTATGTCTCGCCATAGTTCTCTTACTGTCCGGATTTTTCAAGCTATCTACAAAGAACGGAGGATTGCTCACTATCGCATCAAAAACACCGGCAGCCTTCAAACCTTCAGCAGTTCCAGAAGCCTCAGCAGCTTCCGAAGCTCCCCCGAAATCCTGCAGTCTACAGCATTCTATTTCCACCCTGTCGCGAAACGGACTGACCATCACATTCTCCCTCGCCTGTCCGCACGCATCAGCATCCATATCAATCCCCACGACCTCAGCCTCAGGAAAACGCTGCGCCATCATGAGCGAAATCAGCCCCGTTCCGGAACCGATGTCCAGAATCCGGCAGCCACCTTGCGCCCATGCACCCAGCAAAACGCCGTCAGTTCCCACTTTCATGGCACAACGATCTTGCTCTATTTCAAACTGTTTAAATCGAAAATTACCCATAAATTCTTCTGTTTCTATACAGAAGAAAACGAAGCCGCCGCCGATTTATTTTATCGCAAACAGCAGAAAATTGCCACTTCTACCTGCAAAAAGCAGCTACCCACATCTATAAAAACGGGTACTTATCTATAGAAAAAGTAATTTTATTATTAAATAATCTATTATCTTCCACGATATTTCATAAAAAATGAGTACCTTTGCACGGAAAATAGAAATCATAACAAAATGAACAACAGAAGAACAAGTACCCAAATACAAATGATTGCAGATTACGAGGGCGACCCAAGAACTCTGATTGAAGACCAGGAAGAAGGTTTGTACCCTACCCTCTGCATGCGGGATATTGTAGTTTTCCCTACCAACATGACCCCTATCGTTGTGGGCAGAAAGGAAAGTCTGAATCTCGTCCGGATGCTGGAAAAGAAGCCAGATACAACATTCTGTGTATTCTGCCAGAAGAATAAAGACATAGAATCGCCTAACGAAGAAGACCTTTACCCTGTAGGCGTCTTCGCCAAACTGATTAAGGTTATCAAGATGCCTGGCACTGACCAGAAGAGCATCATCATTCAGGGTCTGGGCAGATGTCAGATGAATCATCTCGTTCAAAAAGAGCCTTACACAGTAACTGATGTAAAAAGTCTTCCGGAGAAATGGCCTGATGAGAACAACGATGAACTCTTCAGAATGCTCTACGAAAACTTCCATTACGAAGCGACAGACTATATCAAATCAAGCGCCAACTATTCTGATGATGCCATCCAGGCAATCAACGAACTGTCGAGCATTCACATGCAATGCAACTTCATGTGCTCCCTCCTTCCTTTCAGCATCGAGGATAAAATCAAAATGCTGAAAGAGGAAAAACTCAGCGAGCGCATTATGATTGCCATCAGATCCCTGAACAAGGTGCGCCATCTGCTACGCATACAGACAGAGATTGAGAACAAAACCCACTACGACCTTGATGAGCAGCAGAAGGAATACTTCCTCAAGCAGCAGATCAAGAACATCAGGGAAGAACTGGGAGAAGGCAACGCCAGTCCGGAGAAGAAGGAGATTCTGGAGAAGGCGAAACAGAAGAACTGGAGCGAAGAGACAGCCAAGATTTTCAAGAAAGAAATTGCCAAACTCGACACCATGAACCCGCAGAGTCCTGACTATCCGATACAGATAGGATTCCTACAGACCATGGTAAATTTGCCTTGGAATTCCTACACCCAGGACGACCTCAGTCTGACCCGTGCCAAGCGCATTCTGAACCACGACCACTACGGCATGGAGAAAGTAAAGGAGCGCATTCTGGAATACCTCGCCGTAAGAGCGCTGAACGGCGGCAAAAAGAGTCCTATCCTCTGCCTCTACGGTCCTCCGGGCGTAGGAAAGACCAGTCTGGGCAAGAGCATCGCAGCAGCCATGAAGCGCAAGTATGTACGCATGTCGCTGGGCGGTCTGCACGATGAAGCCGAAATCCGCGGTCACCGCCGCACCTATGTGGGAGCCATGCCGGGCCGCATCATCAAGAACATACTGAAGGCAGGCAGCAGCAATCCGGTCTTCATCCTCGACGAGATTGACAAGGTGGCGCAGAGCAATTTCAACGGTGACCCAGCATCAGCCCTGCTCGAAGTGCTGGACCCGGAACAGAACAATGCCTTCCACGACAATTATCTCGATATGGATTACGACCTCTCCAAGGTGCTCTTCATCGCCACAGCCAACGACCTGAGCGTCATTCCACGTCCGCTCCTCGACCGTATGGAGCTGATAGAAGTAGGCGGCTACATCACCGAAGAGAAGACAGAGATTGCCAAGCGCCACCTCGTACCGGAAGAGCTGGAAAACACCGGACTCGACAAGGTTTCGCCGAAGGTAAGTTTCAACAGGAATGCCCTCGAGTTCATCATCGAGCACTACACCCGGGAGAGCGGCGTAAGACAGCTGAAGAAACAGATTGACAAGAGTCTGCGTAAGATGGCTTACAAACTAGCCTGCAACCAGGAGTTGGAGAACTACACCATCACCCCTGCCGAAGTAAAAGACCTGCTGGGCAATCCGCCATTCAACCGCGACATCTACCAGGGCAACGACTATGCAGGAGTGGTAACCGGACTAGCCTGGACCTCAGTGGGCGGCGAAATCCTCTACATCGAAACCTCTCTCAGCAAGGGCAAGGCAGGCAAGCTCACCCTGACCGGAAATCTGGGCGACGTGATGAAGGAATCAGCCATTATCGCACTGGAATACGTCAAGTCGCACATCGACCTGCTGCAGGTAGACTACCGCATCTTCGAGCAGTGGAACATCCATATCCACGTGCCTGAGGGAGCCACCCCGAAAGACGGTCCTTCTGCCGGAATCACCATCGCCACCAGCATCGCCTCAGCCATCACCCAGCGCAAGGTGCGTGCCAACACAGCCATGACCGGCGAGATAACCCTCCGCGGCAAAGTGCTCCCGGTAGGCGGAATCAAGGAGAAGATTCTGGCAGCCAAGCGGGCAGGAATCAAGCACATCGTGATGTGCAGGGAGAACCAGAAGGACGTAGAGGAAATACCAGAGAAATATCTCAAGGGCGTAGACTTCCACTATGTAGAGAATGTAGCTGACGTCTGGCAGTTCGCGCTGACCGATGAGAAGGTGAAAAACCCGACAGACTTCAGCATTCAGGAAAATGATAAAAAAGAATAGAAATGAAATTTGAATTACAAGTAACAGATAAAGCAAGCGATGCGCGTACAGGCATCATCACCACCGACCACGGACAGATCAAGACCCCAATCTTCATGCCCGTAGGAACCGTAGGAAGCGTGAAGGGCGTCCACTTCGAGGAACTCAAGAAGCAGGTCATGGCACAGATTATCCTCGGAAACACCTATCACCTCTACCTGCGCCCAGGTCTTGACGTCATCAGGGCAGCAGGCGGCTTGCACAAGTTCAACGGCTGGGACCGTCCTATCCTCACCGACAGCGGCGGCTTCCAGGTCTTCTCGCTCACCGGCATCCGCAAGCTCAAGGAAGAAGGCTGCGAGTTCCGCTCCCACATCGACGGCAGCAAGCATTTCTTCACACCGGAGAACGTGATGGACACCGAGCGCATCATCGGAGCCGACATCATGATGGCCTTCGACGAATGTCCACCGGGACAGAGCGATTACCAGTACGCCAAGAACAGCCTCATGCTCACCCAGCGCTGGCTAGACCGCTGCATCAAGCGATTCAATGAGACCGAGCCCCTCTACGGCTATCAGCAGAGCCTCTTCCCTATCGTACAGGGCTGCACCTTCCCGGACCTGCGCCGCGAAGCTGCCAAATACATTGCCGATAAGGGAGCCGACGGAAATGCCATCGGCGGACTTGCCGTAGGAGAACCTACCGAGGTGATGTATGAGATGATAGAAGTAGTGAACGAAATCCTGCCGAAAGACAAGCCGAGATATCTGATGGGCGTAGGAACCCCGCAGAACATCCTCGAAGCCATCGAGCGCGGCGTAGACATGTTCGACTGCGTAATGCCGACCCGCAACGGCCGCAACGCCATGCTCTTCACCTATCAGGGCACGATGAACATGCGCAACAAGAAGTGGGAGAAAGATTTCAGTCCGGTAGATCCAGACGGCTGCGACATCGACCTCGTAACCACGAAGGCCTACCTCCACCACCTCTTCAAGGCACAGGAGCTGCTGGCGATGCAGATAGCCAGCATCCACAACCTCTCTTTCTACCTTCGTCTCGTGACCGATGCCCGCCATCATATCGAGCAGGGCGATTTCGTGGCATGGAAGAATTCCATCATCGACCAGCTTGGCCGAAGAATTTAAGTAAGAAAGCATAATGAAAGATTTTAAGCAAATAAGAAAACACCGCCGGCTCTACCGCACCGGCCGCTGGGCTGCCCGCAAGTTCGGGTGGCTCATCAGGGCTGTGCGCTGGCTGGCACACAAGCTCCGGTTCCTGCGCATATTCCGGGTTCTCAACCCGTTCAGGTACATCAAGAAGCTCGACTGGTACATTATCAAGAAGTTTCTGGGCTACTATTTCTTCTCCATCGCCCTGATCATCTCCATCGCTATCGTCTTCGACTTTAACGAGAACCTGGCAAAATTCTCAGAGCACCATGCACCGGCGCGCGCAATCATCTTCGATTACTACGCCAACTTCGTACCCTACTTCGCCAACCTCTTCAGTGCGCTGTTCGTGTTCGTGGCGGTCATCCTCTTCACCACCAAGCTGGCAAGCAATTCCGAAATCATCGCCATCCTCGCGTCAGGTGTTTCATTCAAGCGGCTTCTGCGCCCTTACATGATTACCTGCGTGCTGCTCTCAGCCCTTTCCTTCGGACTCTCAGCCTACGTCATTCCCCACGGAACCGTCATCAGGCAGAACTTCGAGACGATGTACAAGAACAAGAAGAAGAATACCAGTGCCGAGAATGTACAGCTGCAGGTAGACAAGGGAGTGATTGCCTATATGCAGCATTACGACAACAACATGAAGCACGGCTACGGATTCTGCCTCGACAAGTTCCAGGACAAGAAACTCGTCAGCCACCTTACAGCGATGGACATCCAGTACGACACCATTTCCGACAGCAAGTATCACTGGAAGCTGAACAACTGGAAAATCCGCAAGCTCCAGGGCATGAAGGAGCATATTACCAGCGGAGCGCAGAAGGACACCATCATCGCGATGGAACCTACCGACCTGGTCTACTCCAAGGGTCAGCAGGAAACCTTCACCAGTCCTGAGCTCCGCGATTACATCTCCAAGCAGATCAACCGCGGTTCGGGCAACGTAGTGCAGTACGAGGTAGAATACCACAAGCGCATCGCCTCATCCTTCGCCTCGTTCATCCTCACCATCATCGGTGTCTCCCTCTCAGCCCGAAAGCGCAAAGGCGGCATGGGAGCAGCATTGGGTGTTGGTCTTGCGCTGAGTTTCGGCTACATCATGCTCCAGACGGTTTCTGCCACCTTCGCCATCCAGGCCAATTTCCCGCCTGTCCTGGCAGCGTGGCTTCCAAACATCCTCTTCGCCATCGTAGCCTACTTCTGCTACCGCAAGGCACCGAGGTAATTATCAATTAACTGAACTTTCGCATGTGGGGAAGTTAAGTGAAGTTAGGGAAGTTAGAGGGAAGTTAAGGGACAAATGTCCTACGTTTTACGAAAGAAGACTATTGTCTCTTCACTTCCCGAACGACCGTAGGGAGTGATAACTTCTTTAACTTCAATCAATTCCCTCACTTACGAAACTTGAATAAACTATAAACAATAGAAGAATGTATTTCGACGAATTAGATTTAAACGACAACGTGCTCGACGCATTATATGACATGCGCTTCGACACATGCACTCCAGTACAGGAAAAGTGCATTCCAGAGATATTAGAAGGTCACGATGTCTTGGGCGTAGCCCAGACCGGAACCGGCAAAACCGCAGCCTATCTGCTCCCAGTATTGAGCAAGCTCGATGACGGCGGTTATCCTAAAGACGCCATCAACTGCGTCATCATGTCACCAACCCGCGAGCTCGCCCAGCAGATAGACCAGGCGATGCAAGGCTTCGGCTATTACCTGCAGGGCGTGAGCAGCGTAGCCGTATACGGCGGCAACGATGGCAACCGTTACGATCAGGAGTTGCGCAGCCTCCGCATGGGAGCCGATGTAGTCATCGCTACCCCGGGCCGCCTCATCTCCCATATCTCTCTGGGCAATGTAGACCTCAGCAAGGTAAGTTTCTTCATCCTCGACGAAGCCGACCGCATGCTCGATATGGGTTTCTCAGAAGACATCAAGACCATCGCATCAAAACTGCCTGAGACCTGCCAGACCATCATGTTCTCGGCAACCATGCCTGAGAAAATAGAAGAACTGGCTAAGACCCTGCTCAAGAATCCGGTAGAAATCAAACTTGCCGTCAGCAAACCAGCCGAGAAAATCAAGCAGGAAGCATACGTATGCTACGAAACCCAGAAGATGACCATCATCAAGGACATCTTCAAGGCGGGCGACCTGAAACGTGTCATCGTCTTCAGCGGCAGCAAATTCAAGGTGAAGCAACTCGCAGCTTCCCTCCAGCAGATTGGAGTAAACTGCGGAGCCATGCACAGCGACCTGGAACAGGCTGAACGCGATGATGTGATGTTCAAGTTCAAGAGCGGACAGTATGATGTTCTCGTAGCTACCGACATTGTAGCGCGCGGAATCGACATCGATGATATTGAGATGGTCATCAATTACGATGTTCCTCACGATACAGAAGATTACGTTCACCGCATCGGCCGTACAGCCCGTGCCAACCGTGATGGTAGAGCCATCACCTTCGTGAGCGAAGAAGACCAGTACTGGTTCCAGCAGATTGAGAAGTTCCTGGAGAAGGTGGTAGACAAGATGCCTCTCCCTGAGGGATGCGGCGAAGGTCCTGAATACATCAAGCTTAACAAGCCGAAGAAGAAAGGCGCAAACGGAAGAAACAACAGACGCGGTAACGGCGGAAACGGCGAGGGCGGAAAGAACAGCGCCAAGAACCGCCGACAGAAAGACCGCGACCAGACTTCTCACAAGCGCAAGCCAAACAAGCCAAACGAGCGTCAGGAAAAAGCACCACGCAACAACGAGCAGCAGCCACAGCAGGGTAACAAGCAGCAAAACGCAAAGCAGCAGCCACAGCAGGGTAACAAGCAGCAGAACGCAAAGCAGCAGCCTCAGCAGGGTAACAAGCAGCAGAACGCAAAGCAGCAGCCTCAGCAGGGTAACAAGCAGCAGAACGCAAAGCAGCAGAACAGAAAGCCAGCCCAGCCAGGCGAGCAGCCAAAGAACAGCAACAGCCAGAAGCGCCGCAATAACAGCAATTACAGCAACCAGCAGCGCCCAGGCACCGAGAACAACGTTCGCCCAGGCAGCAACGGCCGTGGCAGAGGCGTAGCCCAGAAAAAGGGCGACAAGCCGGCTGCACACAAGCACGCCCCTATCGTAAATCCACAGAAGAAAGAAAACGCTGTGAAGAAATTCATCAAGCGCATCTTCGGATTCAAGAAATAGGTAAATAATCATCTTTTTAAATAAGGAAAGAGGAACGATGAAAGAGCTACACATCACCCCGCTCATGACCATCAGCCTCACACTGACGATCGGAATCATCATAGCCAAATGGGGCTATGATGATTTCAATATGCGCTTCTGGCTCATCATCTCCATCATTTCATGCGCCCTTGGCAGCATCATCTTTTTCCTTACTAAGTTCTTAAGCCAAAAAGCTTACTTCAGCAGGAACCACCTGTTTCTCATCTTCTCCCAATGCGTGATGATTCATTTATGCATCCTGAGCCTTGGGGCTTTTCTTACCTGTAAGCAAATAGCTGATACCCAAGCCTCTACACAACTGAAAAACTGGCAGGAACTGTCTTACCTCACACGGGCAAAAATCAATACCGAACGCTATAAAAGCAATATTGAAAGCAAACTGGTTTCCCTTCACGTAAAACAGCAAGACTATGCAGTCATCGCAGCCATGGCGCTGGGCGACAAGAGCGCACTCGACTCGAACACCCGCAACAGTTACTCCATTTCCGGAGCCAGTCACATCCTGGCAGTAAGCGGACTTCATATAGGCATTATCTTCCAGCTTTTCATCTTTCTGCTAGGCGGCAGAAAGTACTCAGTTTACACCATCATCCTGTCCCTTCTCTCCATCTGGACCTACGTTTTTCTCATAGGATTGCCGGCAAGTGCAGTCCGTGCAGCCATCATGCTTTCAGCCTACAGCTTAAGTTTAGCATTCCATCGTACCGGTCTGCCGCTCAACACTTTAGCAGCAGCTTATATTTTTATGCTCTTCATCAGTCCGCTCTATCTTTTCGAGTTGAGTTTCCAGCTTTCGTTCCTTGCCGTAGCCTCCATTCTGCTGTTCTTCACACCCCTTTACTCCCTCCTCCCCATCCGCAGCCGTTTCATCCGTTGGGCATGGGGACTCCTTTGCGTTTCACTGGCAGCCCAGATAGGAACCCTTCCGGTCATCGTCTACTCCTTCGGCAGAATATCGTGCTATTCACTTCTCACCAATTACATCGCCATTCCCGCAGCAACCCTCATCCTATATCTTGGAGCAGCATTAATCCTGTTCTCCCCACTCACGTTATGGGCGCCCATAGCACCGATTGTCGCCCCACTCATCAGCCTTACATCAGGCGCCCTGACCAGCATCACCCAGTTTTTGAATACAGCAATAAAACTGATCAGCATGCTGCCTGGAGCAAGCATCGAAAACGTAAAAATCAGTCTGCCTCAGGTAATCATTCTCTACGCTATCATCCTGTTCATTTATGCCCTATGGCGCAGGATAGATAAACTGAAGTCGTCAGAATGCAAAATTCCCTAAACAGAGATAAAGGCTTAAACCCCGAAAAACATCTCTTATATAATAAGGTGTGCGTACACAAAAGGGCTACAAATCGTGATTAAGAATGTTAAAAAATAACTTTTTTCTACTTTTTCTGCATTTTTTCTTTCTTTTTGTTGGTGTTTTCAAGAAAAACATGTATCTTTGCAATCAGAAATAAAAAATAAGAATTTAAACACAATAAAAGATTAAAGATTATGAAAGCATCTGAAGTAATCGCGAATCTCCAAAGAAGATTCCCAAACGAGCCTGAGTACATTCAGGCAGTTAGTCAGGTTCTCGGTACTATCGAGGAAGAGTACAACAAGCACCCAGAGTTTGAGAAGGCAAACCTCATCGAGCGTCTCTGCATTCCAGACCGCATCATCCAGTTCCGCGTATCTTGGGTAGATGATAAGGGCAACGTACAGACTAACATGGGTTACCGCGTTCAGCACAACAACGCGATTGGCCCTTACAAGGGAGGTCTTCGCTACCACAAGTCAGTAAACTTGGGTATTTTGAAGTTCTTGGCTTTCGAGCAGACATTCAAGAACTCTCTTACAACTCTCCCAATGGGTGGTGCTAAGGGTGGTTCCGACTTCTCTCCACGTGGCAAGAGCAACAACGAGGTAATGCGTTTCTGCCAGGCTTTCATGACAGAGCTTTATCGTCACATGGGTCCAGACGAGGATGTTCCAGCTGGTGACATCGGTGTAGGTGGCCGTGAGGTAGGTTACCTCTTCGGAATGTACAAGAAATTGACACACCAGTTCCAGGGCGTCTTGACCGGTAAGGGTCAGGAGTTCGGTGGTTCATTGATCCGTCCTGAGGCTACAGGTTACGGTAACGTATACTTCCTCTGCAACATGCTCGCTACCAAGGGTATTGACATCAAGGGCAAGACTGTTTTGGTTTCAGGTTCAGGTAATGTAGCCCAGTACACTATGGAGAAGTTGCTCCAGTTGGGTGCTAAGCCAGTTACATGTTCAGATTCAGACGGTTACATCTACGACCCAGACGGAATCGACCGCGAGAAGCTCGATTACATCATGGAGCTCAAGAACGTAGAGCGTGGCCGTATCAAGGAGTATGCAGAGAAGTATGGTGTAAAATATGTTGCGGGTGCTAAGCCTTGGTTTGAGAAGGCAGACATCGCTCTCCCATCAGCTACTCAGAACGAAATCAACGAGGAGGCAGCTAAGGCTCTCATCGCCAACGGCGTAATCGCAGTAAGCGAGGGTGCTAATATGCCATCTACTCCAGAGGCAATCAAGGTATTCCAGGATGCTAAGATTCTCTACTCTCCAGGTAAGGCAGCCAACGCAGGTGGTGTTGCAGTATCAGGTCTTGAGATGAGCCAGAACTCAGAGCGTCTGAAGTGGTCTCGTGAGGAGGTTGATGCTAAGCTCCACGACATCATGAACGATATTCACGCTAACTGCGTGAAGTATGGTACTGAGCCAGACGGTTACGTAAATTACGTAAAGGGTGCAAACGTAGCCGGCTTCCTGAAGGTAGCTAAGGCTATGATGGCTCAGGGCATTGTATAAGACTAGAAAATTGTTAAACATAATAATTTTTTTAATAAATTTAAATAGCGGGTCTGTGACAGATCCGCTATTTTTTGTGTCTACTCCTTCCCCCACTCCTTCTTTACATCAAAGCAGGGGCAGGCTTTGTTGGCAAATTCATTATGACCATGAATCGTGGCTAATGGATATATCACAAGGTTGGTCAGGCTGGAAAGTTTTTGCCTTTTGAGAGCTTATAATGCCTAAAAAGTGTACTCAGTACTCAGTACTCAGTTTTTTTCGCGATAGTTACCTTTCCTATGGTTACAAATTGTAAGTAATTATTTTATATTATATATTATTATATATATATATAATATCACTAGTGTCCCGTTAAAACGAGACGATTATTAAATAAGTTATTAATACTCAAAAGTTTACGGACTTTTTATAGTGTATTCGATTTGATTTTGTATCTTTGCACGCATATTTAAAATACGTGTGCGA
>NZ_JAHOEA010000007.1 GCF_019127135.1 Segatella copri | reverse complement strand
GTGGTTCAAGTACGGGCTGAAGGCCCAAAAGCTCCTAGCCCAGGGCATCGCCCTGGGTATAATGGCAATCAGCAAGGCGCCCTGTAAGGGCAAAAGCTTTGTATATTGCCAGGTATTTGAAAGCTTTTGCCCTTACAGGGCGACAGGTTTTCGTCCATAAACACCCAGGGCGATGCCCTGGGCTAGGAGCTTCTGCCCTTTCAGGGCGTGTGGGGCTTACTTGCGAAACTTCAGTAAAGTAGTAAACTAAAGGTTTCCCTTAAAATTTAGAGAATATGTTTAGAAGAAAAGTAAAATCTATAGCAGAACTCTTGCCTGAATTTCTGAGAAAGGAAGGGTTGGAGACTCCTTTACAGCAGAAACGCCTGATCATGAGTTGGGATTCTGTAGTAGGGGAAAATATTGCTGCATATTGTGGTGAGAAGTTTATCAAGAACCAGACTCTCTATGTAAAGATAGAAAATGCTGCATTGAGGGCTGATCTCACGATGAGCCGTGCTACTCTTGTAAACCGTTTGAATGAACAGGTTGGTGCACAGGTTATTGCGGATATACGCTTTTATTAATACTCCGTTCTGATATACTATACTGAACTTTCGTATGTGGTTCAAGAACGGGCTGAAGGCCCAAAAGCTCCAGAAGCAGCACGCCCTGAAAGGGCAGAAGCTCCTAGCCCAGGGCATCGCCCTGGGTATAGTAGCAGTCAGCAAGGCGCCCTGTAAGGGCAAAAGCTTTATAAATTGCCTGATATTTGAAAGCTTTTGCCCTTACAGGGCGACAGGTTTGCGCCCGTAATAACCCAGGGCGATGCCCTGGGCTAGGAGCTTCTGCCCTTTCAGGGCGTGTGGGGCAAAACATGCGAAACAGGGCGTGTGGGGCAAAACTTGCGAAACTTCAGTACTATATGATTTCGTCCATGCATATATCTGTAGGGGTAACAGGAAGGAATCCTTCCTCTGTTATCTTCTGGAAGTCGAAACAGATGCCTATTTTATATGCATGTGGAATCTGGGCAAGAAATCTGTCGTAATAGCCTTTTCCTCTTCCTAACCGGTTGCCTTTCATATCGAAACTCATACCTGGGATTACGGCAAGCTCTATCTCAGGATATTTTTCTTCCGGATAAATCTTGCCTTTCGGTTCAAGTATATGATAGGCTCCTTCCTTCAGGTCTTGAACTCCGGTATATTCTCTCAGTTCCATATTCGTATCGTCCAGCACAACGGGCAGTATTACTCGTTTCCCCCTGGAAACAAGTTGTTCTATATAATGATGGGTGTCCACTTCATCAGGAAGCGAATAGTACATCAGTATGGTTTGGGCTTTCTGAAGATGCGGGTTGGAATCTAAACGGGATAATACAGAAAGCGACAGTTCCTCAAGTTGTCTTGAGGAATACTGTCGCTTTCTGTCTTTTATGATTTTTCTTAATTCTTTCTTGTCCATGCCTTAAGCATTTGCTATCATACAATTATTATGGTGTAAGGAAGAATAGTTGTAGGGCGTATTCGCCATAGCTATCTTTTCTTTCTTCGCAGCGCCTTTTTTGGCAGGCTCTGGTTTCTTTGGAAATGCTGCATGGTTCTCAAATACATCCAGCGTCTTTTTGATGACAGGATCATCAAGATTGATGTACTGGGTCCATGCCTGCTCGTCCAACATATTGTAGATGATACGGCTGTCGATGACACGGTCTAATAGTTTGTGTGATTTCTTGATTAAAAGATTTCTACGTTTCAAACCACGTTTATCGGCATAGCTGACAAACTTTTCAACCATGTCCTGACTGTCAAGATAATCGGCAAGTTCCATCATCTCCTTGAAGTTGTTCAACTTCGGACGGTTATCGTCTGTATAAGTGAAGGCAAACTGCAAGATGAGACCACTCATACTAGCCTCCTTGAAATAGGATGTCATGCCGAGCGTATCTTCAGGAACAAAGATGTCTGGAGTGATGCCACCTCCGCCATAGACAATACGGCCGTTACCTGTATGATAAGCTGGTCCTGTATGCTTGATGCTATCCTGTGAGAAGAACTCTCCGTGCTGGTATCTGTCAAGCAAGTCTTGCTCATAATCCTTGTCATCGCCCAGCGTATATGGCTTCTGGATGCATCTTCCTGAAGGAGTATAGTAGCGCGCTATGGTCAGACGGATGAGGCTGTGGTCTGGGAATTCTATCTGTTGCTGAACCAGTCCCTTACCAAACGAGCGTCGTCCGATGATGGTAGCACGGTCGTTGTCTTGCATGGCACCCGCAAAGATTTCTGCAGATGATGCTGAACCTTCATTGATGAGAACTACCATCGGAATCTTCTGGTAGGCACCCTTACCGTCACTCGTATAGTTATGTCTAGGCGATTTGCGTCCCTGTGTGTAAACGATGAGTTTCTTGTCTGGCAAGAATTCGTTTGCCATGTTTACTGCAGCCGTCAGGTAACCACCTGAGTTATCCCGAAGGTCAATACAGAGGTTGGTGAATCCCTGCTGTGAGAGTTTGGCCAGAGCAATCAGCATTTCCGGATAGGTGTTCTCGCCAAAGTTCTTGATACGGATATAGCCAGTTTTGTCGTTAAGCATGTAAGCTGCAGTAACACTCTTTGTTGGTATTTCACCTCGGGTTACGTTAAAGGTCTGAACCTTCTTGCTTCCATATCGGATAACTCCGATTTTCACCTTGGTATCCTTTGGACCCTTCAGGCGATGCATAGCCTCCTGGTTGGTAACAATCTTTCCTACAAAAGGTTTGCCGTCTACGGCTACAATCTTATCTCCTGCCAAAAGTCCGGCTTTCTCGGCAGGTCCATTCTGTATCACATTCTGTATATGTATTGTATCTTGGCGGATGACAAACTCTACGCCTACACCCGAGAACGAGCCTTTCAGATCGTCGGTGGCTTGAGCTGCGTCTTTAGCACTGATATATACGGAATGTGGATCCAGTTCTGCTAAAATCTGTGGAATAGCCTTATCTACCAGCGAGTCGATGTTCACGGGATCTACATATTGGTCATCAATAAGATGGAGCAGGTTGTTCAGACGGTTGCTTCCACTATTGATAACGTTGAGGCGATTTCCAGAGAAATGGTTGGAAAAGAATGTTCCGATGATAATACCTATCACAACACAGAATGCCATGATGAATGGCATAAAGCGGTTGGTCTTATTCTTACTCATGTTCATAACAATTCTCTTTTTACTAACGTTTTATCTATCTTATCTCTAATCTTCTTCAGAAGCTGTTTTTTCATCAGGATTGAGGTATTCTACCTTGATTCCTGCTCGTTGCATCAGTTTGATACCATCGTCCAGACGGTATTTCTCTGCATATACAACACGCTTGATGCCCGACTGTATGATCAGTTTGGCACATTCTATACATGGAGAGGCGGTGACGTAAAGCGTACTTCCCTCACTGTTATTGCTGCTGCGAGCCAGTTTCGTGATAGCATTAGCCTCCGCATGGAGAACGTATGGCTTGGTTACGTTGTTATCCTCACAGACATTTTCAAATCCGCTCGGTGTACCATTGTAGCCATCGCTGATAATCATTTTATCTTTTACAACCAGTGCACCAACCTGTCGGCGTTTGCAATAGCTGTTTTCAGCCCATATACGTGCCATTCGCAAATAGCGAAGGTCGAGCTTGGTTTGTTTGGAAAGTTCGTTTGCCATCCTCTTATTTTTTATGTTGTACCTTGATTTCGTTACGTTCCAGCAGTGCATCGATGGTTGGCTCTTGTCCACGGAACCGTTTGTAGAGAACCATAGGATGCTCTGTTCCACCCTTAGAGAGTACGTTGTCACGGAAACTTTGAGCAGTCTTCTGGTCGAAGATTCCATTTTTCTTGAATACACTGAAAGCATCAGCATCCAATACTTCTGCCCATTTGTAGCTATAGTATCCTGCGGCATAACCTCCTGCCATGATGTGTGAGAACTGTACGGTCATACAGGTTTCCTGCAACTGTGGCAATATCATCGCCTTTTTCCAGGCTTCCTTTTCATAAGGCATGATGTCGGCAGTAAATTCTTTCTTTTGGGTGTAGTATGCCATGTCAAGCAATCCGAAACTTACCTGGCGCAGGCAACCGTAGGCTGCCATGAAGTTGCGACTCTTCATGATGCGCTCTATGAGCTCATCTGGCAATGGTTCACCAGTCTGATAGTGGAAGGCAAATGTACGGAGAAAATCTTTCTCTATTGCATAATTCTCCATAAACTGTGATGGCAATTCTACGAAGTCCCACCAAACGTTGGTTCCCGAAAGACTCTCGAAGCGGGTATTGGCAAACATGCCGTGAAGACTGTGACCAAACTCATGGAGGAAGGTTTCTACTTCTCCTAATGTCAAGAGAGCAGGCTTTTCTTCTGTTGGCTTGGTAAAGTTCATTACTACACTTACGTGAGGACGGATGTTGTTGCCCTTATGGTCTATCCACTGCCCCTGGAACTCTGTCATCCAGGCACCTCCTTGTTTGCCCTTGCGAGGGAAGAAGTCGGCATAGAATACTGCCAGATAGCTGCCGTCTTTATCAAATACTTCGTATGCCTTGACGTCTGGGTGGTATACCGGTATCTCTTTGTTCTCCTTAAAGGTGATGCCATACAGTTTGTTGGCGAGGCCAAACACACCGTCTATCACTTTGTCCAGCTGGAAATAAGGGCGAAGCATTTCTGCATCGAGATTATATTTCTCCATCTGGAGTTTATGAGAATAGAAGCCGAAATCCCATGGCTTCATTTCGAAATCTTTACCCTCCAGCTTCTTGGCAAGGGCTTCCACTTCTTTCACTTCCTTTTCTGCCGTTGGCTTATAAGCCTCTATCAGGTCGTTGAGAAGTTTATATACATGTTCTGTATTGCTTGCCATACGGTGGCGAAGAACATAGTCGGCATAGGTTTCGAAACCGAGCAACTGAGCGAGCTCTCTGCGCAGGTTTACCAATCGTTTGCAGATTTCCAGGTTGTTCTGCTCGTTATCATGGGTGCATATCGTATTGCGTGCCATATACATCTGTTTGCGGAGCTCACGCTGGGTAGAGTAGGTCATAAAAGGAGAATAACTTGGATAATCGAGTGTGAAGATCCAGCCTTCTTTTTCCTGTTCTTTAGCGGCATGTGCAGCGGCAGCTTTTGCTGTTTCTGGAAGTCCGTCAAGTTGTGCTTCGTCAGTGATATGGAGCGTAAATGCCTTGTTTTCTTTTAAGAGATTCTGTGAGAACTGCAGAGTGAGCATACTGGCTTCTTCTGTAAGTTCGCGAAGTTTCTCTTTACCTTCTTCATCTAAAAGTGCACCGCTGCGTACGAATCCGTCATAGCTGGTGTCCAGAAGCATCTTCTCTTCAGGAGTCAGTTCTCTGTTTGGATGATCGTGAACGAACTTGATGCGCTCGAAGAGTTTCTTGTTCAGCGTGATGTCATTTGCGTGCTTGGTGAGAATCGGACTCATCTTCTGCGCAATCTCTTCCATCTCATCGCAGGTTTCAGCACTCATCATGCAAGAGAAAACGTTAGATACCCGGCTTAAGAGGTCGTAATAGTGTTCGCCCTTTTCGGTATCAACTCTTGCAATGGTATTCTCAAAGGTTGGTTCTGCCGGATCGTTTACAATCTTGTCTGTAGCCTCGTCATCACGGCGGATTCCCTCCATGAATGCTGGCTCATAATCTTCGAGACGGATTCGTTCGAATGGTACTGTATCGTGCGGTGTATTGTAAGGCACGAAGAATGGGTTGGTTCTATTTTGTATTGTATTGTCTTGCATGTTGTTACTTTTTTTAGTTGCAAAGTTAGCAAAAAAATGCGTTATTGCCTTGATAATAAACGTTTTTAACTTATATTTATCGGTCGTTATACTTTCTTTACTCAAGTTTCGCAAGTTGGCTCCACACGCCCTGAAAGGGCAGAAGCTCCTAGCCCAGGGCAGCGCCCTGGGTTATTATGGGCGCAGAACTGTCGCCCTGTAAGGGCAAAAGCTTTCAAAAACCAAGAATTTATAAGGCTTTTGCCCTTACAGGGCGCCTTGCTGACTGCTATTATACCCAGGGCGATGCCCTGGGCTAGGAGCTTCTGCCCTTTCAGGGCGTGCTGCTTCTGGAGCTTTTGGACCGCCCGTACTTAAACCACATGCGAAAGTTCAGTCTTTAGCGTTTGATGAGATTTTCCAGTGCAGGGATATAGATTCTGCCTCGTTGCAGCTGGATAAGTCCTTCTGACTGTAATTCGTTGAGGGCCTTGGATACATAGATACGTTTTACATTCATCTCTTCAGCCAAACGGGTCATCTTGATATGAAAGATTTTCTCGCCAGCCGGGCGGACGCTGTGACTCTCGAAGAAACGGATCAGGCGCTCGCTCAGTGTCTTGGCAGGAACTCTGAACAGTCTGCGGTTGTTCTTTTGTGATTGGGTGCAGACCAAGTTCAGAAGATTAATGCGGAATATTTCATATTCATCGGATAACTTCATGATCTCTTGTTTGCTGACTGACATGATGCTGCAGCTGTTCTTTGCCACATAAGTGTGGGTGAAGCGCTGGGTAAGACCGAAAAGTCGTTCCAGCTGGAATGATTCCGGTGCCGAAATGTCTTCTTCTACCTGATAGCCGTAGTCGTCTGCCTGGGTTATCACCTTAATATCTCCACTGATTAAATAATATAGACGTGTACAACTGGTGCCTTCTTCAACTATAGTTTCACCCGCTTCCAGTTTTTGAAAGTCAAAACGGGTTTTACCTGCTACATTTTGGAAGTCATAGCGAGTCATTCCCAAGAATAATGGGAGTGATAATAAACTGTCGTATAGTCTATTGGTTGACATTTAAGTTTATTTATTTAATATCTTGTTTTTGAGAGATGGTGAATACCATATCTTGTTTTGTCCTTTCTCGTCAGCATAGATGAGATATGCACAGAGATCCGGATGCTTTTTCAGAATCTGTTTGGCGCCCTCCATTCCCATCACCATAAACGAGGTGGCATAGGCATCGGCTGTTGCACAGTTCTTGGCTAAAACCGTTGCAGATAAGATGTTATGCTGCACAGGATAGCCTGTCTTTGGGTCTATGGTATGTGCATACTTCTTGCCGTTTTTATAATAGAAGTTTCTGTAGTTACCACTCGTAGCCATGGCGATGTCGGTAATATCAAGTACATCCTGTATCTCCTGGCTTGTATTGGTAGAATCGTCAGTTGGCTTGTTGATACCAATATGCCAAGGCACTTGTTTCTCGCTAACACCGTTTACTACGATTTCTCCACCAATCTCAACCATAAAGTTGCTGATACCTTTCTTTTTCAGGAATCTGGCAACAATGTCGCTGCCATATCCTTTGGCGATAGCAGAACAGTCAAGCATAATCTTTGGATTTTGCTTGATGATGCGTCCCTTTTCCAGGGCTACTTTCTCATAACCTACCAGCGTTTTGATACTGTCTATCTTGGCTTTCGTAGGAGGTACCCCCTGCTTGAATCCAAAGCCCCAGAGGTTTACCATTGGGGCAACCGTGATATCAAAGGCTCCATCTGTTTCTTTTGAGATGCTTTCTGCCATGCGGAATACCTCGGTAAACATTTCGTCTACTTCGGTATCTTTACCTTGGTTTACCTGTGTGATGACAGAGGTCTTATTGAAAGGAGACAAGGATTGGTCTACCTTCTTGAGTTCTGTTTCTATCTCTTGCTGGTAGTTGGTATCACTCTGATAGGTGATGTGATAGATGGTGCCAAAGATAAAGCCGGTATCTTTCTGGTAGGGCGTATTATGCTGCTGACGTATGATAACGATGGTACCAATGATAAGTATCAACAGAAATGGAATTTGCCAGATAAGTTTCTTTTTTTTCATTCTTTACACATTATGATGTCTTTAAATCTCTAGGGTTACATTGAATGTTCCGCCAAGGCGTGAACCTCCCTGCTTACCGTAGCCTGGCACATACCAGGTGTTGCCTAATTCTCCATCGTTCTTGAAGAGGCGGCGTTTGTATCTGAAACTCCAGCCCATACGGACGGGACCCCAGATTTTAGCATCAATACCTATTACGCCTTCCAGCCAATGATAGTTACAGGAAATACCATTTCCGCCATAGGGCGTTTCACCGCCCCATACTGGGTCTGTAACGGGTGGAGCGCTCAGGTCATATTCATAATAGGTGCAGGCATAACGGAAACCACCAAACAGACGGTAGTCGTCGTGTTTGTTCTTCAGAAGATTCCAGTCTACACCTAATCTGAAATAGGGAGCGCTGGTCTTGTAGGTGATTTGGGTTGCCTCATCGCTGGCATCTGCCTTTCCATAACCCAATTCGAAAACAGGATAATACTTGTCTTTCAGATTGATACGGAGAGATGCTTCATACTGGCCATAGTCGCTAACCATCAACTGTACGGGACCTATCAGGTCAACCCCTACAGCCATGCCTCTAAAAAAAGGTATGGTATCTGGCTGCTGCTCTATGATCTTCTTCTTGCTTTGGGCCTGACAGGGGAGAACAGCAAATAAGGATAGCATACTAGTTGCGATTGCCAAAATATATGTAGAAATGTGCTTTGGATGCATCATAATTTACCTCTTTTTGATTGATGACTATTGAGTCAATATAATTGTGAGTAGTCTTTACATCGGTTATCGTATGGAAGAACGATGGACTGCAGTCTACCGACTCAAAATGAGAGCGGTTTTCCTTTGATACAGTCACGGTGTCCTTGAATACTTGCTTCGATAGGGTATGTATCTCGAAAAACAATACGTCTTCATTCTGGCTGTAACTCATAGGCAGACTGAAACTGTCTACTTTTACATCCTTATTAATCAGCACGCTATCTGTTCCTTCTATCTTTTTCGTAGAAATTGTTAGCGTGTCTTTTAGCGTCTTGTTGTCGCCCATCAACTTATATTTGGTATATACTGTATTGTTGAGTGGACAGTCGAGAGATGTACATCCCACCATGGCTAGAACCATGAAAACGACGAAAGGTATTATTTTCCGCATCTTATTTCTTTTTCTATTTGATAATCGTTACGGTTTGGGTTCTGGCGGCTGATAAGGTCGCCCAGGAATCCGGCAAGGAACAACTGACTACCCAAAACCATCGCTACAAGAGCAATGAAGAAGTAAGGTGAATCGGTAATGAGATGTCCGTAGATACCGTTGTGCAGATCGATGGCCTTGTCTATGCCTAAGCCGATGAGCGATAGGAAGGCAATGAAGAATACAACGCTGCCCAGGAATCCGAATACGTGCATTGGCTTTTTGCCAAAATTGCTCAGGAACCAGAGAGTCATCAGGTCAAGATAACCATTTACAAAGCGGTTCCAACCCATGAACTTTGATTTGCCGAACTTTCTTGCCTGATGATGAACAGGTTTTTCGCCAATTCTGGCAAAACCTGCATTCTTGGCTAGATATGGAATATAGCGATGCATCTCACCATATACCTCGATATTCTTAACTACGTCGAGGCGATAAGCCTTCAGACCGCAGTTGAAGTCGTGCAGATTGTGTATGCCGCTTACTTTGCGTGCAGTAGCATTGAAGAGTTTGGTAGGGATGGTCTTGCTCAGAGGGTCTCCTTCTTTACGGTTCTGTTTGTAACCGGACACGAGGTCATATCCCTCTTTCATAATCATCTGGTAGAGTCCCGGAATCTCATCTGGAGAATCCTGAAGATCGGCATCCATGGTGATGACAACATCGCCCTGCGCTTCTTTGAAACCACAGAAGAGTGCTGGGCTCTTTCCATAGTTTCTGCGGAATTTGATACCCTTTACTTGCTCATTCTTCTCGGCAAGTTCTTCAATGACGTTCCATGAACGGTCAGTAGAACCATCGTTCACAAAGATGACTTCATAAGTAAAATCGTTTGAGTCCATTACTCGCTTTATCCAGGCGAAGAGCTCTCGTAACGACTCTTCCTCATTAAAAAGAGGAATTATTACTGAAATATCCATTATCTTGTATTTATCTGTTTGTTTCTTATTTATTGTTATTTTGTATGCTGTTGTTTATTCTTCTTTACCATTACAGCAGCAATAATCGGGCTGAGTACTGCACCTGCTACCAGGTCGGTAATCATAAACATCGAAGCCCAGGCTATCGGTTTCATCATACAGACAGCATCAAGCAGGGCTTTAGATTCCTCTGCAGTTAACTGATACGCTTGTGCTACAATCTGATAGTTGGTTTGCAATTGGTTCAGGAATAGACCTGTATCCATAAAACGGAACCAAAGATATTGTACAAGGGTAAGCAGGATGGTTGCATTGAAGAATGTCTGGATGCAATAGTAGAAAGCGTGACGGAAAGATATATGCCCGTCTCTTGCATAGTCACGGAATGCCTTCAGTCGCTTGGCCACAACAAATGGGGTTGCTATGATGAGAATGTTGGAAATAAATCCCAGCATCTGATATTGCGGGTTTACTGCCAGCATGGTACATGCGAAACTGACAATCCAGACAACTCCGAGGATGGCGCCGTCTTGCCGAGCGAATGCTTTGGTCTGTTTTATCTTGCCAGTGTCAATGATAATCGTTTTAACCTTATGCATTTGTTGGCTTGATTTCTTTTCTTCTTGATTCTCGTTATTTTCTGTATTCATTTTTTTATTGTATTTCTACGGATGTGACATATCAATTTGCAAAAATACAACTTTTTTATTATATAAGGTGTAAAGGGTGATAATATTTATATATAATTAAAGATAGAACCTCGTAAAATTGAGGTTTCAGCTGTAATGTTATGAAATATAATAAGTAAAAGGGTATATAAACAAAAAAAGGAATCTTCTAAAAGAAGATTCCTTTTTGAGCCTCTTGTCGGATTCGAACCAACGACCCCGAGATTACAAATCACGTGCTCTGGCCAACTGAGCTAAAGAGGCGGGTGGACAAGCGATTCATATCGCACCGCTACAACCAAGTACCCTTGCTATGTTCCCATCCTGGGGGATTCCGAGGGAGCTGGTCGTATGAGACTTGTCCGTCTCAATTTTTAAGCGGGTGCAAAGGTACGGTTTTTCTTTGAACCCGCCAAACGTTTTACCAAAAAACTTTGGTTATTTAACGTTTGTTTGCTAAAAATCGACTACTGTAATGCCTGATCCACCAAATTGTACGTGTTCATCTGCATAATGGGTCACATTAGGCACACTACTCAGATATTGGCGAATGAGCTGTCTTAGGATACCATTTCCCTTTCCGTGAAGAATTCTGACTCGTGGCATTCCTACCAGGATAGCGTCATCGATGAAGTATTGTACCGCATTAAGTGCTTCGTCGCCTCGCATGCCGCGAACGTCCAAATCCTGGTGGAAGTTGGATTTATGTGAGTCTATGGTCTTTCTGGTTTCCTTACTGATACCGTATGAAGCCAGATTTTCCTTGCGTTCTTCCGTCTTGTCTGTATTTTCAATAGGGATTGTGGCAAGCTCCAGACGGTTCAGGCGCATCTTGGTTCTCATTCCTCCAAATACGGCAGTTGCTGTATCTCCAGTAATGTTTTCTATCTTTCCGACAGTAGTCAGTCCCTTGATGCGAACCGTATCACCAATCTGAATTTCACGTTTACTATCTGCTTGAGTCTTGTTCTGTGCATTCCTCAGTGCAGCTGCAGCCTTCTCCTGATTCTCTTTCTTTTCAGCTTGGCGCTTGGCATGGCGTTCTTTGCGTTGTTGGATCTGGGCTATCTTGCGGGCAATTTTGTCATCGGCCTCCTTAGAATCAATTTCTTGAACCTCTTGCTTGAAGGCATCAAGTTCCTGACGGATACGGCGGGTTTCTTCTTTTTCAGCCTGGCTTTCTTTGATTTCCCGGATGGCGTTCTCGATTCTCTTGTTACTTTCTTTTAAAAGTTCTGCAGCTTCTTCTTTTGCCTTTTTGAGAATTGCCTTTCTGCTTCGCTCAATATCCTCTATGTCGTTTTCGTACTTGGAGATTGTTTTCTCCATGTCTTTTTCACGCTGATGGATATTCTGTCGTTTGTTTTCCCAATATCGCTTGTCACGAACAATATCCTGCAGATACTTGTCGCTTTGAATGTATTCTGAACCAACGATATCTGATGCTTCCTTGATTACTTCTTCGGGTAATCCTATCTTTCTTGCAATTTCAATCGCAAAGGAAGAACCTGGTCTGCCGATAGCTAATTGGAAGAGGGCTTTCATCTCATGGCGGTCGTAGAGCATGGCGCCGTTAACCACTCCTTCATGGCTGTCGGCAAAATGCTTCAGGTTCTGATAGTGGGTGGTAATCACACCATAAGCTTGCTGCTTGCAGAACTTGTCGAGTACAGCTTCGGCGATAGCACCACCTATGCCTGGCTCTGTACCTGTACCAAACTCATCTATCAGAATGATGGTCTCGCCATTGGCTGCCTTCATCATATTCTTCATGTTCAGAAGATGAGATGAGTAGGTACTCAAGTCATTCTCCAGACTCTGTTCGTCACCGATATCAATCATGATGTTTTGGAAAACACCTGTCTTTGAACGCTCACTTACAGGGATGCTCAAACCGCATTGCAGCATGTACTGTAATAATCCGACGGTTTTCAGACAGACAGATTTGCCGCCTGCATTTGGACCGGAGATGATAAGAATGCGTTTGTCCTGTGTAAGCATGATATCCAACGGAACTACTTTCTCGTTTTTTTTCTGTAGAGATAGCTGCAATAATGGGTGTATCGCACGGGTCCAGTCTATGTGTGGATGGTTTTCTACCTCGGGTTCTATGGCTTTGAAGATTTCTGCCAGTTTTTGCTTGGCTTGTATCAGGTCAATGATGGCAAGAAAGCGGTAACTGTCCAGAATTTCTTTGGAGTATGGGCGTACCTTGTTGGTGAAGTCGGTGAGGATGCGGATAATTTCCTTTCTCTCTTCTCCTTCCAGTTCGCGTACACGGTTGTTTGCCTCTACCACCTCGGTAGGTTCTATGAAGACTGTTTTACCTGTAGCACTCTCATCGTGTACGATACCTTTGATTTTGCGCTTCAGAGTAGGGATGACGGGAATAACCAGTCTGCCGTCACGCAGGGTTGGGGTTACGTCTTTTTCTACGATGCCTTCACTTTGTGCCGAGCGCAATATACTATATAAGGTACGCGAGATGCTACCCTCTGTCTTTGCCAGTTCTCTGCGAATCTGAAGAAGTTCGGGGGTTGCGTTGTCTCTTATCTTTCCGAATTTGTCAAGTATCTGGTCGATGCGCTGAATCAGTTGTGGAAAAGTAACTACATCCTGTGAAAGGCGATGTAGGGCTGGGTAGGGATACTTTTTCTCTCTTTTCCATCCGTCTTCCGGCTCGTCATCGTCATCGCTGTGATTCAGTATCTTTACCATATCGGCTATGGTAGACAGTGAGCGTCTCAAGTCAAACAGTTCATCCTCTTCCAGGTGACTGTTTTCTACACGGATACGGAGGATGCTCTCCCTTACGTCATAGAAATATTGTAGGGGAAAGTCTTCTACTTCCTCCATCAGTCTGCGGAACTCACGTACCTGCATGAGCCATTCGTTAACTTGTTCTGCATCGCTACTGAATGCCATCTTGTCTACCTGTTCTTTGCCGAGTGGAGAGAGGCATCTTTCGCGTAACATCTTGCGGATTTCGTTGAATCCTATCTTGTTCTCAAAATTATCTGGATATATCATGGATGCAAAGGTAGTGTAAATCGAAGACAATACAAAATAAAAAAAGCATTTTTTTTATTTTTATTGTTGAGATTCGACCTGTCTTATTAGAAAGTAGTGTATTTTCCTCTACCAAATGTTTGAACTGTTAAGCGTATTCTTGACATTTCCGGGTGTAAGTTTCTGCTTAATTACGGCAAGATATTCCGTCCATTTTGCATCAGTTCTTCTGTTCCAGATGTCACCTAAGAATGCAGCTCCGCCAAAGTTCCATGCTCTCAATTGTGGAATATATTCAGGGGTGACACCTCCTAATGCGACTACTCGCTCATTGATGATTCCATTGATGCCTGCTTCCTCTAAGTCTTTGTTAGAGAAGAAATGCTTGTAGCCTTTCTTTGAAATACTGTCAAAGATTGGACTGAGGAAAACATATTGGCAGGCGGGTTTGAGAATCGTGCTCTTTTCGTCTTTGCTCTTGGATGATATAGGCTGGAGAACTTGTTCTACTTCCTTAAAACTATGGCAGGATTGTGAGATGCTTCCTTGAAAGCCTTCTGGAATCTCGTGGTTTCTTCTGTTAAGGTGAATACCATGAAGATGAAATTCCTGACAAAGTTCGAAGTGATCGTGTACTACGATCTTATTATGCCATTTCTCGTCGATTTCCTGTATCAGTTGTTTACACTCCTCTATATTTGATTCTGGTTTGCGCAGATGTAGCAGGTCTATACCTGCTTTGAAGAGTTGGTTGATATAGGTTGATTCCTTCTCGATAAAATCGGGAAGAGTGATTACTATCCATTTCATATTCGTTGTGATTTTGTTTGTTTATATAAGGGTGTTGGCTGTTATTTGATAAACAGTGCTTTGGGTTCATAAAAGTGATTCACCGGACCATGACCTTTTCCTATCTGCACATCTTTTCCTGCCAGAATGGCTCCGGAAAGATAGGTCTTTGCCATGGCGATGGCTGTATTCATGTCCATTTCTCTTGCCAGATACGAAGTGATGGCTGAGGATAGGGTACAACCTGTACCATGGGTATTACGGGTGTTTATGCTAATGCCTCGGAAACTGGTAATCGGTTTTCCGTCTTCGAAGAGGTAGTCTATCTTTTCGGTTCCCTGGAAATGACCGCCTTTGATGAGTACATGTTTGCAGCCTAACTTACTGATGGCTAAAGCTGCGTTCTGAATATCTTCCTTATTCTGTATCTTTGTTCCTGCCAGTATCTCTGCTTCCGGGATGTTAGGTGTTAACAGGGTAGCAAGTGGTAATAACTCCTGGATGAAGACGCTGAGTGCGTCCTCCTGCATGAGTCTGCAACCACTGGTGGAAACCATCACTGGGTCTATGATAAGATGCTGGTATTCTCCCTGGTATCTCTTCAGGGTTTCTGCGATTGCTTGGATGGTGGCACGGTCGTTCACCATACCTATTTTGATGGCATCGGGATGGATGTCCTCCATGACGGCTTCTATCTGTCCCTTTACGATTTCGGGGTTGATGTCTTGGATGGCATAAACTCCCAGGGTGTTCTGTACGGTGATGGCTGTAATGGCCGATGCTGCATATACGCCTAGTGCCGACATTGTCTTGATGTCAGCTTGCACACCGGCTCCTCCACAACTGTCAGAGCCGGCTATTGTCATTGCTGTATAATATCTCATAATTCTTATTAACTTCTTGCTTTTCCTCTAAAACTGTTTCTTACCAGGGCTGATTCACAGGTCTCACAGAGAGGTTCTGTGGCTTGATGGTGTTTGAAGCCTTCTATCATGGCTTGGGCGCGGGGTGAAGCCAGAATTTCTTCTAGCGATTGTTTGAGCAGGTTCCCCAGTGCCACATCTCCGTTGTGGTCCAGGCAGCAGGGTACCAATGTGCCGTCAGCCAATATGCCTATCTGTTTGAGTAGGGCTTTACAGAAAACTTCTCTTTTTCCTTCTCTGATACCTGATTCCGGGTTTCCTTTTACCATTTCATTTTCTTTGATATGGTTATCGAAGTTGGGCCATTCGAATTTCCTGTCAAACTCCAGATAGAGATTGTTGGCAAGTCTGTAACCGTCAGGTCGTTCTTTCCAGGGCTTGGGAACAAATTTTTCGATGTGCTCCATCACTTCTTCATTTTCCCGGTCTTTTCCTCCTTGGTTCCAGAGTCTGAGAACTATGCAGGTTCCTTTTTCTGCGGCTTGGGTTGAAAAAGTCATCACCTCGTTCATGTAACTGGTGAGTTCTCCCTTGGCATTACTCTCGTGCGAGTGGAGTGAGAGCTGCATCTTGTGGGGAAGTGTGTCAAGGAGGTCCATGGCTTTATGTAGCAGAGTGCCGTTGGATGTAAGTACGGTTTTGAAACCTTTCTCTCTTGATATGCTGATAAACTCGGGTAGAAGGGGGTGTAGTAGGGGTTCGCCCATAATGTGGAAATATAGGAAACAGACCTTCCCACGTATCTTGTCGGTGAGCAGGTCGAATTCCTCAGCACTCAACTGTCTTTTCTTTCTTGTATGTTTTGGACAGAAGTGGCAGTTGAGATTGCATGTATTGGTGATTTCTATGTAACAGCGATCTATCATTGTCTTGTCTTTTCTTGCATGTAGCTTACTTTCGAGCAAAGTTACATGTTTTCTTTGATATGACCAAATAATATAGCATAATTTTGCATTTGAAGTCTTCTTGTAATGGAGATGGTGAATGAATATGAAGGAAATATTCAGATATGAAAAATAAAAAAAGCCTTCTGAAATTTCTTTCAGAAGGCTCTTGCGGAGAGAGAGGGATTCGAACCCCCGGTACCTCTCGGTACGACGGTTTTCAAGACCGTTGTAATCGACCACTCTACCATCTCTCCATTGTTTTAGTCTGGATGACTATAGCTTGGTTTTCTTAAGCGGTTGCAAAGGTACGACTAATTTCTGGTTCCACCAAATTTTTCGCCAACTTTTTTTCATTTTTCTTCAAAAAAATGCATTTTTAGGCCAAATAAGTGTTTAAAACAGCAAAAAACAGGGAGGTGGGGCTGAAATAGATAACAAAAAAGGGCTACCGCTGTAGCCCCAATCTTGATAACCTTAAATCTAATACTATGAAAAACACACCGCAAAAATACGAAATAAATCTATTCGTTATGTCAAAAGAATAGAAAATCTGTATTTTGAAAGGGCGTTTTAATCTTTTTTAAGCCTTAGAGGTAACCTTTCTGCTTGAACTCTTCCATCAGTGGCAAGGCTAAAATCTTGGCATCTGGATGTGGTGCACCGGTAGTACCTAATGCGCGGAGGTCGAAGAAATGTTTCCAGTCACTCACGAAAGCGGTATGAACCAGTTCTGTGTTGCAGTCCAATGGTAGGATAGCACGTGCTTCCTGTGGTTTGCAACCTGCCTCTATCAGTTTCATATAGGCATATTCGGCAGCCTGATTGGCAAAAATCCAAGTTGTGAGCTTGTCCCATTCTGCTGTTCTTCCTTCTGCGATGTCAGCACACATATCTTCTATGCGGTAGTCGCTGGGATCTTGTGAACCATCGAAACCTTCAGTTTCTACCCATGTAGGCAGATTGATGGTAATTTCGTTATCAAACTTATTCTTCGAATAATTGCAGTAACGGGTACTCTGTTCTGCCATAGAGTTGGCGCGATGTCGGTTATATTCTCTAGTAATGGAAATCTGAGTAGTAAAATGAACGGTAATGCGGAGTTCGTGCTTACCTTCTTCATAGTTGCTGAGGTATTTCAAATCATCCATCGCCTTGTTTTCTGCCAATACACGGAGGTTGGTTGTAATATAGTCTTTGCCGTCTATGGTGTTTAGGCGTGAGAACTTGTTGTGGGTATAGAGTGGTAACTCTCCATGGTTGCATACCAGATACACGGTTCCATGCTCCAACATGGCAAAGTGTTCACTCTGCACCATACGCTCCACGAAAGGCTTGGCTGATTCCTCAGTGGTGTTGTTCTCACTTTTATAACATACTCTCCCTGCTCGTTCTATCTGCTGGTAGATACCGAGCTCGCCTGGTTTCTGTAACCAGATTTCATACGATGGTCTTTGTATTTTCATTTCTTTTTGTTTTTTTATTTTGTCTGCAAAGGTACATTATTTTGCGCATACAGCAAAATAATTCATGGCTTTTTTCGTCCTATATATAATAAGGTGTAATAATTAGTAAATATGGAGATAAAACCAATAGCATATTTTCGTTCTCCCTTCAGTAGCAAGTTTGGCATTCCCAAACAGGCTGGATTGGTAGCAGGATTGGAAGGACAGATTGTTTTTGAACCCGAATTCCGCAACCCTGATGCGTTGCGCGGTATGGAGGGATTTGATTTCCTTTGGCTGATTTGGGAATTTTCTGCCAACAGGCATAAGGCGAATAGTCCGGTTGTCCGTCCTCCTGTATTGGGAGGCAATGAGAAGGTTGGGGTCTTTGCTACCCGAAGTCCTTTCCGCCCCAATAACATAGGTCTTTCATCTGTAAGAATCTCTCATATCGATTGGGAGACTCCTCGTGGTCCTGTCATTTATGTAAAAGGAGCTGATCTCATGGATATGACTCCTATTTTTGATATTAAGCCTTATGTTGTTTATGCCGATTCTCATCCTGATGCCAGGAGCGGTTTCGTCGACAACCGAAAATGGAAAAAACTGGATGTTGAGATTTCGGAAGAAGTGGAAAGGTATTTGCTTCTGCAGGGATTGGCTGCAGAAAAAATAGAGGTTTTGAAAGATGTACTTGCTCAGGATCCGCGTCCGCATTACCAGAAAAAACCTCATAAGGTATATGGAATGCCTTATGAGGGGCTTGATATTCATTTCACAGTTTGTGATCAAACGCTTACTGTTGTCAAGTAGACTTCTTGAATATTGAGCTGCAAACTTACTTTGCGAAACTTTCGAAACGTACGTTTTCTAACTGAATCTTGCAGGTTGCATCAATATTCTTGGCTTCCTTGGTGTAGAAGATATTGGAGTTTTTGATAGTGATATCGTGTACCATACCTTCTGCACCATGTGCTTCTATACCTGTTTCGCAACCTCGTACGTAGATGTCGCTCATGTGGATGTCCTGAAAGTTTGGCAGGAATTCCTGTTTTACAGGAGCGGTCTGTTTCTTGGCACCTACGTGGTTATCAAAATAGGTGGTCTCGAAGGTTATGGCTGCATCCTTGATATCGGTCATATAAATATGGTCGATATAGATGTTTTCAGATGTACCGCCTCTCTTCACGGCACTCTTAAAACGTAAACCGGTATCTGTTCCCTGGAAAGTATTGTTGCGAACTACAATATTCTTCATGCCGCCAGAGAACTCGCTGCCGATAACAAAACCTCCATGTGCATGGTATACGGTGTTGTCTTGAATGTTGATGTTTTCGCAAGGACCTGCTGCCACACCTGCTGCGCCGGCACCACCCTTCATACAGATACCATCATCACCAGCATCTATCACATTGTTTACGATGAGTACATCCTTACAGCTGGAGATATCAATCGCATCACCGTTCTGGGCATTCCATGGACATTTTACGGTGATTCCGTCGATAGTCACATTCTTGCATCGGGTAGGGATGATGTGAAACTTAGGACTGTTCAGAAGTGTAACACCCTGTACGAGTACATTTTCGCAACTGGTGAATCTGATCATGTGTGTTCGGGTTTTCTCCTGTGCATCCATATTCTCTGCCACGTTAGGTTGATGTTTCAGATTGAATGGATACCAGATGTCACCTTTTTCATTGAGAGTTCCGCCCATAGCCTGGAATTCTTTCCATTCTACATCGCTAACCTTGCTCCGCTTTACTGGTCGCCACCATTCGCCGTTTCCGTCAATAGTGCCCTCGCCTGTGATGGAGATGTTCTTTCTCTTGCTGGCATTGATGGCTGGAGTTGCACGGTTTTCTTTCTTTCCCGTAGTCTCGTCTATCTTGAAGTGATCATTCTTGTCTTCAGAAAGAACGATGATGGCGTTCTTCTCCAGATGCAGGTCTATATTGTCCTTCAGTGAGATGAGACCTGTAAGATAGATACCTGCAGGCACATTAAGATGACCGCCACCCATTTTGTTCAGTTTACTGATGGCTTTGGCGAATGCCTGGGTATTCATGGTGAGTCCGTCACCATTACCGCCACATTCCAAGATGCTGACATGATTGGCTGGGATGCTAGGCAATGTAGGTTGCTGCATCTGAACTGGTAAGTTCTGATAATACTTACTGTAATCTTTGGCATTGGCTGTCACAAATGAGAAACAGACCAATAAAGCTATTAAAATCTTCTTCATAAGCTTTTTAAGTTTAGTTTGTTTGTTTATAATTACTATCCTTCATCTATTTTGTAATATCTGTTACCTTGAGGTATGGATATTAAAAAAAAGGCGACCCTAACCGCAGTTAGTAATCGCCTTTTATGAAAGGAGGAGTGGTACCACCAGGAATCGAACCGGGGACACAAGGATTTTCAGTCCTTTGCTCTACCAACTGAGCTATGGCACCATTTTGCTTTTGCGGTTGCAAAGGTACAATAAAAATTTTAATTGAGCAAGAGAAAACGAAATATTTTCTCTTGCTTAATGTTTATTAACTAAATACCGCGTTGTTTGAAATTAATCTTTCAGCGGATTCCAACCTTGTGCTTTCAGTTCAAATTCCTGTCCATCTCTGGTAATGAGGAACTTGCCCAGATTTTCTTTGGTGATGTAGCCAATCTGCCTTACACCCTCCATTGCCTCAATCTTTTCGTGGTCACCGATAGGTACGGTAAAGAGAAGTTCATAATCTTCGCCGCCGTTCATGGCGCAGGTGGTAAGATTCATGTTGAATTCTTCTGCCTGCACGGCTGTCTGGTAGTCGATAGGTATGTTCTTCTCATATACTCTGCATCCACAATGACTCTGTTCGCAGATGTGCATCAGTTCACTGCTCAGACCATCGCTTACATCCATCATGGCTGTAGGACGGATACCAGCCTCTCGCAGTTGAGCAATTACATCACCACGAGCTTCTGGTTGTAGCTGTCTTTCCAAGAGATATTCCTTACCGGCGAAATCTGGCTGGAAGTTACGCATATTCTCTAAGTCTTTGTTCAGGAGAGTCAGTTTCTCGTTGTCTCCGTTTGCCTTAGCTTCTGCCATCTTCTTTCGGATATCTTCTATCTGTCCGTAGTATACAGCCTTTTCGCGTTCCAGCAGCTGCAGGCCCATATAGGCGCCGCCCAGGTCGCCCGATACACAAATAAGATCTGTTTCCTTGGCTCCGTTGCGGTATACGATTTCTTCTTTTGCCGCTTCACCAATACAAGTGATGCTGATAGCAAGACCTGTGAGCGAAGATGTGGTGTCACCGCCCACGATATCTACACCCCATTTGTCGCATGCCATTCGTAAACCTTTATAGAATTCATCTATGTCTTCTACTTTGAATCGCTTGCTCAATGCGATGCTTACTACCATCTGTTGTGGGGTACCGTTCATGGCGAAGATATCACTGATGTTTACCATAGCACTCTTGTAACCCAAGTGAGCCATATCGATATAGGTAAGGTCGAAATGCACGCCCTCCATCAGCATGTCAGTAGTTATGAGCACCTCCTTGTCGGGATAATGCATCACGGCACAATCGTCGCCTACACCATAAACGGTAGACTCGTTTTTCTTTTCATAACCTTTTGTGAGACGGTCAATAAGACCAAACTCACCCAACTTTGAGATATCCAAAATAATTAATAGTTTATAATTTATAATTAAGATCTGCGAATAATTTCTCGCATAATCTCTGTCATCTTAGGCTGTGCAGCATTTGCGGCAACCTGAACCTCCTCATGACTGACCTCTACTGGTACATCGAAACCTCCAAGGTCGGTGATGATACTGATTCCGAAAACCTTGATTCCGCAATGGCGGGCAACAATCACCTCTGGTACGGTACTCATACCTACGGCGTCACCACCCAATACACGATACATGCGATACTCTGCCGGTGTTTCGAAAGTAGGTCCCTGAACGCCAACATATACACCATGCTTTGCATCAATTCCCTTCTCCTTAGCGATATCGTCGGCAAGGTCGCGGAGTTTCTTGTCGTATGCTTCGTGCATGTCAGGGAAACGCGGACCGGTAGGGAAGTTCTTGCCACGCAATGGATGCTCAGGGAAGAAGTTGATGTGATCATCGATAATCATCAGGTCGCCAATCTGGAATTCCGGATTCATACCGCCCGAAGCGTTGCTAACAAAGAGGGTTTCAATGCCCAACTCGTACATCACACGTTCTGGGAAGGTTACAGCCTTCATGTCATATCCCTCATAGTAATGGAATCTTCCTTCCATAGCCATGATGTCTTTACCTCCCAACTTACCGAAAATCAGTTTGCCGGCATGACCTTGAACGGTTGATACAGGGAAATTTGGTATTTCACTATATGGGAATTCGTAACTGTCAGTTATTTCTGAAGCTAATTGTCCGAGACCGGTTCCCAATATGATTGCCGTCTTCGGACTTGTTGTCATCCTTTCTTTTAGCCAGGATGCTGTTTCTTGAATTTTTTCGTACATAGCTAATGATTTTGTCGTTAAAATTATCTTGCTGTTCCTGCATGAAACTTACCTTAATAGGCAGTTCGTATATGCTTTTTTTAACCGTTTCATAGAGACCCTCCGTCTCCTTCAGTCTCACGGCATCCTTCTCTGTCGTGATAATCAGACGGGGTTCAGGCATCTGTTCAAACGTCTCATTGATGCGTGTGATGTCTTTGCTCTTGAAGCGATGGTGATCACCGAAACTCAGCGACTGCATACTCTTGACCATCGGCTTCAGGTCGTGTTCCATCTGCTTAGGCGATGCAATGCCAGTAACCAGCAGTACATGATAGTCCTTCAATTTTTCCTGTGCTATCTGCTGGTCTTCGAATACACCCTTTGGTGTATCATAGTTAATGCAGGTGAAGTAGAGCTTCTGGAAAGGGTAGAGGTCTATGGCCTTGGTGAGTACACGGAATTCCATAGGCTTCAGGTCCTTTGGACATTTGGTGATAATCACAATGTCGGCACGGTTCTTGCCGCTCAGAGGTTCTCTCAGTCTTCCGGCCGGCAACATCTTGTCATAGATAATCAGTCGGTGATAATCTACCAGCAGGATGTTGATGCCTGGCTTTACATAGCGATGCTGGAAGGCATCATCCAGTAATACTACGTCCACATCCTTGGTTGGCTCTTCGTTCTGCAACTTTTCGATTCCTCTTACGCGTTTGGCGTCTACAGCTACATAGATGTCGTCAAACTTGCTGTGCATCTGGAATGGTTCATCGCCAATTTCGGACATTGTCGTATTCTTGTCTGCCAGCACATAGCCACTGGTCTTCCTCTTGTAGCCACGTGACAGCACAGCTATCTTTACCTTGTCATGTAACAAGCGTATCAGATACTCCACATGGGGAGTCTTGCCCGATCCGCCTACTGTAATATTGCCTACAGAGATAATCGGGATTGAGAATGATTGACTCTTTTTCAGTCCTATATCGAAGAGCCAATTGCGAAATCTGACTATGCTGCCATAAATCCAACTTAGTGGTAGCAGCCAGTCGTTGATCTTGATAAGATCGCCTTCTGTTCTCATGTCTGTTTCCTTTCTCTTAATTCGTTATGCCTATATATAAGGTACGCATACCTTATTATAAATATTATTGAATGTTCAATACATAAGGAAGTGCTGCCTGTATAGGCTCTTTTTCCTTCATATTGCGTATCATGATGAATGGTTGGTATAGGTCCCCCAAAGCCAGACGCAACTGTTCGTCGAGGTAGGTTCCCTTATTTCCACCCGCCATATCCATTAACTGTTCCATCCATCCTGCCAATGCCGGATATTCTACAGCTTGATAACTGCTGAGATGAGCCAGCTCTGCAGCCTTGTCGATGGCATCGCTCAGTCCGCCGAATCCGTCAATCAACTTGATGTTCTTGGCGTCAGTTCCTAGCCAAACTCTTCCTTGAGCTATTTTTTCAACCTGTTCTGTGCTCATCTTTCTTCCTTCAGCTACACGTTTGCGGAAGAGGTTGTATCCACGATTCACATAGTTTTGCATGGTGGTAATCTCTTCTGCACTCCATGGGCGTGACATACCTGCCGAGGCATAGGCACTATTGCGGTTGGTTTTTACCTCATCATACTTGAAACCCAACTTTTTTGTCATCAGATCACTGAAGTCTGGAAGAGCTCCAAAGATACCGATGCTGCCGGTCAATGTTGTAGGTTGTGCCATTATATATTGGGCACCCATACTCATGTAATAAGCACCCGAGGCAGCCATACCACCCATAGAAACTACTACCGGCTTCTTTTTATTCAACTCTTTGACCGCTCTCCATATCTGTTCCGAAGCGTAGGCATCGCCACCACCCGAATTGATGCGCAGAACTACAGCCTTCACCTGACTGTTGTCGGCGAGTTCCTGCAAGTCCTTAATCACCTTGGTGCTTACAATCTGCTGCTCAGTGCCATAGATGCTAGGAGTCTCCATTCTCACGATGGAACCCTGGCAGTAGTAGACGGCAATTTCTTCTCCCATCAGGTTCGAGTCGTCTATTGCCATATCAACGTCGTTATAGTCTACCTGGTTGATGGTTTCGTCTGTCTTCAGACCTAACTGTCTCTTTACCACGTCTCTGATTTCGTCATAATAGCAGAATCCGTCTACCATCTTACGTGATTTCAGCAGTTGGGCATCATCAAAGACCATTAATCCGTCGGCATAGCGGTTCAGTGAATCCTTGCTAATGTTTCTGCTCTTGCTCACATCTGCCAGCATCTGTTGCCAGAGTCCGCCTATATACCGTGAAACCTGCTCTCTGTTTGCATCAGACATCTTGTCTTCTGTATACATTTCGGTATAACTCTTGTATTTACCTACCTTCACTACTGTAAAGTGGACGCCAAACTTAGCTGCCACATCTTTGATATATTGTGGTTGTGATGCAATACCATGCCAGTCAACATTGCCTTCAGGGTTTACGTATACCTTGTTGGCAACTGAAGCCAGATAATATCCACCCTGTGAGAGAGCATCACCGTATGCGATAATCCATTTGCCGCTCTTCTTGAAGTCGGCAAGTGCATTTCTGATTTCTTGCAAAGTTGCATAGTCGGATTCTAGGATACCTGTCTCCAAATAGATACCTTTCACCTTTTCCTCATCCTTAGCCTTGCGGATAGAAGAAAGAATCTTGTTCATGCCGAGGTTGTTGAACTGCTCGCCCGTCAGTTCGCCGAGCCAGTTGTCTTCCGAACGGTCTTCAATCTGCCCCTGTAGTTTCAGTACCATCACAGCATTGTCCTTCAATGTCGGTTTGCTGTTACTCGATGCGATCATTCCGATGATACAGATGAATCCCAGGATGGTCATGATAAGTCCGAAAGCAAACAGTCCTACGATCGTGGCTGCCACATTTTTGAAAAAATCCTTCATAATTCTATGTTAATATTATATGTGAGACTGCAAAATAAATGCTGGCTGCAGCAAAGAGATATTGTACTCTGACTGCTAAGTGCAGCAATTTTTCTGCAAATATAGTAAAAAAGAATCAATAATCAAAGCGATTGGAACAAAAACACCAAAAAAAGAAGAAAAAATAACATAGGATTAACGAAAAAAATGCTTATCTTTGCACTATCTTTGCAAAACTGAATAAAGATATAAACAACATAACAAAAAGAAAAATGAAAAAGACAATGATTTCTTTTCTTCTGATGCTGACAGCAATATCAGCATCAGCGCAATCCACAGCTCGCAAGTTCGTATTGAAGAACAGCAGCGATGGACAGAGTGAGCTTACCTGTTATCTTCCTAAGAATCCTTCAGGAAGAGCCGTAGTAGATTGTCCTGGAGGTGGCTATTCCCATCTTGCGATGGATCATGAGGGGCATCAGTGGGCCGAGTATTTCAATAAACAGGGTATCGCCTTCTTTGTTCTGAAATACAGAATGCCTTATGGAAATCGTAATATTCCGTTGAGTGATGCTTATCAGGCGATGCGTACCGTCCGTGACAGTTCTGCCGTATGGAAAATAAACAAGGAAGATGTCGGAATTATGGGATTTTCTGCCGGTGGTCATTTGGCTTCTTCCGTAAGTACCCATGCAGAGGCGGCTGTGCGACCTGATTTCTCTATTCTTTTCTATCCTGTGATTTCCATGGATGAGCGTATCTCTCATAAGGGATCATGCGTGAATTTCTTGGGTGAAGAGCGTAATACCAATAAAAAACTGGTCGAAGAGTGGTCTAATGATAAGGCTGTGCGTCCGGGCGCTACACCTCGTGCCATCATCCTAATGTCGTTTGACGATAAGGTTGTTCCTCCTGTAACCAATGGTGTAGCCTATTATTCTGCCATGAGTAAGGCGGGTAACGAGTGTACCATGCATATCTATCCGACTGCCGGACATGGATGGGGATTCCGAGATGCCGCCCATGGCTTCCCATATCATGACCAGATGTTGAATGACCTTACCTGTTGGCTCAACAGGCTTCCATCTAATAAATAAAGAGTATACCTATATACCTAAGAAGAGGGTGTATCATAAGTTAATGATACACCCTCTTCTTGTTCTTGGAAAAGCTAGGATATGTTCTTGGAAGAGATAGAATATGTTGTTGAGACAGTTAGTATCTCCGGTCGCACAACAGCTGTTGTGCGCTTGCATAACAGCTGATATGCGCATGCACAACAGGTGATGTGCGTGTGGCGGCCAACTGTTGTGCGCCAACTGTTATCCAAACTTATGGCACATCCTCTTTTTCTTTTTATAATCTCTTAATAAGCATTCTTGTCAGGACAGATGATGCTCTTGGCTGTCATGAAGATAATCTTGATATCGAGCCAGAACGACCAGTTCTCAATATACCAGATATCGCGGCGGATACGTTCCTCCATCTGCCAGAGTTCCTTAGTTTCACCACGGTAACCTGTAACCTGAGCCCAACCGGTGATGCCCGGCTTGGAAAAGTGGCGAACCATATATTTGTCAATCAGACTTCCATATACCTCAGTATGGTGCAGCATGTGAGGACGAGGTCCTACGATACTCATATCACCCTTCAGTACATTGATAAACTGAGGAAACTCATCTATATTGGTCTTTCTCATAAAATTGCCGAAAGCAAACTTGCGAGGGTCGTTCTTGGTAGCCTGAGCTTTGTCTGCATCCTTGTTTACATGCATGGAGCGGAACTTCAGACAATAGAATGTATCACCGTTCAGACCTGTTCTTGCCTGTTTGAAGAAAATAGGTCCCGGACTCTGAATCTTGATGATAAGGGCGATGATAGGGATGAATGGCAAGACGCACAGACATGCGAATCCGCTCACCACGATGTCGAAACTGCGTTTGATGAAACGGTTTGAAATACTTGACAGCGGTTCTATATGGTTCGAATATACTGTTCTGCCCATGAAGTTTTGAGCGTCAAGATGTAACTTGTACTCACCGAATACACGTGGCAGGTAGTAGAAGTGTATCACATTCTTGTCACAGAAGTGCATGATGTTGATAATCTCCGGAGATTTGTGTGACAGGCAGCAGAATGCCTCGTCAATGTTGGAAGGCGCACCGTTGATAGTATCATTCATGGTAGAAGAGATGATCTCCTGGAGCTGTTTCATCGTTCCAATTCTCTTCAGACCTTCTGGAGCTTTTGTAATATCTTCATCAGCATAATATCCTTTTACGATATAACCGGCAGAAGGATCCTCTGTCATCGTCTTGTACATCTCGCTCACGGCAGGGTCGTTACCTATAAAGACAACTGTGCGTGAGTTGCGGCCTTTTGAACGGAAGTATTTCAGTATGTTAAGTTCTAAGAGTCTGCTTATGATGAGTGACAGATAGTATGTAATACCGAAGATAATATAGAAGGAGAACATCTTATCATCATGACTGAGAAGTCTCACAAAAATAAAGAAACTCAAAGTCATAGTTCCTGCCAGGCATAAGGTTCGTTTTAATACTTGTAAGAAACCGATTTTTCTAACATGTATGATAGTGGAATAGAAGTATTCGCCTAAGAACAATGCTACATTTGCAACGAAAAAGGTAATCTTCGTTGCAGAGTCGAAATAGTCTGGTGTGAATTCTGGACCATATTCTTTATAGGCCAGCAATACGATGTTTAAGATAATGAAATCGGTACACATAACCAATCTCTTTATCGTTTCGTTTCCTTTGTAGTTCTTGTTTATCATTTGCATATTCTTATAAAATACTCCTAATTATGTTTGATATCTCCTTTTCAGAAGGTATGTTTAAGTTCTTTTTCGGTCGCAAAGTTAATAATAATTGTTGAAAATCGGAAATAAATTGGCAAAAAAATATCTAAATGGACCAACTTGAACCAATTTGAACCAATTTTCTAGTCCTGCCCTCTTTCAAAACGACGATTTTTCGCTCGTGCTTTTCTTTCATGTTCTTGCAAAATTGTCAGTGACTTTGCAGATTTTCATCGATTTGCTTGGTGGTTTCAAAGGAAAAGCGTACTTTTGCAAACGGATTTCACGGATAGGTGTGAATTTTAAATATGATTAATAAACTATTTAGATAACAAAAGGTATGCAATTGATTCTATTATCGGGTGGCTCAGGTAAAAGACTTTGGCCCCTTAGCAATAATGCTAGAAGCAAACAGTTCCTGCCATTGCTCGAGAAGGAGAATGGGGAAATGGAAAGTATGGTACAGCGCGTGGTACGCCAGGCGCAGGAGGCGAATCTGACCAACGATATAACACTGGCTACCAACGCCAGTCAACTGGATATTATCCAAAACCAGTTGGGAGAGCGTGTTTCTGTGGTTACCGAACCAGAGAGACGTGATACCTTCCCTGCCATTGCTTTGGCTGCAAGTTATCTGAAACTGAAGAAGGAATGCGAGGACGACGAGGTTGTGGTTATCATGCCTTGTGATCCTTATACTGAGTTGGAGTATTTCCATACCATCGCCCGTATGGTAGATTGTGTGGAGAAAAATGTAGCAGATCTCGTGCTGATGGGTATCAAACCTACTTATCCTAGTGCAAAGTATGGATATGTGGTGCCTTTCCCTGAAGAAAAGAAGTATCAGATGGTAAAGAGATTTACAGAGAAGCCAGATGTGCCTACTGCAGAGAAACTCCTGGAAGAGGGGGCTTACTGGAATGGTGGTGTCTTCGCCTTCCGCTTAGGCTATATGATGCAGATTGTACGAAAGTATATGCGGAGTGAAAGCTTTGAAGATACTCGTGCAAGATACGGCGAATTCCCAAAGATTTCCTTTGACTACGAGGTGGCGGAAAAGGCAGAATCTGTAGCTGTAGTGCCGTTCAATGGTGAATGGAAGGACCTGGGTACCTGGAATACGCTGACTGATGAGTTACATCATTCTATTATCGGTAATGCGGTGATGGGAAGCCACTGCGAGAATACGCATGTCATCAACGAACTTCAGTTGCCTCTTTATGTGGATGGTCTGAAGGATGCGGTCGTCGCAGCGAGTCCTGACGGCATCTTCGTGTGCTCTAAGAAATATTCTGAGGATATAAAGAAGGCGGTAGAACATCTTACTCCGCGTCCGATGTATGAGGAGAGAAGATGGGGTACTTATCGCGTGATAGACGATTCGAAGTATGCTGACGGCAATCATTCACTCACCAAGAGTATTACCTTGAAGCCAGGCAAGAATATCAGCTACCAGCTTCATCATCATCGTTCGGAGGTGTGGACTTTCGTGGAAGGTGAGGGAATCTTTGTGCTTGATGGTGAGGAGAAACATGTGAAAGCGGGGGATACCGTGGTGATACCTCTGGAGCACTATCATGCCATCAAGGCGATTACACAGTTGACTTTCATCGAAGTTCAGAATGGTAATCCGCTGGTTGAGGAGGATATCGAAAGATTCGATTATCAATGGAAAATGAAATAACCACAAGAAATTGTGATATTGTGTCAGTATAAGAACGTGCCAAAGTGTCAGTGTGGATGCTTTGGCACGTTTTTCGTATACTGGCGGAAAGATGGGTAGCAATATCTGTCGACAAAATAAATGTATAACAATTAAAATATTATAGAATCATGAACATTAAACCATTAGCAGACAGAGTGCTGGTACTTCCTGCACCAGCTGAAGAAAAAGTAGGTGGAATTATTATTCCTGATACAGCAAAAGAGAAACCACAGCGTGGTAAGGTTGTTGCTACAGGCAAGGGTACGAAAGACGAAGAGATGATTCTCAAAGAAGGTGATACAGTACTCTATGGTAAGTACGCTGGTACGGAACTCGAATTCGATGGCACTAAATATATCATGATGCGTCAGAGCGATGTACTCGCTGTAGTGGAAGAGTAATTCTTAAAGGTAAAAAGTAAAAAGGTAAAAAACTTTTTGCTGATATTTATTTAAACATTATTAGAAAGAATATATTATGGCTAAAGATATTAAATATAATATGGATGCCCGCGACCTCTTGAAAAAGGGTGTTGATCAGTTGGCAAATGCAGTAAAGGTAACTCTCGGTCCTAAGGGCCGTAACGTGGTAATCGAAAAGAAGTTTGGTGCTCCTCAGATTACTAAGGATGGTGTTACCGTTGCTAAGGAAGTAGAGTTGGAAAATAAATTCGAGAACACTGGTGCTCAGCTCGTTAAAAGCGTAGCCAGCAAGACTGGTGATGATGCCGGTGATGGTACAACAACTGCTACTATCCTGACTCAGGCTATCGTAACAGAGGGTTTGAAGAATGTAACTGCAGGTGCAAACCCAATGGACTTGAAGCGTGGTATCGACAAGGCTGTGGCTGCAGTCGTTGCCTTCATCAAGGATCATGCTGAGCAGGTAGATGACAACTACGATAAGATTGAGCAGGTGGCTACAGTTTCTGCCAACAACGATGCAGAGATTGGTAAGCTCTTGGCTGACGCTATGCGTAAGGTTTCTAAGGATGGTGTCATCACTATCGAGGAGAGCAAGAGCCGTGATACAAACATCGGCGTAGTAGAGGGTATGCAGTTTGATCGTGGTTACCTGAGCGGTTACTTCATGACAGACGCTGACAAGATGGAGTGTGTAATGGATAACCCATACATCCTTCTTTATGATAAGAAGATTTCTAACTTGAAGGAGTTCTTGCCAATTCTCCAGCCTGCTGCTGAGAGTGGTCGTCCTTTGTTGGTTATCGCAGAGGATGTTGATTCTGAGGCTTTGACTACATTGGTAGTTAACCGTTTGCGTGGCGGTTTGAAGATTTGTGCTGTGAAGGCTCCTGGCTTCGGTGACCGTCGCAAGGCTATGTTGGAGGATATCGCTGTATTGACTGGCGGTGTTGTTATCTCTGAGGAGAAGGGCTTGAAGTTGGAGCAGGCTACTTTGGAAATGTTGGGTTCAGCAGATAAGGTAACTGTTAACAAGGACAATACAACTATCGTTAATGGTCATGGCGAGAAAGCTAATATCCAGGATCGCGTAGCTCAGATCAAGAACGAGATTGAGAATACCAAGTCTTCATACGATAAGGAGAAACTTCAGGAGCGTTTGGCTAAGCTCGCCGGTGGTGTAGCTGTCCTCTATGTAGGTGCCAACTCAGAAGTTGAGATGAAGGAAAAGAAGGATCGTGTTGACGATGCTCTCTGCGCTACCCGTGCAGCTATCGAGGAAGGTATCGTTGCTGGTGGTGGTACTACTTATATCCGTGCTCTCGAGGCATTGAAGGATATGAAGGGTGATAACGCTGATGAGACAACAGGTATCCGCATCGTAGAGCGTGCTATCGAGGAGCCTTTGCGCCAGATTGTAGCCAATGCAGGTGGCGAGGGTTCTGTAGTTGTTAATAAGGTACGCGAGGGCGAGGGTGACTTTGGTTACAATGCCCGCAAGGATGTTTACGAGGATATGCGCAAGGCTGGTATCGTAGACCCTGCCAAGGTAGAGCGTGTAGCTTTGGAAAATGCAGCTTCTATTGCTGGTTTGTTCCTGACAACAGAGTGTGTATTGGTTGACAAGCCTGAGCCTGCACCTGCTGCTCCTGCTGCTGCGCCTGGAATGGGTGGAATGATGTAATCTAGTGAATGGCTTGCGCAAACAAAGCACATTCTAAGGGTGCGGGTTTGCAAAGTGAAAATATCAAATAGGGGTGATTCTCAGCGAATTACCCCTATTTTTTTGTTTTTTTAGTTATAAAGATGCAAAAAATAGCAAAATTATTTGGTTCGAATAATCTTTTTTTGTATCTTTGCATCGTAAATAAAAGAAAGTATCATCTGAAAGGATGACAAAGATATTTTTTTTGATTTGTTTTAGTAGATTAGTTTTTAAGTAGTTTGTTTTTGGAAATCGGTTGTCGTGAGACATCCGATTTTTTTTTGTTTTTATTTTGTTTTCTCGATATAATTGTGTAATTTTGCACCATATTAGAAATTTGATGGCATGAACAATATTGATTGGAAAAAAGCATTGGTCTTTCTGATTGTTATCGGAGGACTGATTTATATTACAAAAGCTGAGTTGAGGATGACGACTACAAACTCGTTCCTGACTACGCTAGGTATCTTATTGCTTCTCTTTATCGGAGATAACTTCGCACAGAAGATTGATGATGATCGGAAACGACGTAAACTGAATAATGATGGAAAAGCTGATTGAACTTTATAAAAAATGGGCGGGTGAAGAACCTGCTGATGTCATAAAGCTGGCAGGGCAGGGGAGTAACCGACAGTATTTCCGTATCATCAGGCAGGATGGTGATACTGTGATTGGCGTGATAGGAACCAGTCGTGACGAGGATCATGCCTTTATCTATCTGGATCGTCATTTCCAGCTCAGGCAGTTGCCTGTTCCACAGGTCCTGGCGGTGAGTGACGATGAACTTTGTTATCTTCAGACGGATCTTGGTGGTACTTCGCTTTTTGATGCAATCAGGGGCGGACGTGATGCTGGCGGACGTTATAATCAGAAAGAGAAGGAACTCCTGAAGAAAACCATTCGTGAACTACCGAATATCCAGATTCGCGGAGCTAGAGGCTTGGACTGGCAAAACTGTTATCCTCAGCCAGAATTCGATGTTGACAGTGTTCTCTTTGATCTCAACTATTTCAAATACTGTTTTCTGAAGCCTACCGATTTGGATTTTCACGAATTGAAACTTGAAGCCAACTTCCGGCTTTTTGCCAAGGATCTGACATCAGAGCCGATGGATTGTTTTCTGTATCGTGATTTCCAGGCGCGCAATGTCATGTTGGATGATAAGGGAAATCCACACTTTATCGATTTTCAGGGTGGCCGAAAGGGACCATTCTATTATGATCTGGCCTCATTCCTTTGGCAGGCATCTGCTAAGTATCCGTTCAAACTGCGCAGAGAATTGGTTTGGGAATACTACCAGTCATTGAAACATTATACCGAGGTACCTACGGTGCGACATTTTGTAAACCGGTTGAGTCTTTTTGTGCTCTTCCGTACCTTGCAAGTGTTGGGTGCCTATGGATTCCGTGGTTATTTCGAGCGCAAGAAGCATTTCATTGACAGCATTCCGCCGGCTATCCAGAATTTACGCGATCTTCTGAAAATGGGAGACAAGGTATTCCCTTATCCTTATATGATGGATATGCTGAGAAGACTTACTGAGCTGCCGCAGTTCAAGGTGATAGAGAGCGTGGCGCTGAGTCGTGCAGATGGCTATAAGACTACCGACAACAATATCTATCGTGCGCATCCGCAGGACGGACCAGCTACCTATTCTAAATATGATGGTAAGGGACCGCTGGTGGTAAGAGTGTTTAGTTTTTCTTATCGAAAGGGAATTCCTGAAGATCCGTCTGGCAATGGCGGAGGTTATGTCTTCGACTGTAGAAGTACCCATAACCCTGGCAGATACGAGCCTTATAAAAAACTGACGGGTCTGGATGAGCCTGTTATCCGATTCCTGGAGGATGATGGTGAGATATTGAAGTTCCTGGAGCATGTCTATGCACTTGCCGACCATCATGTAAACCGCTACATGCAGCGTGGCTTTACCTCTCTGATGTTCTGTTTCGGATGCACCGGCGGTCAGCATCGCAGTGTATATTCCGCCCAGCATCTTGCTGAACATATTCACCAGAAGTTTGGTGTAGAAGTGCATATTTGTCATCGTGAACAGCATATTGAACAGGTTTTACCTGCAAAACAATAGAAAATAGCGTGCAAATTTGGCTATCTCGCAAAAAGTTAGTAAATTTGCACGCACATTTAAAAATAGCTAATTAGCAATGATGCAAGCAATGATATTCGCAGCAGGTTTGGGCACTCGCCTTAAGCCACTTACCGACCGTATTCCGAAGGCTCTGGTAAGTGTCGGGGGAGAACCTTTGCTCAAACGTGTCATCTTTCAGTTGAAGGATGCCGGTTTCACTCGCATTGTAGTGAACGTGCATCATTTCTCCCAACAAATTATCGATTATCTCAGAGTACATGACAACTTCGGTATGGACATCCGTATCAGTGATGAGAGTGAAAAGCTGCTCGAAACGGGTGGAGGTATCCGGAAGGCATGGCCGCTCTTCAACCAGTCAGAGCCTATTCTTATCCACAACGTGGATATTCTGAGTAATGTGGATCTGAAGAAGTTCTACCAGATGGAGAGTCAGGATATGATAGCCGCCCGTCTGATGGTGAGCGAACGCAAAACCAAGCGTTATCTCCTCTTTGATGACAGTATGCGGCTGGTGGGATGGACGAATATAGAAACGGGTGAAGTGAAGAGCCCTTATCCTAACCTCAATCCCAAAGATTATAAGATGTATGCCTTCTCTGGCATTCACATGGTAGCCCCATCACTCTTCCCGCTGATGGAGGATGAGCCGGATAAGTTCCCTATCATGGACTTCTATCTGAAGCATTGTGACAAGGTGCGTATAGAGGGATATGTGAAGAACGATCTCAAACTGATGGATGTGGGAAAGCAGGAGACGCTGAAAGAGGCGGAAGCATTTCTAAAATCGTTAGTTAATAGTTAATAGCGGCTATGCCGTATAGCAAGAGTGCTATAAACTATAAGCTATAAATTGTAAACTGTAAATTAAAATTAGATATTATGCAACAGAAGATTATTATTTTGGATTTCGGTTCACAGACCACACAGCTGATCGGCCGTCGTGTTCGTGAACTCGATACCTTCTGCGAGATTATGCCTTACAACAAGTTTCCAAAGGATGACCCATCTGTCATTGGTGTCATCTTGAGCGGTAGCCCATACTCCGTTCATGATCCGGAAGCTTTCAAGGTAGATTTGAGCCAGTTCATTGGCCGTATTCCAGTGCTCGGCATCTGCTATGGTGCTCAGTTCCTCTCTTTTGCCCAGGGTGGAAAGGTGGAGGCTGCTGACAGCCGTGAGTATGGTCGTGCCAACTTGGAACATTTCGATGTTGAGAATCCTTTGTTCAAGGGCTTTGTTGAGAACTCGCAGGTGTGGATGAGTCATGGTGATACCATCACTGCCATCCCTGAGGATTATAAGTGCATCGCTTCTACTGCTAATGTGAAGTATGCTGCATATGCTTCAACCAAGCAGCCAGTTTGGGCTGTTCAGTTCCATCCAGAGGTATTCCACTCTTTGCAGGGTACACAGTTGCTGAAGAACTTCGTGGTTGATATCTGCGGTAGCAAGCAGGATTGGAGCGCTGACTCTTTTGTTGAGACTACTGTGGCTGAGTTGAAGGCGCAGTTGGGTGATGATAAGGTTATCCTGGGTCTTTCTGGTGGTGTTGACTCTAGTGTGGCTGCTGTTCTCTTGAACAAGGCTATCGGCAAGAACCTTACCTGTATCTTCGTAGATCATGGTATGTTGCGCAAGAATGAGTTCCGTGACGTGATGGAAGATTACAAGTGTTTGGGCTTGAATGTAATCGGTGTAGATGCATCAGAGAAGTTCTTTACCGACTTGGCTGGTGTTACCGATCCTGAGAAGAAGCGTAAGATTATCGGCCGCGACTTTGTTGAGGTGTTTAATGCTGAGGCTAAGAAGCAGACCGGTGCCAAGTGGTTGGCTCAGGGTACTATCTATCCAGACCGTATTGAGAGTTTGAATATTACAGGTAAGGTTATCAAGAGCCATCACAATGTAGGTGGTCTTCCTAAGGAGATGAACCTTCAGTTGTGTGAGCCTTTGAAGTGGTTGTTCAAGGATGAGGTTCGCCGTGTAGGTCGTTCTATGGGTATGCCAGAGCATCTGATTACCCGTCATCCATTCCCTGGTCCTGGTTTGGCAGTTCGAATCTTGGGCGATATCACTCCTGAGAAGGTACGTATCCTTCAGGATGCTGACGATATCTATATCCGTGGTTTGCGCGAGTATAAAGTGAAGTTGAGTGGTGAGGAAGCTCGCCGCGTCTTGGCTGCCGGTGTTCCTGCTGATATGCAGAATGGCGAGATAGAGGTATCTCTTTACGATCAGATTTGGCAGGCTGGTACCGTATTGCTCTCTACTGTCCGTTCAGTAGGCGTGATGGGCGATGAGCGTACCTATGAGCACCCTGTTGCATTGCGTGCCGTAACCAGTACTGATGCGATGACAGCCGACTGGGCACATCTTCCATACGACTTCATGGCAAAGGTAAGTAACGAGATTATCAACAAGGTAAAGGGTGTCAACCGCGTTTGCTATGACATCTCTTCAAAACCACCTTCGACAATCGAGTGGGAATAATCATATAAAAAAGACCACCATTTGAGTTTGATATTCAACTCAGATGGTGGTCTTTTGTTTGTAAAATACATTTTTATGCTTTTTTCTCTTTCAGCAAATCACGGATTTCCATGAGAAGCTTTTCTTCGTTGCTTGGCTCTGGAGCCTTCGGAGTTTCTGCCGGTTTCTCTTCTTCTTTCTTGGCTGTAATCTTGTTGACAACCTTGATGAGCATGAAGATACAGAAAGCAACGATGAGGAAGTTGAAGGTGGTCTGCAGGAAATTGCCATAGTTGATGGTAGCAGCCTTGAATTCCTCGCCCGCCACATTCACGGAAGGAAGGGTTACCTTGAGGTCGGCAAAGTTGACACCACCGATGAGCCATCCGATAGGTGGCATGATGATATCGTCAACAACAGAACTCACGATTTTGCCAAAGGCACCACCTATGATAACACCGACTGCCATGTCGAGAACGTTTCCACGCATGGCAAACTGTTTGAATTCATTTAAAAATTTACTCATAACTCTAAAATTTTAAAAGTTTATATTATAAAAAATCTTCTTCTATATATAATAAGGTGAGAAAAGCAAGCGCCTTCGACTTCTTTTATCTGTTACGCTACCCATCTTTCCGTCTGCAAAGAAACGAATTTTGCAATATGGAGTTGTCAGTATGGCATGTCTAATATTAAAAAACCGTTATTATTGGTGCTCTCTCATTCATTTTTAACTTATTTAATACTCATTCTGGTTGCAAAGTTAGAAATTTTTTTGTAACTTTGCGCTCGTAAAGAAGAAAAAGTGCTTGATAGGGATGAAAAAAGGTGTTATCAGCTCCTTCGGATTCACTTGATAGCTTAAAAGAAATAATTTTTAAACTATTAATTTAAATATTAGAACAATGATTAAGATTGGTATTAACGGATTTGGCCGTATCGGTCGTTTCGTATTCCGTTCTACAGTTGAGGCTGAGAACGCAAAGGAAGTACAGGTAGTAGCTATCAATGATTTGTGCCCAGTTGATTACATGGCTTACATGTTGAAGTATGATACAATGCACGGTCATTTCGACGGTACTATCGAGGCTGACGTTGAGAAGAGCGAGTTGATCGTAAACGGTAACCACATCCGTGTTACTGCTGAGCGTGACCCAGAGAACTTGAAGTGGGATGAGGTTGGTGCTGAGTACGTAGTTGAGTCTACAGGTCTCTTCCTCGCTTACGACAAGGCTGAGAAGCACTTGAAGGCTGGTGCTAAGTATGTAGTACTTTCTGCTCCTTCTAAGGCTGACGCTAACGGTAACCAGGCTGATATGTTCGTTTGCGGTGTTAACACTGACAAGTACAATGGTCAGAAGATCGTTTCTAACGCTTCTTGTACAACAAACTGCTTGGCTCCTATCGCTAAGGTATTGAACGATAACTTCGGTATCGAGACAGGTTTGATGACAACTGTTCACTCTACAACTGCTACACAGAAGACTGTTGATGGTCCATCTATGAAGGACTGGCGTGGTGGCCGTGCAGCTGCTGGCAACATCATCCCTTCTTCTACAGGTGCTGCTAAGGCTGTAGGTAAGGTTATCCCTGAGTTGAACGGTAAGTTGACAGGTATCTCTATGCGTGTTCCTACTTTGGACGTATCTGTTGTTGACTTGACAGTTAACTTGAAGAAGGCTGCTTCTAAGGAGGCTATCTGCGCTGCTATGAAGGCTGCTTCTGAGGGTGAGTTGAAGGGTGTACTCGGTTACACAGAGGATGCTGTTGTTTCTTCTGACTTCTTGGGTTGCGCTTTGACATCTATCTTCGACGCTAACGCAGGTGTTTACTTGACAGACAACTTCGTTAAGGTTGTTTCTTGGTATGACAACGAGATTGGTTACTCACACAAGGTTGTTGAGTTGATCAAGATCATGAAGAAGCACAACGGTTAATTCGTTGCCTCTTAACGATTAAGTATATGGCCGTCCAGCATTTTTTCAATGCTGGACGGCTTTTTTGTTTTTATAAGTGAGATTTTCTTTTCATTTTATTTTGTTTTCTCAATAATTTCATTTAACTTTGCGGCATGAAATATTCGATGATAACCATATTGGGACCTACAGCGAGTGGCAAGACAAGTCTTGCAGCAGCTCTTGCAGCCAGGATCAGCAGCTTGGATGCTGATTTGTCGGGTATCCCTGCCAAGGGTGCTGAAATCATTAGTGCAGACAGCCGGCAAGTGTATCGCGGCATGGATATAGGTACGGGTAAGGATTTGGCTGACTATACCATCCATGGTAAGCAGATACCTTATCACCTGATTGATATCTGTGAGCCCGGTACGAAATATAATCTTTTTGAATATCAGCAGGATTTTTATGATGCTTATCAGGATATTCAGAAAAGAGGGGCATTCCCGATATTATGTGGAGGTACAGGACTCTATATTGAGTCGGTGCTGAAAGGTTATCATCTCTCACCTGTTCCGCAGAATCCTGAACTCCGTGAGTCGTTGGCTCATAAGAGTTTAGATGAACTTACAGAAATGCTGAAAGAACTCAAGGCGAAAACAGGTTCTAATATGCACAATCGTACAGATGTAGATACTGCACAGCGTGCCATCCGGGCGATTGAGATAGAGAGCTATAATCTAGAGCATCCGATGCCGGAACGAGAACTCCCGCCGGTTGATTCGCTGATTATCGGTGTCAGTATTGACCGGGATTCAAGAAGAGAGAAAATCTCCCGAAGATTAAAACAACGATTGGATGATGGAATGGTGGATGAAATCAAGGGATTGTTAGACCTTGGTATTCCTGCCGAAAATCTCATCTATTATGGTTTGGAATATAAGTTTATTACAGAATATGTGATAGGTAAGACATCATACGATGAGATGTATCGCGGTTTGGAAATTGCTATCCATCAGTTTGCTAAACGGCAGATGACGTGGTTCAGAGGTATGGAACGCAGAGGCTTTACCATTCATTGGGTAGATGCTTTGATGCCGATGGAAGAAAAGGTGGAGACTGTCTTGGGGCTGATGAGGAGCTAGACTGCGGCCTGGAAGCTGGCTAGGGCTGGCATCCGATGGAATCGGATGTAACGGTGGCCGGGCGGAAGTGATATTTTATACAACTTTCAAATTACAAAGAAGAGACAATGGTAAACGAGAATAAATGGGGGCTTCTTTATTGCCCTAGAGGAGGCTGGCGAAGTAACAAGCGCTGGGAAAAGATTGAGAAGGTGCTCAAGCAGCAGGGTGTGGATTACGACTTTGTGCAGAGCGAAAATCAGAAGAGTGTAGAGCGACTGATCAGAATGTTTATCAACAATGGCTATAAGACAATTATCATTGTAGGAGGAGATTCTGCTCTTAATGATGCCGTAAATTGCCTGATGCAGATAGATCAGAAAGAAAGAGACGAGGTGGCGCTGGGAGTGATTCCTAATGGACTGATGAACGACTTTGCCCACTTCTGGGGATTCAGCGACAGTGATATCGAGAAAACGGTAGCTTCGCTGAAGAAACGTCGTGTCAGAAAGATTGACCTCGGTTGTATCCGCTATGTGAACAAGAAGGGGGAGAAATGCCGTCGCTATTTTCTCAACTGTATCAATATCGGACTCATTGCTGCAATCATGAACCTGAGAAGAAAAACCCATCATATCTTCGGTTCACGTACCCTGTCGTTTCTCTGTTCCTTTATCCTGATGATTTTCCAGCGTCTCGACTATAAGATGCATGTGAAAATCAATTCGGATGTAATCAGACATAGGGTGATGACGATGTGTATAGGTAACGGAACAGGTTATGGACAGACACCGAATGCTGTGCCATACAATGGATTGCTCGATGTGTCAGTGGTATCTCATCCTAAGATGACCCAACTCTTTGAGGGTATCTATCTCTTTGTGAAAGGCAAGTTCCTGAATCATAAGAGTGTGCACCCTTACCGTACCCGAGAGATTGAAGTACTCGAGGCCCAGTATGCTCTGATAGGTATCGATGGCCGATTGATGAATACACCCGTAGGTCCATTCCAAATAACAGTAATTCAGGAGGTTATCAACTTTCTGATACCGGCATAACTTGTATTTCGGTATAAAGAAAAAACATATAAAGAAAAAATAGCAGAACTTTATCCAAGTTCTGCTATTTTTATGATTTCTTCTTCCTGTAAGATTTTGATTTTTCTTCCTTCAGTCTTAATGAGTTCTTCTGCCGTAAAGGCTGAGAGCGTACGGATGGCATTGCTTGTTGTCATATTACAGAGGTTTGCCAAATCTTCACGACTCAAACGGATGTCAAGAGTTTTTCCGTCTTTTTCTACACCATAAGAGTCTTTCAGGAACATCAGTCCCTCGGCAAGTCGGGCTCGGATATGTTTTTGTGTGAGATTTACGGTACGGTCGTCCGATTTTCCTATCTCCACACTGAGATATTTGATAAAGAAGAAGCCTATGTTAAAACTTTTGGAGAGCAACTTCATGAGAACCGCCAATGGGAACTGGGCAATAACACAGTTTTCTAGCGACATGGCTGCCGTCTTGTATATCTCATCCGCAAAATAGGCTCTGAAGCCAAAGAATTCAATCGGTTTGATGACACGGATAATCTGGCTCTTGCCACCGATACCCTCTTTGTAAATCTTCACTTTTCCCGATATGAGACATAGAGCATGTTCAGGAGTGCCCTCGTTTTTATAGATGATTTCGTTCTTCTTATACTTCTTGATTTCGAGATGTTCTTTCAGTAATTCGAACTGGTCATCAGCGATGCCTCCCCATAGCTTAGCAATCAGCTTTGCTATATTTCCTTTATCGTATTTTCCTCTAGCTGCCATGTGTACAAATCTTTTAAACCGAAAACTATGTGCAAAAGTAATGCTTTTTCTTGAAATAATCAAGTATTTTAGTGTAAAAATATGTTTTATAACATAAAAAGGCATTTTTTTCTAAAAATGGCACACAAAAAACTTTGTTATACCACAAAAAAGTGTTACCTTTGAAAGCAATTAATATAGTCAACAAAAAATATAGAACCTTAATATAGATCTATGAGTTATCTAAAATTCGAAAAGGCCCTTATGACGAATCTTCAAGAATCGTTGCCTAAGGAGTTGTTGAGAACCAATCGGTCGGGTGCATATTCGTGCTCAACGATTGTAGACTGTAATACCCGCAAGTATCACGGATTACTTGTCGTTCCAGTTCCTGAACTGGACGATGACAATCACGTGCTCTTAAGTTCGCTGGATGTTACAGTAATTCAGCATGGCGCTGAGTTTAATCTCGGCTTGCACAAGTACCAGGGCAACAACTACAGTCCGATGGGCCACAAGTACATTCGTGAGTTTGATTGTGATAAAGTGCCAACTACCCTTTATCGCGTAGGTGGTGTTATCCTGAAAAAGGAAGTTGTATTCCAGCATTATGAGAATCGCATTCTGATTCGCTATACGCTGGTAGACGGCCATTCGGCTACAACCCTTCGTTTCCGTCCATTCCTGGCTTTCCGCAGTGTCCGTCAGTTTACTCATGAGAATGCTACTGCATCTCGTGATTATGCTGAGGTTGATCATGGCATAAAGACCTGTATGTATGCAGGTTATCCTGATCTCTACATGCAGTTCTCCAAGAAGAACGAGTTTAAATTCTGTCCAGACTGGTATCGTGGCGTGGAATATCCAAAGGAGCAGGAGAGAGGTTATGCTTCTAACGAAGACCTCTATGTTCCTGGCTATTTTGAAATGGATATCAAGAAAGGCGAAACCATCGTCTTTGCTGCTTCTACCTCAGAAATCAAGGCGGTAAGCCTGAAGAAACTCTTCGACAAAGAAGTGGATGAGCGTTCTCCTCGTGACAATTTCTTCCATTGTCTGGTCAATGCGGCACATCAGTTCCATCGTCGTGAAAAGAACGATGACCGATATATCCTGGCTGGTTACCCTTGGTTTAAGTGTAGAGCCCGCGATACATTTATCGCTCTGCCTGGTCTCACCCTTTCTATCGAGGAGGATGACTACTTCGAACTGGTGATGAAGACTGCGATGAAAGGTTACTACGAGTTTATGGAAGGTAAACCGGTCAGTGTTCATATTGCCGAGATTGAACAGCCTGACGTACCATTGTGGGCTGTCTGGGCTTTGCAGCAGTATGCTAAGGAAACCAGCAAGGAAGAATGCTTCAAGAAGTATGGACAGTTTATCAAGGATGTCATCTCCTTTATCCTGGATAACAAGCATCCGAACCTGAAGCTCGAAGAGAACGGATTGCTTTATACTGATGGTAAGGATAAGGCTGTTACTTGGATGAACTCTACAGCCAATGGCAGACCAGTGGTTCCACGTACAGGCTATATCGTAGAGTTTAATGCGCTGTGGTATAATGCCTTGTGTTTCTGTGCTTCTCTTGCAGCAACAGTAGGTGAAGAAGACAGCCAGCAGCAACTTCTGGCTCAGGCAGAGAAAACCAAGCAGGCGTTCCTCGATACCTTCCTCAATGAATATGGCTATCTCTACGACTATGTAGACGGCAATATGATGGATTGGAGCGTTCGTCCGAACATGATATTTGCAGTGGCTTTCGACTATTCTCCATTGTCGCAAGACCAGAAGAAACAGGTACTTGATATCTGTACACGCGAACTCCTTACTCCTAAGGGATTGCGTTCACTCTCGCCAAAGAGCGGAGGATATAATCCTGTTTATGTAGGTCCACAGACCCAGCGCGACTATGCTTACCATCAGGGTACAGCGTGGCCATGGCTCGGTGGCTTCTATATGGAGGCAAGTCTGAAACTCTATAAGCGTACCCGCTTGAGCTTTATCGAGCGTCAGATGGTAGGTTATGAGGACGAAATGTCTTCACATTGTCTTGGTACCATCAGCGAACTCTTCGATGGAAACCCTCCATTCGCAGGTCGTGGCGCCATCTCTTTCGCCATGAATGTGGCTGAGATTCTGCGTGCGCTTGAGTTACTTGAAAAATATCAATATTAATAATAGGAGGACTGCTATATGAAAGTTTTAATGTTTGGATGGGAGTATCCTCCTCACGTATTTGGTGGTTTGGCAACTGCCAACTTTGGTATCTCCCAAGGACTTCATGCCCAGGGCGATGTTGATATCACATTGTGTCTGCCTCATCCTTTCGGTGATGAGGACCGCAGTGCCTGCAGGATAGTGGCAATGAACAGTGTGCCTATTGCCTGGCGCGATGTAAATCACGACTATGTGCAGCAGCGGGTAGGCAATATCATGAATCCGGATGATTATTTCCGTTACCGTGACCACATCTATGCCGATTTTAATTATATGCATGTAAATGACCTCGGCTGTATGGACTTTGCCGGTGGTTATCCATCTAATCTTCATGACGAGATTAACAACTATAGCATCATTGCCGGAGTTGTAGCCCGTTCAGAGGAATTTGATATTATCCATGCTCACGACTGGCTGACATTCCCTGCTGGTATTCATGCCAAGCGAGTGAGCGGCAAGCCATTGTGCATCCACGTTCATGCTACCGATTTCGACCGTAGCCGTGGAAAGGTGAACCCTACCGTTTACGCTATAGAGAAGGACGGCATGGATAATGCCGACTGCATCATGTGTGTATCCGAGTTGACCCGTCAGACGGTAATTCACCAGTATCATCAGGATCCACGCAAGTGTTTCGCCATGCACAATGCCGTATATCCATTAAAGCAGGAGTGGCAGGATATTCCACGCCCAAATCATAAGGGCAAGGAGAAGGTAGTAACCTTCCTGGGACGTCTTACCATGCAGAAAGGACCTGAATATTTCGTAGAGGCTGCCAACATGGTATTGCATCGTACACGCAATGTGCGTTTCTGTATGGCAGGTTCAGGCGATATGATGGATCAGATGATTTATCTCGCAGCAGAAAGAGGCATTGCCGACCGATTCCACTTCCCTGGCTTTATGCGCGGCAAACAGGTTTATGAGTGCCTGAAAGACAGTGATGTCTACGTGATGCCATCTGTGAGCGAGCCGTTCGGTATCTCACCTTTGGAAGCTATGCAGTGCGGCACACCAACTATTATCTCCAAGCAGAGTGGATGTGGAGAAATCCTTTCCAACTGTATTAAGGTAGACTACTGGGATATCCATGCCCTTGCCGATGCAATCTACAGCATCTGTCACAACGAGAGTCTCTTCGAGTATCTCTCAGAGGAAGGCAAGAAAGAGGTTGACCAGATTACCTGGGAGAAAGTGGGAGCCCGCATCAAAGACCTGTACCTCAAAACCTTAGGGTGGAAGTAGTGGGCAATTAATAATTAAAAATTAATAATTAATAATTATGAAAACAATTTGTTTATATTTCGAGATACATCAGATTACCCATCTGAAACGCTACCGCTTCTTTGATATCGGTACCGACCATTACTATTATGATGACTATGAGAACGACCGTAGCATCAACGAGATCGCTGAGCGCTCTTATATGCCTGCCTTGAATGCCCTTCAGGAGATGATTGAAAAGAACGGCAAGTATTTCAAGGTTGCTTTCTCTCTTTCGGGAGTGGGTATGGAGCAGTTGGAACTTCATGCTCCTCAGGTATTGGAGAAACTGCAGCAGCTCAACAATACGGGTTGTGTAGAGTTCCTGGCTGAGCCTTACTCTCACGGACTTGCTTCTCTGGTTAATGAGGCAAGTTTCAAGGACGAGGTGATGCGCCAGTGCACCAAGATAGAGGAATATTTCGGAAAGAAACCTACCGTATTGCGTAACTCTTCGCTCATCTACAGCGATGATATCGGTAACGATGTTGCCAACATGGGATTCATCGGTATGCTTACCGAGGGTGCTAAGCACGTGCTCGGTTGGAAGTCTCCTCACTATGTTTACCATTGCGCATTGAACCATAAATTGAAACTTCTGTTGCGTGATGTGAACCTGAGCGATGATATCTCTCTGCGTTTCAGTAACAGCGATTGGGATGGTTATCCTCTCTTTGCAGACAACTATATGAACCAGATTGCTGCCTTCCCAGAGGAGGAGCAGGTTATCAATATCTTCATGGAACTTTCTGCTCTTGGTGTTGCCCAGCCTCTGTCAAGCAATATCCTCGAGTTTATGAAGGCTTTGCCTCAGTGTGCAAAAGACCGTGGCATCACCTTCTCTACACCTAGTGAAATCTGCAAGAAGATCAAGTCGGTCGGTGAGGTGAATGTGCCCGATACCTTGAGTTGGGTAGACGAGGAGCGTGATGTAAGTTCGTGGTTGGGTAACCCGATGCAGCGTGAGGCTTTCAATAAGCTTTACAGTGTGGCAGACCGTGTACGTATCGCCAACGATCCACGTATTAATCAGGACTGGGATTACCTGCAGGCAAGCAACAACTTCCGCTTCATGACTACCAAGCCAAGCAATGTGGGTCTTGACAGAGGTATCTATTCAAGTCCTTTCGATGCTTTTACCAACTATATGAACATTCTTGGTGACTTCATCAACCGTGTGAACGATCTCTATCCTGCTGATGTTGATAACGATCAGCTGGAGGGCTTGCTTACCACCATCAAGAATCAGGATGAAGAGATAGAGATGAAGGACAAGGAGATTGTCCGTCTCCAGGCTAAGATAGAAAAGATAGAGAAGGAAGTTGAGAAACTGCGTGGTGAAAAGGCTACTAAGGCTCCTGCAAAGAAGACCGCAGCAAAGCCTGCAGCCAAGAAGGCTCCAGCTAAGAAGACAACAAAGGCTGAGCCTACAGAAGAAAAGAAAGATTAGATTTTAGATTACTCATAAAGATTAATCCCCCTCGCTGCATTGATTTGCAATGAGGGGGATTTTTTTGTTTTCCAAACATTCTCTGAAATAACGCGTTAGCTGGAAAGCGTTATTTTTCGAAATGAATCCAGTCTACGTCGAAGAAGGCTGCATCGTTCTTCTTGGCTGTGCGGGTGTTGAAGAAACCGAGTTTTGCACCTATCCACTTGCCTTCACGCACAGTGAAAGGGGTGCCTATCTTAATAAACTTCTTACCATCCAGACTGTAGCTCCATTCAGCGATAGCCTGTATCTGGTTGGCGATGCCTTCGCTATGAACCTTCACGCGGAGCCATACATCCTGGGTAGCGATGCGGGAAGAAGGAATATCATCTACGGCATACTTCACGGTGTAAGGTTGAGGCTGCTTGCTGGTCTTGATGGCCACTTGCTTTACCACCTTCTCAGCCTGTCCCTTCTCAGCCTTCTCGCAGGTTACATATTGCAATACAACACCCTCTTCCTTGGTATCAACAAACTTGAGTGCCGCATAGTCCATGCCTTGCATAATCATGCCGGCGCTTTCGCCCAATACCTTATCTTTTTCCTTGTAAGCCTCGGTGCGGTTAGGTATGAACTTCACCTTGGCAGTAGCAGTAAAGTTCTCGGTAGGGAGTTTCTGGAGCAGGAGGTTTGGCAAATCATACAGGTTCTTTACATCTTCAGCCTGCTGCACACCATAGAGACGTAACTTGGAGTTCTTGGCATCACAGAAGTACCAGTACTGACTGTAAGGACCGTTCCACTGCCATTGCAGACCTAAATCTACGCTGTTGAAATCATCCGATTCCTTAGGCTGGAAGTTACCGCTTGATGGCAGGTTTGGCTTCTTCCATTGCTGAACAGGGTCACCGCAGCCATCGCCATCCTTGTCGTCACCGATGACGAGCCAGTCGTTTACCCATTTGGCTGGTTGCAGATGAACCACACGACCATAGGCGTGCTTATCCTGGAAGTGGAGGAACCAGTCTTCACCGTTCTGGGTATCTACCCATGCACCCTGGTGAGGGCCGTTTACCTTCTTGTTCTTTCCCTGTGCCATACCCACATACTCCTCGTAAGGACCGTATGGATTCTTGGAACGCAGTTCTACCTGCCAGCCATACTTCACTCCGCCCGCAGGACTCATGATATAATAATATCCGTTGCGCTTGTAGAATTTGGTACCCTCGATGGTAGGTTGGTCTTCATGACCGTCATATACGATGCGTGAAGGACCGATAACCTTGGTGCCGTCTGGTGACATTGGAGCTACGAAGAGCACCGACTTGATACCGGCTCTGGAACCGGCGCATCCATGTGAAAGATAAGCCTTGCCGTCTTCATCCCAGAGAGGGCAGCAGTCGATAAGACCTTTTCCCTTCATCACCCAGGTGATAGGCTCCCAAGGACCGCGTGGATCTTGTGTCTTGGTCATGAAGAGCCCCTGGTCTGGATCACCGCAGTAGATATAGAACCATCCATCATGGTAGCGGATAGATGGTGCCCATACGTAGTTACCATGCTGAACCTTCTTGCGCCAATCCAGTTCGGTGCCCAGGTATTCTGGCAAAACCGGATAATCATCGAGTAGGGCAGCACCGATAATCTCCCAGTTTACCAGGTCGGTGCTGTGCAGAATCTGCAAGCCAGGGAAACACTGGAAGGAAGAGGAAGTCATATAGTAGTCATTGCCCACACGGCATACGTCAGGGTCTGAGTAGTCGGCGTCAATAACCGGGTTGCGGTACATTCCGTTCTTCAGGTTCGGATTCCATGTCTTGGATACCGCTTTCTGGGCATTCACGCTCAGCGCAGAGAGCGGAGAACTCAATGCGATGGTGGCGAGAATGCACAGGAGTGAATGATATTTTATTTTCATTGTTACCGATGTTTAAATGAATTATTTAGCTACGTATTTCTTGTTGTTGTAGATATAGATACCTTTTTTGAGACCTTGCAGGTCTTCTGCCTTTGCATTGAGCTTTACCATGCGACCGCTGAGGTCGTAAATGTTGTTATTGTTTACCTTGGCGGTTAAAACAACATTGTTGATACCTGAACTTGTTACCTTTACACCTTTCAGTGTGATAACCCAAGCGGCTTGTGCATTTTGTGGTGTGAAGGTAAGAACGCCAGTAGCAGGAGTGTCAAGTGTAATATCAAACTTTGTGCTCGTATCCGTTTGGGTTAAACGGCTAGGGAATACGTATTTGTCGCTGGCAAAGGTTGTTCCGTTCAGCTCGCCGAGATAGCAGGTCTTGTTGTCTTCATTGGTATATCCTGCAAATGTAGCCGATGTAATGGTAATATTCTCAGGCAGGTTGATGGTAAACTGTATGCCCTTGCTATACTTGATGGTATTGTTTTTAGCTGTAGCGTAACCTTTGCTGCTCTCTATGCTGCAACCGTTATTGAACGTCCATGGAGATAGATCTGTGCTTGAAGAAGTGCTGGTTGATGCATCCAGAATATAGCTTACTTCTGTTGTCTCACCTGGATTGGGAGTGGGATTTGGATTTGTACCTGCCCCTGTAGCATCACACTGGTCGTCTACTGTAGAATCGTATTGGCGGATCCAGAGTTTGCCAGACTGGCATGTAATCTTAGAGTTGTTCTTGAATACGAGATTATCTACGAAGCGGATATCGATGCCCTTCTTGGCTGAAATCTGCACGTTGTCGAGAGTCACGTTCTTGATGTGGCTCTCAGGGCGGCCAATCAGGAAGATAGCGTTACCATCGCAAACATCTGTTGTCTTCACGTTCTGAAGCAGAATGCCGTTGTAGGTTGGGGTAGTACTATCAAGAGCTCTGGCATTTGCCTTGTCTACGGCAGGATCGCTGTTGTAGTTCTTGTCGTAGTAGCAATCGATAGAGAATGGGTTCTTCACCTTGGTCATGGTGAAGTTGGTGAACTTCCAGTCCTCCTCGCCACCGCCACGCAGCGTACCGCCACTGTTGATACCCGTCTTCATGCGGATACCGGCAGTTGTACCATTCATGGTGATGTTGTCGAACCATACATGCTTGATGTTTTTGGTGAAACTACCGATTGAAGCACCATGTCCTGTACCAAAGTCGCAGTTCCAAACATGGATATACTGTGCATTGTCATCGCAAACTACGTTATCATCACCTGTACTGATGTTGCAGTTATAGATGTTCATGTGGTGACCCCAGATAGAAATACCGTCTGTATTATGAGAAGGCTGTTCTGTCTTGGTTTCAGAAGAAGGGTTATAGATGATTACGTCATGAACAGTACCATTGTTCGCACCATTGCTGTTACTCAAGGTGATATTAACACCAGGACTATTCTGCACCTTGAGATTGCGAATCAGGAATCGGCTGCCTTTCTCGAATCTGATCATCGCTCCCGGATTGAATGTCTCCTTGTTGTCGCGAGCCTTCCACCAGCGTGTTCCCTGTCCGTCGATGATGGAAGTTTCACCTTCACCCTCTATGACAATGTCGCTCTGGTTCTTGTTCTTGCAACCGATAAAGAGCGTTTTGTTGTTAGGTGCCTTACCATATTCAACGAGTTTCAGAGTCGCTCCTGCGCAAAGGTGGAGCACAGTCTTTGACTTGATGCTGAGTACCTCGGTAGTGCTTGTCATCTGGTCGGTACTACCAAACATCCATGTACCGGCAGGAATCACGACCATACCACCGGTAGAAGGCACAGCATCAAGTGCTTTCTGGATAGCCTTGGTGTTGTCTTCTGCCGTAGTTGAAGCACCATAGTCCTTGATGTTGAAGGTGTTGGCTGATGTGATGGTTGGCAACTGTGGCAGAGAAACGGCAGTCCATCCTTCTGGAGTGTTCTGGGCCATCTGCTCGGCTGTGATACCTGCGAAAGTTTGTGCTTTAGTGAACATTGGCAGAGCCATGAGCGCAGCAAGCACGACTGTCTTAATGATTGATTTCTTCATTTCTTCTTAGGTTTATTTATTTTATTCTATAAGATTTTGTGCAAAGTTACGACATTTTTGCTTATCACATGCAGATAGTGAATGAAAAAGTACGAAAACGATTACGTATACCTTGCCGATAGAATAAAAAAGAAAGACCGCATCCACCGGGAATTATCTCCCAAGGATACGGTCTTAAACCTAATGATTAACGTATGTCCTGATAGGTTTTCTTATCAACATAATGACTTTGATTAGTAACCAGGATTCTGGTCGGCTAATGTCAGCTGGTCATTGGCATCAATTGCAGCCTGTGGGATAGGGCGAAGAAGCTTCTTGCCGATATACTGGGCAGCCTTGTCTCCCATCTCATGGTTATACTTGGTGCAACGTGTTACCAGGGTCTGTGTTCTGCGAAGATCCATCCAACGTGCCTCATTACCGAAGTTCTCGCATGCATTCTCATCAAGGATGTCATCGATTGTGACAGTTCCTGTAAGTGCAGGAAGGCCAGCGCGCTGGTGAACCTCGTTGAGTCTTGCCAATGCCTTAGGGTTATCGCCAGCCTTCAGATAAGCCTCAGCTGCTACGAGATACATCTCTGGCAAAGTGATGATATGGATGTCGCGATAGCAGGTGTTCTTTTCTGTCTTAGCAGTCTTGCTGTCGTCAAACTTTTTGCATGGACTGGAACCATATACCAGTTGCTGGTTATCGTAATATTCCATATCTCTGCCGTCCATATTCTGTGCTTCCTTGCTCTGTGAATCCATCGGAATGCGATAGGTGTTTGCTCTGTTTGCAGGATCTATAGCCTTCCATGCTTCAAAGTCGGCATCTGTTTCATACCATGCAGAATAGTATCGCGTTACTGGCTTACCTACCAGACTCTCACCATTCTTGTACCAGGTCCAGTAACCGGTACCTGCAGCATTTCCCTTGTTTATATCTGGCAATTCCTTCATGAAGGTAGCATCGTAACGCTGGTCACCCTTCTTGAAACAATGCAAGGCATAGAGGGTTGGTACATAGCTGGAGGTTGTAGCCTTGATGTTATCCTCGTTTCCACCCAGATAGTTGCAGTAGTAACCGCTCCATTCTGTACCACCTGATGTTGTATTGTTGGCTGTAGCCAAATCATATTCCACATCCCAAAGGAACTCTTCGTTGTCATCGCCCGATCCGTCTGCCTTCCAGAGCTTGGCAAATGGGGTAGTCAGTTTTCTGCCTGCAATCACCTCATCGGCAAGAGCTGCTGCCTTGGAGAAGTAGTCTTGTTTGTTGAGGTCCCATGCTGCAGAAAGGTAGGTTTTGGCTAGGATAGCCTTGGCTGTTTCCTGGCTGATTCTGCCGCCACCCTTGGTAGCTGTAGAAGCTTGGAGCACATTCTTACTGATAACATCTTCGAGCTCGCTGATGATATAGGCGTATACATCTTCAGGAGAAGACTTCGGATATCCTGTGTCTGCTGTGGTGAGGAAGTCCTTCATGATAGGTACACCACCGAAGTTGTTTACCAGAAGATAATACTCGTAGGCTGCCAATACACGGGCTTCGCCTATCAGCTGACTTTTCGTCTTTTCATCAACTTGGGCTGTCTGTGCATAATATGACACAGAGTTGGCTGCACGTATACCTGAATAGAGGTAAGTATAGAGATTCTTGATATCCGAATTTTCTGGAGTCAAGGTCTCGTAAGTGTTCAATGCCTCGTTCATCTTGTTACGGGCATCGGCATACATGTCTGTACCTGCTGAGAAACAGCTAGTGAACAGAGGAGCTGCATAAACGTTTTGCAGATGCTGATAGGCATCATTGACGAGGTTGTTTAATCCCTCTTTTGTCGCAAAACTCTGTTTAGCAGTTACATTCGACTTGTTGCTAGCATCCAGGAAGTCGCTGCAACTTGTCATGGTTCCCATGCAGCAGGCCGCCAATGCTACGCTATATAATATCTTTTTCATAATTGTTTACTTCATTTAATGAGATTAGAACTTAAGATTTACACCAAACTGGTAGGTTACAGATGATGGACCGCCATTCTGCAGATTCTGTGATGCCCACTCTGGGTCGAAGCCCTTGTAGTTGGTGAAGCAGAATGGGTTCAGAACGTTTACATAAACACGGAGATTTCTGATACCTGCCTTGTTTACTACGCTCTTAGGCAATGTGTAACCCAGGGTAATGTTCTTAACCTTGGTGAAAGAGGTCTTCTGATACTGGAAACCTTCTCCCTTGGCTGAACCCTTGTCACCGAAGTAACCACCCATCGAAGTATCGCTGTTGTTTGGATAAGGATACTTTCCGTAGTGGGTCTCTGTGGCGGTTGTAATCTCACCTGTTGCATGATCGATGATTGGTGCTCCCTTTGGTATGTAGTAATCCAGTTGCATGTGGGCATTACCACGGTCGCCATACTTCATATACTTCTCATGGAAGTAGCTGCGTGACCAGAATCCGCTCTTTGTATAGAACATGATAGAGAAGTCGAAGCCCTTGAAGTAAACATTGGTAGTGAAACTACCTGTCCAGCGAGGATCTGTGCAGCCATAAATCTGCTTATCGTTGTCGTCAATCTTACCGTCATCGTTCCAGTCGTTTACTGCCATCTGACCTTCATACCACTTATACTTAGTGCCATACTTCTCGTAGAATTCCTTCAGGGTATAATGCTTGTCACCATTCATGGTGTGCATGGTTACACCCTTGTCGGTGATGACATCGGTATGGGTATAGTCACGGAGTACATTCAGTGGTTCGCCGATAAACCAGTTGTTGGCTACCTCATCAACCTTACCATTACTCAACTCCTTAATCTTGTTCCAGTTGCGGGCGAAGTTTACATTCGCACTCCAGGAGAAGTCTTTCTTGTTGATGATGTTAAAGTTCAAACCGAGTTCAATACCTCTGTTCTGGACAGAACCTACATTGAAGGTTGAAGTCTTCTCACCAGTTTCGATAGGCACTGAACGTGACATAATCTGACCATCAGAAAGACGGTTGTAGAAGTCGGCTGTTACATTGATGCGGTTTTTCAGGAAACTCAGGTCGAGACCTACATCAAATTCCTTTACCTTCTCCCAGATGAGTTCTGTATTTACCAATCCGTTAGGATGATAACCCTGTACCTCTTTGCCATCTATGGTTACATAAGATGGACCTGTAGCAGAAGCGATAGTTACATAGTCACCCACATTGTTGTTACCGGTAACACCATATGACAGACGGAGTTTAGCATTGTCTAACCAGTTGTTGAACTGCTTCATCCAAGCTTCATCAGAGATACGCCATGCAGCAGCTACAGAAGGGAACCAGCCCCATCGGTTGCCGTCTGCGAAGCGTGAACTGCCATCGGTACGGAGTGTAGCTGTAGCCATGTAACGGCCCTTGTAGGAATAGTTGGCACGGAAAGCGAATGACTCCAGTGATGACTCAGTATAAGAAGAGGAAAGCGTCTTGTCGCCACTGGCTGTTCCCAGATTGTGGAATGTAGTATGGTCGCTGGCGATACCCTTGCCTTCTTCATACTGGTATTCTGTATTGCTCTTGTAGAGTGAGAACAGTGCCATGGCACCAATGGTGTGGTCGCCAAATGTGCGGTTGTAGTCAAACTGGTTGTCCCACGTCCAGTCTACACGGGTTGTATTGGCAACGGATCCGAAGTTGGTCTTGTTCTTCTGGTAGTAAGTTGAACCTACGTCGTTACCCTCGTTCAGACCTGTAGCATAGAAGATGCCCTGGCGCTTGTGAGAGTAGTTAGGAGAGAAGGTGGTTGTAAACTTCAATCCCTTGATGATGTTGGCACGCAGGTAGAAGTTACCCATCAGTCGGTACATTTTGGTCTCGTTGGTGTAGTTGCCGTCATTCAAATCGATGAGCGGGTTATATGTAGATGTAAACTGTGCATCTGAACCAAAGGCTGCCTTTGCTCCCGGGTTAGGAATCAGGTTGCCATCTGCATCTGTTGGAGATACGAATGGGTTAAAATAGAATGCATTCACGTATGGAGAATAAGTTCCATCAGTACATATGTCCTGGGTGCGGCTCATTGACATGTTGGTAGAGAAACCTGCCTCGAATATCTTGGAGAGCTTGGCATCCATTGCTCCCTTGAAGTTGAAACGCTCATAGTCGTTGCCTTTGAATACGTTCTCTTCTCCCTGATAACCCATACCTACACGGTAGTTTACCTTTTCTGTAGCACCGGCAGCACTGATGAAGTGGTTTTGCTGGGCGGCAGTGCGGGTAACCATCTTCTTCCAGTCGTAACCGTCGAAACTTGGATCCATCATCAGCTCATAAAGTTTGGAGTCTTTGTAGCTGGTTGCTCCCTTGCGGGCAAGGAAGGCAGAATTCAAATCGGTATTCTTGATGATGTAATGTGGATGTCCTTCAGCATCCACACCCTTGCGGCTTGAGCCATCGTAGTTCTTTCCATCAAGCGTGGTATATCTGGCAAAACGGTAATCCATAAACTCGTTGGCATCCATAAACTCAGGCATGCGCGCCAACTTCTTGATACCATAATATCCGTCATAAGAGATGGTAGCCTTCTGTGCCTTGTCTGCACCCTTGCTGCCCTTGGTGGTAATCATGATGACACCGGCAGAGGCACGGGAACCATAGATGGCGGTAGAAGATGCATCTTTCAATACGTCGATGCGGTCGATATCATCAGGATTCAGGAAGTCCATGTTGTCGCAAACTACACCATCGATAACATACAATGGCTGTGCCTGCTTGTTGATAGAAGCCTGTCCACGAACCTGAATATTGAAGCCTGCACCTGCGCGGCTACCAGACTGGGTGATGTTGACACCAGGAACAGAACCCTGCAGAGACTCTGCAAGATTGGTAGTACCACGAGCGGCTATCTTTTCTGAGTTGACAGATGCGATAGAACCAGTTACGTCGCGTTTACGCATGGTACCATAACCAACGACAACGACCTCGTCAAGGGCTGCATTGTCATCTTCAAGTACGATGTTCCATGTTTTCTGACTTCCAACTTTTACTTTCTTAGGCTTGCAGCCGATGTAGCTGAAAGTCAAGACCGCATTAGGGTCTGCGTTCTGAATGGTAAACTTACCGTCAAGGTCGGTGATGCCACCTGCCTTACCATTCTGGTCAGTAATGGTTACACCAATCATTGGGTCGCCATTAGCATCCTTAACGGTACCTTGGATTGTTTTCTGCGCAAAAGCGAGGAAACAAACCGAACTCAAGGTCAGTGCCATGCTGGCACGTTTCAGTTGTTGATACATAACGATGTTTGTTTTGTAGGTTATTATTATATCTTGTTAAGTTTTGGTCTAATTGAACTTATTTGCGATTAGTTGTAGTCGTGTTTGATTCTCAATAGATCATAAGAAATCTTAGATTTTTGATAATAATCTTTTGATTTCTGCTACAAAAGTAGTGAAAAATCTCAAACAACGAACAAAATAATTGAAAAATCTAACGTAAACTACAATATTGCCTTTAATTGTGTAATTCAGGCTTGCAAGTGAGCCTTACGTAACGTTTAACTGAGGCTTATTTGAAGTTCAAGTGAGGCTTACTTGAACGGTTAAAGAGGCTTATTTGAAGCTCAAATGAGGCTTACTTGATGTGAGCAGGATGTCGCCGGAATTACGTCGCGACGTATCTGTTACTGCGTCGTGACGCACCGATTGCTACGTCGTGACGCCTCAGATGCTACGTCGTGACGTAATTTCGGGAACATCGGCAAGCGGAGCCGCTTACCAGGGGCGTGGTAACAGGTGGCAATAAGGTGACAATAAAAACACCCCTTATTGCCACGCGTTATTCGCTTATAATCAGATGGTTAAGTCTAAGTGTGATATTAGTGGCATTATATTTGAGAAAAAAAACTTCTGCAGAAGTCTTTCACCACAAGAAAACAAGTTAGAAATAGCATAAAGAGGATTGACTAATCAGTTATTTATAAAAAGTCAGAGGCTTCAGCTGGCTTGTAGATTCGACTGCGCTGGCTTAAAGATCCGACTGCGCTGGCTTGAAGATTCGATTGCGCTGGCTTGAAGATATGACTTCGTTGTCTCGAAGATTCGAATTCGTAAGCAGAATGAGACGGATTTGTTAGCAGAATGAAGTGGCTGAATTAGCTGGCAGAAGTGACTGAATGAGTTGACAGAAGTAGCTGAGTTAGCTGCCTGAAGTGGCTGAGTTAGTTGACTGAAGTGGCTGAAATAGCGAAAAAAAGAGGGCATGTCATCCCACTTATGACACACCCTCTCTATTATTCGTATAGTATTATTGTTTCAATTTTTTAATCTCTTCAACAGTTAATCCAGTGGATTGGGAAATGATGTCGATTGGTGTGTTGAAAGCAAGAAGTTTGAGAGCGATGTTTAGGGCTTTTTCTTTTTCCCCTTCTGCTCTTCCTTCTGCTCTTCCTTCTGCTCTTCCTTCTGCTCTTCCTTCCATTAAGCCATCTTGAAATCCCTCGTCACGGCTAGTGTCGAATAGGCTTTTCATATGTCTAACAGCTTCTAGATGTCGGTAATAAGCTTGCTTGTCTTCTTGTGAGAGTGAATCCACACGAAGTCGCTCACGTGCTTCTGGTAATCCTGCAGCAGTGGCTTCGGAGCTGATTGAGCCTGTTTTCAGAAATTCTATCCATTCGTCAAGAGGGGTAGTTGCTATCTTGTCAAAATCATTGACACGTAGTATGTAGTACTCAGGGAACAAGTCGCCAGGGCTCTTTCTAAGTTTTAAATCTTTATCCTTGATGCCAAAGAATTTCTCGTTCTGTCGGATGGAGAGTTTCAGAATGTCGTGTGGTTCGTGTTCGCCGATGAATTCGGTTTTACCATGGTACACATAATCTTTTCCTTGTCCTAGTTCGAAATAGACGATGTTAATGGAATACACCTTGCGAACCGCTTCGTATGGTTTCCCAAGACCAATATACTCTGTTATTGCCTTAGATACACCATAGAGCATGCGATGGAAATAAGTATGCTCACGACTATTTTGTACTTCAATGATGCATAACTGTTCATCCTCGCTTTCTGCCAGAATATCTACTCGGTTATATTTATCGTCTTCGTCTTCTTGGTTACTTTCGCTCTCCAGGAAGCGGTGAATCTTAAATTTCTTTCCAAGTAATGAAGACAGGAAACCCTCGAGCACAACATAGTTAGCCTTGTTGCGCAGCAGGCGTTTCATCGCCCAGTCAAATCTTATATAGTTTTCTCCGTTCATTCTCTTTTCTTTTATTTCTTAATATTACGCTGCAAAGATACGCTTTTCTTTCGTAACTTCCAAGAAATTAACAAAAAAAGTTTTGTGAGTGGTGGGGGAGAGGGAGAGAAACAAAAAAAGTGCAACGCCGATGGGGCATTGCACTTTATTTAAATATAGTTTGATTGAATTTATCTAATCCAACGTGGGTCACCTACCTTTTCCTTCTCCAAGATTGAGTTTTTGAGATAGAATTCGCCATTGGCTGCATTTTTGAACGCTGAGCCAGATGCTACTTCAAGTTTGTTAACTTCAAAAGAGTTTTTGTAGAAACTGAAGTCTGTGGTCTGGTATGTAGCTGTTGCATCAGGTTTTACTACACCATTCTTTTTAGCGTCCAAATCCCAAGCTTGGATACCTCTAGCATTTGGATTGGCTGTCTTTGCAAGGATTGTCTTATTCATCTTAATTTTAATTCCTTGTTTTGCATCTTTTGCATTGATGAAATAGCCATCTGCGCCAACTACATTGTAGAAAGTACATGCATTTATGTCTATGGTTGTAGAAGATTTCGCCTTTGATAAATCGAAGACACTACTCTTTCCAAGACTGATGTTTGAGAATGTAGAGTTAACAAACTTGATGTTGTTAATCTTGTCCATACCCTTGTTCATGCAAATGAATGCATAACCACCTGTACCATGATTATTTGAAATACAATTGTCAATGATAAGCAGGTTTACTGATTGACCAGAAGAAGCCTTGAAGTTAACAAGTGCTCTTTCCATGTTGCTGATATTGCATTCTGTGAATCCCAAAGAATCGATATCGCAAGCTTTATCTTCATTGATGAAATATTGGCAGCCTGAAATGCCTTCATCTGTGTTCTGAAGTCCATCAATATTTACGTGTTCAAAGCTGATGTAACCATGATTTCCTGCTACAGATACAGCCTTCTTTACATTCAGTGTTGCCTTTTCACCAGCTCTACCGAAGAATGAGATAGAAACACCCTCAGGGATGCTGATTGCCTTTTCTGAAGTACCCAAGTCGATAGTCTTACCTGCCGGGATACCTAATGTGATAGATACATTAGAAGCACCTTCCATCTTCTCGAATGCCTTATTAGCCCACTCTTCGATGTCTTCATTTGTGATGACTGTACGGTCTTCGTTCAATCTTACAGTGTAATCTGCAGAAGGTAATCCCTTGGCTGTCTTCACAGTCTTGGAACCACGAACTTTCTCACCATTGAGTAAGCTAAATGTATATGAACGATTTGAGTTCAAACCTGTAATTTTATACTCACCAGCTTCGCGGTCAGCATCTGTCAGAGCGATGTCCTCAGTCTGGATTTCTCCCTCGCTATCCTTATAAGTATAGCGAAGAGTGGTTACGTTAGAACCTGGAATCCATGTCAAGCGGATGTTATCGTCCAAGCGGTCTTTCTCCAAAACATCGTGAAGGATACCTGGAGTACGGAAAGAGTCGCCATCCTTATAATATACCCATTTTGATTCAGCCTTGGTTGAAGACATAGCTTTTACACGCATGTAGTACTTGGTGTATTCTTCCAGGTTGTTAATGTCAACTGGAGCAGATGTGATGCTTTTGTCTTCACCGAAGATTCTTGCGTTCTCACCTCCCATAGGTACGTCATCATAAAGAGAGTCTGTGCTCAACTCTACGATGTAGTATTCTGTGTTCTTGTCATAAGCAGAGAAGTTGATTGCAATCTTGGTTGGTTGGTCGTCATCTGTGTCAACAGACAAAGCAGAACTCTTGACACCAAACAAGCGGTCGTGAGCACTGTCAACTTCCCAGTCGTTCTTATCTGTACAAGAAACCATTGGAGTCATGGCCAAGAAGGCCAATGACATTCCAAATATATTCTTTATTTTCATCTTGTTTCTATTATTAACAGTTCGTACTAATCGTTATAGCCATAAGAATTGTACAAATGACCATTTGATGCAGAGATTGTGGTAGATGCAATAGGCATGAGGTATCTGTTCTTAACAGGTACATTGTCGCCTACAAGACCACTGCTGATAGAAGGCAAGTTAGTGTTTACCTGAGTATCCTTGCCGCTTGTCAAGCTAGACTTGCCAAAGCTATCTGCACTACCAGTAAAGTCTGATTCAGACTCATCTCCGGCGAGACCATACCAAGTTACACTGCTCATGTCAATCTTGGTCTTTGTGTCATCAGTATAGTTGAAGTAAATCTTCTCCTGATATTTCTTGTCAGTCAAGTCCTGGATATAAGTATCCTTGAACTCCTGAATCTTCTGAGCCAAGAGATTCCAGCGAATCAAATCCCATTTGCGGTAACCTTCTCCAGCAAACTCCCAAGCGTTCTCCTGTACGATTGCTTCGAACAGACCTTCCTTGGTTTTAGGAATGTTGTTGATGTAGTGGTTTGCCAAAGCCTTGTCGCTGAAAGCACGGTCGTGTACTTCTGCAAGAGCCTGAAGTGCAGTCATACCTGCGTCACCATCATAACGACCTGTAGGACCAGCCAACTCGTTCATAACCTCAGCGTACCAAAGCAGAATCTGAGAGTAGCGCATCACGACAGGGTTAATACCTGTGGTGTGCTTAGCTGTTGCCTTCAAGTTGTCTGCCAACCACTTGTCGTTCATCTTGCGAGCATCCCACTTACCGCAATAAAGACCAAATGGAGCGTTGCCAAGCATGCTCTCTACAGTCTTCTTACCATCCTGCTTAATCTCGAATGCTGCTACTGTAACGTCACGACGCTGGTCTGCCTTGTCGTAAGAGTAGAGGAGAGGCGCTGTCAACTTCAATTTACCAGTAGAGTTACCATAACCATATTCTGTAGTAACGCCATTCAAGCGTACACCAACTGTATAACCCAACTCACCAGTAACATTGCTACCCATAGGTATCTCGAAGAGGTTTTCCTGATAGGTCTTGTCGAGAGTCAGCTGGTTCAAGAGATACCATTCATTTTCGAATGATGGATTCAATTTGTGTGAACCACTCTTGATGATAGCACTGAGATGCTTGAGTGCAATCTCATACAGTTCCTTACACTTAGCGGCACCTGGACGCTGTGTAGGGTAGGTTGCGTCTGTGTAAGTTGCAGTCTCGTAGCCTTCCTTCGCTTTTTCGCGGATAGCATATCCTGCACGTGTCAAGGCAATCTGTGCCAAGAGACCATGTGCATAACCCTTAGTTGCATGCTCTGTAGTGTATCCTTCTTGACCTGCCCAAGGAAGAAGTTCGATGGCTTCATCAAGATTTACCATTAAGCTGTCAAGGATGCTGTCGCGATCCATTTTATAAAGGTATGCATTGGAAAGGTCTGATTTTGATGACTCTGCCTTGAAAGGTACGTCACCGAAGAAACGTACCAGGTCGAGATAGCACTGTGCACGGAGTGTTAAAGCCTCACCGAGATAGCGTCCCATTGTTGCTTTGTCTGACTTGCTACCATTCTGGTACAGGTCGCTGTTATTTACGCCATCAACAACGTCGTTTGCGTCTTCAATAACACCATAGAGTGCATCCCACACGCCAGAAATCTTAGACCATCCTGGATCGGCATTGTAGTTCATGTTACCACGCTCACTTGTAGCGTTAGTAGCGTCACTTCCAAGACCATCCACCAATTCGATGTCGCTGTTCAGATTCCATACGATGGCGAGGTCCTGAGAGTATGTACGGTCTTGAGTCAAACCGCCATATATCTTGTTTACTCGTAAGCCTGTGTAGTAGGTAGAACCATATACATTAGAGTTCTCCAACTCAGAAGGTGACTTCTGATCAAGGAAGTCTGAGCAAGAAACCAATGTTGCAGCTCCCAAAGCTACCAAGACTTTTGAAAATATCTTGTTCATGTTCTTTGTTACTTTTTTAGAATGTTACATTAATACCACCTACAAATGTACGGCTCTTAGGGTATGCTGCGTAGTCGATACCTGGAGTCATAGGATTCTTTTTGCTGCTTGTGTCAACTTCAGGGTCGTAACCCTTATAGCTTGTCATGCAAAGCAAGTTGTAGCCGGTGAAGTAGATACGTACGTTGCTGATGAAGATGTTCTTCAACCAGGTCTTTGGCAATGTGTAGCCAATAGTTACGTTCTGCAAACGCAGGAATGAAGCGTCTTCTACAGCATAATCAGTCAACTGCATGGCTGTAACGGCAGCTGGATTGTAGATGCTCTTGCCCTGGTTCAACTCGTTCAAGCGAGCCATAACTTCTTCTGTGCCACCATATGTTGTGATGGTTGAAGTAGAAATCTTACCAAGGTTCAAACCATTGTTAGGGTCAATCCATGTGTAACGTTTGTCGAGGGTAAAGTCATCTACAAGGTTGTACTTCTTGTTAGAACCTGAATAGAAGGCGTTAGCCAGCTTGGTTCCGTTTACAATCTTGTTGCCAAGAGAGTAGTTGAAGAACACATTGAAGTCGAAGTTGCCTACGTGACCGTCGAAACCGAAACCACCAGTTGTTGTAGGAACGGTATTTCCAAGGCGCTGCTTGATAGGATTACCATTTTCGTCGCACTGTACCTTAGGACCACCAGGGTAGTAGGTACCGCCAAAGATGTCCTTGCTCTTGTCTTTTACGCCATCAGCCAATTCCCACTTACCCTTAGCATTGAGAACCAAGTCGCCAGTGCCTGTAGCTGGGTCGTATACTGTATAGTAACCATTCATCTTGTAACCCCAGAGCTCACCAAGTCGGCCGCCCTGTTCTACACGGAAGTCTTCATACTTAGAGATGGTAGAACCACTCCAGTTGCTGCTCTGCCATGGATTCTCAAGATTCAACTCGTCAATCTTGTTCTTGTTGTAAGAAACATTGAAGTTGAAGTTCAAACCAAACTTCTTCTTGTCTACGATGACAGCATTGAGTGCTAACTCGACACCTTTGTTAGAAGTTTTACCAAAGTTCTGGAACTGGTAGCTATAACCTGTGTTTGATGGAATCAAAGTCTGCATCAAGAGGTCCTTAGTGGTATTCCAGTAGAAATCCAAAGTACCGCTGATACGTCCGTTAAAGAAACCATAGTCGATACCGAAGTTACGGGTAACAGTTGTTTCCCACTTCAGGTTAGGGTTATAGAGATAAGTTCCATGCTCCAACATTGAACCACGATTCTCATCAAAGAATGGAACCTTTGATGTGTTGCTAGCCATAGAGTATACGGTAGAAATCAAACCGGAATTGATACGGTTGTTACCGGCAGTACCGAAACTCAAGCGAGCTTTCAAGTTAGAGAGCCACTTAGAAGCACCTTTCAGGAATGATTCGTCAGACATACGCCATGCCAAGGCTAAAGATGGGAATACACCCCACTGGTTGCCGCTGCCAAACTTACTAGAGCCATCAGCACGCATAGTGAATGTTGCCAGATACTTATCATTCAATGTATAATTGATACGACCGAAGTATGAGAGGATGTTCTCATCGGCAGCGATAGTTCCTTCGTTTGGAAGGGCAGTACCTGCACCTGTATTTGACAAAACGTCATCAATACCAAAAGATGCTGGGTAAGCAACAGATATGGCATTTCTTGTAGTCTGCTCGCTGCTGCTCCATTCCTGACCCAACAATACGTTGATATGGTCACGGCCTCCGAAAAGCTTGCTGTTATCGTAAGTGATAGTGTTGGCATTGCGCCAGTTCTTCTTGCTTACCTTAGTAAACACAGCTTGTGGCTGACCATTGTAGCCGTACTTTGAATTGGTTGTGGCATTAGAACCCCAAACCTGATCGGTATTGTTGTAATCCCAGCGATACCCAAATTCTGAGCGTAAGGTGATATTCTTGAAAGGCTTCCAGTTCAAACCTACGTTGTAGTTCTGCTGGAAACGCTCCTGATACTTATAAGAATCATAAATACGCTCGATAGGATTGCGTTCTACTGATGTTGAGTTCTCCTCGTCCTCATCGCTGTCTGTAAGAGGATATACTGGCCAGAACTTTACGGTATTGGCAACGATAGAGTTGGCTGCGTTGCTTTCATTTGTGTCAGCACCACCATTCAGACCATCAAGTTTGGTGAATGCCATACGAGCATTGAAGTCGAGTGACAACCACTTGTTCAGGTTGGCGTTGAGTTTTGCGTTAACGTTGTTCTTTGCATAACCAGAACCAAGCATGATACTCTTCTCGTCGTTATGAGAGAAGCCAATGTTATACTTGATATCCTTAGTACCACCGCTAACGCTTACATTATACTGCTTTTGGTTACCAGTACGACCGAATACTTCGTCCTGATAGTCTGTACCTTCTACAGACTTCCAGATATCGAGGTCGCTGTAGTTACCATAGTTTGTTGCACCAACTTCATAAAGAGAGTATGCAAAGTTATAAGGATCAAGAGTCTTGATCAACTTTGTAACCTTCTTGTAGCCGAGAGAAGCATTAAAGTTTACCTGAGTTTTACCCTCAGTTCCGCTCTTGGTTGTTACGATGATAACACCGTTGGCACCACGGGCACCATAGATGGCTGTAGAAGAAGCATCCTTCAATACGTCGATGCTCTGAATTTCGCTAGGAGCGATGTCGCTGATTGAGCTAACTGGGAAACCATCAACGATGTAGAGTGGAGAGTTGTCCTGAGAAAGGGAACCACCACCACGCACGCGAATCTTCACGTCAGCATCTGGTGAACCTTCAGTGGTAGTGATGTTTACACCAGCCATCTTACCGGTCATCGCCTCGCTTACGTTAGAAACTGGAATGTTGGCAATCTGCTTGTCGCTGATAGAAGATACAGAACCTGTGAGGTCTTTCTTTCTAACAGTACCATAACCGATTACTACGACATCGTTGAGGGTGGTGTTGTCATCCTCAAGCTTTACATCGATTGATTCTTTACCTGCAACGCTTACTTCCTTAGCTTTCATACCAATGTATGAAATCTTCAGTTTCTTGCTTTTGCCTTTTAAGTTTACTGTGAAGTTACCGTCAATGTCGGTCACGCCACCATTGCCAGCTACACCTACCTCCATGACAGATGCGCCGATGATTGGCTCGCCCGTATTGTCAGTAACAACGCCTTTTACTGTTTGTGCAGATACACTTGTTACTACGAACATCAGTGCGCCTGCCAAAGCAATTTTCTTTTTTCTAAAATTACCAGACATACACTTTAGGTTTAGATAAAACTTATTCTAAATTACTAATTTTCTAATGTTTTTTCTTAATGTTTTTAAGTAGAATCCCAATCCTCAGCAGTTGTTTGCTGAAGGCTGTTTCTTTCGGAGACCGAAGGCTCCGGTGGGGCAACCTGGATGCGTAGCGTGAGCTAAGTCTTGGTTTTCTTGCTGCAAAATTAGATAAAAAATATGAGAATCGGGGTATGTTGGGGGTAAAAAAAACACGTAAACGTTTACAGGTTTTTGCGTAAATGCTCTGTTTTTTACATTTCGACGGTCTGTTTTTTCTGTTCCCGTTTCTGCTGTTTCAGAAGCTGAGGGAGCAAAAAAAGTGCAATATCCGGCACCCTTCTGTAAGAGGATGGGGATATTGCACTCCGAAAGTTATCTGTCAATCTAATTACTTATGGTCTCTGTTTCTTTACTTTACGATGACCTTGCTTGTCTTCTTGCTGCCATCTGCCAGGGTCTTCACTATGATGTTGATACCCTTCTGAAGATTTGAGAGCTGGGTGCCGTCGGCTGCGAAGATGGCGGTCTTGATGACTGCTGCATCTGTAGCTGAGGCGATGTTGTGGATGCCGGTGCTTACTGAATTGGCTGTTGCACCGAAACCACCCATCTGGTTGGCTGCACGTACGGTGAATGAACCCTTCTCGCCGTTGAGGTTTACTGACTTCTCTGTGGTCAGGGCAAAGAACTTGCCGTCTTTTGCTACGAGATACATCTGGGCATCACCTGTCCATGAAAGCTTGTCGTTGCTCAATGTAGCCGCTGTCGCTGTGGTCTGAGAAGCGAGGTCGGCAGGCTTCCAGTTGGTAAATACCTTGTCGAGGCTGAACTCGGCTGCTTTCTCTGCAGTGATGATGGTGTTGTACTCGCTTACTTCCTTATCCTTGGTAAACTTCACGATGTTCTCGGCTGGAGAAATCACCTTACCGTCTTCATCAAGAGTGTTGTACTCGAAGAAGTTCTTGGCAACTACGTTCATACCACCTGTTGTCCAGCGGGTAGAAGCAATCTTGGCTGCTGCGTTCTTGTCGAGGATGGTGTTGAGGAATGCACAGTTGGCTGTACCGCCCCAAGAGCGACCGAAAGTAAAGCTGTCTGTAGCTGAACCTACAATCTTGCAGCCGTCGAATACGTAACCATACTTGGTGCCGTCTGTATAAGGAGCTGTGATGTATGAACCCTTACCTGGTTCCAATGTCAAGGTACACTTGTTGAAGAATGCATCACCACCGCCGCAGATGAAGTCTACGATTCCGTGGATATCTGAACCTTCGAAGTAGTACTGACCATTATTGTTGTTGCTGTAGTAAGTGTCCTGATAAGAAAGCATCTTCACATTCTTGCAGATGGTCTGTGTACCCTTGTCCTGGAGGCAGACTGCACGACCGGTGCTCTTGTCGAATGGATAAGCATTCTTCAGGGTGAGATCCTGCATGTAGAGACCAGTGCTGGTATTGAACAATGTTGCAGTAACACCGATTCCCTCTACCTCTGGCTTGTTCACGATGATGGTGTTGTCCATGCTCTCGCCGATGATAGAGATGTTGTTACCGCTGATTGGGGTAAGACACTTGTCGCCGAGGTCGTATGTGCCGTCAGGCAAGAAGATGTATGTGCGGGCAGCGTTGGCTGCTGCATTGTTGCCGTTCGCAATTTCGAGGGCTGTGATGAAGCTCTGTGCATCGCCAGCCTTTACCTCCATCCAGTTGCCGTTCTGTGTGTAAGCAGGAGTTGTCATGTTTACGATGCTGAGGCTGTGGATGTAAGTATCTGCATCGAAAGTGAGGGTATATTCTCCGCTCTCGGTAGATTCGTTCTGGAGGATGCCGAGGTTGCCGTCCTTGGTAGCCTTTGCATTAATAGAACTTACTTCATTTCCCTTAGGATCGAGGAGGGTAATCTTGCCCGACTTAGAATACTGGCAGAGATTCATCTTGATGTAACCCTTGCCGCCCATCTTAACCTTGATCTTGTCGGTAGCTTCGAAGCTCCAGCCGTGTGTGGCATCATGCCATTTTCCGTTGCCTTCTACCGAGATTGCCTCGTGGTCGTTGATGTCGAAACCTTCCTTCTGGAAGTCGTAGTCGTAGCGTGCTGTTCCGTTTACGGTCTCAATATCTGTAACGAGTGCATAGAGGTTAGCATCTGCTGTGATGACAGAAGAGGCGGTGAACTTCTTGCTGTCTTTCTTCAATTCGCCAGCCCAGCCACGGAATTTCTTACCTTCGGATACGGTTACCTTCTCTTCCATGCCTTCTGCAAATTTTTCGATGTTTGCATCCTGCTCCACCTTCTGGGTTCCGAGCACTGTTGTGCCGTCTATATTATAATAGGTGAGGGTGAAGTCTGGCTTGAAGGCTACGGTGAGTTCGTAAGTTACCTCATCTCCCTTAGATTCTACAACGATGGTTACCACAGTCTTCTGGTCTGCACCTTCGCCGGTGGTAGTGTATGTTGTGCTCTTGATGGTTCCGTTTGCAGCAACGAGATCTTTCAGCGGATTGGTCTCGCTGATGAGGTTTGCCTTCTTTGAAACGAGGAGGGTAGCGAGCTGCTTGCCTGATGCGTCTTCATTGAAGATGTCAACGGCTGAATACTTGGTGCCGTTGAGGCTGAAAGTACCCAGCATTGGAGTCTTGCTCATATCTACGTTTCCGTAGATGGCGAGGTCGGTAACGTAAGCGTTCTGGTTGAGGGCGAAGTTTTCGAACTTGATCTGGCAGTTGGTGCGGTTTACGTCGAGTGTCAGATCTTCACCGCTTGCGGTTACAATTGATACGTTGTGGATGGTTACCCAGTCAGCATCGCCGTCGCCCTTTACGGATACCTTGATACCACGTTTGCCACCTGTAGCTGCCTGATGGAGCATAATCTTTGTGATGTTAGCCAATGGAGAGGTTACTGCGCTTGGTTCTGCATCCTTGTATTGGTTTGTATACTTAGCAGTAATCATATATCCTGTACGGTCGGAGAACTTTGCCTGATTTCCCTGAGGGTCAACACCCACTCCATTGAATGTAAAGGTAAATGCCTCCTTGCTGTAAAGGGTTTTGAGATTTACCACTACGCCCGTAGCTTTTGTGTTGTCAATTTTTTCCCAGTTTGTGAAGTCGGTAGTGTAGAGTGCCTTTTCCTGGATGGCGCTTACGTGTACCACCTTAACCTGATAGAGGTAGCAGCCGCCTATAGCAACAACTTCTACATATCCCTTAGCCACTTCGGCAGATGTTGCGTTGTATTCTGTTACGTCTTCAGTAGCTGCCTTTCCGCCTACGGTGAGGTTGTGGTAGTTTGGGTAACTTGTTACGGTTACAACATCATTTGCTGATTTTACTGGAATCTGCAGGATGGTTCCTGCGTTAAACTGTGCATCTGATGTTCTGCCCTTCAACTTACCCTGTGTAGCGTTGACGTGCATGGTGATGCCTTCTACGGTAGAAGCGAGGTCGCCCTCCTTACCTTGGAAGTTTGCTGCAGTGTTGATACCTTCAGGAAGATTGTTCTGAAAGTCCCAAACAGCAGTGACATTTTGTGCCTTTGCAATAAAAGCAAAGACAAGCAACAGGCTGAGAAGCCCCAATCTGAGTAGATTCTTTTTCATTTGTTTGCCTTTTAGGTTGTTATACTTATTATTTATACTTTCTATCTTTAAGATTGTAAGTGCAAAAATACACTTATTATTTTTATTTAAGGTGTTTTTGTTTTTGTTTTGTTCTAAAAGTTACGCAAACGTTTTCGTAGTTTTAGTTCATTTTGGTTCACATTTTTCTGAGATTCTCAAAATGATTTGTTATTTTTGCCACCGAAAAGAACTAGCAAATGAATTAAACTGCAATACAGTTATTCGTCAACTAAATTTAATTTATAAACTTAAAATAAACGATTATGAAGAAATTCTTTACTCTTATTGCAGCTGTCGCCATGGCAGCAAGTATGAACGCTCAAGGCACTTATGCAGTGCAGGTGGGTGACAAGGTAAATGCTGGTGATAAGATTACATCAGTAGAAAACATCACTTTGACTTATATGGAAAAAGCTGGTGTTGCTTTCGCTGATGGTAAGTCTACTGATAACTGGGCTGAAGCTGCTTTTACTGCTTATGTATGTGGTAAGAACAATGGTAAGTTGGTGAATAAAGCCGAGCCAACAGGTTGTGTTTATAAGTTAGATCCAGTAAAGGCTGGTTCTGTAACTGTTGGTGTACAGTTGGGTGGAAACAAGGGTTTTCATATTTTGGATGCGAATTTTGATGAGGTGGCTCCTGATTCTTACAATTTGCCTAGTGAAAAGGGTGGTGATTCTCAGAAGTTCACACAGAATGACAAGGGTGAGAACATCATTGATGCTAAGTCTAATGGTATTGTAACCTTCGATGTTGCTGCTGGTGGTACTTACTATGTGCTTGCTGCAGGTACTAAAATGGGTTTCTATGGCTTTAAGTATAAGGTTGGCACATCAACCGGCATTTCTTCTGTAAACGCTGCCGCAGCCAAGAAGAATGGTAAGACCTACAACATGGCTGGTCAGGAGGTTTCTTCTTCTGCAAAGGGCTTGGTAATCAAGAACGGTAAGAAGTATGTAAAGTAACAGATTGTGTAAACAGATAAAACTAAAGGGCATTCCCAAATGGAGGGAATGCCCTTTTTGTTTATAAGAGTTTTTTGTTTATTCCTTTATTACCTTATCCGTTACGGTCTTTCCGTTCTTAAACAACATCTTGCGGACGTTGATTCCTTTTTGAGGAGCAGAAAGGAGGGTGCCGTTGAGGCTGTAATACGTTACTTTGACCAGCTCACTTGGATTGGAACCGGTGATTTGTGAGATGCCTGTAGGATTCTTCCATGCAGGATAGTATTCATCTACTTTGTTCTCGGCATCAGCATTGCCCTGCTTCATGATGTCCTCAACCAGCGAATTGGCGTAAACCTCAAGGTTGGTGTAGTACTCCTTGCTGTCAAGCGAGTAGGTGAGGGCATCTGTGGCGTCGTTTGGATCCAGACCATTGGCTGTCTCCCATGAATCTGGGATTCCGTCCTTATCGGTGTCGAAGTCGGCAGGGCGAGTAGCGGTGCCGAAGTTAGCCTCGGTGTAACCGTTTACATCTGCCACCTTGTCGATGATGCCAGGTGATTGGGTAATGCTTCCCTTATACTTGGCTGTTCCGGTCTTAGCCTCTTCCATGTAGCGCGCATCAATCTCATCGCGGTAGAGTGAGGCGCCGCTGTACGACAATACCTTGTTGAAGGATTCGGCAGCAGAGTGGGTAGTAACCTCTCCTGTAGGAGCCGGTTCGTCCATCTTGATCTTGACACAGGAAACTCCGTTGATGGTCTTATGTTCTACTGCATCACCATAAAGATTCTTCTTGTCGGCTGAATAAATCTCATCATTGTATGTATAAGTACCCTTGTCGTAGCTTACGCCCTTCCAGTCTTTGTTCTTTGTAACAGATCCTTTGGTGGTTTCCGTGGTGTTGCCATTGATAAAGTATCTGCTGGTCATTTCGTAAAACTCAGGATGATTCTTGTCAGAATTACTGCTGGTTGATACGGTTACCAGAGTGATACGTTCCTGGCTGCCACGTTCCTTGCCTGTGCTTACATCTACCTTGAGACCATTCAGAGTAGTTCCTTTAAGTCCCTGGCTAGGTCCAGCCTTGTAGTAATTGTTCACGATGTTAATCTGTCCGCCGCCCGGACCTCCGTAGCAGGTGCCCTGCGCATTATACATTACGCAGTTGCGGAAGTCTACGTTTTCAGCCTGCACTGTGTTCTTCCACTGGTAGGTTGAATAATTCTTGTTGCTGGTGTAGCCTGTCCATCCGTATCTTGCACCATTAAAACGCGGACCGCGGTTCATGAGATGACCTATGAAGTTGTGGTGGAAGCTGGCTAGCTTACCGCCCCAGATGCCTCCGTAACCATGTGCACCCTTAGAGTGACCCGGATTGGTGAGACTTTCGGCAACGGTACACCACTGCATGGTGAAATTGTTGTTGTCGTAGAATGAAGCCACCTCATCGATGCTCCAGCTGAAGGAACAGTGGTCGAAGATGATGCCGGTCTTGTTGCGCTGCCAGGTAGCATCCGCACCGTCATTGATGTTCTTTTCCTCTCCGCGGCGTATGCGGAGGAAACGGATGATGTTGTTGTTGCCCGGTTGAACGGTGTAATATCTGAGGGTGATGCCCGGAGATGGGGCAGTCTGTCCGAGGATGGTGATGTTGTCACCTATCTTGAGATCAGACTTCAGGGCGATGACGCCAGCCACATCGAAGACGATGATTCTCTTCCCCGTTTTGACAGCCTCTCTGAAAGAACCTGTTCCGCTGTCGTTGAGATTGGTTACGTGTACTACTTTTCCGCCTCTTCCGCCGGTTACGTATCTTCCGTGACCTTCTGCGCCCGGAAAGGCTGGAGTTTGTGCCAAAGCAGCAGCACTCATGAGTGCTGCTGCCATTGTTATGAATATTTTCTTTTCCATCGGTGAATTCTGTTTATAGTTAATAGTTTACAGTTAATAGTTTATATGGGCAATCTTGCTATACGGCAAAGCCGCTATAAACTTTAAACTATTAACTATTAACTGTAAACTTTAAACTATTAACTAAGTTTTACTTATTCAGTCCCTGCATTTCCATTTCCAGACTAGCCCAGATGAAAGGACCTACGCCCTTGGCATCATTGTCGCGGATAGGCTCGCTCATGTAATAGTCGAAGCTGCCGTCGCGCTTGTAGTTTGGCTTCTTTACGTATGGGCCAGGGCCAGGGCCGAGTCCGCTGACAGCACAGCAGCGGGTAAGGCTGATGGTCTTGTCTGGGTTTACCTTGATGAAGTTGTTCAGGATACCCTCATAAGCCTTGATACCTGCTTCCTGATATTCCTTGCCGAGGTATCCCTTGCGGTAACCTTTGAGGAGAACATAGGCAAACATGCTTGAAGCGGTGCTCTCGAGGTAGTTGCGAGGATCCTTTACATCCATCACGTCGTACCATACGCCCGTCTTCTTATCCTGGTATTTCACCACGCTCTTCATTGCCTTATTTAATAAGGTGATGATTTCGCCGCGGCGCGCATAATCTTCTGGCATGGCGTCGAGGCATTCGGTCATTGCCATGACGTACCATCCGAGGGCTCTTGCCCAGGTATGCTGGCTTTTTCCGTCTTCCTTGTTTGCCCAGAACTGGCTGTGGGTTTCGTCCCAAGCATGCTTCCAGAGCTGCGTCTTCTCGTCGTAGGTACGCAGGTCGGTCTTCACAATCTGGTCTACCGCATCGTCGAGAATCTTCTTCGCCTTCTTAGGCTTGAGGTTCTGAACGGCGTAGTTGCAGTAGAAAGGCAAACCCATAAAGATGCCGTCGAGCCATACCTGGTTGGCGTAAATAGCCTTGTGCCAGTAAACGCCTTCCTTGGTGCGAGGCTGGTTCTGCAGCTGCTTGAAGAGCGTCTTCAGTGCCAGTTCGCTACTCTTGCTAGGGAAGAGGTTGTGCATGCGGAGGATAAACTTCGCGGTGCGCACATTGTCGAGGTTGAAATCCTCATATTTGTAGCCTGTGATGTTTCCCTTTTCGTCAATCATCTTGGCTGGATATTCTTTCAGGTAGTTGATGATTGCCTCGTTGTTGGCTTCGGCATCAGCTCCCTTGAAGGTGCTCTTTCCGCCTTTGTAGTGGAGGTAGGTGTCGAGCATACCTTCCATCTCAATGCCCATTACGTAGCTCCACTTTGGCTTCTTGCTGAAGTCGAGCAGGTAAGACTGAGGCACGCGCTGCATCTCGCTGTGAGTGAGCCACTCTGAGTAGGTCTGGTAAGGACGGTCTTCCTTGTTGAGAACCAGTGAGCCGTTGATGATGAGGTTGTCGAACTTCACGTTTCTTGTCTTGCCGGTAACCTTGGTAGGCTGCTTGATGACACCGTTGAACTTACAGTTCTTTACATGGATGTCGTATACGTTTTCTACCTTGTTTCCACCGATGATGAGCACACCGTAGTTGCTCTTCTGACAGGTAACATCTTCCATGCTCACGTTGCGCACTGTAGGTTCAAATCCGCGGTAGCAAGCCTCTCTTGGCTCATAGTCGAGGTTGATTTTGAGCACGGCTTCCTTACACTGTCCTACGGTAACCTTGCGCATGTGGATGTTCTGGATGAGTCCGCCGCGGCAGTTGTTGGTCTTGATGCGGAGGATGCGCTCCAGATGAGGAGAGTCCATCTCGCAGTTCTCGGCGTATACATTCTCGCATCCGCCTGAAATCTCAGAACCGATGACTACGCCACCGTGTCCGTCTTCCATGCGGCAGTTGCGGATGATGATATTCTTGGATGGTTTGTTCCAGAGACGACCGTCGTTGTTTCGTCCGCTCTTGATGGCGATGCAGTCATCGCCGGTGTGGAAGATACAGTTCTGGATGAGTACATTCTCGCATGCCTCAGGGTCGCATCCGTCTCCGTTAGGTCCTTCGTTCCAAACAGTTACGCCGTCTACCGTGATGTCCTTGCAGAGCAGAGGGTGCATCACCCAGAAAGGCGAGTTGATCATCTTTACGTCCTTGATGAGGATGCGCTCAGAGCGTACGAAGTTGACGAGCTGAGGGCGGAGGCCCTGTCCCATACCGAACTTGCGCTCATCAAAAGGCACGCCGTCTTCTGCCATTTTCTGCAGTCTGGCGCGGGAGCCCATCTTCTGGTGTTCCTTGGTTACGCCCTCCTTGTATCCGAAGTAAGGGTTGCCGTTCCACTGCCACCATGTATCATTGTTGCCGCCTCCGTCGATGGTACCTTTACCGGTAATGGCGATGTCGGAAACCTTGTAGGCGTAGATGCATGGAGAGTAGTTCCAGCATGCCAGTCCTTCCCATGCGGTGCGAACCAGCGGATAGAGTTTTGGCTCAAAGGCAAACTGCAGTACGGCACCTTCTTCGAGATTCAGTTCTACGAAGCTCTTCATCTCAATGGCTCCTGTGCGCCAGGTACCCTTCGGTATGACTACGGTACCGCCACCTTTCTTAGAGACGAGGGCGATGAGTTTGTTGATTGCCTTCTGGTTCTGTGCAGCCGAAGCGTTCTGCTTGGCTCCATAGGCAGAAATTACATACTTCTTGGTTGCCTGCTTGATGTTAGGCAACTGTATGCTCTGTTCAATGCGCTGATATTCAGCATCGTTCCATCCATTATCCGCCCAAGCGCAGGTAGGGATGAGGAGCAGAGCAACGAGTAGGGTCTTAAAGAATTTCTTCATTGTCTTTGTTCTAGTTTTATGATTTTTAAATGTATTTATTCGTTTGTATGAATCAGTTTATTCGTTTGTTGGGTTTGATGCTTAACACATCGGTGCAAAGTTACGAATTTTATTTGGAAAACAAGTACGGGTAATGTTAAAAATAAATGTTTTTGCCAAAAAGTTTGGTGTTTTCAAAATAAAATGTTACCTTTGCAACGATATTTAATATTATTAACACAATAAATTCCAGAAAGCCTATTGATTTAGACATTTACTTAACATAAATAGATTAAGAAAATGAGAAAACTCAATAATATGACAGACGAAGAGTTGGCCTTGGCTTATGTCGGGGGCGACAACAGAGCTTTTGACCTGTTGCTTTCCCGCAACGAGGAGAAATTGTTCTCTTATATTCTTTTCGTGGTTCACGATGAGGATTTGGCGAATGATATCTTCCAGGAGACATTTGTGAAGGCAATCAGTCGTTTGCATGCTGGCCAGTATTCCTGTTCGGGCAAATTTATCTCGTGGTTAATCCGTATTGCCCATAATGTAATCATTGACGGTTACCGCAGTCATTGTGTATTCCGCATGGTAGAACAGGCTAATGATAATGATCTTTCGTGTTTGCGTGGTGAAGATTTCCAGGCAGATTGTGCCGAGCAGGAGATGATACGCAAGCAGATTCTCTGTGATGTGAAGAAACTGGTAGATTTTTTGCCGGCTCCACAACGCGAAGTGGTTTTCATGCGTTATTATCAGCAGATGTCTTTCAAGGAAATTGCCGAGTGTACCAATGTGAGCATCAATACGAGTCTGGGAAGAATGCGTTATGCGCTCCTTAACCTCCGTAAGATGGCTAAGGAGCACAATATTTACCTGGATCTCGGTTAGTGGAGTTCTTTCAGGGCATGGATGGTAGCATAAGGGTCTGTGCTCTTGAACACATAACTTCCGCTTACCAGCACGTTTACTCCGGCTTTCACCAGTCTAGGGGCTGTTTCTGCCTGCACACCTCCGTCAACCTCGATGAGTGCCTGACTGCCGCTCTCTTTGATGAGCTGGCGCAGACGGCCTACCTTCTTGATGGTGTTTTCGATGAATTTCTGTCCGCCGAAGCCTGGGTTTACGCTCATCAGCAGTACCATGTCCACATCGCAGATGATGTCTTCCAGCACGCATACCGGGGTAGAAGGGTTGAGGGTGACACCTGCCTTCATGCCTGCTGCGTGAATCTGCTGGATGGTGCGGTGCAGATGGGTGCAAGCCTCGTAGTGCACATTCATCATCATGGCGCCGAGCTTGGCTGTCTGCTCAATGTAATTTTCCGGATGCTGAATCATGAAGTGTACGTCGAGGGGCTTGGTGCACACATTGCTCACGGCTTCGAGCACAGGGAATCCGAACGAGATGTTGGGCACGAAGACGCCGTCCATCACGTCGAGGTGGAGCCAGTCGGCCTCACTCTTGTTAATCATTTCTATGTCGCTCTTCAGGTCAATGAAGTTGGCTGAGAGCAACGAAGGGGATATCATTGTTTTCATCTTTCTTCTTCTTTTAGTTAGGATAGCACACCTTTAGCTTACCATTTTGCACCATGGTATGATAGGAGTAGGCTATCTGCTTGATGAAGTAGATGGTCTGAGCCGAAGGTCTCATTTTCTTTGGTGTAAAAACTTGCTTCATAGGCATGAATCTTTTTTTGAATGAATACTACTTTTATCTGTTGCTTTCAAGAACAGGCATTACTTTCTGTGGAGTTTTCCTCTGCCTGTTACCTGTCCTCTAGATAAATAACGGCACGTCTGGCAGATTATTACATTTCGGCGAAATATTTTTTTTCTTTTCTCCCTAAATATAATGAAATATTTTTTTCTTTTCTCCCTATATATAATAAGGTATAGGGGAGAGAAGGGGAAGGAAAAGTGGGCGAAATGGAGATTTAGATGATAAAATAGTGTTAAATCCTAAAATTTCTCGACAAAAAGTTTGTAGTTTAAAAGAAAAACTGTACTTTTGCAGAAGAAATGAAGAACGAAGGAGAATCTTTTCGTTAAAAAGAAAGAAACGCCTCGTTTTAGTAGTAACAAACAATTTAAAGAAAAAGCAATATGAATACATTCGTATCTACATCATGGTGGTGGCGTAACTCAAGATTCCAAAAGTCGTGAGTCGAGACACCGTATGTAGATGTGAACAACATAATATACTAGGGGCCTGCCGTAACTTACGACAGGTCCCTTTTTCTTTTTACAACGAAAAATAAAAATATATAGGAGATATTAACTATGGAAATGAAGGACATTTTGAACAGAATGTTGAACCACGAGGAACTTTCCCGTGAGGAAACCAGAGACATCATTGTAGGAATCACCAAGAGTGAATTTCCTGAGGAACAGATTACAGCCCTGCTCACCGGTTTGCAGATGAGAGGCGTAACGGTAGATGAACTGCTCGGTTTCCGTGACGGAATTCTTGCCACAGGTGTGCCAGCCATCCTGGATTGCGACCGCTACATTGACGTGGTGGGAACAGGTGGTGACCGCAAGAATACCTTCAACATTTCTACCACCTCCTGCTTCGTCATTGCGGGTGCGGGTTACAAGGTGGCAAAGCACGGCAACTATGCGGCTACCTCGGTGAGCGGCGCCAGCAACGTCATCAGAAACCACGGTGTCCAGTTTACCGACGACATGGACAAGCTGAACCGCAGCATCAACGAGGCAGGCATCGTTTATCTTCATGCCCAGCTCTTCGCCAAGGCAATGAAGTTTGTGGGTCCTATCCGCAAGGCTTTGCAGTTTCCTACCGTGTTCAACCTGTTAGGTCCTCTTGTCAATCCTAGTCAGCCTAAGTGCCAGTTGCTGGGTGTAGCCAATCTCGACCAGATGCGCCTCTACAATCAGGTTTACCAGAAGTTGGGCATTGACTACGGCATTGTGAACAGCATCGACGGATATGATGAGATTTCGCTTACCAGTGACTTCAAGGTAACCACCAACAGCTATGAGAAGATTTTCAAGCCTCAGGATCTCGGTTTCGAGATTGCCAAGCCAGAAGAGGTGAGAGGTGGAGCCACAGAGGAAGAGGCTAAGGATATCTTTGATGCGGTGCTTGAAAACCGTGCGCTCCCAGCCCAGAAGAACATCGTTCTCGCCAATGCAGCCTTCGGCATCCAGGTAATGGAGAAGGGTCAGAAGAGCATTGAGGAATGCGTGGAAATTGCTAGAGAGAGCATCGACTCGGGTAAGGCGCTCGCTACCTTTAAGAAGTTCGTAGAGATAAACAGATAAAGGGCAAGGCGAAAGACTGCTGAGGAGAAGGGGACCTGCGATGGAATCGCAGGGAACGGGGACCGGAGGGGGATATGGTTCTTTGCTCCTGGTTCTTTGCTCCTGGTTCTTTACTCCTGGCTTCTGGCTCCCGTTTTTAGGAAGCAAAGGTAATCATAAAGTTCAAAGTTCAAAGTTCAAAGTTTAAAGTTCAAAGTAAAAGAATGGCTGATATATTAGAGGAAATTGTTGCTCATAAAAGAATAGAGATTGAGCAGCGCAAGCGTTTCATCCAGCCGCGGCAGATGATAACCCTCACCGAGCAGAAGATGCAGGAGGATGGGGGACGGGTGCCAGGCGGAAGCATGAAGGAGGCGCTGATGAACTCGGAGACGGGAATCATCGCTGAGTTCAAGCGCAAATCGCCTTCCAAGGGCTGGATCAAGCAGGAAGGCAAGCCGAGCATCATCCCGCTCGCTTACCAGCAGAACGGAGCCTCGGCGCTCAGCATCCTCACCGACATTGATTACTTCGGAGGATATGATGAGTATATTCAGGAGGCGCGCCACGTGGGCGTTACCCTACCTATCTTATATAAGAACTTCGTGGTTGAGGAATACCAGCTGCTGCAGGCGAGATACTGCGGAACTTCTGCCGTGCTGCTCATTGCGGCCTGCCTGACCAAGGAGGAGTGTAAGCAACTCATGAACATGGCTCACCAGCTGGGCATGGAGGTGCTGCTCGAGATGCATAATGAGCACGACTTCGAGTATGCTGAACTGGAACCGGATATGTACGGCATCAACAACCGGAATCTCGGAACCTTCTTTACGGATGTAGAGAACAGCTTCAGATTGGCAGAGAAACTCCCGAAGGATGTGTGCAGGGTGAGCGAGAGTGGTATCTCCAACCCGCAGACGGTTCTCCGGTTGAGAGAAGAAGGCGGCTTCAAAGGTTTCCTGATGGGCGAACAGTTCATGAAACAGGTAGACCCGGGCGTGGCGCTTGCAGAATTTATTTCTAAATTATAGGATTGTTTGCTCCTAACGCCCTGAGAAAGGTAGAAACAGCAACTTTGCAAGTTTTGCTCCTAACGCCCTGAAAGGGCAGAAGCTCCTAGCCCAGGGCATCGCCCTGGGTATAAAGGCAATCAGTAAGGCGCCCTGTAAGGGCAAAAGCTTTATGTTTTGTCTGGAGTTTTAAAGCTTTTGCCCTTACAGGGCGACAGGTTTGCGTCCGTAATTACCCAGGGCGATGCCCTGGGCTAGGGGCTTCTGCCCTTTCAGGGCGTGTGGGACAAAACTTGCGAAACTTAAAACAATAAAGAAAATGTTAGTAAAGGTTTGTGGAATGCGGGAACCTGATAATGTAAAGCAGGTTGCGCAACTCGGCGTAGATATGATGGGATTCATCTTCTATCCTAAGTCTCCACGGTATGCCAGTCAGGTGGTACCTCGCTCTGATGCTGACCGCAATGTATGCAGAGTGGGAGTCTTCGTGAATGATTCCGTTTCTACGATGTTGGACAAGATTCATTCCTTCTCCCTGAATGCGGTGCAGATGCATGGAAACGAGAGCAGGCAACTTTGTGAGCAGCTGCGTGAAGCAAGGGGGGATATGAAGATAATCAAGGCCATCAGTGTTTCCACTGCGGGGGACATTCAGAAATATAAGGAATATGTAGGCGCTGTTGACTACTTCCTTTTCGACACCAAATGCAAGACGGTGGGCGGAAGTGGTCAGCAGTTTGACTGGCAGGTTCTGGATGAATATGATGGCGATGTTCCATTCCTGCTGAGTGGCGGCATCGGTCCGGAAGATGCTTCCCGCATCCTGTCTTTCCACCATCCCCGGTGCGTAGGAATCGACCTCAACTCCAGGTTTGAGACAGAACCGGGACTGAAGGATGTAGAGAAACTCAAGGAATTCCTTTTAAAGGTAAAAAGGTAAAAGGGTAAAAAAAGTAAAAAATAAAAAAGTGAAAAAATGAATAAGATAAATGCATTATTTGCAAACAATAAAGACCGCAAGCTTTTGAGCTTGTATTTCTGCGCCGGATGCCCAACTTTGGAAGGTACCGGTGATGTAATTAAGGCGATGGAGCGCAAGGGAATAGATATGATTGAGGTAGGAATCCCTTTCAGTGATCCGTTGGCAGATGGTCCTGTTATCCAGAGTGCCGGAACCGTGGCTCTGAAGAACGGAATGACGGTGAAGAAACTCTTCGCCCAGTTGAAGGAAATCAAGGATGAAGTGCAGCTTCCACTCGTGCTGATGGGTTATCTGAACCCAATCATGCACTACGGCATTGAGGCTTTCTTCAAGAGCTGCGTAGAGAGCGGAGTGAGCGGCACCATCATCCCAGACCTTCCTTTTGATGATTATCTGAAGGTGGTGAAACCCATTGCCGACAAGTATGACATCCGTGTCATCATGATGATTACGCCAGAAACCAGCGAGGAGCGCATCCGTTTCATCGATGAGCATACAGATGGTTTCATCTACATGGTCAGCTCCGCGAGCATCACGGGTGCCCAGAGCAGTTTCGGCGATGCCAAGCTGGCTTATTTCAACCACATCAACGGCATGAATCTGCGCAATCCTCGCATGATAGGTTTCGGCATCAGCAACAAGCAGACGCTTACCAGTGCGCAGGATAATGCGGCGGGAGCCATCATCGGCAGCAAGTTTGTAACCCTGCTCAATGAAACCGGTGATCCGGATAAGGCTTTAGATAGGCTTTTTGAGTGCCTCGAAAAGTAGTTGACAGTTGATAGTTAACAGCGGCTTCGCCGTATAGCAGGCTTGCCCTATAAACTGTAAATTATAAATTATAAACTAAGTATTATGTATCAAGTTGACGAAAAAGGATTTTTTGGAAAATTTGGAGGAGCTTATGTTCCTGAGATATTATATAAATGTGTAACCGAGTTGCAGCAGGCTTACAAGCCAATCATTGAGAGCGAGGAGTTCAAGAAGGAATACCGCGCGCTGCTCAAAGATTATGTGGGCCGTCCTTCACCTCTTTATTATGCCAAGCGCATGAGCGAGAAGTACGGATGCCAGCTCTATCTGAAGCGCGAGGACCTGAACCATACCGGTGCACACAAAATCAACAACACCATCGGTCAGATTCTCATGGCCAAGAAGATGGGCAAGACCCGCATCATTGCCGAAACCGGAGCCGGACAGCACGGTGTGGCTACCGCTACGGTATGCGCCCTGATGAACATGAAGTGTGAGATTTTCATGGGTGCCACCGATGTAGAGCGCCAGCATACCAACGTAGAGCGCATGAAGATGCTGGGAGCCAAGGTGAACCCTGTGCGCACCGGCAACATGACGCTGAGCGATGCCTGCTCTGAGGCCATACGCGACTGGTGCTGCCACCCGCAGGATACCTTCTACATCGTAGGTTCTACCATGGGTCCGCACCCTTATCCAGACATTGTTGCCAAGATGCAGAGCGTCATCAGCGAAGAACTGAAATGGCAGTTGGAGGAGAAGATAGGCCGCGACTATCCTGATTACCTCATCGCCTGCGTGGGTGGCGGAAGCAACGCTGCCGGAACCATCTACCACTACATTGATGATGACCGCGTGAAGATTTATCTGGCTGAGGCTGCAGGTCACGGAATAGATACCGATTACACCGCTGCCACCATGCACTGCGGCACAGAAGGCATCATCCACGGAGCCCGTACCCTCGTGATGCAGACCGAGGACGGACAGATAGAGGAAGCCTTCACCATCAGTGCCGGTCTCGACTATCCGGGCATCGGCCCTATGCACGCCGACCTTGCCACATCGGGCAGGAGCCATGTGCTCGCCATCAAGGACGATGAGGCCATCTACGCCGGTTACGAGCTCACCCGCATGGAGGGCATCATTCCTGCCATTGAGAGTGCGCACGCCGTGGCAGCCCTGAAGAAGATGAAGTTCAAGAAGGATGATGTGGTGGTGCTCACCGTGTCAGGCCGTGGCGACAAGGATGTAGAAACGTATTTGAGCCATAAGGAAATGGCAGGAGAGTACGGCAGTTTTTAAATAGTTAATAGTTAATAGTTTATAGTTTATAGAGGCTGCGCCGTTGAGCAAGATTGTCAAAGCGGTTCATGCTATAAACTATAAACTGTAAATTATAAATAAAATGGCAAAGTTTAGTTACAAGACAGTTACCCGCAAGATTCTCGCCGACCTCTATACGCCGGTGGGAGTCTACATGCGGCTGAGAGATATTTATCCGCAGTCGGCTCTGATGGAGAGTTCCGACTATCATGGCTCCGAGAATTCGCGCTCCTTCATCGGTGTGCATCCGCTGGCAAGCATCGCCGTGAGTCATGGTGAGGTCATCAAGACCTATCCCGACGGAAGAGTAGAGAAAGAGCAGCTTCCTGCCTTCGGTGCCGGCAAGGGCGAGGAGTGCAAACTCGCCATCTCAAAGAGTATCAACGACTTCATCTCTTCCTTCCATGTTGAGGGCGAGAGCAAGGAGTTCTGCGGACTCTACGGATTCACCACCTTCAATGCGGTGAGATATTTTGAGAATATCCCGGTCAAGGACACCACCATGGAGAAGAATGATGCGCCCGACATCTATTACATCATGTATAAGGACATCATCGTCTTCGACCATTTCAACAACACCATGGAGCTCATTGCGCTCCAGGAGAGTGAAGAGAGTGAAGAACGAAGAGTGAAGAGTGAAGAGCTCGAAGAACTGCTCAAGGCGGTAAACAAGGCCAATGTGAAGCCTTACGATTTCCACCCTGTGGGCGAAACCTTTTCTACCCTCACCGATGAGGAGCACAAGGCCAACATACGCCGCTGCATACAGCACTGCCTGCGCGGAGATGTATTCCAGATTGTGGTGAGCCGCCGCTTCGTACAGAAATATGAGGGCGATGATTTCAAACTCTACCGTGCGCTGCGCAGCATCAACCCTTCGCCTTACCTCTTCTATTTCGACTTCGGCGGATTCCGCATCTTCGGTTCTTCGCCTGAAACCCACAACCGCATCGTGGGCAACAAGGCGTTCATCGACCCGATTGCCGGAACCACCCGACGCACAGGAGATATGGAGCAAGACCGCAAGGCTGCTGAATTCTTGCGCAACGACCCGAAGGAGAATGCTGAGCACGTGATGCTGGTAGACCTGGCACGCAATGATTTGAGCCGCAACTGCCATGGGGTGAAGGTAGATTTCTACAAGGACATGCAGTTCTACAGTCATGTTATCCATCTTGTGAGCCGTGTGAGCGGAGAGCTGGATGAGCATGCCGACCACATCAAGGAGTTTATTGATACCTTCCCTGCCGGCACACTGAGCGGTGCGCCTAAGGTGAGAGCGATGCAGATTATCTCAGAGCTGGAGCCTCACAACCGCGGTGCCTACGGAGGCTGTATCGGTTTTATCGGTCTGAACGGCGACCTGAATCAGGCCATCGTGATACGTACCTTCATCAGCCGAAACGGCGAACTCTGGTTCCAGGCGGGTAGTGGAGTAGTGGCAAAGAGCAATGATGAGTATGAGCTGGAAGAGTGTAACAACAAGCTCGGTGCGCTGACCAAGGCGATTCACATTGCTGAAGAGTTGTAATCACTAATCAATAATCAATAATGAAGATGAAAGTAGTAATCATAGATAATTACGATTCCTTTACCTATAATCTTGCCCATCTGGTAAAGGAGTTGGGAGCTGACGTTACGGTGTTCCGCAACGACCAGTTCCAGTTGCCGGAGCTGGAACGCTTCGACAAGATCATTCTGAGTCCGGGGCCGGGCATTCCGTCGGAGGCGGGACTGCTGATGGATGTTATCCGCAAGTATGCAGGCCGCAAGCCGATGCTGGGCGTATGTCTGGGTCATCAGGCCATAGGCGAGGCGTTTGGAGCCAAGCTTACCAATCTTTCTGAGGTGTATCATGGAGTGGCAACCCCTTGCACCCAGTTTGGCAACGATGTTATTTTCGACGGGTTGGACAAGCGCATAGAGATTGGCAGATACCACTCTTGGGTGGTAGACCGCTCGGGATTCCCTGACTGTCTGGATGTTACGGCAGTAAGTGATGATGGTTGCATCATGGGTCTGAAGCATAAGAACTATGATATTCATGGTATTCAGTTTCATCCGGAAAGCGTGCTGACGCCAGATGGCAAGAAGATGGTGAGAAACTGGTTGGAAAAAGCTTAATGACCTTAATGACCAATGACCTTAATGACCACCATGACCGCATGGTGGTTGTTGAGGTTTTTTGTTTATGATAAGAAAAGCAAAGCCTGACGCTCTCTCGAGTGCCAGGCTTTTCTGATACCCTCGCTACAATCCTCTCACGAGTTTCGCGAGTTTGTATAAACTTAAATCTTACCTTCCCAATGGAGGAAAGGCCTCTAATAACCTTCTTAAATCTTTCAAAATCTTTACATTTCCCAAGCCACAGCACTCGCACCGAGTACGGCAGCAGAACTACCATCAAGGGTAGAAACAAGGAATTTAGCCTTGCCCTTGAAGGTGCGGAGCACGTGCTCATCATAAGCCTTCTGGATAGGTTTCATGATGAGGTCGCCAGCCTTGGTCAGACCACCGAAGAAGACGAAAGCCTCTGGTGAAGAGAAGGCTGCGAAATCAGCACAAGCCTCACCGAGCATCTTGCCGGTAAACTCGTATACACGCAGTGCCAGCTTGTCGCCCTTGCCTGCAGCAACGCTCACATCATAAGATGTAATATCCTCAGGGTTCAACTCGCGGAGCAATGAAGGCTCATCGCTCTTCTCGAGATACTCGCGTGCTGTGCGAGCCACACCTGTGGCAGAGCAGTAAGCTTCGAGACATCCTGTACGGCCGCATCCGCATGTACGGCCTTCTTTGCCACGTACCATGGTAACGTGACCCAATTCGCCTGCGAATCCGTCGCAGCCGTAAACCATCTGTCCGTTGATAACGATACCAGAACCTACGCCAGTACCGAGTGTAACGTCGATGAAGTTTTTCATACCTCTTGCCACACCGTAAGTCATCTCACCGAGCGCTGCGGCGTTGGCATCATTGGTCATACCTACAGGCAGACCTCCGAGTGATTTGCTGAACATGTCAGCCAGTGGCACAACTCCGTCGTGTGCCCAAGGAAGATTTGGAGCGAACTCTATGGTTCCATTATAATAGTTTGCATTTGGCGCACCGATACCCATTGCCTTGATTTTGTCAATGCCGCCTACAGTATCAATGATAGGCTGGAGGGCTTCTACGGCAGCCTTTACGTAATCTTCAACTTTTTGGTAACCGCCAGTCTTGATGGCAGTGGTAGCTTTAATCTCGCCACGTGCATCTACGATGCCGAAAACTGAATTTGTACCACCGAGGTCAAGGCCTATTACGTACGGTTTAAGTGTATTATCTGTCATGTTATCTTAAAAATTAGTTAGAATTATTTTTTACCACGGCAAAGATACAGAAAAACTTTGGAATCTCCTTTATTTCTATGTATAAAAAATTATAAATTCCTGATTTTTTTTCTGCGAGACTGCAAAAGTTCAGTTTATAATATAGGTAGAACATCCGTGTAATGCGTGTAATCCATGCCCGAAAATATAAAAAACGGGAATAAAATGAACTTTTAGGCGAAAAAATTGTGCTTTGTGCCCGAAATTTTGTAACTTTGCCGCCTGTTAGAAATTGTAACGATACTAATAAGATGAATTTAGCATTTCCAATTGAGATAAACATCCTTGACTTCATTTTCAAAGGAATCGTCATCGGTGTTCTTGCCTCAGCCCCTATGGGTCCGGTAGGCATCCTATGTATCCAGCGCACGCTCAACAAGGGCCGCTGGTATGGTTTTGTAACAGGTGTGGGTGCCGCATGCAGCGACATCGTATATGCCTTATTCACAGGCTTGGGCATGAGTTTTGTGATGGATTTTGTGAGCAACTCCGAGAACAAGTTCTATCTTCAGATTTTCGGAAGCCTGATGCTCCTCGTGTTTGGAATCTACTGCTTCAAGAGCGACCCGATGAAGAACATGCACAAGTCGAGCAACAAGCAGGGCACGCTGATGCACAACGGCATAACGGCGTTTCTCGTAACGCTCTCCAATCCGCTCATCGTGTTCCTCTTCATGGCCACCTTCGCTCAGTTTGCCTTCGTGGTGCCTGATATGCCGGTAGAAATGGGCGTGGGTTACCTCAGCATCGTCTTCGGAGCCCTGATGTGGTGGTTCGGCCTCACCTGGCTCATCGATAAAATCAGAAACAAGTTTGATACCAACGGCATCGTCATTATCAATAAGGTAATAGGCAGCGTGGTCATCATCTTCTCCATCATCGCTCTCTTCGGCACGATTTTCAATCTGTATCATCTGCCGGAATTTTAAAGAGTTTATAGTTAATAGTTTATAGGGGCTTTAGCTCGTTTCTTCTTATACAGAAAAATGTTTGTAGCACAAGAATTAAGAAAGAAAAGTATCGCAGAATACTTATTATATATGTGGCAGATTGAGGACATCATCCGAGCTTACGGATGCTCGCTGCCTGTCATCAAGAAAAATTATGTAGACCGGTTCGACTTTACACCCGAGCAGCGCGAGGAAGAACTCGACTGGTTCGGCAACCTGATTCGCATGATGAACGAGGAGGGAAAGCGCGAGGGAGGACACCTTAATATTAATAAGGTGATACTGAAAGACGTCATTGACCTGCACGGCATGCTGCTGCAGAGTACCAAGTTTCCTATCTACAATGCCGAATATTACAAGGTGCTGCCTTTCATCGTAGAGCTGCGCCAGCGGGGCGACAAGGACCTCAACGAGATTGAAACCTGCCTCGACGCCCTCTACGGCGTGATGATGCTGCGCCTGCAGAAGAAGGAAATCACGCCCGAAACCGAAAGGGCCATCAAGGAGATTACCGTCTTCATAGGTCTGCTCAGCGATTATTACATCAAAGACCGCACTGAGGGACTCAAGTTTGATGACGACGACATGTAGTGATCAGTGATTAGTGATTACTTTTTTTAGAATATACATTATTATATATATACAACAGGATGAACGAAATAGAAAGAAGAAGAACATTTGCCATTATCTCTCACCCGGATGCTGGTAAGACAACATTGACCGAGAAGTTTCTGCTCTTCGGTGGACAAATTCAGGTGGCAGGTGCCGTAAAGAATAACAAGATTCGCAAATCTGCGACTTCTGACTGGATGGATATTGAGAAACAGCGTGGTATCTCTGTATCTACATCTGTAATGGAATTTGATTATCTCCCTGCCGGACAGGAGGGAGAACCTTATAAGGTGAATATCCTGGATACTCCAGGTCACCAGGACTTCTGCGAGGATACCTACCGCACACTTACTGCCGTAGATTCAGCCATCATCGTGGTTGACTCTGCCAAGGGTGTGGAGGCACAAACCCGCAAGCTCATGGAGGTGTGCCGCATGAGAAATACGCCGGTAATCATCTTCATCAACAAGATGGACCGCGAGGGACGCGACCCGTTTGATGTGCTCGACGAGTTGGAAGAAGAGCTCAAAATCAAGGTTCGTCCGCTGAGCTGGCCTATCGGTCAGGGCGCCCGTTTCAAGGGTGTTTACAATATCTACGAGCATCAGCTCAACCTCTTTACCCCTAACAAACAGCGTGTTACCGAGAAGGTAGAGGTAGACATCCAGAGCGCTGAGCTGGATGAGCGGGTAGGAGAGCGCGAGGCTGCACAGCTGCGCGAGGAGTTGGAACTGGTAGACGGCGTTTACCCTGAGTTTGAGGAAGAAACCTACCGCTCAGCCGAGGTAGCCCCAGTGTTCTTCGGTTCGGCGCTGAACAATTTCGGTGTTCAGGAACTCCTCGACTGTTTCGTTCGTATTGCTCCATCTCCAAGACCAACCCAGGCAGAGGAGCGACTGGTGGAGCCGGAAGAACCAAAGTTCAGCGGTTTCATCTTTAAGATTACAGCCAATATTGATCCAAACCACCGTTCGTGCATCGCTTTCTGTAAGATATGCTCGGGCAAGTTTGTGAGAAATCAGCCATATTACCACGTGCGCTTGGATAAGAACGTGCGTTTCTCTTCGCCTACCCAGTTCATGGCGCAGCGCAAGAGTACCATTGACGAGGCTTATCCGGGCGACATTGTTGGTTTGCCAGACAACGGCATCTTCAAGATTGGAGATACGTTGACGGAGGGAGAGAAGATGCATTTTCGCGGTTTGCCAAGCTTCTCTCCACTCCTTTTCAAGTACATCGAGAATGATGACCCGATGAAGAGCAAGCAGTTCCAGAAGGGATTGGAGCAGCTCATGAACGAGGGTGTGGCGCAGCTCTTCGTCAACCAGTTCAATGGCCGCCGCATCGTGGGTACCGTGGGTCAGCTGCAGTTCGAGGTTATCCAGTACCGTCTGGAGAACGAGTACAACGCCAAGTGCCGCTGGGAGCCTGTGCATCTCCACAAGGCTTGCTGGATAGAGGCAGATGACGAGCAGGAACTCGAAAGCTTCAAGAAGCGCAAGTATCAGTACATGGCCAAGGATATTGAGGGCCGCGACGTGTTCCTCGCCGATTCGGGCTACGTGCTGAGCATGGCGCAGCAGGATTTTGAGCACATCAAGTTCCATTTTACATCGGAATTCTAATACATTGAACTTGGAACTTTGAACTTTATGATTACACTTACTTGACCCGATAATCACCAAGACAGCATATCATAAAGTTCAAAGTTCAAAGTTCAAAGTTCAAAGTTCAAAATAAACAAAGATGGATGAAGAAATTCTAGATTACTACGGGCAGAAAGAGGGATGGATAAACCGGATGGTGGATTGGCAGAAAAAGCATATTTCCGACCGCCAGATGACCCTTATCCTGGCTTTCGTCATCGGCCTTCTGGCGTCGGTGGCAGGATATTTCCTGCACGGCATCGTGCACGAAATACAGCTGTTGCTCACTTCGGGATTCAACCAGAGCACCTACAACCTGCTCTTCCTGCTCTTCCCGATTGTGGGCATCTACCTCACCATGCTCTTTATCAAATATGTGGTCAGAGATAACATTTCCCACGGTATCACCCGTGTGCTTTACGCCATCTCTACCAAAAATTCCAAGCTCAAGGCCCACAACTGCTGGTCGTCGGTGGTGGCATCAGGCATCACCATCGGTTTCGGTGGTTCTGTGGGAGCCGAGGCACCTATTGTGCTCACGGGCTCGGCCATCGGGTCAAACCTGGGGCAAATTTTCCGCATGGACAAGAAAACCATGATTCTGCTGGTGGGCTGCGGTGCTTCTGCAGCCATTGCCGGCATCTTCAAGGCGCCCATTGCCGGACTCGTATTTACGCTCGAAGTGCTGATGGTAGACCTGAGCATGGCTTCCTTGCTGCCTATCCTTATCAGTTGTGTAACAGCCACTTGCTTTACCTACATCCTGATGGGCTCCAAGAGCCTTTTCGATTTTACGCTTACCAGTCCGTGGGCGCTCGACAGGGTGCCAGCCTGCCTTTTGCTGGGCATTTTCTGCGGTTTGGTGAGCCTTTATTTCATGCGCACCATGTCGGCGTGCGAGGGCTTCTTTGCCAAGCTTTCGCCTTATCCATACGTAAAACTGCTGTTTGGCGGACTGATTCTGAGTTCGCTCATCTTCCTCTTCCCTTCGCTCTACGGCGAGGGCTATTCGGCAGTCAACGTGCTGCTGAAGGGGCAGAATGTGGAAGACTGGGGGCAGGTGATGAGCCGTTCGCTCTTCTACGGGCACAACCAGCTGCTCATCCTCTACATCGCCCTGGTAACCTTTACCAAGGTTTTTGCCACCTCGGCAACCAACGGCAGTGGCGGATGCGGTGGTACCTTTGCCCCTTCGCTCATCATTGGCGGTTTTGCCGGTTTCCTCTTTGCGCGTCTCTGGAATGTGAACCAGGTGGGCGTCTACGTTCCTGAGCAAAACTTTACACTCATGGGCATGGCGGGTCTCATTACGGGCGTGATGCATGCCCCGCTTACGGGCATCTTCCTCATCGCCGAACTCACGGGCGGCTACCAGCTCTTCATGCCGCTGATGATCGTGTGCATCTCTTCGCTGCTCACCATCAGCATCTTCGAGAGCCACAGCATCTACGCCCTGCGTCTGGCAAGAGAGGGCAAGCTGCTCACCCACCATATTGACAAGGCTGCGCTCACGCTGCTGGGCATGCAGGATGTCATTGAGAAAGATTATCATCCGGTGGGTCCTGATCTGCCGATGAGCAAGCTGGTGAGCGAGATAAGCCGCAGCAACAACAACTTCCTGCCGGTTCTCGACAAGGCGGGCGTGCTGCTGGGCGTGGTAGATATTACGAAGATTCGCCACATCATCTTCCGCACCGAACTGTATCAGCATTTCACCGTGCGCCAGCTGATGATGCAGCCTTCTGCCGTTCTTACCGAGCACGACAGCATGGACGAGGTGATGCAGAAATTTGACAAAACCGATGCCGCCCAGCTGCCAGTGGTAGATGTGAGCGGCGTGCTGAAGGGTTACATCAGCCGTACCAGAATCTATTCCATGTACAGGCAGATTGTTGCGGATATGTCGGCGGAGTAGGAGTTTTAAGTGAAGAACGAAGAATGAAGAATTCTTGTGCTTCAAGTAAACATTAAATATTAAATATTGTGATGGAGAAGAAGGATTTGAGAATCATATTCATGGGAACACCGGAGTTTGCGGTGGAATCCCTCAAGCGCCTGGTAGAGGGCGGTTACAACGTGGTGGCTGTGGTTACGCAGCCTGATAAACCGGTGGGCAGACACCAGGATACGCTGCAGCCTTCGCAGGTGAAGCAGTATGCCGTGGAGCACGGGTTGCCGGTGTTGCAGCCTGTAAAGATGAAGGACCCGGAGTTTGTAGAGCAGTTGCGCTCTTATCATGCCGATTTGCAGGTGGTAGTGGCTTTCCGCATGCTGCCTGAGGTGGTTTGGGCGATGCCTCAATATGGTACTTTTAATGTACATGCAGCCCTCCTTCCGCAGTATCGCGGTGCGGCGCCAATCAACTGGGCAGTCATCAACGGCGAGAAGGAGACGGGTGTCACTACCTTCTTCCTCGACCACGACATTGATACCGGCCGCATCATCATGCAGAAGCGTTTCCCTATTCCGGAGACGGCAAATGTGGAGTATGTTTACGACGGGCTGATGCATCTCGGTGCCGAACTGGCGCTGGAAACCATTGATGCGCTCATCGCTGCCGACGGCAACATCGGTTCCATTCCGCAGAGCAAACTGATAGGTGAGGGTGCCGAACTCAAGCCGGCTCCTAAAATCTTCAAGGATACCTGCCGCATCGACTTCCACCAGCCAGCCAAGAAGGTGTATGATTTCATCCGCGGTCTTTCTCCATACCCTGGTGCATGGACCGAAATCAAGAAGAAGGAGACGGTAGTTTTCTTTGACGATCCTACAGAAGGAAAGGTGGAGAATGCTGTGGGTTCTGATGATTATGTTAAATTCCCTGAGCCAACTTCCCATCCGTCTCGCAAGCCGAGCACGGCAAAGATTCAGGTGCTCAAGATGTTTGCCACCCATCTTTCGGGCGAAAAACGTGGCGCTGCGCCTGTAGGTTCGCTGCGCATTGAGGGCAAGCAGCTACAGGTAGCCTGTCTCGACGAATGGCTCAACATTCAGGAACTTCAGCTTAGCGGCAAGAAGCGCATGGAGGCAGCTGCCTTCCTCAACGGCATGAAGGACATTGCCTATTATGAGTGTCAGAGGAAGGATATTGAGGACGATTTTTAGGTATTAGGAATTTAAGTTTTTATAGTAATTATGACTGTAGAAGAAGATATCAAGCGTGCTGTGGAATGCATGCGCAAGGGTGGAGTGATTCTCTACCCAACGGATACCGTATGGGGAATAGGTTGTGATGCAACCAATCCGGAGGCGGTAAAGAAAGTTTATGAAATTAAGAAGCGTGACGACTCTAAGGCGCTTATCTGCCTGACAGATTCTGCCGACCGCATGGCTCGTTATTTCCGCAATGTGCCTCAGGTGGCGTGGGATTTCATTGATGCTGCGATGCCTGTGAAACCTACCACGGTTATCCTGGATGACGCGAGTGGAGTGGCTAGTAATCTGGTGGCAGAGGATGGAAGTTTGGCGATGCGCGTTACGTATGAGCCTTTCTCCAAGCAGCTCTGTTACCGTTTTCAGAAGCCTATTGTGAGCACAAGTGCCAATGTGAGTGGCGAGCCAGCTGCCCAGAATTATCGCGACATTTCTGAGGAAATCCTCAATGCCGTAGATTATGTTTGCTGGAGCCGTCGCCAGGAGCATAAACCTCATCAGCCTTCGAGCATCGTAAAGATTGCCAAGGATGGCGAGGTGAAGGTTATCAGATAAAAAAGCGTGCTACTTTAAGTAGCTTTCGGGCATTCAGCCCATACTAAAACCACTTTGAAACTTTCTATATATAGAAAGAGCCCTGAGAAAAGGCTAAAAGCATCTTTATGTTTTGAGGATGCTTTTGCCTCTTTCAGGGCTTTAATTTTTTGCCGCCTTTTCCTTGCGGCCTTGCGTTTCTTCTTTACCGCCTTTTCTACATGCAGCTCGTAACTCCGAGAGTAGTTGCTACGGCGGTGAGAATGCTGATGATAACCTGTATCAGCGTTTTCCATGTTTCTTTTTTCATCATGATTTTCCTTTCTTTTTAGTGGTTAAATACTTGTGTTTCCGTGTTTTTAAGAGCAGTGTTGGAAATCTTCGTTTCCGTTTTTCAGGAGGATTTCTCAGAAAGAGCGCAGCCCCCCGAAGGGGGCTTTGGCTAGCCCATGTTTCCGTCGCCGTCAGTTCCGCCGCCTTCGGTAGTTCCGCCACCTTCGGTAGTTCCGCTGCCTTGACCGCCGTTTTCACCGGTATTTCCGCTGCCGCCAGTAGGGTTGTTACCATCGCCCTCCTCGTCTACGTTGCCCTTGTCGGCAGAAGTAACCTGCTTGATTACCTTTCCGTTGCGGTCGTAGCAAGTAATGCTGATGGCGGTGTTGGCGAGTTCCTCCTTGATCTCCACACTTGGGGTGAAGATGACGCGGCGTGCGGTGATGAGGGCGGTACTTACGAGGTCAACCTTCTCAACGGCGTTGCCTCGCACACCGAATCGCATGGTTCCGAGACCTGGGATTGCCACACTGTGACCCTCAGTGGCCCATGCCACGATGACGTCGCTCAATGCGTTCCAAGATGCGTTTACCACACCCTTTGGCAGTCCGGAACGGAGAGAAGCTTCCTTGATTACCTTGTCGGCAGTAAGTTTGCCGTAGAGCTCTGGAGTGAGCACGAATGCGTAGCGGGTTTTGTTCTTGTCGAAAGATACGTTACGCTCAATTGCCTTAAGTTTCATTCCCATAATGTTTAATTTTTTTAAGTGGTTATTAATATTGAAAATCTGTAAGCGTGAACCCGAGTTTGCGCGCTTTCTCGAATTTCACGGTGCAAAGGTACGAAAAAATTTTGACATGGGCAAGTAAAATCGTAAATATTTTTCAACTTTAACTTTTCTTTACAAAACGAGAGGTCTTCAGGTAGTCGGCACAAGACGGTTTGACGGTGCTTCTGCTGTATCTCCATACCCACGCTCGCGCGCGCCTGTTATTATTATATCGTGATAGAATATTTTTTCATCGTGACATAAAAATGAAACTACGGCTAGAGGGGTGAGGAAGGAGAGATAAAGAGAAGGCTGAGGGGAGAGAGAAAAAGAGGGTGGTCATTAAGGTCATTAGTCATTAAGGTCATTAAGCACTTTGAGATTGGGGGTATTTTTTTAGGACAATAATAAAAATATAAATATTTATATTTTTATTATTGTCTCTATTTTTACTCCCCGTTGGAGAATCCTTAATGACCTTAATGACCAATGACCTTAATGACCACTTTTGACCATCAAGATGTAAAGATATTTGAGTTTCCCCTTTAGGGGAAGAGTTCTTGCCCATAGATTACTTTTGAAAAAAGAGAAGAAAAAGTTTGGTGGTAACAATTATTTTTTCTATCTTTGCCCCCATCAAGCAAGCTAAAAGAATAAGCTTGCCTCTGGTAAAAACTAATATAGATAAAAAATTATACTTATGACACAGAAAACTACTACTTATCTCGCCACAGCTGTGCGTTATTTTGCTAACCCCAGCCTTCGTGGCAATGCACAGGAGACTCCTGAAATGGAGCAGCGTACTATCAGGGTGTTGTCGGGCTTGCAAGCCCAGTTGCCCCTTGTTGTGCTTCGCCTTGATGAGCAGAACCATTATGATACTCAGGCAGTTGTTGTGCTTGAGCATGGGCGGCAGATAGCTTATCTGGCTGCAGATGATGCCCATCAGTGCGTGGCTGAATACGGTGAAAGGCTTCGGGTCGGGATACCGGTAAGGGTGACGGAGGTGAACGTGGAGAAACACGGGGTGTTCTGGGTAGAGAAGCCTAAGATGAAGGGGGCTTCTTCTTCTGCTGCTGGGGCTGCTTCTGCTGCTGCTTCTTCTTCTGCTGCTGCTTCTCTTTCTCTTCCTGCTGCTCTTGATTGGAGCGGGTGGATGGAGCCTGCTGCTTTGGCCCTCCCTGCTGCTTTTAGGCAGAGGATAGAATCGCTGGAGCTCATCATCGATTTCTGCTTGGGAGAAATAGAGGCAGGTGAGGAAGGCGGGGGACCTGCGATGGAATCGCAGGGAACGGGGGCGCAAAGGGGGAGTGCTGGCTCTGCTTCTCCTTCTGGCTCTTCTTCTCCTTCTAGCTCTGCTTCTCCTTCTGGCTCTTCTTCTTTCTCTTCTTCTGAGGTTATGCTTTGCGAGTATTTGGGGTGCTGGCTGGAGGAGGTTAGCTTTGATGTGAGCAGGGAGGCGCATGAAAGGGTGCTGAGATACAGACAGCTGCTTGAGGCTAGTGGAAGACAAAAACTGATGGAAATGGCTGAAAAGATGGATAGGGCGCTGGTGAAAGGAGGATGCATTGAGGTTACCCGAAAAAGATGCGAAATGTGGCAACAGATGATGGAGGATGAAGGGGTGAAAGAGGACTTTGACCACTTGATGGCTTTTTCTACATCCGTGCCACAGGTGATGCTGGCTGATACTGAAATGAAGGTGAGGCAACTGCCGGGAAGACTGTATGACTTTATTGCTGATGATGCTAAGTTTCTGTCACATCTTCGCTATCTTATGCCGCCGCTTTGTGCTTTGCGTAATATATTGAGCTATAGGTTGTTGAGGAAGTTGCTGTGCAAGAAACTGGGGGTTAGCGATGCGGCTTGCCGGGCTGCTGGGAATACTGATTTTACAGGGTCTTTTTCAGGGTGCTCATCAGGGTCTTTTTCAGTATCTCCTTCGGGTTCTTTTGTATCCCCTTCGGGTTCTTCAGTATCTCCTTCGGGTTCTTCAGTATCTTCTTCGGGTTTTTCAGTATCTTCTTCGGGCTCTTCTGTATCTGTTTCTGAAAACGGGGAGGAGAAGGGGGCTGGTTCTTCTGTTTATCTTTCGCCTGTTCGGGGAAAGAAGATTGATTTCATCCGTGTGGTTAATGTGCTTTATGAATTGGGTCTTTTTACGGATAAGGATGGGGTTCGCTGCACCAAGAAGGAGGCTTTCCGGGCGTTTGGAAGGGCGGTGAATCTGGATTTGTCTAATTACAATAAGGATTTGAGTCGCGCTCTTAACGATACGACGACCCGTGAGCGCCAATTGCAGATCTTTAAGGATATGAGACAGAAAATGGCGGAAATCTATCAGGATAAAAATTAGGCGTTGTAAGCGCATCCCGTATCTGATGGGTGTTGTTTGTTTCGGAATTACAGGGGGATGTTGATGGGGGCTTTGTAGACTCCATGAAAGTTTTTTCTTGTTTTTTTGATTTTTTTTATGAGGTGATTATCAGATAGTTAACTTTGTTTTGAGAAATATAGGCTTCGTAGACTCGTGAGGGCGGTCTACGAAGCCTTTCGTTTTTTTGCCCTACCTTTGCAACCGGAAATCAGAAGAAATGAGGCTGGTTCCTGAAAAGGATTCGGAAGAAATGACGCTGGTTGGAGTAATAACTTTTTAAAATGAATAAATGATGAAAAAGAAAACGAAAATCATGGAGCTGAAGCTGGTTCGCTTCGCTAAAAAGAAAGGGTATACCATCGGGCGCCTTTACTGCCTGGGGGAAAGAGAAGAAGAAGGGACCTGCGATGGAATCGCAGGGAACGGGAGCCAGACGGGGGACTTGGAGGCTGATGAAGGGCTGAAGGGTGACAGAGGGCTGAAGGGTGACGGAGGGCTGCAGCCTTTCTGCGATACGCTGGAACCGCCGCGACGCAACCTGCTGAATGGGGGAAAATGGGATAAGAGACTGAAGGTGAAGGGGATGACGGCGATTCCGGAAGGGAGATACCTGATGAGGTTTACCTATTCGCCTAAATTCGGCAGGAGGCTGTTTCAGCTGATGGATGTGCCTCTCTTCGACGGCATCCGCATCCATTCCGGTAATTCGGTGAAGGATACGCAGGGCTGCATCCTGGTGGGGAATAACACGAAGGTGGGAAGACTGGAGAACTCGAGAGCTGTGCTCTTTAAGCTGGAAATGATGCTGAAGGGGTTTCAGGGACCTGACGACCTGGTGTTTATTACGATTGTGTAACGATTGATTTTTTAACTATTTAATATTTACTAAAGTTTCGCAAGTGAAAATTCACAAGCGTGATTTAACGTAATTTTGGAATAA
>NZ_JAHOEA010000079.1 GCF_019127135.1 Segatella copri | reverse complement strand
AGCATAGCCGGTTACTACAACCTTTGCCTCTGTGTTCTTGTTCAGGAAGTCAACCACCTCACGGATCTTAGCGTCCTCAGCAGGGGCTATCTTGCAAGAGTTGATGTTGAAGAAGATGTCACGGCGAATCTCCTCTACCTTCTTCTCTACAGGAGCTGGCTTAGGTGCTGGTTTAGGAGCAACATATTCCTGCTTAGGAGCTGGTGCCGGAGCAGGTTCCTCTACCGGTTTCTCCTTCTTGGTATAGCTCTTGCCCAGGTTGATGCGTACACCTGCCAGGGCATTGAAGTACCAGTCTGGATTATCAGCCTTCTTAGAGTTATACTTGTCGCTCAGGATATTGGCGTTTCCTTCGAGCATGATGCTTACCGCCTTGCTAACCTTGAGCTCTACATCAATACCGGCTCTTCCATATGGACGGACCTTGGTTCCATCCCAGAGATATTCCAGATTGTATGCATTCAGACTCTTCAGGGTAGCAGCCAGATTGTTTACATCATCATTGCCCCATGCCACGTTCAGTCCTCCACCAGCAAATGCAGTAACATTCACCACGCGGTTAGGGTTCCAACCGCAGAGAAGATTAGATAGGTTGAACATGAAGTCAACGCCCGGAGCTACATATTTAAACTTATAGTCAGCATTGTAAGGAGCCTCACCTGCTTTAGCACGGAATCCAGCCCAGCCGCCCTTGCTCTGCCATCCATTAACCTGGAAGCGCATACCGAAAACAGGAGAGAACTGATAGCCCAAGCCCAACTGGAGGTTAGGCGAGAGCAAGTCGCCAAACTTAGCTTCACCGAGTGTATACTGAGCACCTCCCTGCAAATCTAAGAAGAAGTGCTTCTGAAACTGATACTCATTTCCATCCTGATCTGTGTAGGATGCTTGTGCCATAGCGGCTGTAGAGCCGATGGCTAACATGGCCGTTGCCATGAGCAGCTTAACTGATTTCATAACTTTCTACTTTAAATTTTATTTCTTGACGAATTTCTTTCCATTCACAATGTAGATACCAGAACGGTTCATCTGCTTAACCTTTCGTCCCTGGATATCATAGATTACATTGTTCTTTCCAGTAGAATTCACAACATGTTCGATACCAGTAGCCTTATCATTGTCTACTTCGATTGCAATCGTCATTCTTGGATTAGCACGACAATCACTCGCTCGAGTTGTGGTTTTGTCCTCAAGGAACTTTCCAAAGTTTGTATCTCCGAATGTTCCCTTCAAAATAACTATAGCGTAAAGATCGGTATTCAATTCACCTTCTCTAATAGGAGTATCAAAAACTAACAACAATGTCGGTGTTGTTGGATCTTCCGGATCTACATAGTTTTCAAAATGTCCTGTCCGAATCGTTTTGTTGTTGTCATAAACAGCAAGTCTCACTTCTCTTTCAGGATTAGCTACCAAGCCATCATAGTATCCTATGTTTTTTATCATGAATCCATTCAAAGCAACGTCCTTGACTGGTTCTGATACATCAGGCAACATCTGTAATACAGAATAATCGTATTTAAGATTTGGATCTTCAGGAGAGCCACCCTTTCCTATCGTAAAGGCTTCCTTGATGGCCTGCGTCTTCACTTCCTTATTATTCTTTTCATAATGGAAGGTGCCTTCTGGAATTACCAACTGATAGTTTCCCTTTGCCAAACCTGTCAATGCAATCGTAAACTGGTTGTCTTTTTCTGTTGCAGCAACAAAGGTTACGTTCTTCACACGCTTACCCTTCTCATCTGCAATATAGGCATCAACATCACTCATTACAGTTACATGACTCAACTCATCGAAAGAAAGAGTCAGGAGGTCTGCATTGCTTCCTACTATTGCAGGTGTCAACTTGTAAGCAGTCGCTATGGTCTTGATAGCTGCTGCCGGTTTCTCTACTTCTACGAAAGTAAAGGCACTGGTCAGACTGCTTTGCCAATATGGAGTTGTAACATTTGCTTCTGTCTGATATTTCTTGTCTGCCTGATTACCCAATGCATAAACAACACTTGAACTACCTGTAACGGAAGGATAAGTTCCCTTGAAAGAGAAAGTACCCAATGCCTTGCCTGCATCAAATACTTCACCCGATTCGAGTTGAATAGCAGAGCCATCCAGTTTGGCAAGTGTAAGTTTGCTTACTTCAGAATCTGCATCAGCTGTCACTCCATTGACATTCAGCATATTGTCATCAGCATCACCCAAGGTGAAGACTCCATTATTATCTAACGCCTCAAAAGCAGAAGCTTCATCTATATTGTCTACCAATAGAACCTGCTTTTCTTTTACAGCAAGATACAATGATTTACCATCCTTATTTACACTGACAATCTTGTACCATTTCCGGTTTTCAGGAAGAAGAACATCAGTCTCGTTGTAATAAGCATCAATCGCAGCCTTGAATTCTACATCTGTTGATGCTTCATTCTTAACAACATTGTCCAATGCTACGTAAGCCGCGCTTGTGACCTTAGGATAACCCACCGATTTGTTTTGCAACAGTTCTTGGGCTTTCAGGTAAGCCGCAGAACCGACAACTACATATTCTACATCAAAAGCCTTATTGTAGCGTTCCAATTCGGCGTTACCCTTCTTGTCATTGCAAATTACATCAGCAGGAACAACAAGTTTATACGTTCCTTTTCTTGAGATAGTACCTGCAGCACCCTGTATTTCAAAATTAACTTTCGTATCAGATGCCTTGACAGCCTTTACTTTCAGGAAGTCGTTACCATCTTTCAGTAATTTCACGTTGGCAGCCTCATCAACATAACCTACCGTTTTTCCGAAGTCTACGGTAATAATAAGAGGTAATGTTTCAACTGTGCCCGCTGCAGGGATAATCGAAACAGGGCTAAAAGGAGCCTTGATGACAAAAGAGAATTTCATTTCCTTGTTCTCAAAGCCTTCCTTATCAACAAAACTCTTTGCAGGAACCGTAAGTGTATATGTACCATTCTTTGCTATCTGGCTAGCAGCAGATAAGGTTACCACATTGTCTTTTACAGTAGCAGAAAGCGTTTGGCTGCTCGTTCCATCAGAGAGTGTGATTTTGGATGCATCTTTAACCAGCATGTTGCGGTCGAATGTAAGATGCATTTTTTCAAAGTACTCTAAAATACTGCCATTCACCAAATCACTAGTAGCAGTCAAAATGGTAGACGGCATGGTATAGAGTACCGTAATCTTTTTTAATTGAGCATTCGAAAAACTGTTTTTGTAAATCAAGTCATGGATATTCTGCTTTTTATCATTAATCCATGTCTTGTATCCATCTTCCTGACTTCCTAATTCATCGTCTGTCACTCGAAGATCACCTACAGTACTACCTTCGGAGAAAGATACTCTGTCAAGACGTCCGATACCAGGTGCATGCACTTTCATCAAAGCCTGCTGACTGACTTTGAGATAATAGGAGATATCATGAGTATAGATATTAGTAAAGTTAACGATGGCTGTACCCAATCCCTGATTACCCCACTCAAAATCAATAGTAATGTCGCCATTAGAGAAAACATCATCAGTAACGGGAACCTCATTACTATTACCTTCAGGTGGAGTTATGGAAGGAGTAAGGCTGAGTGGCTGACTGAAATCAAATACAGCAGTGCGCTGTATCTGAGCCCAACCGGGTGCAGACACACAAGCTAGTAATATGACAAACAATGATTTCTTCATAATAGGTAAGTTTATATGTTTTATTAGCGCATGTTCATATCTATTTCGTCAGTAGCCGTCTTTACACACAGTTTCCAAGTGCCGTCTACTTTCACCGGATTGAACATATAAGCTGTCTTTGCCGGTTCAGCGGTTCCAGCCTGTTTTGCCGTTGCAAAGGTAACATCATATTTCACATCATTGCAGCCTTGCAACTGGAATGAGTAATATACGCGTGTATAATCCAATACAGGGAACATCTTAAACTTGTTAAGATATCTTTGTCTTGTTTCTTCTGTGAGAGGTTTCACTTCTTGCGTAGAATCGGTATATTCATGCAAATTGGCAAGCACTGCGTTATAATCCTTTGCCTTGAGTTGCGCCATGGCATCATCACAAAGTTTCAACATAGCAGCCGTATCTTCTTCAGTCAATTCGCTTCTGAATTCTTCAACCTGCTGTTCGCGACTTTTCTTTTTCTCACCGCATGAGCATAATGAGAAGACCAATATAGCCAAGAGAGAATATAATATAGTTTTTTTCATACCCGTCACATTTTTAAATAAAAAGAGGGTGCGCCGCTCTTTTAGGCACACCCTCTAATTAGAGCTTAATTATTAATTTTCTTTTCAATAAATGTCTTAATCACCGATTGTACCGTTGATTGTGAACTCAACCTCAGTAGTAAACTCACCCCACTCGTAAGCGATAGTGATAGGAACTTTTACCTTGAAGGTCTCTACGTTACCACCATTGTTGTAGTACCAGATTGTACCGAACTTAGCCTTATTAGCCTCCATGAAGGTTGTCAAAGCTGCATTCTGACTTGCAGAGTTGTAAGAAGTCAAATTGTTGGTGTAAGTTACCTTACCCTTAGTCTTAGAATCTGTAGCGACACCACTTCTATTACCGCACTTGAGTTCAACCTGGTTACTAATCTGATCCATTGTAGTCCAGCTACCACCGCCAAGAGTTGTCTTAACCTTAGCAGGTGTAGTATCGATAGTGATAGACTTCACATTGTAGTAACCCCAGAACCAGAGGTGGTCACCCCACATATTACTCTGGTTAGCTACACAACCTGCCTCAGAAACTGTAGCAGTATTCCAACCACGCCAATCGTACAACTTGAAGAGATCAAGAGCGTAGATAACGTTACCATTGGTGTTAGCATCGATACGTGGCTCTGTAGCAACATCAATCAAGTTGATTGGACGCTCCCAAGATGTCAGGAAGATACCATCCTTAACAAACTCAGCTACACCACAAGTATTCTCAGTTACAACACCTACCCAAGAGCGAAGCTCCTTCTGGATATTAGCATTCGCAGGCTCATAACCAATCGCATTCAATACAGCCTTTGTTGTTTCATTCTTATTCAATGTAATCTCACTAGTAGTAGGATCCAATGTAGCAATTTTAACATAAGAAGTACCCTTTACTGCATAGAGATCAACATTCGTGAATGCACCTTCTGCGTAGTTAATAGCACAACTTTCAAGAGTTTCCTGCAACTTAGCCTTGCTGAATACATGAGAATCTGTAGGGATATACTTGCAGAACAACTTGTTCCACTTGGTATCAGAAGCACCGCGCTGTGGAGTAATAGTATAACCACCAACTACAACAGGCTCAGGAACGAAGTAATACTTGTGAGGACCTACTAACTTAGCAACATTACCCTTCAAAGTAGAAGTAACCTTGCGGCTAATACCAAGGATATCGCCACCATTTGTAGGCTCCTTAACATCGAAGATAACAGCTTCCTTACCATTTACAGAACCATCAAGTCCCTTCCAGTACTCAGGAATCAACTCACCGAATGTCTGGTTCTTATTGATACGTGACAAGGTGTAAGTCAACTTAACATAGATGTAAGGATACTTAGCCTTTGCATTACCTACGTAACGTACATAGCGAGTTACAGTAACAGGATTAACCTGATCATGAGTCAACTTCTCAAGATCTTCAGCAGACAAATGCCACTTGAACGTATGGTTAGTTGTACCCTCAGTATTACCGAAGTACTCGATATGACCAAGATCATCAGCAGCTGTGTATGTACCGCCCTTCTCAGGAGCTGTCTTGAACATCTTCAGATCCAATGTAGTATTACCAGCAGCATCCATACCGAAATTACCCTTAGAATCAATAGTATACTGCTCATCGAAGTCCTTCTTTGTCATATTCTCAAGACCCTCTGTCAATACTATTGCAGAGAACTGAGACCATGTAGTCTTCAAATCATCAATACCATTGCAGAGATCGAACTTAGCATCCTTTGCAAACAAGTCTATTGTCTTATTAGGAGCAACCTCTGGGTTCTGACGAGTAATGTGAATCAAGATGTAACCATCCAATACCACCTCGTTACCACGTTTAACAAGTACCTGAACCAATGGTTCACGATCGATAGAAGTAGCAGATTCTGAAGTTGGATTACCGCTTGCATCAACATTATAAGCACGGAGGATACCATCCTCAGAACTCTTTACACCAGCGTCTTTGTTAACCCACTTAGCATAACGGCTATCAATTGTAGCATTGCCATCTACCTCGTATTCTACGAGATTAAACTGATAGGTCAAGCCCCAATCCTTACCTTCTTCTAGTGACATCTCCTTCAAGTTAACACCAAGTTTAGTAGAAGTACCAGGAGTAAACTGCTTAACATCCTCTACCAACATGTGGAGTCCGAGGTAGCTTGCGATATCAATACCCTCTGCACTGTTATAGTAAAGTTCGAGAGCAGCACCTGCTGGATCTGCCAAAGCCTCCTGAGGTGAATCATAAACGTGAACCTGAGCAACAGCATCAGCAGCAGTTGTACCGAATGTATTAGCAGTAGGAATACCCTTTTCGTCACCCATACGGGTATTAGGCAGACCTAATCCAGCATAATGAGGTTTCAATCTCCAGTACAAAGCCTCGAGGTAAGCCTTCTGTGGCTGAATCAAAGCATAATCAGAAGTAACCTTGCCTTCAGCTACTGTGCTTGCATCAGTCTTAGCCTGCAAAGCAACGGTATTGGCTACATTCTTATCATTGATAGTTGGGAATCCGTTCAACTTTTCAGGATGCTGAATCTTCAATCCTGCAGTTACAATACCATTAGAAGTATTGAAGAGAGCCTTACCTGCATCGTTCGTCTTTGGAGAAGTAATATCTCCAAGTGCTGAAGCTGTAGCACGAGTATGATAATTCAATATTGTTGGCTCAAGAAGATTGAAGCCCGCAATATCCTCGTATGCCATATCAGCATTTGATGGATTCATGTGATACTTAACACCCCAAGCAGGACCATAGTTGTACAATGTTGTTGGCACATAAGCTGGATCATTTTCCAATCTGTCTGGCAAATAGTTATCAAGGCCAGTAACATCCTTATGAGTTACGCCATCATCAATTGTTAAGCGGCTTTTACCCCCAAGTCGTGTTTTATGTACCAAGTACTCACCATGCAAGTAATCATAAGTCAAAGTCTCGATACCATCTAAGTAGAGATTTGGAATGAATACCAAGCCTGTCAAATCACCAGTAAGTGAAATAACGACCTTTTCACCAGAAATACCCTTAACACCTGTGAGGATCAAATTATTATCATCCAAAGAAGCGGTAATAGAATTTGGAACCTCAGATACAAACTTAATTTCACTCTGTTCTACCTTCTTGCCATCCTTGTAGATGTCAAAGTAACCTGTTTCGGCATTAGGAACATAGTAAGTGTAAGAAGTAGCACTTGCATCAGCACCTGGAGCTCCAGCAGGACCTGCAGGACCAGTTTCACCCTGATCGCCCTTTTCGCCCTGAGGACCGCGAGCCAAGTTGTCTGTCTTTGTACCATCCTTATACCAGTAACCATCGTCACCGATAGTCCATGCAGTACCAGGAGCGCCATCCTTACCATTTACACCATTCTTAATATTGAATGATTTTCCATTACTGAGTGTTACAACAACACCATCACTAGAGGATTCTGTCCCAGTAATAACACCACCACCCTTAATCAAGTTCTGAATGGTTTCGATTGCCTTTGCATTAGTATCAATCTGCTGTTGCAGATTACTAATGTCATCATCGTAGTCTTTACAAGAAGTAAATGTGCTTACCGAGGCAATTGTCAATGCACCCATAAGCAGCGCGCTAAAATACTTTCTTTTCATACGGTAATAATTTATAAAGTTATACGATTTTTCCAACCTTTCGGAAGGAAGTTATTAATTAATTCTCTATATCGAATTAAGAGTTCCGTTTGATGAAAAGAGTCTGCACTTTTAGAAAAGTTCTTTTTTCAGTTTCAAAGGTCCTCTTAGAAAAGTTATTTTTTATCGTTCTTAAATATCGTGGCTTTTATCACCACTCAGTTCTTATCGTCTTTGAAATATCTCCAGCCGGGAGATTTTTTATGTTGCAAATATAAGTATTTTTTTCGAAACTTGCAAGTTTTTGAGCATTTTTTTTTCAAAAAAGGCTAATTTTCTTATGTTTTTTATAAAATAGCCCCCATATTGGGCTTCTAACCCGTCCATTTTCCCCTTTTTTCTCCATTTTGCCCATATAAAACCTACACCTTATCATATATAGGGGAGATTGGCGGTCCTACACCTTATTATATATAGGGACCATCTAGATACGAATGTATGAGTATCTACCAGGAATGTTGTTTTCTGAAGACTACCGAAAAAAATCCGTTTTTCTTTGGTATTATTCCCAAATAGTTGTATCTTTGCACAAAATTATAAATAACACTGGAGATATGAAGCAAGATACTAAAAGATAAGCACCCCCCATCCGGCTTGAGAAAGAAGGATGGGGGATTTCTGTATTTTATACTGCTATTCCATTACGCATTATATCATCATATAAGGGTGATGGTTTGCATTCTTCAATCAACACCGGTTCTATAGATGTATCTATATTAAGGGTGGCAAGCCATAATGAAGATGTAGTGTCCAGCCAGTCGCCATTAAGCTTAGGTATAACTACTGCTACATCAATATCACTATCTTTTCTTGCTTCATTTCTACTACAAGAACCATACAGATATACTTTCGCATTAGCAAGCAATGGAAGTATTGCTTCCTTGTAGCATTTTACTATCATTAAAGCATGTTCTCTATCCATTGTTTTAAAACTTTTGTTTTATTTATTAATGTTCTGCAATATTCTGGAGTCAATTTCTTCGCTAGCTCATCTTTGTAGGATGGGTATCTTGCCTCAATATTCATTGGCATTAATTCCGCAAGAAACTTTAGCTGTTCTGATGTCATTTTTGATACTAACCCGCAGCTTTGTGCCAATTTCAAGAGGTTATGGATGTATGGAACCTCGTCTGGTTTTATAGCACTCCAATACGACTTTATTGTTTTTTCTATAACCAAATGGCACATAAAGCCAACATATAGCCATCTTCCACCGTTGTACATAACCTCAGCGGTTTCGATGTCATAGTCTGCAAGTTCTTTCCAATATTTAACTTTATCTATTGCCATACTGTTCTTGTTTTTGTGCAAAAATAAACCAAATAATTAAGATTACCAAATTTTTAGTGTTAAAAAGATTTTTTAGAATAAAAAATCCGTAGCACCGGATATGCCCTTTCCTCCGTTAGGCGTTCTGGCGGATCGCCTAATAGACTAGTGAATCGTATTATACCAAGCCGCCTCATTCTGATAACTCAAGTGCTTCATTCTGATAACTCAAGTGCTTCATTCAGTTCACTGAGCTACTTCGTTCAGCTACTTCAACTATTTCATTCAGCTAACAGAGCTATTTCATTCAGCTACTTCAACCATATCATTCTGACACTTCAAGTACTTCATTCAGCTAACAGAGCTACTTCGTTCAGCCAACGCAGCCATATTATTCAGCCAACGAAGTCGACTCTTCCACCCAACGAAGTCGACTCTTTAACCCAACGAAATCGAATCTTCTGCCCAGCGCAGTCGTATCTTTAACCCAACGCAGTCATATCTATCGACTCAATGAAGCGTATAAACTTGTTAAATGACGTACATGATTTCATCTACTTACTTAAACTGGCTGACTGCCCATTACACCTTATCATATATACTGACATTAATGTGAATATCGGAAAAAGCTTTGGGTAATCAAGAGATTAATCGTAACTTTGTTGGCTGTTTACTAATTTGTTATACAACAAAGCACTTCATTCAACATAATATTCACATAAAAATGATACTAAGAATAGAAATTCCACAGGAACTTATTCGGCAAGATGCAGAAATCGTCATCAAAGTAAGCAACAGAAACAATGCACTGGGATATGTCATAGAGAAAGGTAGCGAACATGATGCGCAGCAAATAGTCAAAGAAGACATGAATGGCGGTCCGACGCTGGGCGAATATGTCAGGGAACTCACCCAGCGACTCCACAAGAATGGCAAGCACCGGTCTGCCGAAATATATATGTGCACCTTGCGCAGTTTCATGAGATTCCGGAAAGAAAAAGACCTGCTGATTAGCCAACTCGACAGCCTCATCATGGAAGATTACGAGAGTTATCTCAGAAAGAGCGGTCTCACGCTGAATACCATCTCTTTTTACATGAAGCGTCTACGAGCCATCTACAACAAAGCTCTGGAGCAATATGGATTAGAAGACCGCAAACCCTTCGCCCACTCTTTCACCAAGAACACCCCGACTGCCAAAAGAGCACTTACAGCGGAAAACATCCACCAGATAGTCGCTGCAACAACCGTCACCGAGGAGGAAGCGCTGGCGAGAGATCTATTCCTCTTCAGTTTCTATACCCGAGGCATGTCGTTCGTAGATATCGCCTTTCTTGAAAAAGGAAGCATCAAGGACGGGCAACTTATATACAAGAGAAAGAAAACGGGTAAAGAACTGAGGGTGGCATGGCGCCCCTGTATGCAAGAGATTGCAGACCGCCACCCTTCACTCGACGGCAAACATCTGCTGGGTATCGTAAACCAGAACGTGGTTACCGATGTCAGGAAACAGTATCACTACCGCCAATGTAGGGTGAACAAGGCTTTGCAGAAGTTCACCCGGCGCATCGGCATACCGATGAAAGTAACGATGTACTGTGCCCGTCACTCCTGGGCTACCATCGCCAAGGAGAAGAACATCCCCATCAGCGTGATAAGTGACAGCATGGGGCACAACTCAGAGAAAATCACGCGCATCTATCTGAAAAGTATCAATGACGATGTGATAGACAGATACAACGATATGCTTATCGAAGCTATCAGTATGTAAGGGGGAGATAGAGTAAATCTGCCGACGATACAGAAGAAATTACGTCACGATGTAGTTGCAGATGCGTCATGACGTAGCAACAACTACGTCCCCGACGCAGTGACAGCTACGTCGCGACGCAATTTCAGAAGCATCCTGCCCATTATCAAGTAAGGCTCTTTTGAACTTCAAAAGAGCCTTTTTGGGATTTCAAATAAGCCTCATTTAAAGTTCAAGTGAGCCCTACTTAAACATTACGTAAGCCTCACTTCCATTTTTGGTGATAAAAAGACGAAAAAAGAGCTGTATAGAACGCAAAAAACATTGTTTTGTTCAATCAATGCATCAAGAGCCCCAATGAATAGGAAAAAACAAAAAAGCAAACAAAACAACTGAATATCAGATAATTACATAGCTTTTTAGCATAATTATCGCAAACTTGGGCGTGGCAATAGGTGGCAATAAGGTGGCAATAGAAATAGGGGTTGTTGCCATCATTAAACTACTGTATACCAGCAAGTTAGTATGCGTGTGGCAAATGTGGCAATAAAATTGAGAAAAAACTTTTTCTTATATAAATATTTAGGGTTGCGATTCCATAGCATATCTCCCGGCTGGAGATATTTCAAAGACGATAAGAACTGAGTGGCGATAAAAAGCCACAATATTTAAGAACGATAAAAACTGAGTGGTGATAAAAGCCACGATATTTAAGAACGATAAAAAAATAACTTTTCTAAGAGGACCTTTGAAACTGAAAAAAGAACTTTTCTAAAAGTGCAGACTCTTTTCATCAAACGGAACTCTTAATTCGATATAGAGAATTAATTAACAACTTCCTTCCGAAAGGTTGGAAAAATCGTATAACTTTACCTGTTGGCGGAATTAATTTAGTGCATACTTAATTCTGCCAATGGGCTTGTC
>NZ_JAHOEA010000078.1 GCF_019127135.1 Segatella copri | reverse complement strand
TTATTCCAAAATTACGTTAAATCACGCTTGTGAATTTTCACTTGCGAAACTTTAGTCAAATAACATTTGACAACGACATATATTTATATGATAATTAGTCAACATTAATCCTATGACAAAACTTTCGTCATCAGAAATAGCATCATTAGTAAAAGTTTCCAAGTATCGGCGCAACAACATTCTAGACTTCCGTAAATAATTCAATATGATAGGCTTGCGTTTATCATCAGTCAACAACATCATAGGATCATTGAAAGCAGACATCGTTCGCAGTAAGTTAAACATGGTATTTTCAAGTTTAATCTTTCCTTGAACATTATCTACCTGCTGCTGAATATTTAACCAATGCTGTTCAATTTGGTTTAATTTATCTTCTAACTTATTCTTTTTTTCCTCTAATTCTGATGTGAGTTCCTCATTCTTTTCCTTTATTTCTTCCCATTCTTGTTCGTGTCTCCTTACCTGTAAGTATTGCCAGATTCCAGCCAACAACAATACTAAAGTCAATATGGCAAGCCAAAATCCCACCCATCCATTTAACCTGTCTATTCCGATACTAATATCCGTTTGATATTGGTCCCGAACGTTACTTACAACATCGTTTAAGGAATCTAACCGCTGAAAATAGTCAAGATATTTCTCTGTATCATTAGCACAAACAGTATCATTATAAGTTATTATAGTGCGACTAAACTGACTATTGCCAGAAATTGGCTTAATCGCCGTAACAAAGAAGGTCGAAGCCAGTCCCCCTAAGACAAAAACAAGAATAATACCTATAGCTTTCACCAAGGTTTTCTCATCTTTTTCAAACATATTGATATATATTTTTAAATGTTTCAGAATTTTCAACCAGACTATAATATTCATCAATCTCTTCTAAACGATAAATACGAGCCGTACATATTGGGAAATAAGTTTCTTTTAACTTTGCAATGTCAGAACAACATATTCCTTGATAACCACGCAAAAAGGCATTGACAACCAAATCGTCATGAGACATCATAATAAACTGAAGAGGTATAAGAAAACCATTTAACAGAACATGTTCATTATAGGATAACTTTAAAGAATAAGCGAAATGCTCCAACTTCAAACTATTTTCAAAATCACTGGCATTGAATACATCGTCTATAACAATAGGAAGAGATATTCTATTTTCCAACATCCAATTAAAACAGATGGCTGTTTTCATTGTAACGCAATATAACTTGAAACGAAACTCATTAAAATAATCACGAGGTTCTGCATCATAGTTACCTTTTAAAGAAACATGAATATTTACTTTAAGAGCTTGTAAATCTTCCTTGTAATCAAACGAAAACTTTTCATTATGGCAAGAATAGAAAGATAAAATCTGCAATATGCCTTCACCATACGTATCAATAAATGTTTTAATAAGTTCACCTTGAAGATTGCAGAAGAATCTTTTAGCATCATTCAAAAGGGTTATATTCTGAATTAGTTGCTCTTCATTGCTATTGTCATCTCCATTATCTTGCGTTGTAAGTCGCTGTTCATCCTTCAAAGAAAAAAGGACATTAAGTTTCCAGTCATTTCCTTCCCGCCCCTTAACCAACTGATACAACTTTTGATACAACCTAATCAATATTTTATTTTGCGTATCATCAGAAGCAAGTGATTCCTGTTGCTGACCTGAACTTACCGGTATGGATAAGACAAAACCTCCTTCATACTTTTCCTTACTTTCAGAATGCTTAATCTTACTCCAAATTTCCTTGAACAGATGTGGTTCCTGTATATGTTTCAAGTCTTCTCTTTGTCCGTTCTCGATCTCTTGCAAATCACTTTCTTCATAATTGAGAACAGCCAAAAACAAGCTGTTGTACTCAGAATATGACAAAGATTTGCCATCTGTCAAAGAATCCAACTGAGAATTTAAATTATGGAGCAATTTATCTATTTTGTCTATGCAGCTATCCAAATGCTCATACCCCATCTGCTTTAAGACCCAATGAAAGATGTTATTACCAGACACCTTAAGTTCATCAACATCTACATCAGAACAAAAGAATGCAGGTACAGCCAAAGTCTCAAACTTACTTGCATTTGTTATTCTAAAATCTTCTTTATCTGAAGCCAAGAGATAACTAAGCGTCCATGACTTCTCTTTTTTTATTTTATCATTGCCAAAACCAAATGTCAAATACCTATTTTCTTCTTGATTAATTTTTGCCGCATAGTCAGAATAACCTAAATAGATTTTTTGCAGAGCATTATATAGGGTACTCTTTCCTGAGCCATTCTTACCTAAAAACAAAAAAGAAGAAATAGTTTTAAACTTGTTTTGAAAACTCAATCCATATCTATCATGACCATCGTTGCTAGGATAGGTACGAAAATCATGAAATAATAATTTCTTTAGGCGACAGTCTTTGGGAATATCTGATTCGAACTCTTTTGTTGCAAGTTTCAAATCTTTCATTCGCAAAGAATCAGAATAGTTAGCACAAAGATTACGAATAACATTCACTAAAATGGCATTCTTTTCTTGTGCTAACTTTTCTTCCACCTTTAACAAACAAGATGGATGCATCATTACTATATAACTTAAAAGTTCAAGATTACGTTATTGAGGTAACCTAATAGTTTCAATAAAATCACTTTATCTTTACCCACATTTTCATGAAAGGCCTGCGATACCTTTAGAGAATCTAATAGTTCACAGGTATTCAACTCATGGACAAATCCCTCATTCTCCAGCATAGAGATATAACTATTCATTGTTTCCTTATCAGCAAAATATAATATAATTAATATATTTTCTAAATGGACAATCTGGCGAACTTTCCATAAATATGGCAGAAGTGCTACAGACAATTCATATCTATCTGCATCTTGTAAAACATGATAATTCATCTCATAACAAGACAAGTTTTCCTCATATTCGCGCTTGCCGTTGGCCACCAACATTCTTGAATCATTTATTTGATCATGCAACTTTATCAATGACCTTATGGCATTACCCATAAAATCACCGACATCACGCAAATCCCTTTTGATATTCTCTATCGTAATCAAATTAGATAGAAAATAATTGATAGTATTACTATATACCAGATGAACATCATTTCCATCTGATCCTGCTTCTTCTAAAATGTTCTTTACCAACTCATCTATCTTCAAGACCAAATTCTGACTAAGGGTTGTGTTCCTAGAGAATTCATTATTACAAATTCGGGCATGTAACGAGATATTGCCATCTGGCGTTTCTGTAAGGATAAACATCCGTATCAAAACATCGATAAGATCATCAGAACGATAATATAACTTATGACTTCTATCTATCGATAACTTGTTATTACATTCTTCCTCGTTCAGCTGATCCGCCATTTTATCATAGATAACAGCCAAGATACCTTGAAGATTTCTTCTATTAACGACAATAGCATTGTCGCTTATATCCAAAGCCATTTTCTGGATGACATGAACCACCAGCCTTCCAAGATGACTTATGGTAAAATCTTCGTTTTCCCCAGGTCGAAAGACACGAATCCATTGCTGGCTTGCATGGTCTATAATATATTGCGGAACAATACTGCCATTATCAATCTGTACATCTACCCAATGATGCATTATAGTCTGGGATAATTGGTCTGTATTCAGTCTATTAGCATTGTCCCAAATAAACTGCCATATATACGAGAATGTATAACCAAATCGAAGACGTTCCTGTCTATTTAGATTCAGACCACGTGACCATCGCTCTATCATCAATGTCTGATTGAAGAACATAGCAGATAAAGCTTCTTCCATCATCTTACAATTCAACAATTGAGTAAGATTGGTTCTCTCTAATCTACCTGCTTCCAAATCTGCCAACACAGGCAATTCAAAAGCAATGGATTGCTTTCGACCCTTTTCTGTATCAATATTTGGATTCGTTTTATAAGCAATATCAGTAATCGCTTCACTCCAAGCAGAGATAATTGAGGTTACATCATCTCCCTCTCCAAGAATATTGAGCAGATTCCCACAATCTATAGTTTTCTGAAGCAAATGACCTGCATGCATATTACCAATAGCATCCTCAAATTCCTTTCTATAATAACAAAATGTATCTAATGATGAAAAATAGTTCAATAGAACAACAGCCGTACGCATCAAATTTCTGGTACTAACAGCCTTACCTTCTAGGTATTTCGATACATCTGTCAATTTTTCGATAACATTTTTCCAGGCTCGATTAACTTGTTCATTACTGCCAAAAACGACATATTTAAACATATCGAAATTGGTTGTCACCAATTCTGGAGCTATAGTAACTACAGTTATAGTATTACCTTGTAAAAATACACGAAACTTTCTGAAAGTACTTTCCTGCACATCAGACAATATGACCGATATACTTTCAATACCTTCACATCTATCTATACTATAAACTTTATTCTTTCCAAAAGCAAACACTAATTGCTGCTTTAAGGATTCTGAATCTACAGTCTGACCCAAAGTATATTTTACGGCAGGAAACTCAACTTCCAAGGACTTACCTAAGCTTTGCAAATCTTTCATCACATTCTTTACAAAGAAGTGTCCATAACCTGTACGTATATCACTAGTAGAATAAACAGGTATGGAAGAAAAATCCATAGATTCCTTATCCTTTATACAAGAATATATGCCGACAATTTCAACACGATTGTTTAATCCGTAAGCACTTATATAGATATCGATTTCTTCCTTCAATCCCAAAATGGATGAACCAAAATAGATTGCATCATCAACTATAAAGAGACGATATTTATTCTCCTTATCATTGTTAATTTTATCGAAAAGAAAAGGCAGAGCATGCTCTGTCACAACATTCATAGGCTTCAAATGGAAGTTTCTTTTCAAGAACTCCAAAAGCCTAGGCCCTTTGCGAGATAATGCGATAACGATATCAGTACTTGAAGAACTCACTGACCGGTTCAATTGATCAGTTAAATCAGCAAGACTTTTTTTATATTTTACTCTGTCAGATAGTTCCATATCATATTGTCGATAATTGGAATTAAAATTCCAACTTATATTTTATCAGTTAATAATTCATGCAGCAAATTTACAACATTTCCATCAAATATGAAAACTTTTTCTAATATTTCTTATTAATTTTATAGTTATTCTAAATAAAATGTATAAATTTTCGAAAGTTTTCATAGCAACAAGTTCAAAATAAGCAAAGTATAACTAAGATACAGAGTCACCACTATATCTAAACAATTACACCTATCAGTATTTTGAAATGGTCATTTTGTATCATTTTTAGGGTGAACCTATCCGAAATCCTAAAGATTGACCATATTAGTTTCACATCTAATGAAAGCTTGAACTCTTCAAGAATTCTGCCATTGATTTAAAATGTATATTTGATTCTGGTATCCCTAATGAGACAAGACAATCTAAAGCCCTATCATGATCTGTATCAGAATAAGCGCTTACATACCATTGCAAGTTAGCTTTATCAGCATTCACCTCAATTATCTTCTTTATATAAGGCTTATCAACCTTAGAGAAAGAATCAGTTAAGAGAATTACACTTCAGCTCTTTACTGATTACCTTTCCCAACACCTTTTCTATATCGAAGAAGGTCATGGGGTCGTTATAGTCAATCTCCGAAATGGTGTTATCCATATCATTAACGGCATAGCCTATCCATTCTATGGATTCTTCCAAGTCTTTTATATTGATTCGAGAATAGGTTTCCTCGAAACGGTCGAGAAAGAAGGATACCACATTAGGATTCTTCTATAAGTATTGATGAAAGGAAGACTCTATTTGTATAAATCTACATTGATATCGAATGGAGAATCGAAGTCCTTCAGCATTGCATGCTTCGTATCTTTCTCTGAGAGATTGGCATGCTCTGTTGGGATTTTCCAATCAATGCCGAGGGAATCATCGAGGATGCTGATGCCTCCATCAGCCTCAGGATGATAGAAGTTATCACACTTGTACTGGAAGACGGCTGTTTCAGAAAGAACAGCGAATCCATGTGCAAAGCCCTTTGGGATGAAGAACTGTACATGGTTATCTTCTGTCAGCTCTACAGCCACATGCTTGCCATAAGTAGGAGAACCTTTGCGGATGTCTACTGCTACATCAAGCACTCTGCCTTTTACGCAACGTACCAGCTTACTCTGGGTATAAGGTGGGCGCTGGAAGTGCAGGCCTCGCATCACGCCATAACTGCTCATGGACTCGTTGTCTTGGCAGAAGTGAACATTGTATCCCAGGATTGGGGCAACCTTTTCTTCAAACTCTCGCTCGCTGAAGCTCTCGAAGAAGTAGCCACGAGCATCACGGAAGAGGCGTGGCTCTATAATGAGAACGCCTTCTATTTCTGTTTTTACTATATTCATCGTTTTTGGTTTAATTTTTGTTCTTATTATAAGATTTTCGAAAACCTACCCTCAATGGTCTTTACCCCCCTTCGGTTCCCCCGTTCCCGGGGGACAGAAACCTTCTTTACCGTTAAGGAAGGCTCCACCTTTCTCACCAAGCCTCTCTTTCCTCAGAAACGAGAGGATGTAACCGCCCTCCGGTGCTCAGAACCGCTACGCTCTAAGGTTGGCGGACCAAAGCGGTCTTCGCCATATTGTGCGGGATGGGACCGCCTTACTACAGCTTGCAGATTGGGGCTCATGAGAATGGATGGTTGGGGCCACCAGAATAGTTCCTCATTGCAGTATCGCTCTGCACTTGTCGCCACTCGAATGGGGAAGAATACTTTATAAAATTCCAAATCTCTTCTTTTCTTTATTAGTAAGAGTTTCGGTTGTTTTAAGAACCTCAAAGATTCCTTGGAGATCTAGGGTGGTCAAAGTTCCAAAATACTCTCCTTCCATCAATTTCTTTAATGGGATAGAAAAGAGCATGCCACAATCAACAAAACTATCATACTTCAAGAATTCAGGATAATCTGTTTGATGAAGAAGATACTGGGCTGAAAGAAAAGAATCAGAATAAGCTGCCTTAGGACTCATTTTTGTATTAACCAATACTGAACCATAACATACTTTTTTCACTTTATCTACTCCGATAATTACTAACTTCTTTGGTTTCTGCTTTCTTCCATCCTTGAAAACCAAACCTTCTTCTATAGAAATAACCGTTCGTACCAACGAACCTATTTCTAATTTATCTTCGGTAACCTTACGAAGATTATCAAGATAGGATTTCTGCAACTCCCTTAAATCCATGACAATGCTTTTTGAACTGATTGACGGTCACGAATTACACATAGCATGTCTTTGCTTGCTCCTGCCGCAGCTGCCATATCATACATGGTTATCTTGGAGTCCTCACCTGTTTTGTCTGCCTGACGTTTTGCACGTTTCCAAGCTCTGTCTTCATGTGACTTGCCAGATAGGTCAAAGGATTCTACATCCTTGCACTTTTCTATCCATTTATCCAACATCTTCACATCAGCTACAGACAGTTCATCCATATCGCATTCCGCATTCTTGGAAGCTAGAACAAGCTGATGCCCATCCTGAGAGATAGCTATATTCAATGAATCTGCAAAATCCTTCAATTCTGGCGAAGAAAGGTCTGCCTTGCCTTCAATACCACGCAACACCTTATAGGTTAAAGCTGGTACAGGACCATGCTTTCTTGCTACAAAGGTATCGTAAATGATTGGCAATCCATATTCCTTCAACTGATCTTGCTGAGCAAAATACATAACCTTAAAGAGATGAATATAATCAACTCCTTCTGGGAATGCTTTCAGAATGTAAAGCACTACTGCCTTTATTTTCAAAATCTGATCTATTGTCTTCATTATTATGTCTCCTTTTTGCCTGCAAATATAAGGGTTTTCTTTGAAACTACCAAACTTTTGGAGGAGATTTTGCTTCTTGCTCTAATCTTGCACAGATTACACTGATTTTTGACCTGCTCGGTCTGAGGTGTTAAATCTCACGCAGACTGCGCTGATGACGCAGATATTTGACCTATTTGGTTTGATGAGTAATCTTTTCTTCTGCATAGATGAACGACTGGGGAACCTTGAAGTTTGGTATCAAAGACTCGGGATTGATAGCTTCCTTATATTCCTTACACTCCTTTATCTTCAATGCTACTGCCTTCTCCCTTCCCTTGTAGTATTTATCAAAGAAATTCCGGGTAACGCCAGATTGGCGTTTGGTTTCTTTCCAGATATTCTCTGGGGTATCACAAAGGATTTCGTCTATTTTGAACTCACCGACTATCTTGCTGATGGGACGGCTGGCGTAGATATATACGGTATCCACCTTTTGCTTGAAGAGAACCTTACGGTACTCATATTGCTTTTCCCCAGAAAAGATTTTCTCTACAAACTCTGGTTTAATCGATAATATAACGTTCATCTATTTCTCCTAATTCCAATAGTTTATCAAATTGAGCATCGGAAAGTTTAAAGAATCCCCAATACTTGGGCTTCAAACCAACCTGCTCTTTCATTACCATATTGATTACCTTCTTGGTGAAGGCTATGTTATACACCATCTTAATGACGATGAAATTGTTTTTGTACTTGTACCATCTTCGCAATTCATGTTCTTTGAATACAGAATAGCGATTGGTATATTTTATGAATTCTTCCTCATTTTCAAAGTCTCTGTATGTTTTTACCTCACATACCGTACATACCGATGTACAAACACTACGATAGTACGCTTTTCCCTCTTCATCAGAGGTCCGATAAATAATTAGTTTATCTCCTGCCTTTAATTTACGTGTATCCTGCATCCAACAGAGATAAATCTTATAGATGCTATTGGTTTCAGATACATCTTGGATGAGATCATATTTTTTTTCATTCTTCAAGATGGAGTCTGGGAAGAGGTGCGTATGAAACTCTGGGACTATAGAAAGTACATATTTATTTGAACTAGCTTTCTTTACGAAAGGATAGTCGAGTTTGAAGTCATCAACATGGGTTGTCATATCCTTTATCAATACATATTCCGCATTACCGCCCTCATGTGGCTTGTCTGCAATATGAGAGAAGCCAAATTTCTCAAACATACGAATCAACCCTTGCAACTCTTCTGTTGGAAACATGGTGACATAGATTTCATCTACATCTTCAGCTATCGCCATATCCATGATTTTCTTCATGAAACGCTCACCACGAGTGGTATGTCGGTCTTCATTGTCCACCTTGAAGGTACCCACCTTCAGGCGTTTCTTGGCAGGAAGCACTGGGGTAAGGTCGGAAAGTTCTTCTTCCTCTATCTTCAAATAAAGAAAGTCTTTCAACTCGTTATCTACATAATAGCAATAAGCTGTGGCTCCTGCTGCAGCCTTCTTGTTATACCATTCATTAAACTCCGGATAGCTGGCTCTCAATGAATCGAAAAAGGAATCATTGAGATCGATATCTGAAAATCGTTGTACTTGTAAGTCCATAGGTCTTCTTTCTTGATTGTTTCTTATCTTGTTTTTTAACTCGTCAGCAGGTTTCTCCACCACTTTCTGTTCTGCCTGGCTGGCATTGGGCGCAATGAGATTGTTACCTCCGTGAATATTGAAGATGACATGAGGATCCTGACACTCCTTGATTTGATCGATGAGGCCATGATACTCCTTGGACATCATCTTGCGTAGCAGACATTGCACACGGGAGACGTCGGCAAAGTGATTTTCATTCATGAACTCCTGTGCCTTTCGTATCATGTACAAATATTTATCCTCCATACTAAATTAACCATCTAGAATCAATAAAAGCCAATTTTCAGCAGCAATTGACCATAATCCGCAAGTTTTGCGAGTTGAAAATCCTATAGTTGTACGACTGTAAAGCTACAGTTGTACGACTATACATGCTATAGTTGTACAACTCTGGAGTTATAGTCGTACAACTATAGGGGTCATAGTCGTACGACTATAGTTTTTTAAGAGACCAATCATATTTTACATTTTCATATGCGGTTGATTTTCAGGCATTTATCAAATCATAGTGTATTTTCAATTCTACAAAACGAATTTGGATTCATTGAAAATTCTGAAATTATGGAGTGCGTAAAAGTGCCTTTTGTCAGTATTTTTCCTTACGTTACTTCATTGGTGATCATTTCCACTTATACCAAGCTTCATTGATATACTTGCGGATATTACTGATGCCTGTAGTAACCTGTGGTGCCAAGGGCTGTAAGACTTCGATGAACTCCTGTTTCACCATAATATCTTGGTCAACCTTTACATCTGTATCATTCACCATATCCATCACCACCTGTGCCAATTCCTTGGCATTGGTGCATGCAGAGAGCTTGGCTATATATTCTGCTAATGCTTCCACATTATTAATATATAAGGAGAGACGGGTTGTTTCGGGTGAGAGGACAGGCTTCTGACTTTGGTTCTTGGTCTTCATCATCTCCTCTATGTACTTGTCGCCATAAAAGTTTTGCTCAGCCTTGATAGCATTGGGCAGAATCTGGTTGTTACCGCCAGAAATATTAAAGACGATATTTGCCTTATTATTATCTTCCATTGCTATGATTTTTATTAAAAGTGAACGTATCGTGAATGAGTAGTAAACAGATGGTGAACGTCAGTGAAGGCATTTGCTTTCGCCTCGCCAATGTTGTATCTTTGCACCAGCTAAACGAAGAACGAAGAGTGATGAGTGAAGAATTCAACACCTGGGTACACTCGGAAGTCCTTGTTCGGAGTGATGCATACATATTTAGTATTAATATCTTAATAGAATTACAATTATGAGTAAGAGTTACAAAGTTGCAAAGAAGACCATTAACATGGGTGAAAAGAAGGGTCAGACACTCTTTTCTGTTAGACCGTACAGTTACGGAACCTTGACCACCGAGGAGGTTGCTAACCAAATCGCTGTGGAGTCTACAGCTACTCCTGCAGACGTCAAAGCGGTACTCGACCGCTATGCTTACTACGTGAAGGAGAACCTGAAGAAGGGTTACGACATCGAATTGCTCGGATTCGGCAAGCTCTACATCCGCTTCATTACCGGCAAAGCTGTAGAAGATGTGAATAAGGCGAACGCTAAACTCGTGAAGAGTCTTGTTCCTGCCTTCCGTCCTTCTTTCACCAAGTTGCAGAATGGCAGCCGTATCTACAACCTGCTTCCTGGTTCCATCGAACTTGTGAAGTATGGTGAAGAGAAGAAGGACGGAGCTACTGACGGTACTACTGATCCTGACACCAAGCCATCTGACAAGGGTGATAACACTCAAGGTGGTGGCACCGAGAACGGCGGCGAAAGCGGCGGTACCGATGGCGACGGAACTGATGCTGGTTCAGACGGCAACATGGGATAGTCGCTCTTAGCAGTGCCTTGCCTCTGAAAAAGGGAGGCACTGCTTACCCTTAACTTATTGTTTCACTTTTAAATATCATTGATTATGAAAATGTTTCGTTCTAACTCTGAATCAAATCCGAACCGGATTTCATGGACTCAAATCGTGAATGCCATCGTACAAGCACTGATTGCAGCGCTCACGGCACTGGGGGTAAGCTCGTGCACAAGTGCAATGTTGAATGTTTAATGTTTAATGTAGAATTAATCTTATGACTAAAGATACATTTCCTATGAACATTGGTGGGGAGAAGGTGCGCTCAGAGCGCATGCTCCTCGCCAAAGTGGAGGATGGCAAGAACATGATGTCTGCCGACTCTATCAAATTTCTGGTGCTGCATTGCTCGGCTAGCCGATGCGATCAGGACTATAGTGTGGAACAGCTGAGACGTGACCATAAGGCCCGTGGCTTTTATGATATCGGCTATCACTTCTATATCCGAAAGGATGGTACGATGACGCAGCACCGTAAATTACTGGAGGTAGGGGCGCATGCCAGACCTTATAATAGATGTTCTATCGGCATCTGCTATGAAGGTGGTCTGGATGAGCATGGCAAGCCATGCAACACCATGACCGCTGAGCAGGAAACGAGACTCGTGGATCTTTTCAGAAATCTGAAGATTCTCTTTCCGAAAGCGAAGATTGTAGGGCATCGGGATTTGCCTGGGACTACTCCCAAAGAGTGTCCGTGTCTGGATGCTGGAAGCTGGGCTGCCCGACACCGCCTTGATTAACTCTTATAACTCCTTTTGGCTGGCATTGCTAGCTAAAAGGATAAGAAAACAGCCTCACGGACAACACGTTTACCTCGACTGTTTATCATGATACGT
>NZ_JAHOEA010000077.1 GCF_019127135.1 Segatella copri | reverse complement strand
GGGAGTGGGAATGAAAGTTAAGAACAAGCCTTGACACAGTTTAAATTACACCCCCCGCGCATCTCCAAAGGACGCAATGTACGGACAACATTTGCCGAAATAACATGGTCGAAGTAAGAAATATAAGTTTTCAGTGAAGCAAAATTTTTGTTTAACAAAGAAATTCTATTCTTTGCTTCGTTATCGAGTTGAGCCTCCATCAAACTACTTAAATCACTTTCAATATTGGTAAAATGATTTTTGATTTCATGTACGAACTGTCCCACCGTCAAACCTACGCTTCCTAAGATTCGGAGCATTGACTTTTCACGCAAAGATTTTGCCTGCGCTATTTTCTGTAATTTTTTTACTTCATCAAATTCCTCCTTTAATTTTTTTATTTTCTTTCTGCGCTTAGCTTTTGCTTCTATCGTTTCTTGCCCAGACTCAAAATCCTTGTCTAGTTCTGAAATTGTAAAAGCTATATTTTTAACTCGGACATTTATTTCTTCCCATTGTCCATCATCTTGTTGCTTTTGTCCTGACACAATTTTAAGATTTCTCTGCTCTGCTATCTTTATCACAGCAGACACCAATGATCTATATATAAAATTCTGCAGTTCTACAAAAGCTTCATTATTCAAAAGCCCTTCTCTACTAGAAGTTTCCTCAAAATCGCCACTTTCATCACTAATTTCTACATACCCAAAGAAATTTTGATTTGTATGAGTTGGCAGAATAGAGCGTCTACGTGTAGATTTATCCAATGACAACCAATCATCTCCCCATTCTCCATAAGGCAATACACGGAAACCATTTCTATATAATTTTATTCCACTGTTTTTAAGAGAATATTTTTTTATTATAGACATTTGCCCTCGCGGAATCAATTTTGAATCATAGATAAAATAATAAATCTTATATTTGACATTACGAATGTTCTTAAAAGGCATATTCGGCATATCTACATCCAAACCTATCTCTGAACTATAATCAAATTTCAATTTAGTACTATGTATAGTAAAAGTTCCATTATAGTTGGAATCTACCTTTCCTTCTATAAGGGCTAAAGCGTGCTGAAAAATATCTAATTTTTGATCCAAGATTTCCTTACGTACACTATTATTATTCTGATAGAAATAAACATTCATTCCTGGGTCTAAACTTTCTTCATCATAGTTATGCTTTTGGGGTAACATAATATCACTTATATATTGATAGATTCGTGATATAGCAGCCTCAGACCATCTATCCCTCAAATTCTTTATCACTAAGACTGTGCCCGAAAAGCCTCTTGCAGGAATTTGCTTTATTTCATTTGAGACAAACCCTAAATCTACATTACTAGAATAAGCATCCCAATCTATATCCAACTGATAACCATTTTGAGAATTGGCAACATAAGTTCTTATTGTAAGGTTATGTCCTAATCTTTGCACAGAAAAACGACCTATTCCTTTTTTTCCAGCTCTTCTTCTATGATACTTTACAGAAACAGGATTCTGTATTTTTTCTGTAGAAGAAATACGCATAAAGCCATCTCGTAGCTGTTCCGCAGACATACCTGAGCCATTATCTTCAATAATCAAAGTTCCACCTATTTTTTCTGTATTCTCAAATGTTAATTTTACATCTGTAGCATCAGCATCATAACCATTTTTCACCAATTCGGACACAGCTGTTTCTTGACGAGCAACCAATTCATTACCCAACTTATCTATAAGTCCCGCATCTACAGAAAAGCGAATATGACTTTGGTCAAACTCTGCTAATTGGGTAGATAGCTTCAAAACTCTAACATAATCTATCTTTGGCAAAGAAAGAACTTCTTTAAGTTCCTCCCTTAAGATGTCTTCTTTATTATCCATAAGTATATAAATTATAGAACTCTACCTATGCAAGCATCCTATCCATAAGGAAAACTACTTCATTCCAAGTATTTACAGAAGTAATAGAGCTTTTAAAAAGAGTATCTAGACTTTCAAATAATTTTCATTTATTATACCTTGAGGCTTCAAGGCTTTACCAAAAATGTATTTTTTGTTCCCCATTGCAGTATCGCTCTGCGCTTGTCGCCACTCGAATGGGGAAAATGTATTTATTAACCTATACTTGGCTTATGGCTAAACATTTCTATCGTTTCTCCAAATTCTGCCAATACTTTACCAAGATTGGGATTGTCATTTCTGATGATTACAGAAGCAACATTGTCTATTCCATACTCATCTAACAAAGTAGATGTCACCATTGTAAAACGATTACGATATTTATATGTATCGAACCAATTCTTGAATAACCGGCCTCTCATCAATTGCTTGCCGTCACTTGTAGAGCATAGAAACAACATGGTCGCCTTATTGGCATTGAAGAATTCCTCGACAATGGCTATGACTGTAGCTTTGACCTTTTTATCACGAGGTGATTTCACACCGTTGAGATTACCAATGATAAATTCGTAGGACTCATCGGATTGAATCAAATCATCAGGCATAAAACCGATTGAAAACTCAGCTCCTGAATCTGCGATAAAAGTATATGCACCTTCTTGCGTATCTTCTTTCACTGCATATGGTGCACAACTATTAATCTTGACTAAATCTAATTTTTTCATTCTTACAACACACAAAATGATTCTGCTTCCTTACCGGTTCTGCGGCGATAGTCATCACGCATTCGCTTTTCCATTTGTGCTATGTATTCTGCCTTTCGCTCCCTAGAAGCCTTGAAGCGACGCATAAAATCTGCTTTTTTTTCTTCTATGTTCATAACGTAATCTCCTTATTAATTATTGTATTGTTTCGACTCCCCTGTCCCCCTCTTGCGAAGAGGGGGTCCTTACCTATACCCAAGCCCTAAATCCCTACCATAGGGATTAGGGATGCAACCGCCCTCCGGTGCTCGGAACCGCTGCGCTCTAAGGTTAGCGGGGCAAAGCGGTCTTCGCCATATTATGCGGGATGGGGACTGCTTGCTATTACTCCGGTAAAGGAGAAATCACTCCGACAGATACTTAACTATCCAAGGCTTCAACTCAGGAATGTCTACTTCTATCGTTGTCCATAGACTTTCGGGGTCTATGGTATAATAGATCTCTAACTTTTTCTCTCATAAATCAAGAATTTATCTTGATTGGCTGTTTCTTGAGCAAAAGGGAGGAGACGATTAGCCTCTACTATATCCACCTTGCGATGAAGCAAGTCTTCCAAATTCAACATAATACCAGCTATTTTCATCAGAGAAATTCGATTATGCTGACGATCATACTCTACAAGAATGTCTATGTCGCTATCTGTTGTTTCTTCTCCCCGTGAGCATGAACCAAAGAGCCAAGCCTTTGTTATTGGCTGACCAACAAAGAAATCTTGTATCTTTGGAATCATATTTTGTACATTCTTACTAATCATAACAGCGTAATTTTATTGGTTTAAATGAAGTTTATACCTCATTTCTCTGTTCACTGTGCAAATATAAGGGTTTTCTGTGAAACTACCAAATTTTTAGAGGTGTTTTTGATTCGGGAACTTATCTCACGGAGTTTAGGAGTTTTTTGATGGAAATTACGCTAAAATCTGCCGAATAGCTTAGAATGAGCGATTTATGAGTTTTTCACCTCAATGGAGGTAATGATTTAGCAACGGTTCTAATTTCTACAATTTGCATACGTTTGATTGTCAAACAACTCTTTGTCATCTTGGTGGCAAAAATACAATTTTAAATTTAGAATACTGCATTGTTGCATGTTTTTTAGAGTTTATTATCATCTCAAATATAATTAGGACTCTGAAAATATGCAAAAATGTGCGGTGTTTTATAAAATTATCCGTAGAATCTTACCGTATTCTCGAAATTTATTGTATTTTTGCAGCTGTAATGACATTTAATAAGAGGTGAAATGAACAATATAGTTTGCAAAGTAGCAGCACTTGGTGGCACTATCTCCACTACTGATATATCTCATCTGTCAGAGTATAAACGACTGTTGAGAGCTAAGGAGCGTGGCGACTTGATAAAGTTGCGTCATGGCATATATGCCGTTCCCGATGCTTTGCTTAATACAATGATTGATGTGGAACGGATTGTACCTAATGGTATTGTATGCCTGTACAATGCGTGGGCTTACCATCAGCTTTCGACAACTGTTCCACCTGCTTTTTGTATAGCCATCGCCAACAAGCGGAAGGTGGTGATACCAGATACGCTTCCGATAGAGCTGTATTATTGGAAGAAGGAGAACTTGGAGTTTGGCATTATGGAAGCAGAAATATCCGGTTTTCATGTTCGCATAACCGACTTGGAGCGAAGTGTTTGTGATGCAGTGAAATACAGAAACAAATTGGGGCTGGATGTTTGTGCGGAAGTGATTCGTTCTTATTTGAGAAAGCCCAATCGCAATCTCACTCGTTTGCAGGATTACGCCCAACGCCTCAGAGTGTTTAATACATTGAAAAATTATCTTGAAATAGCTATAGAATAAGATGGGAAAGAAAAACTACGGTAAGTCTGTTAAGACCCGCTTGCTCAATCTGATGAATGAGACAGGCTATAAATATATGTATCTCTTGGCAAGATATTTCAACGAAAGGTTGCTTTACAGAGTATCTGTTAGTCAATACAAGGACAATTTTTTGCTGAAAGGTGGCTCTTTGCTTTATGCTATGAACGGACTTGAGGCACGTCCTACAGTAGATGTTGATTTCATGGCAGATAGAATTAGCCGTGATAGGGATTTCCTTGCGCATGTGTTCCAGGAAATTTTGGGCATTGTATGCGATGAGGATGGAGTATCGTTTGATGTTGACAGCATCAAGTTAGAACCTATCACCGTCGAAAAGAAATATCCTGGCACCCGATTCTATTTTACTGCCCACATGGATACCATTTCTTATAACATGTCTGTTGACATTGGCTTTGGTGATGTTGTAACTCCATATCCAACAACTATTGACTTCCCATTGCTTTTGCCTGACATTCCATCTGTGAACATACAGGCATATTCCTTGGAGACTGTTGTTGCCGAGAAATTCCATACGATGATAGACCGAGATGTGCTCAACAGTCGCATGAAAGATTTCTTCGACTGTTACCAACTCCTGACAAAGAGAGACTTGTCTGATGACACATTATATGATGCGATTAAGGCGACTTTCGATAATAGAGGGCTTACATACAATCCCGAATTGCAGTTGTTTACAGAAAGTTTTGCGACAGACGCAGCACGTATAGTTCGCTGGAAAGCATTTCTGAAAAAGATTCAATGGAAAGAAACTCTTGATTTCAAGACTGTTATGGAAGTAATAAAGGAAAGGTTGCAGCCTATGGCTGAAAAATACTGGAAAAAATATTAATATTAAAACAGATAGTTATGAAACAAATTGCATTTATATTCTCCATCATCCTACTATTGTGCTCTTGCAAATCATCTGAGAGCACAAATAGCAACATTACTCTTTTCCAAGAGAAAGACATTTATACTACAGGAAGAATAGACACCCTTATGCTAAAATCGAAGTATTTTAACTTCAAGCGAAAAGTGTTTGTACGTTTACCGCCTTCATACCCATATTACGATGCACAAGACTTTGATGTTATCTATACAACAGATGCCCAAACCATGGAAGAGTTTTTCATGGCATGCGCTTGGCCTTTGTTTCAAAAAGAGCCCAAATGGTACATTGTCGTTGGTATCTGTAGCCCACAAACAGAAGCCTATAGCCGACAAGATGATTTCTTACCAAACGATAGCGCCACAATAAAAAGTTATCAGGGACATGGAGGCCAGGCTGAGAATCTGATGAAATTCGTAAAGGAAGAGTTAATGCCTTATATCCGCAATCATTATCGGGTAACGGAGAGGAGCTTAGGTATTGGTCACTCTTTGGGAGCATCGTTTATGATGCAAAGTCTCATCAATTGCGCCCCATTCACAGATTACTTCTTCCTCTCTCCCAACATGACTTTCGGCAAGGACAGAAAGTTGCTTGCTGCACAATTCTGCAATTATAAGTTCGATACGAACAAAAATCGCTATCTCTTCTTTAGCGATGCTGGTGAGGAAAGGATTGGTGGAAATTGGAAATATTGGAAACCAGCAAGAGATATAGTCTACCAGTATCTTGATGCCAAACAGTTGCCAAGCAATATCACATGGAAGCGAAAATCTTATATGGATTGGAGTCATCTCTCATCGTTGCCTTTTGCTCTTCATGATGCCTATCAAGGCTATTTTGAGTATTTGGACTCCATCAACTCCTTAGCTGACAAAGATTCGACGATACTTTCTAAGGAAGTATATCGCAAGCATATAGAGATTGTCGTAAAAGATGCGAAACAAGATGTTTACATCGCTGGAAATCAGAAAGCATTGGGTATGTGGAACCCTGGCTCAATCAAGTTGAAACATGTCAATGATTCTGTTCGTGCCATAGACATCGACTTACATCTGCCCGCATTGTTTAAATTTACCCTTGGCGACTGGAACTATGATGCAAGTTTTGACAATTCCTATTTCGGTGCTAATCTTGAGATAAACAATACAGAGCGAAAGAAATACCGCTATATATTGGATGAATGGAACAAAAATGAGTAGGTGCTAAAGTATATTTACCATGAAAGGAATTGCTATCAATGACAGAAAGCAGAAAAAGTAGTTTACCCTTTTATCATTCTTTCGTCTTTGAATATAAAGAACACTAAAAATAGAAGATTATGATAAAAAGTAAGATTTCTGTTGCTGTACTATTTCTGCTATGCCTTTGTTGGTTACCAACACTTTCATTGGCAAAAGGAAAGAGCCATTTTACGGTAGAAGATTCACAATATGGAACTCGCCTTGTGAAATGGGAAGGAAAAGACTCTGTTGTGGATTTTAATAACATCCAAGAGCTTAAGGATGTAAAAGTAATAGGAGAAATGGCTTTTGAAATGAATAAGTACATCAAGCAAGTCATCCTTCCCGACAATTTGCTGATTATAGAAAAACGAGCTTTCAATACTTGTGAGAATCTTCAAACCGTAAAGATGCCAAACACAGTGAGGTATATCGGCAATAGTGCATTCAATATGGATCATCAATTAGAGCTTAGCGTCTTGCCGGACAGTTTGCAAGAAATCGGTGAATGGACATTTTGGGATTGTAATAAGGTCTGCATATCCGTGATACCTGAGCATGTGAGCAAAATAGGAAGACAGGCTTTCACTTGTTGCGAAGGCATAAAGGCCCTTGTATTCAAGAATCAACTAGAAGTAATTAACGACCGTGCATTTTCTGGTTGCAAGAACTTGGAACGCATAGTCTTTCCGAACAATTTGAGAGAGATCTCCGATTTTGCCTTTGCCCGATGCATTAACCTTAAAGGCATCAATCTCCCTGCATCTTTGCAGAAAATCGGATATAGAGCATTTGGAAACTGCGAGTCACTTTTATTCGTGAAGTATAATTCTAATCCCAAAGTTGACTCTTCCGCATTTATGAATTGCCCAGTAAGCCAAGAGAAATAACATTAGTATCAACAATAAAGACAAAGGATATGAAAAAGATTGTTTTATTGATAACCGCCATCTGCCTAACATCAGAGACATTCGGGCAGAAAACGAGTTCCTCTTCCGTAGATGAATACGAATGCATCTACGAGTACCAAATGAAGAATGACAAAGGCTCTTCTGATGTCACTTCTACCATTCTTCAAATTGGCAGAAACTCAGCTATGTTCTCTGATTACACTGCGTTTCAAGCAGACTCAGCCATTGCTTGCAAAGCGCCAGAATCAGAGATTCAAAAGTTCAAGACACGGGAAAAGAGAAATGATTTGCTTTTCGACCAATCAGTCTCTCAAAATGTGCCTAAGGGCAAACTGACCGTTTATAGCGTAATCACGCCAAACTACTACAGCTATACGGAAAGTGCCAATCCCATAAATTGGAATCTGAGCGAGGGCATTGACACTATCTGTGGTTACACCTGTCAGAAAGCTGTTGGAGAATATGGTGGAAGAACTTGGACTGTTTGGTATTCCACGGAGATACCAGCATCCTTTGGACCATGGAAACTTTGTGGTTTGCCAGGCTTGGTATTGGCAGCAAAGGATTCAGAAGGCAGACATAAGTTCAAAGCTATAACTTTCCGTAAATCAAGCACCCCTATGAACTTCAAGCCTTACACCAATACCATCAAGACTTCGAGGGAACAGTTTGTCAAGGCGAAGAATAAGTTTGAGCAAAATCCTATGGGCAACATTCCTGCAGAATCCATCAGCGAGATGACTATTCAGAAATATGAGGATGGTGGGCATAGTGCCTTGGTCAATGGTGTGGTACTGAGAGTGCGCCCTAATGGATATGTTCCTCTCGAATTGAAGTAAACAAAGAGATTGATAAATATGAGAAGATTTCTGATTTTAATGATGTTAGCTTGTCTCTGTAACTGCACTTTTGCCCAAAGTGTAGTTACAGGAATAGTGCGTGACACCATTGGCACGGCTTTGGAAGGTGTCATCGTAAGAGTTAATGCCGATAAGGCTACTCTTGGCTTTGCGAGAACATCAGAAAATGGAACTTATAAGATAACACTAAAGTCAGATGCCAAGCAGCTAATCGTCACTGCCGAAGCCATCGGATACGAGAAAACCAAAAGAGAAATCAAGAATGTCTCACAAGAGTGCAACTTCAATCTAAAGGAAAAGACCACAGACCTAAAAGAGGTTGTTGTAAAAGCTCCAGCCATCTACCAACGAGGGGATACTTTGTCATACAACTTAGCCTCGTATATCGGAAAGAATGACTATACGCTGAAAGATGCCATGAAGAAACTCCCTGGCATTGAAGTAGGCGACAAAGGTTCTATCAAATATCTGGGCAAGGAGATTTCTAACTTCTATATCAATGGCATGGATTTGTTGGGTGGACGATACAACATTGCCACTACCAATATACCCGCTTCTTTTGTCAACTCAGTCCAAGTGTTGAGTAACCACCAAGCCGTAAAAGCCAACAAAGATGTATTCTCAGACAACGTGGCTATCAATGTGAACATGAGCAACAAGGCAAAGTTTAAGCCTGTAGGCTCTTATGGAGTGTCATTAGGGGCAGGCAAACACACCTTATATGAAATCAATGGTGCCGGTATGCTCTTCAAATCCAACTTTCAAATGTTGGCTTCGCTAAAAGCAGACAATATCAATCAGTTTGCATTGACTGATGGGACGAATCACTTTGACAACAAAGAGACATTATCTACGTTGTCTAATTTATTAGAGAACATTTCCGCTTCCACTCCTCCTATTGAAGTTGACAGATATGCCTCACCAACAGATAGATTATTGTCATTCAACATATTGAGAAAGATAAGAAAGGATGTTACCCTAAAAGGTAATATCGGGTATAGCTATGCCAAAAGTCAGTACGACTATAGCTTGACGAGAAGTTATGCGGATGCGGATAACAATGTCATTATCGCCCAAGAGTATTCTCCCCTATCAACCATACATCGCCCAAGCATCCAGTTGGAATACAAGGACAACTCAGAAAAGACTTATCTTAGCAACACACTGTCGAGCACAGGTTCTTTTCTGACATCAGAATTGCCTACTAAAGAGAACGGTTCTCTCTTTAACCAGAAGCAGACCATGAGAGAGTTTTATGTGAACAACAAGTTCTCTACCTTGTGGCATCACAAGGATTTGTGTTGGGCGGTTACGTCTATCATGTCGTATCAAGGTTCTCCTATGGGAAAGATAACTCTTAACAAGGAAACTACCGATAATGTGGTACAAAATGCCAATGGAAGAAGTTTTCGTACAGAGAATACTCTCTCAATGTCTAAGAAGCATCTCTATTCTCGTATTTATTTACCAATATTGCTGAATTATTATATGGATAAGGTGCAAACAAGCCTGCACCCTACAGACGAGAGCAATGATGTGAATATGCAGAATCTCAGAATGGCTCTGGTACCACAATATGAGTACTCACATCCTCAATATAAATATGTCTTCCGATTGGAAATACCTATGCGCATAGACTATATAATCCATAAGGACAACTTGGAAAGCGCATCGTCTGGTTCTTGGTATTATTCTGTTTGTCCTAGCGTATATTGCAACTATAAGGTAACTTCTCGCTCGGTACTTCGCACCAATATATTCTATGCTCGCACCTTTGGGGACATTTTGGATTTCTTGAAAACACCCGTCAGATTCAATGACACCTCGCTGAAGGTTGGCTCTGGTATCTTGGCGGACAACAAGAGTTTGAACGCCTCATTGCATTACGACTATAAGATACCACTGAAAATGTGGTTCTTCAATGCAGACTTTCTATATAATCAGGAAAAGAACAACTTACTGATGAGTCAAGATGCAAGTTCTACTCTCATCACGATGTCGAAGATATATGCCCCAAATACAGGTAGAAGTTTTATGGGGCAAGTTGGTGTCACTAAATTTATAGAACCCATCAAGACAAAGATTTCCTTGAATGGTGGCTACCAATGGAAGCGACAAACGACTTTGCAGAATGATTTTCAGCAGGAATACACTTGGAAGAGTTGGGCATTCTCCCCATATCTGACTTCACAGCCTTGCAAGTATGTGGAGTTGGCTTATAACGGAATGTTTGCCAAAACTTATCTTTCCACGGAGTATCAGAACAACAGCTATCTGAGCCAACAACACAAAGTGTCATTGAAACTCATGCCATTCGATGGCTTTACATTCGACACTTCTGCTGACATTGTAAAGAATGAATTGACGAAAGATGTGTCAAAGACAATGAGTTTGCTCGATATGGGGTTGTCATATAGGAAGAAAGCCATGAAGATTTCTTTTGACATCAGGAACATTTTGAATCAACGCCAATATGCATACACTATCTATAATTCCGTCAATACCTTCACGTATAACTATCTACTGAGGGGAAGAGAGTGTGTCTGCACTGTAAAACTAACAATGTAAACCTAACAAAACAGGTGTTGTAAAATAAAGTTTTTATTATTTCTCAACTTTGGAGAGAAATACATCCATTTATGGCAAGGTCTTTGGGAGTAACCCAAAAGGTTTCGAGTAACTCGAAACATACCTTGCTGTGTCTTTATGGACACCATGTTTTGGCAAGAATAAATCTAATACCATTGAAAACACTGCGGAGGTTCGCCCAGTGGCTGGAGGCGCAAAGCCTCCAAGGAACGGCTCATTTTCTTTATGCTAAAGGATGAAAACGAAAAAAATCCCGAAGAATGAGTTTTCCTTGAATGCCATTCCTCGGGATGAACAAAAATGTATTCCTGCATGTCATACGTTTTATATGTCATACGATAAAAATGTAAGACGTATGGCATCAATGCATATATGCTTACACACTTCTTTGCATGGATACTTCTTTATCAAATTGCAACTGCACTTCCATACGACAATGAATCAGTACGTCAATAAGTCAATACGACAGCGAATCATCGAAGCGTCAAAAAAGCGACCATTCTCAACTAAAGGAATTAATCCCTCCATAGAGTTGCAAGACAATGTTTGTTTTCTCTTTTGCTCCGTACAATCTCTTGATGATGGCATCACGAAGTTGTGCCGCACCATTAGAGTTTAGACGGAAGCAAATGGCAACAACCATAGGGAATCCATACAACGTTTGCCAAATACCCTTGGAAAGTTCTTCCCTTCGTTGGACTTCCGACATAGACAACATACCCTCTTTATATATAGCTCGTATCACAGTATTGAGTTTCGGGGCAGTGATATAAAGCATATCAATCAACTCACTCTCACTCATCCACAAGTCCTCCAAGTTGGACGGAATGGAAAGCCTTCCATTGCCATCCACGGTGATTACAGTCCGTTTCATGCCATTCCTCCCATTACAGGCAAATGCCCCTTGATTCGACTTTCAAAGACAGATATGTCATGGTCAAGTTTTGTGCTTGTCACCTTGGCGTATATCTGTGTTGTGGTGATATTCGTGTGACCAAGAATCTTGCTCACGCTCTCTATCGGCATACCATACTCCAAGGCTAAAACTGCCCAACTATGACGTGAGACATGAAATGATACATGCTTCTTTATACCACACATTGCAGCAACTTTCTTGATGCGCTTGTTAATGCTGTCAAGATTACCGATATTGAACAAGTGGTTGTCTTTTCTGAAAGACTTGTATCTCTCAACAATCTGCATGGGAATATCCATCAGCTTGATTTGGAACGGTACGCCTGTCTTCTGACGCTTGGACACTATCCAAGGAGCACCGTTTACCATGCTGATGTTATCTTCCGTCAAGTTCTTGATGTCGATGAAAGCTATACCTGTCCAACTGCCAAAGATAAAAAGGTCTCTCG
>NZ_JAHOEA010000076.1 GCF_019127135.1 Segatella copri | reverse complement strand
GCAAGCGCAAGCAGTATGATAAAGAGGGCGTGGAAATGAAATATGGAAGAATGGAATAACGAACATTAAAACATATAGATTATGAAGAAGATAAAGTTAAGTAATGGCGTGGAAATGCCACAACTTGGATACGGTGTTTATCAGGTGGAACCTAATGAGTGTGAGCGTTGCGTGCTGGATGCGCTCAGCGTGGGTTATCGGATGATAGATACGGCACAGGCTTATCTCAACGAGGAAGCCGTGGGCAACGCATGGAAGAAGAGCGGTGTGAATCGTGATGAGATTTTCCTCGTTTCCAAGGTCTGGCCTTCCAACTATGGCGACGGACAGACTATGAAGAGCATCGATGAGAGTCTGCGCAAACTGCAGACCAACTACATCGACCTGATGCTCCTCCACCAGCCTTACTGCGACCGCTACGGTGCCTATCGTGACTTGGAAAAAGCTTACAAGGCAGGAAAGGTTCGTGCCATCGGAGTGAGCAACTTCTTCCCTGATCATCTTATAGACCTGGCTTCCAACATGGAGATTGCGCCGATGGTGAACCAGATGGAGACACACGTGTTCAACCAGCAGCACGAGACCCGAAAGTACATGGATGAGTTTGGCACCAAGCTCATGGCGTGGGCTCCTTTGGCAGAAGGTCAGAACGGAATGTTTACCAACCCTACCCTCACCCAGATTGGCGAGAAATATGGCAAGACTGCTGCACAAGTAGCCTTGCGCTGGCTGCTGCAGAGCGATGTAATCATCATCCCGAAGACTGTTCATAAGGAACGAATGCAAGAGAATCTGAATCTCTTCGACTTCGAACTTGATGCTGAGGACATGCAAAAGATTGCTGCGCTCGACACCGCACATAGTCTCTTCCTCGACCATCATAGCGGAGAAACAACCAAGCAGTTTATGGAGTGGAGAGCTGTGGTGAAACCTACAGAATAAAGAGACTCTTAGAAACGAGCTCACTCTTATATGACAAATTTCGCTAAAAAATTGGTTATTTCAAAATAATTGGTGTATTTTTGCATAAAAATCATTAGAATGGAGAATTATGGAAGAAAAATTATCGACTATATATTTGGTAAACGGTCAAACAGCTCTGCAGTATCTTATGAACGTGAGCAAAAAATACAGGCAAATAGCGACCGAAGCGATATTCGAGTGTTTGAGACTGGGATATCCCCTCAACGACATGGAAATATCAGGCAAAGCTCGCGAGCTGCTGAGGAAGAGGAATGTAATAGGTTGAGAACTTTGACAAGACTCCAACATCAAAGTCGGCAAATCCAGACTTGATCATTCAATGCATCAAGGAAAAAAAAAGGCACAACTCTGTTGGAGTCAAGATTGTGCAATATCACAAAAGCCCATTGCTGAAAGAGACCCACGATAGGGCTACGGAAGCAATGGCCAAGACAAGGAAGGAGTTTCATCAGAAAAACAAATGAATGTTTAGGGGCGTTTTCCGGTCATTAAGGTCACGGTCATTAAGGTCATTAAGGATTTCCAGTTATTCAAGATGTCTGACCCCAAATATGGTTTACAGCTTATGAGCGATGATTATATTCTTGAAAATCTCATAGAAGAACTGAGGGAAACTCAATAACACCAAAAGTGAATGTTTTAAGTAAAAAGTAACGGAGAATATGAATTATCTCCGTAACTTTTTACATTTTCATCTTATATGTTTTAAGAGCATTTCACTCCAAACCATACCATATTAGAAGTCACATGTATCGGGGTCTGAACCTATTCTGTCTGCCTTCAGCGATGTGATTTCAAACATTTCCTGCTGAGAGAGTTCAAAGTCGAATACATCGATGTTTTCCTTGATTCGGCTTGGAGTAACCGACTTTGCCAGTGGCAGCACGCCTGTCTGCATCACCCAACGGATAACTACCTGAGCCACGCTCTTGCCATGGCTGGCAGCAATCGACTTCAAGAGAGGATTATCCAAGACATTACCTCTTCCCAATGGACTCCATGCTTCCACAAGAATGTTGTTCTTCTGGCAGAACTCAACACACTCCTTCTGGGTGAATCCAGGATGATACTCTATCTGGTCAACCATTGGACAAATGTTTGCCTTCGCCATTACTGGCTCTGCATGATGCTGCATGAAGTTAGAAAGACCGATGCTGCGAATCAGGCCCTCTTCATGAAGACGCTCCATCGCTTTCCAAGTATCTACATTCAGATGATCTGCCTCCATTCCAAACTGAAGTTTATTGGCTGGCCAGTGAATGAGATAGAGGTCGAGATAATCAAGACCTAAATCGCTCAAAGTCTTGTCAAACGCCTTCAAGGTCTTGTCGTAACCACGCTCCGTGTTCCAAACCTTGCTGGTAACAAAGAGATTCTCACGCTTGATTCCACTTTCCTTGATTCCCTCGCCCACGCTCTTCTCATTTTTATAGATAGCAGCGGTGTCAATATGGGTGTAGCCTGCAGCGATGGCAGCTTTTACTGCTTCAACGCAGGTTGCTCCATCAGGAGTAAGAAACGTTCCGAAACCCGGTGTAGGAATCTTCACTCCATTATTCAATAATATTTCCTTTTCCATAATTAAACTAATCTTTTAAATTTCAACTATTCTTTTGACGGTGCAAAGTTACTGACTTTTCCGCTTAACAAAGTTCTGTATGTTTGCAATATCATCGTGTATCTTTGCAAAGTCTTTAGATTTTGCAGATGTTCAACAGCTAATCTGCTCTATTTGGCAGCCCCATTGATTTCCCTGCGATATTCTGCAGGAGTAAGATGGATGATCTTCTGAAACTGCTCGAAGAAGAGAGTCGGCGTATTGTAGCCGGAACTGAAAGCCACTTCTGTGATGGTCAAATCAGAATTGGCAAGCAGCTTGCAGGCGTATTCGATACGGATTTCTGCCAATACCTGGAAGATGCTCTTATCGGTGGATTTCTTGAAATAGCGGCAAAGCGAAGTCGGATTCTGACCTACAAAATCGGCAACATCCTTCAGCACCACCTTCTCACGGAAGTTATTATATAAATAGGTGTAGATTCTGCCGACAGGCTCCTCCAACTCGGGTTGTCTGTTGGCATTGTTATAAGCTGTTGATGACAAGAGTTGCGTTTCCTTGCAATGATGCAGACGGTCGAGAATCTGGAGCAGGATGATAAGCCGTGAGGTGTGGGTGGATGAATCGAAAGCCTTCATCATCTCTAAGAGTTCATCATACAAACCCTCATCATAGAACCGTATTCCATACTGGCTCTTTGAAAGAAGCTCTGAAATATGGGCGTAATCGGGTAGATTCAAAAGAGACGAAGGAAACAGATCGGGACTGAACTGGATGGCTTCGCCACTACTATAGAGCCTATCTTCAAGTTCTGTTTCAAGCCCTGGTTTAAGTTCTTCTTTCCCAGCATTCTCCCCACTCTTCATCCGGCTTTTACAAAGATGAAGATGCGGAACATTGCTTCCAATCAATGCCACATCGCCTTCAGCATAAGGCGCAACACCCTCGCCCACGAACTGCTTTCCGCTGCCGTGGGTGAAAATCATGAGTTCATACTCCGCATGCTTATGCAGGGGCAGAACGAACTCCGGATAAGTAATATGGCTGCACAAGGTTGTCATTTTGTGCGCAATCTTTCGTTCTAATATAGGCATAATCTCCATTTATCTGCGTTTGTGCAAATATCCACTATGATAACGCAAATATAATGGATAATATTGTGCGAGATTAGCCGTAATTTTGCACCCACAAATAAAAATAGAATAGAAACAAATTAAAAGAAGAGAGAAAATGTTAGAAACTTTATCCGTATTTCAATGGTCAATCCTGGCACTGGCTGCATTGTGCATAGGAATGTCGAAAACCGGTGTGCAGGGAATGATGCTCCTTATCGTGCCCTACATGGCAATGGCTTTTGGAGCCAAGGAATCAACAGGCGTTATCCTGCCGATGCTCTGCATGGCCGACATCATGGCTGTGGCTTACTACAAGCGCATAGCCGACTGGAAAGTAGTAGCAAAGCTCTTGCCAACAGCCTTATTAGGCTTTCTCGTAGCACTTTTTGTTGACAAGCTCGTCCCGGCACAGGGATTCCGCCAACTGATGGGTTGGACGCTCGCCCTGGCGATGGCGGTGATGATTTGGAGCGAAATATTCGGCAAGGAAAACAGATGGATGCATAAATGGTGGTATTCTGCCCTCTTCGGTCTGCTCGGCGGTTTCACCACGATGATTGGCAATGCTGCCGGACCGGTAATGTCAGTCTATCTGCTCTCGATGCGCAAGGAGAAGATGGAATACATCGGCATTAACGCCTGGTTCTTCCTCGTTGTCAATCTGCTGAAAGTTCCTTTCCAAATCTTTGCCTGGGACAATATCACCTGGGGCTCGTTCTCACTGAACCTCCTGATGCTACCGGTAATTGGAATCGGAGCCTTGCTCGGAATCCGTCTGGTAAAACTCTTCCCAGAAAAAGCCTTCCGAAGATTCATCCAGATTGTCACAATACTTTCTGTAGCAATGATGCTCGTATAGGTCATTGAGAAACAGTACACAAAACTATTGAGACCAATCCTTTTATCGGTCTCGTCTGAAATCGTTGCGTCCGTCTCCATGCCACCCAAGCGCCCAGGAAAGGCGAGGATGGCACGGAGAACGATGTAGATAACGATGATGTCAACAAATTCATTCATAAGCTTAATATTTAGCAAGTTATTCAATATATATTCACAACCGGAATGCCCAAACAGTTGGCTTTCTTGAAAGTGTAGTAAGTTCCACCCTTCTCTCTCCCATCATAGAAGGCAATGAGAAGGGACGCATTCTCAACCATGAACTCGTCCCGGTCAAGAAAACATCGGGTGTAATAGTATTCTGAAAGGATGATCACCTCATCTGCAGAAGCCATCAATCCATCATAAACCATCCTGTCGCCGGGCTTGAACCTATCTGCCTGACCTCTGAAAGGAATGGCTGCGGTAAGCGTCATTCCTGGGCAGGAAGGTTTCAGAGACTGCACAATCTGGGCTGCCATCAGGTCAATACCGATGGCGAATCCCGAAATAAAATTACTGATGCCATGCTCGTAAGCTTCGAGAAATGTTTTCAATCGTAAAGTCTGCTGAGGAAAGACTGCAACACTCTGTCGATGATTTCAGAAAGCAGACATGGCTGGAATGGCTTTCTCTGCTCCACTCTGACCTTGCCGAGTCCGAACTTGGTTGCGTCCAACTCCACACTTGCCATTTCATTGGCAGAAATGTAGCTGTACTCTATCTCAGCCAGACCTACAACGATGCCAAAGAGCACAAAATCGTCATTCTCTCGCTGTCCTTCAAAAATGTACCAGCGAGCATTGCCGATGAAAAACACTGCGATACAAACTGCATCCTTCTTCTTGCTATCCTGGGAATAGAGCGGATAGTCCTTATGGACTTGGGATCGGGAAGCTTTTTCTGCTTTTCAAAGTGCGTACAAGGCAAGTCTGATGGGAAGAATACTCTTTTGCATGTTACATGGAAAAGGAAGATTGTTACCGAATCACGACTTGCTATTTGCCAAATACGCGATAACTTTGCAGAAAAAGAATCCCGAAATCCCAAAGACGATACGGAATCAAAGCCTTCAGGTTTCAGTAAGTAGAAAAAGTATAACAGAGAATGACTGCAGGGACAGAAAAGCCGGGTGGGAATAGTACAAGCAAGTATCAACAGTTTAAAAAGCCAGGGTGTTGTTCCTTCGTAAGTCGATAGAATCGGCCTGCGAAAGAACAACACCCTGGCTAACTGTTCATGCTTACTGGACTATGGCGTGGGCGAAGCATTAAAAGGGAAACACGGGCATTTCAGACGTACGTCTGTACAAAATCAAGAAAGAGAATGTGAACTTATCTTCCGATTTACTTGATAACATACTCAGCAAGGCAAAGAACGGCAAGGCGTATAGCATGGCTGCCACAGTTGGAGGCGAAATGCTTCTTTTCGAGGTAAATGCCAACGGAGGATATGAGATTTACAAGCAGAAGGCTATTCACAGAAATCTAACTTCCGGCACAGAGGTTGTTTTTGATCTGAGCGAAGAATCAGATGGCAGCATTCGATTGCTCGACTTCATCCCAATGTTCATCGATTTGAAGCAAAATGAAGTTGACTATCTCATCGACGAGATTGACCGCAGTATGCACCCGATGCTCTCGCAGAAAATCTTAGAGTGCTATTTCTCAGGACTGGAGTCTGGAAGAGACACTCAGCTCATCTTCTCTACCCATGAATGTATCCTGCTCAACCTCGACCTTATCAGAGCTGGTGAAGTCTGGTTTGTCGAGAAGGGAAAGGATGGAGCATCACATCTTACATTCTTGGCAGAATTCAAGCCTCGTGAAGATGTTCGCAAGGGTTATCTTTTAGGACGCTATGGAGCCATTCCGTTGCTTCCCCAGGAGGCCATGAAGTGGTGATGAACGGAGAATAACACTACTCACACACTCTCTGGTACTACTACTATGACATAATTCAAGCGCCATACTCAACCCCTATTCTTTTGGATCAATGTCAAATGGAAGCAATGGAGTATCATCATCATTTCCACTATTGAATCGGTCGAAATCCGAGATATAGGAACGGTCTTGAATAACCTTATATTTCTCATACTCAGCTTCAGGCGATTCTTCCAATCCTCCATCGTAGTAACAATGTGTCGTCTTGCACGAGATAGTTCTTTGCCACTATCGTATCAGATTTCTGAACTCTTCCATCCGGTGCTTTCTTCCATGTAGTCAAGCCCATGTGAGGCATTTCCGCATCAGCTCGCTCATAAACAATCTCGGCTGCCGTATGATTGGTAACCGCCAGGTGCATCATATTCTGCACCATCTTATAGAAGAGTTTGGTACTTTCAGCCTTTGCATCATAATCTGCACTACACTCTGCATAAATATCAGTTATCTTCTGGTAGTATCTGCGTTCAGAAGTGCGGATTTCACGGATGCGTTCCAGCAAATCGTCAAAATAGTCCTTGCCGAAGTGCTTACCTTGTTTCAGACGTTCATCATCCAAGACATAACCCTTAATGATGAACTCCTTCAATACAGAGGTTGCCCATATACGGAATTGGGTTGCCTGATAGCTGTTCACTCGATAACCAACAGCAATGATTACATCAAGATTGTAGAACAAAGGAGCACGCTCAACATCACGCTCTCCCTCCAGTTGAACTTGTTGAATTTTTCTACAAGTTGCCTCTCTTTGCAATTCACCAGACTCATAAATCTGAGAAATATGATAAGTGATAGTTGCTCTATCAACACCAAACAAAGCAGCCATCCTTTTCTGTGACATCCAAAAAGTTTCGTTGTTGAAAATCACTTCAATGCGAGTCTCACCCTGTGCAGTTTTATACAGTAAGATATAGGATTCCAGTGAGTTCCGCATAAGTTCGGTTGTAGATACGGATTGAGAAAAATAGGCTCTTGCCTGCTTCACCAATAACTTCCTTGAATCAGCATTCTCAGAAATAATCATACAGGCCATACGGGATAGATGGAAAGCTTCGACCTTGCGAAAAGATCCACTACCCAACTTAACCATTTCAACCACGTAGTTGAAATGGTCATCTATATCCATACCTTTTTCACTGGCAACCTTGATTGCTTTGTCTATTACATTCTGGAATTTCCAATATCCCGAATAGCCCATCGCATTACAAAGTTCGCGTGAACTCCAGTATTCTTTCCCGTTATCATCCACTTTCCGAATTTCTTCGAATGTCGGACGCATGTCAGGCACATTATTCTCATCCATATCTTTTCCGTTTCTTTTGTATTGACGTTCTACAATATTGAATAGCAAAAATACAAAAAAAGATGAAAATCGCCCCTAATCATTTATAAGAAGTATGATTTTTAATGTTATTTATGCAAAAAGAAAGAAACATGTCAGAATAAATTAATTTTATCACTTATCAAGACGACGCAATATGCCAGTGCGCCTTACGTTATTACAGAAGAAGAGGACAGCAAAGATAAAAAAGTTGGCAAAGCAAAGAATTTATCACGTTATTTAACGGAAAAATGCAAAATATGGGGGGGTAGGAAGGTATTTTACCCCCTCTTCTAAGGGTTAAAAATGCCCCTCCTCAGTCATAAAAACACTAATAACCAATATATTAAGACATACGTGCAACCTATATCAGATGAAACGCACAAGTTCATCTAGCGTGTCATTAAGAGTCAAGGTCATTAAGGGTCATTATCATTTTCAACCCCCAAAGAGTCCGGTCATTTTCGGTCATTAAGGATTTCAGATTATCAAAATATCCCTCTATCTTATAAAATAAGGTTAAATCAAGTTCGCCCTGCAAACAAAATCCATCCATAAAATCACTTTTCTGAATATTTTTTGTATTTTTGCAGATATATTGCCTAATATGGGACTTTGAGCATGGCTTATCTCCCTAGATTACAGGCGCATCATTATCAAATGATTAGAAGCACTTTAAGGGCGGTAAATACAAGTTCATCCATTCTGCCTTCGACTCCGAGACTCAGGAGCGCATGGTGGTTTATCAAGCTCTCTATGGAGACCAAGCCTATTGGGTAAGACCGGAAGATATGTTCTTCGGGAAAGTAACAAGGGAAGGCAGGACTTTTAATCGTTTCACGGAAATAGATAAATTCTAACAACAGAAAAATGAACATGAAACAGATAGAAACACTCGTTTTTGATTATGGAGGTGTCATCGTGAACATTGATGATGCCTCTGTTGTAAAAGCCATGGAGAGCCTGGGCGTTACGGCGTTCAAGCGACTAATCCATGTCCGCAAGATCAAGAGACTGATGCACCAATATATTAATGGTCTGGTAGCGGAAGCTGAAACTTTGCAAGAGATGCTGAGCCTTTGCCGCAAAGGAACCACAACCGGGGATATTGAGAAAGTCCTGGAAGAGTTGTGTGGCAATCTGCCCGTGGAAAGACTGGAGACATTGGTCAAGCTTCGGAAGCGGTACAAGGTCTATCTGCTCAGCAACATCAACGATACGCTTTGGCAGAAATCAGTTAGTGAGATGAATCAGCTGGGATATTCCACAGACGAGCTGTTTGATGAAGTCTTCCTCTCATACGCCATGCGAAAGGAAAAGCCATCTATCGAAATCTATGAAGAGATGACGCAGCAGACAGGATTGAATCCTGCCACCACCCTCTATTTCGATGACCGCTCAGAGAATGCCGAAGCTGGCAAGCGTTTTGGTTTTCAGAGCGTACTGGTAAAGACCAATCATCTGGAAGAACATCAGGAATGGCAAGAAATTATCAAGAATATAGTGTAAAAGAATAGGTATGATGACTATTGATACAACAAAGCTTATGAACTTTCCTGAAATATATTCAGCAACAGGCATGATGGAGCTGATTCAGCAGATCGGCTTCCTCCCTCTCCTTGATAGTGGCATTGAAGGCTTCTCTGCCGAAGACATCGTAGCAGATGACTGCGGTTACGTAAGACTTCCTGAAGGCGGTTGGGACTGGCCGCTATGGAAATGGAAGGGTGAGATTGTGCAGGAAATGCCGTGTATGTACGGAAAGTTTTTTAACAAGAAAGCAGGATTCATCAGCCAGGAATGGTGGCCGGACTTCTGCAACTACAGAAGAAGCAAATTCCCCCGTCCGGATGAAGAATCGATAGAAGGAGCCATTCTCAGCACGCTTCAATCTACAGGCAGTCTCATCACAAGAGAACTTCGGGCAGCCTGCGGTTTCACCGGCAAGGGAATGAGAAGCAAGTTTGACGGTTATCTCATCCGACTGGAAATGGCGACTTACATCGTGACCGAGGATTTCATCTATCCTCGTGACAAGCACAATCACGAATATGGCTGGGGATGGTCGTTGCTCAATACTCCCGAAGATCTCTATGGCAGGGAGGCTTGCCAATGCAACCGAACTCCCCTGGAATCTTATCAGAGGATTTTCGAGCATCTGAAAGAAATTCTGCCTGATGCTTCGGATAAACAGATCATTAAATTAATAGGATAAAAATGACTTTACTTCAAGAAAGACTGTTCGCCATGCAGGATAAGCAGTATGCTGCTTTCCAAGCCAAACTGACACCGGGAGTGCCTGTGGAGAGTTTCATAGGCATTCGTGTGCCTGTGCTTCGCAAGTTTGCAAAAGAATTTACAAAGGAGACAGAATGCAAGGAATTCCTTCAGCAGCTTCCTCATGAATACTACGATGAGAACATGCTTCACGGTCTCCTCATCTCCGAGGTGAAGGACTATGAGGAATGCATTCGTCTTACAACAGTTTCCTGCCATTCGTGGACAACTGGGCAGTTTGCGACATCATGTCTCCGAAGGTGTTTGCCAAACACAAGAAGGAGCTGTTGGCGAAGATTAAGACTTGTAGTAAATCGTCACACGTTTATACTTGTCGCTTTGGAATAGAGACACTTATGTCTCATTACCTGGATAAAGACTTCAAGGCAGAATATCTTGAAATTCCTGCATCAGTAAGGAGCGAAGAGTATTACGTAAAGATGATGGTAGCCTGGTTCTTCGCCACCGCCCTTGCCAAGCAATGGGACCAGGCGATTCCCTACATCGAACAAAACCGCCTTGCTCCCTGGACGCACAACAAGACCATCCAGAAGGCCATCGAGAGCTACAGAATCACGCCCGAGCAGAAGGAATATCTGCGGACATTGAAGACAAAATAATTATGACACAAGATACTTCTACATATTACGTTTGGATAGGTGGTTCATGTGATTATGGCCATAAAGAGCGAGCTGGTGGTGCTGCCGTTGTGATTGTGCATGACGGCAACATCATCAGCCGTGATGTAATCAGCGATTTCCACACCACGGAGTTCCGCATGATGCTAACCCTCATGGTGAAGGTAATGCAGGAAATCCCGGAAGGTTCCGACATTCTCTTCCTGACCAACGCTGCCTATATTCAGAACTTTGACAAGACTCCAACATCAAAGTCGGCAAATCCGGACTTGATCATTCAATGCATCGAGGAAAAGAATAGGCACAACTCTGTCGGAGTCAAGATTGTGCAATACCACAAAAGCCCATTGCTGATAGAAACCCACGATAGGGCTACGGAAGCAATGGCCAAGACAAGGAAGGAGTTTCATCAGAAAAACAAATGAATGTTTAGGGGCGTTTTTCCGGTCATTAAGGTCACGGTCATTAAGGTCATTAAGGATTTCCGGTTATTTAGAATAAAGAAGTAACAACAGAAAATTGAGCATGAACACATTACATAGTTATCTCGCCCACTATCTCCTTGCCATCAATGCAGTTACATTCATCGTGTACGGCATTGACAAATACAAGGCTAAGAAAGCCAAGTGGCGCATTTCGGAAGCCACGCTTTTGCTGCTGGCTGTACTTGGAGGAAGCATCGGGGCATGGATGGGAATGAAAGTCTGGCACCATAAGACGATGCACAAGAAATTCAAATACGGCATTCCTGCTATTCTCCTGATACAGATTGCGCTGATGGCGTATTTACACATGAATAGATAATAAAATAAAGAACGAAGAATTTCATTGATATAATCTGATGGAAACAGAAAGAATTTTACTCCGCCATTGGCTGGAATCTGATGCAGAGGCACTATTCAAGTACGCCTCAGACCCTGACGTAGGACCACGTGCTGGATGGCCAGCACATAAGTCAGTAGAGGAAAGTCGGGAGATAATCCGGACATTCTTCCATAATGAAACGACATGGGCGATTGTGTTGAAAGAGACTGGTGAGGCTATCGGCTGCATCGGCTACTACACCCATGAAGCCAGCAACATTCCTATCGGAGAAAACGACTGTGAGGTGGGCTACTGGATAGGAAAACCTTATTGGAACAAGGGAATCTGCACCGAAGCCTTGAAACTGATGCTCGACTACTGCATCAACGAGAAGCATTTTGAAAACATCTGGGCAGACCACTTCACCGGAAATCCTGCATCAGGAAGAGTCATGGAGAAATGCGGTTTCATCGATACAGGTATGTTGAATAAATGTAGCCAACTCGTGGGTGGCGACAAGGATATGGTTAAAGTATTTAAGTACAAAGGATTAAAAAAAATGAGAAAGAAATCAAGAGCAATGGATAGTGAGTGGGCTTTGGAAATAATGCACAAGGCTCCGTATATAACTGTCAGTTTTATTGACGAAGACGGCAAGCCTTATGGTTTACCCCTGTCACTCGCATCAGATGATGATGTGAACTAGTATTTTCATGGTGCCTTGGAAGGCAAGAAACTGGAGGCAATCAAGACTCATCCCGAGGTTTGCCTTTCAGCCGTAACCCGTTGTGCGCCTACGGTTGGTCC
>NZ_JAHOEA010000075.1 GCF_019127135.1 Segatella copri | reverse complement strand
ACACTATTTCAAAGAACGTGGGTCTATTCCTTACGGACAAGACTCCTTTAAATGAATTGTTTAACAAAGCTGTTCCAACAGAAGAGACGGAGGATTGGCTATATCCTAGCCTTTTCAGGCCCGATGATTTCTAAACGGGACAGCAGTGTTCCCATCTTCTGAAAAATAACTGCCAAGAGTAGTGCCATCGGATGATAATCTCATATAAACATACGGACCGATAATCGCCTGATGATTATTGTCATCAGAAGTGCCTATTGTGCGAACTGACACCACACGGTGAACACCATATTCATCCTGTTCGAAACACAGTTTTTGACAATGAGTGTCATTCTCGTATGCGTATAACACACCTGCCGAATATGTTCCGGTTTCGGTGAAGTTCGGCTGTACTTTAGCCGTAAAAGTGAAAGGCTTAGTGTTGTCAACTTCTGTAAAAATGATTGCAGAGCTATTGACAACGCTTCCATCCGGGGAGCGGAAATAATCAGTTTGGGGACCTGCCACAAACTTGAGAGTGTCGCCAAGAAGTGTGATACCATTCTCTCCGCCGTTTTTAGACTTTGTAAAACGGATTCCTCCTACATTGATATTGCATGTAGCGAGTTTAACGTTTTCCGTTAAGACTTTCTTGTCAGAACTTCCTTCTTTTTTCTCTGACCCTTTCTGGATGCATCCAGTCATAGCAAGACTTGCTATGATTGCGATAAATACTAATTTTCTCATTGTAACATTGATTTGATGTTTATTAAATTGCAACTTTCTTGTGATTTATTTGCGGTTGCAAAATTAGAGAAAATTTACGATATGTGCAATACTGATTTCTAACCAATTTTCGAATCAGGCATGCACATTAAATAAGGTTCATTCTTAATGCAATTTCTACTGCGGCTACGGTATTGGCCACTTTTAACGACGCTAAAATATCCTGACGATGGCGATTAACCGTATAAATGGATATGTTTAACTTGTCGGCAATTTGTTTGCTTGGTACTCCTTTAGCTATCAATGACAGTATTTCAAGTTGTCGGCGGCTAAGAATTTTACGGTCACTCGCTTCGTATATGTCTCGTCCAACCGTTTCCCCGGTCAATAGATTAACAATTATTCCATCTTGTCGGTTATGGGAAATAGGGTACGGGATGTAAGTGCATAGACCGAGTAAAACACTACCGTTGGCACTACAGCTGAAATATCTCGTTGTATGGAGTATCTTGACTTTTTCATTGTCTCCGGCCCGGTAAAAATTAAGGATACATGAAGCTGAAAAATTTGTCTTTTCTTTTATTGAACGTTCTTTTATAAAGTTGAAGAAACGAAGTTCCAGTATATGACGTTCAATAAGTTCGTCTTCTTTTGCATGACAGAATACGATTTCCTCAAAGGCAGAATTACGATCTACCATATATTCTGGAAGATTCATTATAGTTTGACCGAATCTTCCAGAATAAATATGGCATTCTTTATTTTGAAAATCTGATACAACTGCTATGCCTTCTGTTGCTAATGCATAACCATTTGCACACGCTTTTGCTTGAGTGAGTAATAGTTCCCTGTTATCCGAGGCTTCAAACTCTTGATCTGTCAAAAGCGATTTTAGTTCATTTTCTTGCTTCATTCTGAATTGATATCTATTCGCACCATTACGGAGTAGTGCCATTTAAATTTTGTTGCAAAATTACTAATAATATTAGATTACAAGTTCCTCTTAAAATATATTAATTGAACATGAAGTCGAAATAGAGTTGGTTATCATTAAATGTTGCTTAACCCACTTGAACAACTTATGACAAGCTTTCATATATTTGAAGCCTATCATACAGAGAGAATTGACTATGGAAAATCTGTTCCATTGATATTTTCGAGGATTTTAATAACATTTTGCGAATGATTTGTCGGATATATCAGAAAAATGAGTTAACTTTGCACTCAAAATATAAATAATATAAAAGAAAGGTTCATACAAGATGGAACAGAAATTACTGATTTACAACACTCTCACTCGTACAAAAGAGAGATTTACTCCGCTCCACGCTCCTAACGTGGGCATGTATGTTTGTGGCCCTACCGTGTATGGCGATCCGCATCTCGGTCATGCACGACCAGCCATCACATTCGATATACTCTTCCGCTATCTCAAGCACCTAGGCTATAAGGTTCGCTACGTTAGAAACATTACCGACGTGGGCCACCTGGAGCACGATGCTGATGAAGGCGATGACAAGATTGAGAAGAAGGCTCGCCTGGAGCAGTTGGAGCCAATGGAGATTGCGCAGTACTACACCAACCGCTACCACGATGCCATGGAGGCGCTGAACGTGCTCCCTCCTAGCATTGAGCCTCATGCCACAGGACATATCATCGAACAGGAGAAACTGGTTCAGGAAATCCTGGACAATGGCTATGCCTACGAGAGCAATGGCTCTATCTACTTCGACATCGAGAAGTATAACAAGGATCATAAGTACGGTATCCTCTCCGGACGTAACCTGGAGAACGTTATCAACGAGAGCCGCGAGCTGGCTGGTATCGGCGAGAAGAAGAACCAGGCTGACTTCGCCCTCTGGAAGAAGGCTTCACCTGAGCACATCATGCGCTGGCCTAGTCCTTGGAGCGATGGATTCCCAGGATGGCACTGCGAGTGTACTGCGATGGGACGCAAGTACTTGGGCAGCCACTTCGATATTCACGGTGGCGGCATGGATTTGATTTTCCCTCATCATGAGTGCGAGATTGCTCAGGCTGTGGCTTCTCAGGGCGACCAGATGGTTCGTTACTGGATGCACAACAATATGATTACCATCAACGGCCAGAAGATGGGTAAGAGTCTTGGTAACTTCATCACTTTGGAGCAGTTCTTCACTGGCAATCACGACAGTCTGGAGCAGGCTTATTCGCCAATGACCATCCGTTTCTTCATCCTCTCTGCTCACTACCGCAGCACCGTAGACTTCTCTAACGATGCCTTGAAGGCTAGCCAGAAGGGATTGGAGCGCCTGATGAATGGTTTGAACGACCTGGAGCGTGTGCCTGTGGCTAAGCAGAGCGATGAGCAGGTGAAGAAGTTCGTAAGCGAATTGCGCCAGCGCTGCTACGATGCGATGAACGATGACTTCCAGACTCAACTCGTTATCAGCTATCTCTTCGAGGCTTGCCACGTAATCAACACAGCCCTCGACCACAAGGCAAACATCTCTGCTGAAGACTTGAAGGAGCTTTCAGACACCATGCATCTCTTCACCTTCGACCTGCTCGGTCTGAAGAGTGAGAAGGGAGCCAACAATGATGCTCGTGAAGAGGCTTATGGCAAGGTAGTGGATATGGTTCTCAACCTGCGTGCCAAGGCTAAGGCTGATAAGGATTGGGCTACCAGCGACCAGATTCGCGATGCCCTGGCTGAAGCCGGCTTCGAGGTAAAAGACACCAAGGATGGTGTTACCTGGAAATTGAACAAATAATATTTAAAAAGAGGGTGCATCATCAACTTATGACGCACCCTCTCTTTTTTATTTTTGTACTGCTGCAGAATCTTTCTTCCTTGCAGCAAGTGAATCTTTCTGTCTGCCAGATATAGAATCCCGCAACATCTTGTCTTTCTTATTCTTATATTCCTTATACTCTTTTTCGTAATAATGGGCAAAGTTGGCGAAAGGCTCTGTCGTTACCTCATCACTTGATGCCGTATAGGTATTTCCGTAAGGATCGGATGCCTTGATGATGATTCTGGCATTCGGATTCCTTGGAGTATAATAATATAGGTGGTTCATGATGAGATAACCATTCCCCTTGCTCACGAAACGATAGGATACACTCTCGCTGTACTTATGATGATAGCCGGCGGCAAAGGCATCCTGCCCCTTTCCGCTGAGGCGCCCCATCAGATATTCTTTGCCATCCTCTACGGCTACAACACGCCAATGACTGGTAGCATTGAAGACATTGGCTACCAGGATATTCCTGTTGTTTGCCAACTGCCAATCCCTAGAGTATTTCTCGCCGTTGAAATCGGTTTGCGCACGGAACAAGGTCATCTGCTTGCTCTTATCCCAGAAAGTTCCCTTGTAATAGCAGTTGCTGATGCTGGTACCCACAAAACTGTATACATAATATCCATTTGGAGTTCCGCAGATGTTGATATTCGACTGCCATATATTGCCACAGGCGGCAGCATGACAATGCTCCATCACATCCTCTCCCTTATAGTTGATTTCGTGGTTGCAGGCAAAATGAGTATGTCCGCAGAAGAGTTCGTAACCGCCCTTAAACTGTTTCAGCAAAGAAAGCAGGAGCGAGAGACGGGAAGAAGAATAGTGTCCCTCCTCATGGGCATTGGTCAGCGGCTTCGCCTTGCTGAAAGGCGCATTGCCGAATGTAAAAGGAATATGATAACAGAGTACCACTTTCATATCTTTTGGCGTGAGGGCGAGATTCTGCTTCAGCCACTTCACCTGGCGCTCACGTAATTCTCCAGGAGAATAATAAGACATGCCGCGATGGAAGAAGCAGTTGTTGATGCAGACATAATGCACATCGCCACGGTTGAAGGAAAAATCGGTAGGACCGAAATTCTCCTCCCATTTCCTGCGGTAGAGCGCCTTGCCATCCTGGTCGTGATTGCCGATGACGGAGAAGAGACGCATCTCTGAAGAGCCCAATGCCCGGCGTATCTGACGCTCCAGTTTGGCGTTGTAACCGCCATAATACTGTACATCATCGCCCATGCTGAGTCCATATACAGGAGTTCCGGCTGGAAGACTCTGGATGGTTTGCTTGATGTCTGCCATCGTCTGGGTTGTGAATCTTTCTACATCGCTCTTCTTGATAGGATTATCATCCGGAGAAGTATAGTAAGGGCTGTAGGCATTGGTAACCTGCGGGTCGCCGATGACAATCATCTTATAGTGAATCTCCTTGCCGCCCGGCAGTCGGGTGAGGGTGAAGTTATAGGTTTTCTTCCCCTTGGATACCTTTTGGTAGAAGAAAGCCGTGCGATCGGTCTTAGAATGGGTAGGAACCTCGCAATCGGCTGGAACAGAATAGTATATGAATCTTGCCAGACTGTCTCGCTTCATCTTATATCTGCCCTGTGCATCGGTTTTCACACAGTTGAATCCATCGCTCACGATGACGCCAGCCACTCCCTTTCCTTCCTTATCTCTTAAAGTTCCGGAGATATTGAAATCCATCTTCTTCACAGGTTTCTTCTTCAGTGTATCTGCAGGCTGTGGCTTGAGCCGGAGAACCGGTGGGGTTTTCACCAGGTTCTTTATCTGTTCCTTGGGGTAGAGCAGGTGCAAGGTGATGCCTATTGCTACGAGAGCGCAGCAAGCAACCGACAGAATCCCTATGTATAATTGTTTCTTTTTCATGAGTACAAAAGTACGGCTTTATTATGGTAATGCAGCATATATTCATTTAAAAAACTCTAAATATTACCTTAGGGTAACTTACCTTAGGGTAATATTTCGTAACTTTGTACCAAATTACTGGGAATATGGCAAAATATCTATCACCATTTCAATTTGGTACATTAGCTACCAATGAGAATTTTATCGACAGACAGGAAGACAGGGCTTTGCTGAAGCAATTACTGTCCTCCCATATCAACGTGATGCTGATTTCACCACGCCGATGGGGTAAATCATCGCTAGTGAAAAGGGCGATGAGCGAATTGGCTGATGAGGATAATAACGTAAGAATCTGTTATATTGATGCCTTCAGCATCGGCTCTGAATCTGAATTTTATCGCACTTTTGCCAGTCAGGTTATAGCTTGTGCTTCCTCTAAAATGGAACGATGGATAGAGGATGCAAAGAAATTCCTGACAGGTGTGATACCTCAGGTTGTAATCAACGACCAGGTGACCGACTTCATGGCTTTCGACCTGAAGTTTGTGCCACAGGAGCGTGATAAGATGGCGATTCTCCAACTGCCTGAGTTGCTGGCAAAGGAAAAGGGCATCAGGATTATCGTCTGCATCGACGAATTCCAGCAGTTGGCTAATCTTCCTGAGTATAAGGATATGGAGGGAAAAATGCGTTCGGTATGGCAGCAACAGCAGCTTACCTCTTACTGTCTCTACGGCAGCAAGCGAAACATGATGCTCAATATCTTCAACAATTCCAATAGTCCTTTTTATCGCTTTGGACAAGTGATTTTTATGCAGAAGATAGCTAAGGAGCATTGGATTCCATTCATTCTGTCATCTTTCGAGAAGACAGGAAAGTCAATCTCTGCAGAGATGGCCGAGAGAATCTGTTATGCCGTGGCCTGCCATTCCTGGTATCTCCAGCAGTTGTGCTATTTTATCTGGAGTTTCACGGTTTCGGAAGTGACGGAAGATATATATCATCTGGGATTGAAACAGGTACTCAACATCAATACCCCGATGTTTCAGAATGATACGGAGAATCTCAGTTCTACCCAGATAGAGATGCTTAAGGCTATAGCCAATGGCGAACAGCATTTCTCCTCGCAAGCCGTGAAACAAATCTATAATCTTGGTAATCCAAATACGATTGTCAAGAACAGGAAAACTCTCCAGAACAAAGATATTATCGAAAAGCAAAACGATACTTTTGGCTTTGTTGACCCGATATACCGGCTGTGGTTTAAGGAGGAGTATTGTAGATAGAAACTATGTAAATTAAAAGAAATAATATAAGGAGAAAAAAGATAATGGCAAACGATAATAAAGGTCTTACACCGATGATGAGACAGTTTTTCGAGATGAAATCGAAACATCCCGAAGCGCTGCTGCTCTTCCGTTGCGGTGACTTCTACGAAACTTACTGCGAAGATGCGGTGGAGGCATCCCGTATACTCGGCATTACGCTGACACGACGTAACAATGGCGGTTCTACGGGCACGACCGAGATGGCAGGATTCCCTCATCATGCTCTGGATACCTATCTGCCTAAACTCATCAGGGCGGGTAAGCGCGTAGCGGTATGCGACCAGCTGGAAGACCCGAAGAAGAAACGACTCGAAATAAAAGGTAAGAAGGGACTGAGCCAGATGGACAAGATGGTGAAGCGAGGTATTACCGAACTCGTTACACCGGGTGTGGCGATGGGAGATAACGTGCTGAACTACAAGGAGAACAACTTCCTGGCAGCCGTACACTTCGGCAAGACCGCCTGCGGTGTGAGCTTTCTGGATATCTCGACCGGAGAGTTTCTTACCGGCGAGGGAACCTACGACTATGTAGAAAAACTGATGGGCAACTTCATGCCGAAAGAGGTGCTCTACGACCGCGCCCGAAAGAATGACTTCGAGAAATATTTCGGCAGCAAATACTGTACCTTCGAACTGGATGACTGGGTTTTCACCGAACAGACAGCCATGCAGAAACTCCTGGGACATTTCAAGACAAAATCTCTGAAAGGTTTCGGCGTAGAGCATCTCAAGAACGGCGTGATAGCCAGTGGTGCCATCATGCAGTATCTCGAGATTACCCAGCATACACAGATTAATCATATTACCGCCCTTTCACGTATCGAAGAAGATAAGTTCGTACGTATGGATAGGTTTACCATCCGCAGTCTGGAACTGGTTGCCCCTATGCAGGAAGACGGTTCTTCTCTCCTGAATGTCATCGACCGTACGGTAACGGCGATGGGCGGACGTATGCTCAGACGCTGGCTGGTCTTCCCGTTGAAGGACGTTAAACCAATCAACGAGCGCCTCGACATCGTGGAATATTTCTTCAAGGAACCGGAATTCCGTCAGCTTCTCGATGACCAGCTGCATCGCATCAGCGACCTGGAGCGTATCATTTCCAAAGTAGCCGTGGGTAGAGTTTCGCCTCGCGAAGTGGTTCAGCTGAAGAATGCACTCGAAGCCATCAAGCCTATCAAGGTGGCATGTCAGCATGCTACGAATGAGGCTCTGAAGCGGGTAGGCGAGCAGCTGAACGTATGCGAGACCCTGAAAGACCGCATCGCCAGGGAAATACAGCCCGATCCGCCACAGCTGGTCAACAAGGGTGACGTGATAGCCGACGGATTCAATGCCGAACTTGACGACCTTCGTGCCATCAGCCGCCACGGCAAGGATTATCTGCTCAAGATACAGGAAAGGGAGATAGAAAAGACAGGAATTTCGAGTCTGAAGGTAGGTTACAATAATGTTTTCGGATACTATCTGGAGGTGAGAAATACCTTTAAGGACAAGGTGCCTGAGGAGTGGATACGCAAGCAGACGCTGGCTCAGGCAGAGCGTTATATTACCCAGGAACTGAAGGAATATGAGGAAAAGATTCTCGGTGCTGATGAGAAGATTCTAGTATTGGAAGCACAGCTCTTCAACGAACTGATAGCTGCCATGCAGGAGTATATTCCGCAGATACAGATCAATGCCAACCTCATCGCCCGTATGGACTGTCTTTTGTCATTTGCAAAGACATCTGACGAGAACCGCTACGTGCGCCCTATTGTCGATGATTCTGAGGTGCTCGACATCAAGCAGGGCAGGCATCCGGTGATTGAAACCCAACTGCCGCTGGGCGAACGCTATGTACCTAACGATGTGCTGCTCGATACCGAGAAACAGCAGATCATGATGATTACCGGTCCTAACATGGCTGGTAAATCGGCTCTGCTGCGCCAGACTGCCCTTATCGTGCTGCTGGCACAGGTAGGCTGTTTTGTGCCCGCAGAGAGCGCCCGAGTGGGACTGGTGGATAAAATCTTCACACGTGTTGGTGCAAGCGACAATATATCGCTCGGCGAATCGACCTTCATGGTAGAGATGACCGAGGCAGCAAACATCCTGAACAACGTTTCTCCGCGCTCGCTGGTGCTCTTTGATGAGCTGGGAAGAGGTACTTCTACCTACGATGGTATTTCCATTGCCTGGGCTATCGTGGAATATCTGCATGAACATAAGAAGGCGCAGGCACGTACGCTCTTTGCTACCCACTATCATGAGCTCAACGAGATGGAGAAGAACTTTCCTCGCATCAAGAACTTCAATGTGAGTGTGAGAGAGGTGGACGGAAAGGTAATCTTCCTGCGCAAACTGGAGCCGGGAGGCAGTGAGCACTCTTTCGGTATCCATGTGGCAGAGATTGCCGGTATGCCTCGCAGCATCGTGAACCGTGCCAATGTGATTCTCAAACAGTTGGAGGATGACAATGCCGGGGTAGGCGGTGCCGGTAAACCGAACGTACAGCACATCGATGAACCTAAGGATGGTGTGCAGCTCAGTTTCTTCCAGCTCGATGATCCTGTATTGACGCAGATACGTGATGAAATACTCGGGCTGGATGTGAACAATCTCACTCCGGTAGAGGCATTGAACAAGCTCAATGACATCAAGAAGATTCTACTGGGAAGATAAAAATATAAATCCCTCCCCGTGGCAGCAGATGCTGTTGCACGAGGAGGGATTTTTATAATCTGAAAATAAGTCGTCTAATATTATTTTGCCTCTACGTTCTTTTCTTTCGCTCTCTTTGTGCTGGAAGCGATGCTCCATACACCGGCGATGATGAGCGGAATGCTCAATATCTGTCCCATATCCATAGGCAGACCTGCCTCGAATGCTACCTGAATCTCCTTGGTATATTCGATGAAGAAACGGAAGGTGAAGATGAGAGTAAGGCAAAGACCGAAATAGAAACCGGTGCCTACGCTCTTAGGTCCTCTCTTCTTGTAGATGAAGAGGATGAGGAGGAAAAAGCAGAAGTATGCCAAAGCCTCGTAGAGCTGACCCGGATGGCGTGGATACTGGTCTTCGCGAACGAAGATAAATGCCCAAGGCACATCGGTAACCTTGCCGATAATCTCTGAATTCATCAGATTGCCCAAACGGATGAAAGTGGCTGTAATGCCTGAGCAGATACCCATATTGTCGAGCACTACCCAGCCACTCACCTTCATGTTGCGGCAATAGAGCCAGATGCCGACGAACATGCCGAATACGCCTCCGTGGCTCGCCAGTCCCTCATAACCCGTAAACTTCCAACTGCCGTCTGGCATGTGATGAACAGGTATCAGCATCTCGATGAAGTGATCCCACTGGGTGAGGAAATATTCCGGCTGATAGAAGATGCAATGTCCCAAACGGCCACCTATCAGTACACCTAAGAAAATGTAGAGAAACAGTGGGGAGAACTTCTCATCTGAGAGCCCCTGCTGCTTGTAAAGCTTGCTCATGAGCAGATAGCCCAGCAGCAGACCAATCATCCAGCAGGTGGAGTAGTAGCGGATGGTCATAGGACCCAGATGAGCCAGAATAGGATCTGGGTCCCATACGATATAGTTAAGCAGATTTGCTATCATAACCGTAGAAGAATAGGATTATACATTGAACCGGAAGTGCATGATGTCACCATCCTGTACGACGTACTCCTTGCCCTCGATGCCGAGCTTGCCAGCCTCGCGTACAGCTGCCTCAGAGCCATACTTGATATAGTCATCATACTTGATAACCTCTGCACGGATGAATCCTTTCTCGAAGTCGGTGTGGATGACGCCGGCACACTGAGGAGCCTTCCAGCCCTTGTGATAGGTCCATGCCTTGACCTCCATCTCACCTGCGGTGATGAATGTTTCGAGGTTCAACAGGGCGTATGCCTTTTTGATGAGTCGGTTTACGCCGCTCTCTTCCAGTCCGAGTTCTTCAAGGAACATCAGTTTGTCCTCGTAGGTTTCGAGCGATGCTATGTCTTCCTCTGTCTTGGCAGCGATGACCATGCACTCAGCACCTTCTTCCTTGGCGATTTCCTCTACCTTCTTGCTATACTCGTTGCCGGTCTTGGCAGAAGCTTCGTCAACATTGGCTACGTAGAGCACAGGCTTGGTAGTGAGGAGGAAGAGGTCGTGAGCCACCTTCTGCTCTTCCTTGGTTTCGAAAGTAACGCCACGAGCATTCTTTCCCTGCTCCAGAACAGCCTTGTAAGCCTCCAGAACGGTAACCATCGTCTTAGCATCCTTGTTGCCTGCTGCAGCAGTCTTCTTCTGCTTGGTGAGCTGAGATTCGATAGTTTCCAGGTCCTTGAGCTGCAACTCTGTATCGATGACGCTCTTATCCTCCAAAGGATTAACCTTAGCGCCACCCTCGCGAACGATGTTGTCATCGTCGAAACAGCGGATTACGTGGATGATAGCATCGCACTCACGGATATTTCCCAAGAATTTATTACCAAGACCTTCGCCCTTGCTGGCACCCTTGACGAGACCTGCGATATCTACGATTTCGCAAGTAGCTGGGACGATGCGTCCTGGGTGAACAATCTCTGCCAACTTGTTGAGTCGCTCATCTGGTACGGTGATGACGCCCAAGTTTGGTTCGATAGTACAGAAAGGGAAGTTAGCTGCCTGTGCCTTTGCACTAGACAGACAGTTGAACAGTGTAGACTTACCCACGTTTGGGAGGCCTACAATACCACATTTTAATGCCATTTTATCTTTAAACGTTTAAATTTCCGGTGCAAAGTTACACATTATAAATGAAAGATACGAAGAAATCGTGGAAAATTAACTAAAAAAGGCATCCACGGGGGCTGTGGATGCCTTTATGATGAACACTATGATAAGTATTTGTTATTTCAAGACTACTTTTTTGCCGTTGATGATGTAAACTCCCTGTTTTGGAGCAGAAATGCGCTGTCCCTGAAGATTGAAGATTACTTTCTTGGTCTTGATGTCACTGGCAATCTGGCTAATGCCGTCGGTTACGCTTGGTACAGCTGTAGCAGAAACCTCCTTGGTTGCCTGATTGAAGGTGAAGGTAACATCGTAGGTTCCGGCTTCAGTGATGGTGAGGATAGCATTTCCTATTCCTAAAGGGTCAGCACCATAGCTTTCTGTCCAGTCATGGTTGGAGCATACCTTATATTCGTAAGTTTGGGCGTTGAGGCTTATCCCCTTCTTTACCAGGACATAGATATAGTTCTCCTGCATTTCCATCTCATTGACCGTGGACTTCTCGTCCCACGCAGTCTCAAATAGTCCTTCGTCTCCGGCAACAGACCATATCTTTTCAATTATGGCATCTGCTTTTCTGGTTGCATCGCAGGAAACTTCGTGGGTCTTCGAATTGAAGGTGAAGGTGAGGTCGTAGATTCCGTCTTTTGTGATAAAAACGGAGGCATTACCTTCAGGATCATTATCGTCACCATAGTTTTCTGCCCATCCATGGTTTGCACAGATCTTATATTTATAAGTACCTAGAGCGAGAGTTAGATCGGTCTTGGTCAGAATGTATGTGACATTATCTTCCTGTTTGATCATGTCGTTTTCTATCGCAGTTTCATCCCAATCTTTTCCGAGAATTTCGGGTGAACCGGCTACAGTCCATGTCTTTTCGCCGATAACTGCATCACCAGTCTTTGTGGGTTTGACATTGATTTCAAAATTGTTTGCGTTAAACTGGATAGTCACGCTATAAGTACCAGTCTCTTTTACTGTAAAGACATAATTTGCTGCTGGGTACGATTCGGCCCATGAATGATTCTTCACGACTTTGAATTCGTTTTTCACATTCTGCTCAAGAATACAGCCGTTTTTGGTGAGTTCCCAGATACCATTCCCTTTATCGGTCATGTCATTTTGTGTGTCGCTTATATCCCAATGAGAACCGAAGATTGAACTGGAACCTGCTGCTGTCCAAACATCTTGTGCCTGCAGTGTTAGTGTTACGAAACAAAGCATGATAAAAGTATAAATAGTTCTTCTCATAATTAATATAATTTAAAATGTTTATAATTAAATGATGATTAAAATATTGCGTATTATTATTAAAAAATCGGGTCTTTGATTGTATATTTGGTGCAAATATACGAATAATATCAATAAGTTCCAACGTTTTTGGAGAAAAACTTTGATTAATAGCTAAAAAATCAGGAGAATGTGTCTACAATATAGAGCATATCCTCCTGAATGATAGTATTCCTTTAGATTTTACCTTCCCATAATCTTTTAGATTACCCCCTTCCACAATCCGTGGAGATTGCAGTATTCGCGAGCCGTAACATCCT
>NZ_JAHOEA010000074.1 GCF_019127135.1 Segatella copri | reverse complement strand
GGCTAGGAGCTTTTGGGCCTTCAGCCCGTACTTGAACCACATGCGAAAGTTCAGTTATCTTTTTTCTAGCTGTAATATTCCTTCTTGCCGGCAGCCAGCGTATTCTTCATCAGCGAACAGATGGTCATCGGACCAACGCCTCCCGGAACAGGAGTGATGAAGGAGCACTTCTCTGCCACCTCGTCGAATTTCACATCACCGTTCAGGCGGAAACCGCTCTTCTTCGTAGCATCAGGCACGCGGGTGGTACCCACATCAATGACTACGGCTCCCGGCTTCACCATATCAGCTGTCACGAAATCAGGACGGCCTATGGCTGCGATGATGATATCTGCCTCCTGACACTCCTTCTTCAAATCCTTGGAATGGGAGTGGCATACGGTGACGGTGGAATCGCCATACTGCTTCTGCATCATCAGCTGAGCCATCGGCTTGCCTACGATGTTGCTCCGGCCCAGAATGACACATTTCTTGCCGCTGGTCTCAATATTGTAATGTTGCAGCAGGGTGAGGATACCGAGCGGAGTGGCTGAGATGAAACAAGGCATGCCGAGCGCCATTCTGCCCACGTTTACCGGGTGGAATCCGTCTACATCCTTGCGGTAATCTATTGCCATGGTCACCTTCTGCTCATCGATGTGCTTAGGCAGAGGAAGCTGAACGATGAATCCGTCAACATCATCATCGCGGTTCAGCTTGTCTACACACTGCAGGAGCTCTTCTTCGGTAACATCCTCCTCATAACGGATGAGGGTCGACTTGAATCCACACTTCTCGCAGGCCAGCACCTTGTTCTTCACATAGGTTTCACTGCCTCCGTCGTGCCCTACGAGCACGGCTACCAGGTGTGGCTGCTTGCCACCGGCGGCTACAATCTGTGCCACCTCCCGGGCTATCTGTTCCTTGATGGCGGCTGCCGTCGCCTTTCCGTCTATAAGCTGCATCTTATTCTTTAATGTTAAATTTTAAATGTTAAATGTTAAGTAGCAGAGCATACGAATTCTTCACTCTTCGTTCTTCACTCTTCACTTATTTCTTACATTCCCGGCATCTTAGGCATGCCCGGCATACCCTTCATGCGGCTCATCATCTGCGCCATCTTGTTGCCGGTCATCATCTGCATCATCTTGCGGGTCTGGTCAAACTGCTTGATGAGCTTGTTCACCTCCTGGATGTTGGTGCCCGAACCCTTGGCGATGCGCTGGCGGCGTGATGTGTTGAGGATGGCTGGGTTGGTGCGCTCCTTAGGAGTCATACTCTGGATGATGGCCTCTACGCCCTTGAATGCATCCTCTGGGATGTCTACGTCGCGGATAGCCTTGCCCACGCCCGGAATCATCGCTGCCAGATCCTTGATGTTACCCATCTTCTTGATCTGTTGAATCTGGTTGTAGAAATCGTTGAAGTCGAACTGGTTCTTTCTGATTTTCTTCTCCAGTTTCTTAGCCTCTTCCAGGTCGAACTGCTCCTGTGCGCGCTCTACGAGAGATACCACGTCACCCATGCCGAGGATTCGGTCTGCCATACGGGCTGGGTGGAACACGTCAATGGCCTCCATCTTCTCGCCGGTACCGATAAACTTGATTGGCTTGGTTACCACGGTACGGATACTGAGGGCAGCACCACCGCGGGTATCACCGTCGAGCTTGGTGAGAACAACGCCGTTGAAGTCGAGGCGGTCGTTGAATTCCTTGGCTGTGTTTACGGCATCCTGACCGGTCATGGAGTCTACCACGAAGAGGGTTTCGTCTGGACGGAGATGATTCTTGAGATTGCTGATCTCGTTCATCATCTGCTCATCAATGGCGAGACGTCCGGCTGTATCGACGATTACCACATCGTTGCCGTTGGTCTTAGCCTGCTGGATGGCGTGGTCGGCGATGCTGAGCACATCCTTGTTCTCTGGCTCGCTGTAAACCGGAACACCTACCTGCTCGCCCACTACATGGAGCTGCTGGATAGCTGCCGGACGGTAAACGTCGCAGGCTACGAGCAATGGTTTCTTGCCGCGCTTGGTTTTGAGCATATTGGCAAGCTTGCCGCTGAAGGTAGTCTTACCTGAACCCTGCAGACCGCTCATGAGGATGATGGCCGGATGGCCTTCGAGCTTCAGTGGGGCTTCTTCGCCACCCATGAGTTCTGCCAGCTCATCGTGAACCAGCTTAATCATCAGCTGTCCCGGCTTAACGGCTGTGAGCACGTTCATGCCGAGTGCTTTCTCCTTCACCTTGTTGGTGAATTCCTTAGCCACTTTATAGTTTACGTCGGCGTCGAGGAGTGCACGGCGCACATCCTTCATGGTTTCCGCCACGTTGATTTCTGTAATTTTTCCTTCGCCCTTCAAGATTTTGAATGAGCGTTCCAGTCTATCTGATAAATTTTCAAACATGCCTAATTTTTCGTTTTTATGATTTTTGGGTGCAAAGATACAAAATAAATCTGACATGGGCAAGTTTTTCGGCAATTATTTTCCGAATTCTTCCATTTTTTTTGATTTTCACCCCTTTCCCTACTCTTCCTTTGGGACATTTGCCTTTTCATCTCCCTTAAGGGGTTGTTTTTCGGCAGGTTTCTCATCAGCTGCATCAACCGGATTCTTCAGTAAATATTTTTTACCCGTCGCCTTTTCGTAGGCATTGATGAGCGGATCGCCTTTTTCCATCTTCGAGAATATCTTTTTAGCCTCCTTCAGATGTTTCTGGTCGCGGCGCCCCTGACTGTCCATCATGTTACCCAGGTCGAATCCTACCAGGCGGGTATGTCCCAGTGCGGCATTTCTGCCTGCCTCCACAGCTTCCTGACAGGCCTGGCTCTTCATCTTGCCGGCGCTTTCCTGGTTCTTACCCCAAACGGTCACCTCGCCAATCTGTTTTGATTCGGGCAGCAGGAACACCGTATCGGGCAATTCCCGGTAGCGGATGGTTGCCTTGATGAAACCGGGCTTGGAGACGGTAGCCGAATCAAACTGGTAGCGCATGCTCCAGTAGCCACGGTAGTCGGTGCGCGCCCAGTGGTTGTTGTTGGTATGGATGAGCGCTTCGCGGATAGGCACATGGTTCTCGGCCGATGCAATGACGCATGTCTTCTGGGCACGAGCCTCCTGACCGATGAGCAGGAGCAGCAGAGCCGTGAGCAGCTGTATGTATTTTCTTCTTCTTTGCTTCATAATCACTTCGTTTCTGATTTTTTTCTGTTTCGTTTTCTGTTTCGTTTCTTACTAATCCAAGTTTCGCAAGTTTTGTCCCATACGCCCTGAAAGGGCAGAAGCCCCTAGCCCAGGGCACCGCCCTGGGTAATTACGGACGCAAACCTGTCGCCCTGAAAGGGCAAAAGCTTTAAAACTCCAAGCAAAACATAAAGCTTTTGCCCTTACAGGGCGTCTTGCTGATTGCCATCATACCCAGGGCGATGCCCTGGGCTAGGAGCTTCTGCCCTTTCAGGGCGTGCTGCTTCAGGAGCTTTTGGGCCTTCAGCCCGTACTTGAACCACATGCGAAAGTTCAGTCAGTTACTAAAAACTCCATTGTTTTTCTGCTGGCAAATATAGAGAAAAAAATCCATACAGCGGATAAGGCAGCAGGAAGTTTAAGCAGATTTAAGGGGAGATGGCAGAAAATTAAAATCCTATAACGTTTCTGACTTCTTCCATATTCCTGATGCATGGCTCTTTAGGTACACCTGGTTGGGGGCTGGCTACCTCCCTCTCAGGAAAAAGTGGTCATTAAGGTCATTAGTCATTAAGGTCATTAAGGACTTGCCAACGGGGAGTATTTTTTTAGGACAATAATAAAAATATATAATTATATATTTTTATTATTGTCTCTATTTTTGCCCCCATATTTCAAAAGCTTAATGACCTTAATGACTAATGACCTTAATGACCACATGACCATCTGGAAGAAGGAATGATGAATATATTTCACAGAAAACTGTCAGGGAAAGAGAAAACTCTAAAAGTAAAATAATCTTAAATATTTCTGCGCACGCCACCTAATTTTTTTTCTGTCCCGAGAGAAAACTTTTTTTATGGCGTAGTAAAAATCGAGGGTCGGCGAAGTGAAGAAAACTCCACTCTCCGACCCTGTCATTTTCGTAGACTAAAAGTCTACTATTTAAACCAAAAACCGAACCTCACGGTCCAAAAAAAATGAAGCACCGAAAAGTGCATAATTATCTAATAACACGCTTGTTATTCAACATCAGCAATACCATTTTTCTCGATACGCTTAGCCTCTTCGAGAAGCTTGATGGCATCTACATATTGGGCGATGCCCTGAGCCACCTCCTTGGCAGCCTTCATCGCCAAAACTACAGTCTGCGGACGGTGTACCACATCACCTCCGGCGAACACACCGCGACGGGTGGTCATACCGAACGGACGTTCAACAACTTTAACATATCCCTTCTCATCCACCTCGATTCCGGCAGTGGTAGAAACGATACGGTTGGCTGGTCTTGAACCGATGGCGAGATAGATTCTGTCGAATTTTTCTACCCTTTCGCCCTCAGGAGTGTTCAGCACACAGCTTCCCAGACGGCCGTTTTTGCCCTTCAGGAAGGCCTCAACGGTAGTTTTCCACTCAAATTTCACGCCTTCCTTCACCGCATCTTCATATTCGCTCTTGATGGCAGGCATCTCTTCCTGGGTCTTACGGTACAGCACGGTAACGTCGGCACCCAGTCGGATAGCGGTACGGGCAGCATCCATGGCCACGTTTCCGCCGCCAATGACGCCCACCTTCTCGCCGTCGCGCAGCGGAACCATGTCGCGGGGCAAAGCGCCTTCGTTATAGGCATTTACGTTGTGCAGGAAGTAGGTACTCTGGCTCACGCCGTGGAGCTTTGAGCCCGGTGTAGAGTCCATGTTCTGAGGCACGCTGGTACCTGTGCCCATAAAGATGGCGTCGTAGCCTGCACGGAACAGACTGTCGATGGTTACATTGTTCTCGCCCACCATGCAGTTGGTGATAAACTGCACGCCGAGGGCAGCAATTTTTTCCACCTCAGCACGTACCACCGTCTTAGGCAAGCGATACTCCGGAATACCGTACATCAGCACGCCTCCCGGCTCAGCCTGGCCCTCGAAAATGGTAACGTTGAAGCCCTGGCGCGCCAGATCGCCGGCTACGGTCAAGCCCGCAGGACCCGAACCGATAACTGCCACGCGGCCACGTGTTTTCTGTGGCAACATCTCGCGCGAGAGGTTCATCTTGGTATCAAAATCGGCAATAAACTGCTCAAGCTTGCCTATCTGTACAGGTTTTCCCTTCTTTCCGAGCACGCAGCTGCCCTGACACTGTTTCTCGTGAGGGCACACACGGCCGCAGATGGCCGGCAGGTTGCTCTTGGCATTGATGATGCTCATCGCCGCACCCATGTTACCCATAGAGAGTTCGTGTACGAAATCAGGAATGTCGTTACCAATCGGGCATCCCTTCTTGCACTGCGGAATCTTGCAGTGGAGGCAGCGTTTAGCCTCCTCAATGGCCTCGCGGGTAGAAAAACCCTCGTTCACTACCTGGAAGGCAGCAGCATCCGCCTGCTGTTCGGTTGTATCAGCCTGCTTAGCATTATCATTCTGCTTAGCTGCTGTTTCTGTTGTATTCTGCTCAGGGGCCTGCGCCTCTGCAGCATTCTTCACATTCTTTGTTTCTTTCTGTTCGCTCATAATAGAACTGCTCTCTTTTTACTGATTCTACAATCTGTTTATTGATTCTACAATCTATCCTTTGATTTGTGGGTGCAAAGGTACAAATAATATTTCAGAAATCGCCCCTATCTCCTTACATATTTTCATTTTGCCCCCTTTTTTCCTTATTATCCACCTGCTGGCGCCTTACCGGGGGTGGTCATTAAGGTCATTGGTCATTAAGGTCATTAAGCTTTTCCGCTTCCGGCAACACATAAAAAAAAGCCCTACATTCACATGCAAGACTTTTATGAGTGTTAATAAAATTCTCGAAAGTTCTACATTCACATGCAAAACTTGCAAATATACGGCTGGGGGAACATAATATAAGGGCTCCCCCATTAAATCAACATTTTTATTTTTCTTTAATCTCAATATCTTCCTTCACATGATTACGTATCTTGGTAAGGAAGAGTTTCATACGCTTCGCATCCTTGTGGTCGATGATGTCGATGAGCTCAGCAAGCTCCTCTCTGATCTGTGCCACCTGGCCCGATGTGTATGGGTTGAAGAGGATTTCCTGCAGCAGGTAATCATCTTCGTTGAGCACGCCCTTGGCTATCTGCATGTGGCGCTTGAAGGTGGTGCCCGGAGCATCCTGGTGCTTCATCACTGCCGCAAAGGCAAAGGTGCTCACGAAAGGAATACTCAGCGAGTAAGCCACCGTCTGGTCGTGCTCATCAAATGTATACTCATGCAGACTCAACCCCAACTTCTGGTAGAGGTCCTTGAAGAATATCTTGCCCATGTAGTCACCCTCCTTGATGATGACTGCATTCTCCTCTGAAAGCTGGTTCAGATTGGCAAAGGTTGGGCCGAACATAGGGTGCGTGCTCACGAAGCGGAAACCGCTCTTCTCGTAGAACTCCTGCAGTCCGGTCTTTACCGAAGCTATGTCGCTGATGATGCAGTCGTGAGAGAGATGTGGCAACACCTCTTCGAAGGCTGGCAGCGTATATTTTACCGTCACCGCATTGATAACCAGTTCGGGACGGAACATCTCTATCTCTTCCATCTTGGTGAAGCGGTAACAGTTGTAGGTGAAGCGCAGTCGCTTGGCATCCTTCTCGTAAACCGCCACCTCGTGGTCGAAACTGAGCAGGTCGATGAAGAAACTTCCCATCTTACCTGCTCCCATAATTAATATTCTCATATTTTTCAAGTGAAGTGTGAAGAGTGAAGAACGAAGAATTCTCTTGTCTAAAGAACAAAGAACCCATAAAAGCATTTGGATTCTTCACTCTTCGTTCTTCACTCTTCACTTAATTTACTTCTGGTTCAGGATTTCCAACTGCTGGCGAACACTCTCCTCATGGATGTGCTCGAAAATCTGAGCGGCAAACTCAGGGCTCATGCCGCAGAGGGCAGCCTGGGCACCACGCTTGTCGAGAATCTCGTTGTAACGGCTGGTCTGAACGATGGTCATGTTGTGCTCCTTCTTGTAGGTACCAATCTCGCGGCAAACGCGCATACGCTTAGCCAGGAGATCCATCAGCTGGTTGTCGCACTCGTCAATCTGACCGCGCAGCTGGTGCAGACCCTCTGTAGAATAATGCTCATCGCGCACTACGAGGAGGCTGAGGATGTAATCCAGCACATCTGGGGTAACCTGCTGCTTGGCATCGCTCCATGCATCGTCTGGGCTGCAGTGGCTCTCAACGATGAGTCCGTCGAAACCTAAGTCCATTGCCTGCTGGCAGAGAGGGGCGATGAGGTCGCGGCGGCCGCCGATGTGGCTAGGGTCGCAGATGATTGGCAACTGTGGTATGCGGCGGTGCAACTCAATAGGAATCTGCCACATAGGGAGGTTGCGGTAAATCTTCTTGTCGAAGCTGGAGAATCCGCGGTGGATGGCACCGAGCTTCTTGATGCCTGCCTGGTTGATGCGCTGCAGGGCACCGATCCAGAGCTCGAGGTCTGGGTTTACCGGGTTCTTAACGAGCACAGGCACGTCTACGCCCTGAAGACTGTCGGCAAGTGCCTGCATGGCGAATGGGTTGGCAGAAGTACGTGCGCCTACCCACAGAATGTCGATTCCATATTTCAGCGCGAGCTCTACATGCTCTGGGGTAGCCACCTCAGTAGCTGTCAGCATGCCTGTTTCTTCCTTCACCTGCTTCATCCAAGGCAAGGCCTTCTCGCCGTTACCCTCGAAGCCTCCCGGTTTGGTGCGTGGCTTCCACACACCTGCGCGGAACATGTGGCAACCTTTGGCAGCCAACTGCTTAGCGGTAGTCATCACTTGCTCTTCTGTCTCTGCCGAGCAAGGGCCGGCAATGACGCAAGGGCGTTCCTGATCACTAGGAAAATTCAATGGTTCTAATTCTAATTCCATAGTCGTATATTTTTAATTTTTTACTTTTTTATCTTTAAGATTAAAGCCCGGGGGACCAGCGATGGAATCGCTGGGAACGGGGACGGAAAGGGGAAAGGCTCTTTTTACCTTTTTACTTTTTTACCTTTCAAAGGGGTTAAGGCTCTTTTTACCTTTTTACCTTTTTACCCTTTTACCTTTTTACCTTTCAAAAACCTTCTTGATTCTCTCCAGGGCCTCTTTCATCTTCTCATCCTTGGCACAGAGGCTGATACGGATGTAACGCTTGCCGTTGGTTCCGAAGATGAAGCCTGGGGTGATGAAGACGCGAGCCTCATGCAGAATCTTCTCTGTCAGGTCTTCTACATCGGCATATTTCTCCGGTATCTTGCCCCAAAGGAACATGCCCACCTGGTTAGGGTCAAACTGGCAGTCGAGCACCTTCATTATCTCCTCGGCAATGTCGCGGCGGCGGCGGTAGTTCTGGATGTTGTTCTCGCGGTGCCATTCATCCGTGTTGTTCAGCATCGCCTCGGCTGCAGCCAGCTGTATGCCTCGGAAGCTTCCGTTGTCGATGTTGCTCTTCACCTTCAGAATCCATGAGATGAAGGTCTTGTTGCTCGAAATCATCGCCACACGCCAGCCTGGCATGTTGTGGCTCTTGCTCAGAGAATTGAACTCGATGCAGCAGTCCTTGGCTCCCGGCACCTGCATGATGCTCATAGGGTGCTCGTTGAGGATGAGCGAATATGGGTTGTCGTTCACTACCACGATGTTGTGCTTCTGGGCAAATGCCACCAGCTTTTCGTAGGTTTCGCGCTTCGCCACACCGCCTGTCGGCATGTTAGGATAGTTGGTCCACATCAGCTTTACGTGGCTCAGGTCCATCTTCTCCAGGGCGTCGAAATCGGGCTGCCATCCGTTGTCCTCTCTCAGGTCGTAATAGGTAATCTTGGTGCCCAAAATCTTGTTGATGGCGGTGTAGGTAGGGTATCCCGGGTTCGGGATGAGCACCTCGTCGCCAGGGTTGCAGAAGGCGAGCGTTACGTGCAGGATGCCTTCCTTGCTACCTATGAGGGGCTGGATTTCGGTAGCCCAGTCGAGGTCTACATCATACCAGCGCTTGTAGAAACCAGCCATTGCTTTGCGCAACTCTGGTATGCCCACCGTAGGCTGATATCCGTGTGCGTTTGGATTGTTGGCTACCTCGCAGAGCTTATCAATGGTCTGCTTAGAAGGCGGCATGTCTGGACTTCCGATGGCCAGACTGATGATGTCTTTGCCCTCGGCATTAAGCTTAGCCACTTCCTTCAGCTTGCGGCTGAAGTAGTATTCCTGTATTTCCGTTACTCTATTGGCTGGTTGTATCATAATTCTTATTTTTAACTATTAACTATAAACTATCAACTACTCCTTCTCCTCATATTCTCCCAACACCATTATCTTCTTCACGAGCGGCGTAATGGCGTCTATGCTTTGGCGGTATCGGGTGAGGTTGTCGAAGGTGAGGTCTACGTAGAAGAGGTATTCCCATTCATGCCCGATGTTCGGCAGCGACTGGATCTTGGTGAGATTGATGTCGTAGAAACTCAGGATGGTGAGCACCTTGGAGAGCGATCCCTTTTCGTGAGACAGACTGAAGACGATGCTCGCCTTGTTGGCCTTTTCGATGGGACGGAGCAGGGCTGCCTTCTGCGGATTGCAGACCACGAGAAACCGGGTGTAGTTGTGCGGATTGTCGTGGATGTCTTCCTTCAGCACCTTCATGCCGTACATGTGGGCGGCGTAAGAAGAGCAGATGGCTGCCCACCCCCTTACCTTGTGCTGGGCGATGTAGGCTGCCGAGCCTGCGGTATCTTCTGCCTCCACCGCCTTGAGGTCGGGATGGTTGGCCAGGAACTTGCCACACTGCATGAGGGCTACCGGATGGGAGTGAACCTCCTGCAGGGTGCTCCAGTCATCTTCTGGCAGACAGCAGATGCTGTGCTCTATGTGGAGCTTATACTCGCCTACCACGGTGGCTCCGCTCTGTCGGAGCAGTTCGTAATTGTGGAGCAGACTGCCCGCAATGGTGTTTTCAATGGCGCAGATGCCTATCACGGTAGGGTCGCGCTTGATATTTTCGAACACCTCTTCGAAGGTAGCACAACAGATGATTTCTATCTGTTCGCCCTCGAAATACTGGTGGGCGGTAATGTCGTGGAAAGATCCCAGCTCTCCTTGAATTGCTATTCTCTTCATGTTTCTTTTATCTTGTATATTCCCAATGGTTGTATCTCAGGATGCCTCTTTCTGATTCTTTTCTTTCTGAGTCTGCTTCAGAGAATCTCTTGTTTTTTCAGGCTTCTTTTTACGAAAAACGGTCCTACTCAATAAGAGCGGGACCGTTTCGATGATTTCAAGAATCTAATATCCTAAGTTGAAATTTACACGCAACTTCCCGCTTTACAATTATTTGCAAAGTAAAAGTAATAGCTAAAAAAGAATGCGTTAAACTTCTTCATTGTCTTTACATTTTATATGTTACTCACTTTTGTTCTTTCCGAGCCCTTTCTCCTTTTTATATAAGGAGCTTGTCTGTGCTCAGATTCCCGAGTCCTTTCCTACACCTCTTTTTATATAAGGAGCAGAGAGTGCTCAGATTCCAAAGTCTCGACTTGCTAAAATCTCAACTCGTTTGCAAAAGTAACATTTTTCTTTGACACTACCAAACAATTTGATATTTTTTTCTTGATTTTCCTTATATTTTATGCTAAAAAACATATTTTCGCCCGTTTTTTATCATCAGAATGCGGGAAAATGCAGAAAAATGTACTCAAGAGCCAGGCGACTCTTTCCCTTTATCTGCAATGTTCTCTGCCTTCAGCCTTGAATTCTCCTGTCAGCTCCCCTACTTTCTCCGGGTTCAGCTCCAGGTAGCGCTTCATGTCCTTTCCGGCACCATCCTTGTCGCCCATCTGCATCAGCAGATTGCCGCGCTTCAGGAGGTTCTCGCTCAGAGAGGCTTTTACAGACGAGTGTTCCGCAGAATCCTTCTGTTCTGCCAATTCTTTCTCCTGCTCTACAATCTGCTGCGTCAGCGTAGCAAGCAACAGAACAGGGTTTATCTGATTCAAATCCATAACCTTATTATTATTACTTGATGGCCCCGATAATCTCAGTCACACTCTTGCATCCGTGAGCATCAAGCCACTCGTTGATTCCATCCTTCACCTTCTTCGTAACCGCAGGATCAATGAAGTTGGCTGTACCGATCTCAATGGCCGTAGCACCGCACATCAGGAACTCAATGGCATCCTTGGCAGAAGAAATGCCGCCCAGACCAACAACCGGAATGTTTACGGCATGAGCCACATCCCAAACCATGCGCAGGGCAACAGGCTTAACGCAAGGACCGCTCAAACCACCCGTACGGATGCTCAAGAGAGGCTGGCGCTTCTCAATATCCACCGCCATACCCATCAGCGTGTTGATGAGCGAAACAGAATCGGCACCCTCAGCCTCCACGGCACGGGCGATGTCGGCAATGCTGGTAACATTAGGCGAAAGCTTCACGATGAGGGTCTTCTTATAAACCTTTCTCACCGCCTTCACCACGCTGGCTGCACCCTCGCAGGTTACACCGAAAGCCATGCCGCCATCCTTCACGTTAGGACAGGAGATGTTCAGCTCTATGGCCGGAATCTTATCCAGCTCGTTGATGCGCGCAGCACACTCAGCATAACTCTCAGGCGAATGTCCGCTCACGTTGACAATCATATTGGTATCAATGTCCTTGATCTGAGGATAAATGTGAGAGCAGAAATACTCCACACCCTTATTCTGCAAACCTACGCAGTTGAGCATGCCCTGAGGCGTTTCAGCCATACGCGGATAGTCGTTTCCCTCGCGCGGCTCCAGGGTAGTGCCCTTCACGATAATACCGCCAATCTCCTCCAGAGGAACGAAATCGGCAAATTCTAATCCGTAGCCGAAAGTACCCGATGCAGTCATCACAGGGTTCTTCAACTTCAAATCCTTTATCTTTACACTTAAATCAGCCATAATCTTCTGTTTTACTTAAAAATGTTTTTACAAACAAAGACAAGAGAATTCTTCGTTCTTCACTTTTCGTTCTTCGTTTCCAAACGAATTCTTCACTCTTCGTTCTTCGTTTCCAAACGAATTCTTCACTCTTCGTTCTTCACTCTTCACTTCCAAACGAATTCTTCACTCTTTGTTCTTCGTTCTTTACTTCCAAACGAATTCTTCACTCTTCGTTCTTCACTCTTCACTTAATTAGATTTCCCAAGTAAGTTTCTTGATGTTGATGACAGGTCCATCCTTGCAGACGCACTGGTTACCCTCGGTAGTTTTCTCTACGCAGCAGAGGCAGGCACCCACGCCACACGCCATCTTGTTCTCGAGAGAAACCTCACACTCCACGCCAGCCTTCTTGGCAAAGCGAGCCACGCTCACCATCATCGGCTTAGGACCGCAGGTAGAAATCATGTCAAACTTCTCATTCTCCAAAACAGAGTGGTTGGTAACGAAACCGACCTCGCCAGCCGAGCCATCCTCGGTAGTGATGCATACCTTACCAATCTTGGCAAACTCATCCAGTTCGAGCAGATCTGTAGCCTTGCGTGCACCCAGCAGGAAGGTAACTTCAGCCCCGAAATCCTTGATGAGTTTTCCGAAATAGAGGAGCGGAGCCACACCTACGCCACCACCTACGAGCAGATATTTCTGGCTCTTCTCGGTAGGCATGGTGAAGCCGTTGCCGAGAGGCAGCATGCAGTTGAGCACATCGCCCTCCTTGAGCTGTCCGAGCTGACGGGTACCGTCGCCCACCATTGCTACGAGCAACCAGAGCTGATTATTTTCACGATCCACGAAATTGATGGAGATAGGACGGCGAAGCATGGTAGTAGGCGAATGGTCTACTCTTACTTCAACGAATTGGCCAGGCAAGATTTCAGGCAAAGGTTTCTCATCGGTAAGCTTAATCAAAACGTGCTTATCGCTAAGCGCCTCTACGGAAACCACCTTCAGGTCGAGAACATATTTTTTCATCTTATTGCTAATTTTTAATATGCTTATTATATAATGTACGTATATTATAAAATAGGTATGCGTAGCTTCCGGTTACGCCCACCTACGTTTCTACGATGCAAAGGTACATCAAAAATCCGAATTGACGAAAAGAAAAGAGATATTTTTTCTTTATCGCCGCTCCTATGCGTTTGTTTTTGGGAGAAACGCAAGCAGCACGCCCTGAAAGGGCAGAAGCTCCTAGCCCAGGGCATCGCCCTGGGTAATTACG
>NZ_JAHOEA010000073.1 GCF_019127135.1 Segatella copri | reverse complement strand
TGTTATGTGCTATTAAGTTAGTTTTTGTCTCTTCACTGAGGCTGGACGTGACAGACAGGCTGGAGCCGGAGGAAATTCCTCCGGCTCTTTTCATCTATGCCATCTACTTTTTTTCACCTTGTTCTGCGGTCTCATCATGTGCATAGCCATAAGCATACATCTACGTTTGAAGGCGAGTTCGTCTTCATCGTCTTTCTTTCCCCAGCCAGTTCCAGGACCACTTCCTCCTCCATGAGACTCTGCTATAGCTGTAGCCTTATCCAGATAACCCAAGAACAGAGCAGTGGCTACAGTCGTAATTTCAGTAGCATTCTCTGCCATCTGCTCGAAGATAGAATCATCCAAAAGAACAGAATTGTATTTGTCAAGTATTCTTCTTTCGTCAGGAGACATATTTGCTGTCATTTCGTTGTATTTCTCCATCCTCTTCATTGCATCGAAAGCAGCGAGATTGTAACCAAACGCCTCCATTTCCTGCATGGCGTTCTTGCTATACTCAGGAAGAGCTGTTTGAAGTTTCTTCTTCACCTCCTGGTAGCGAGTTTCCGTTTCTGAGGTCTGTTCATTCAAGCTGTCGAACTTTGCCTGTGCCACACTAAGCTTGCTTTCCTTATCAAGTATCTGTGCCTTGACATCTTCAAGGTTCTTAGTGATGGCATCCATCTTTCGGGCAGCTTCCTCAGCTGAGATCTTACCAGAATCACGGTCAGCCTTCAACTTCGCAATCTCCTTCTCCAGGTCTTCCTTATAGGTTTCCAGATGCTCTATCATCGTACTCAATCCCTTGACTCTTGCAGAGGCATGCTTGATTTCCTTATTCAAAGAATCAATGGTCTGCTTCTGTTCTTTGATGGTCTCCTCGTTCTTCTCGATAGCATCATCAAGAACAATTTTAGTATCAAAGAGCCTTTTGTTTTGCTCCTTCAACTCCTTTCTTAAAGCTTCGTGATATTCAGCAGTAGAACGATGTTTAGCACCTGTCTCGGAAATTTTATCTCCACGCTCTAAGCCATATTTTGCATTGATTTCTGCAATGGCATTATGAAGTTCAGTTGTCCTTTTTTGATACTCAAACTTGGAATTATTCTCACCAACCATCACCTGCTTCCACGAAAATTTGTTCTGTTCGGTGATAGGAAGAACTGTACAATGTATATGTGGATTTGTTTCGTCTAAATGTACCACAAATGCAGCAATGTTTTTCTCTCCAAATCTATCACTCATAAACCGATACATATCCTTAGCCCAGTTTTCTATTTCTGGCATTCTTCTGATGGAAGAATTGTCTGCACCACGTTCCAAATTCACCTTTTGATTTCCAAAAGCCAAACGGTGCATTTGGTCTCTCGACCCTCCTAATATGAAGTTGGCAACTGTCCTTATTTTGGGTTCCAGCCCTAATTTCTTATATTTCTTGTTAGGGTCTTCAATACCTCTTTTTTTCAAATTTTCTCTTATTCGTTTCGGAATAGATGTTCTTTTATCTACAGGAACGACCTGGCATCCTTGCGTTATTTCGAAATTAAGAAGGTCTCTTGTTGGGTCTATATTTAAAGACCGAGAACTTGTTTTCGCACCATGCAAAGAAACTCTCAAATGCTCATTGCTTTGAGAAAGGGTCATGCCTTTTCCTGGTCGAATGTCCATTACTTGTTTTGCCATAAATATCTGTTTTTGAGTTAGGGGGGCAGGGTTCTTAGGGAGCATTCCCTGAGCCTAATTTTAACAACGGCTTGCCGCACGTAAGTCGCTTCATAGAAGCTTGTTAAGCCCTCCAAAATCTTTTTGAGGGGGAATTAGGCTTCCCCCTAATGAAAAAACACCACTCTATCGGCGCAAGCGCACGATAAAAAAACGCCCTAATTATCCAAAGAATTTTCTCCAGAAGAAAGTGTTTCACTTCTTTCAGATGAAGAAGATTGTGAAGGAGTCGCCTGAGGCTGTAAAGAATCGTCTCTATGACGTTCTGCCTCTATATCCGAGCAATCGGTCCATTGCAACACGGATGGCTTCAACGAAACGATTTTTTCAGTGCCGACCTTTTGGATCTCCGCAATGCCCATACAGCAAAGCACACTGATGAACTTGGAAACAGTTGTGCGGTTCCATATCCATCCTTTTGTAAGCTTACTGTATTTGATCATCCCTTTAGTTCCACATGAAGTCTCAGAGAAATGGCAGTAAGCTACACTACCGTTCTCCAAGAATTGAATATTTCAATCTTTGGAATATGGCCTGTCTTTGTGAAGACAGTGATTAGGAGATTATTTCTCAAAGAAAAAATGAAAGACTTGTATAGATGCTCTTTTCTTTTACGGAGGCATCTCTAAATATAGATTGAGTTTTCATTTTTCAGTATGAGATTTCATCATTTAAAACTATGATGAAATATTATGCCTAAATCTTTTCAATTCTAAACCATAATTTAGTTATTCGTTAGATAAAAATAGCCAGAGCATAAACCCTGGCTATCCTTTTTACACACAATATTTCATCATTATTTTTTTTCAAGGCTAACACCTTCGTCTTTGCTTACCCAATCTGTAACGCTCACACTAGTCTTCATTGCCTTGACAGCAATATCTACAGCGCCATAATTCTTTCCTAATCCATTAGAAAAATCCAATGTATAGACATAATGCTTGCCCATTTCCCAAGTAGTATCAATTGCTACGTATGACCAGCCATTATAAATGGTCTGGTTATCTTTTACGACAGTAATCTTTGCTGCAATGTAGTTACCCAAGGCTGGATTCTCCTTATTTGCAGTAAGCTGTTGCGGAATAAGCATAAATGGTACATTTGCAGCATCAAGAGAAGAAGCCTCAGAAGTAAGCGTTACAGGAGCAGTCCAAGTCGTTGTATAATCTTTTTTTGGAGCATTTGTAAAACCATACCACTCTTCAGGATCACTACTCCAAAGCGCAGGAAATTTGAATGTAGCTTTTGATACAATATTGCCAAGCTTCAGCCCGGTAATCTGAACCTTATAATCAGCATTGGCATTCTTGGCCTTAATACTAATCTCAGTAAGAGCATGCTTGAATACGAGATTCACAGGACTATCGGAATCATCTTTGTAATTACCTTTGGCAGTAGCATACACGAAGTCCTTCTGGCTTGCTGCCGTCTCATTAGGAACAAAATCATCCAAACTTGGATAATTCTGAAGAATATTGATTTTACCTTCTTTTCCAGGAACATCAGGAGAATAAGCATAGAAATAATGATAACGATACACGTCTGATGCTGGCCAATAGAACTTACCTGCATCAGTTACCCACGACTGCCCATTATCAGAAGAAGTATATTTCACATCTTGCATGATTGTATAAGCAGGACTGTTATTTAATGCACTCACCTTAAAACTACCCAAATTGGCAATAGTAGTCTCAACGGCACGTGTATTCATGCCATCCATGGATGCCGTGAAAGAAACCTCTTTCTGGGCTGCTGGTGTAGTTGTGTCCTGACCACCAGGTAAGTTAATTACATTAGTAATGTCCTGGTCGCATGAGCTGAGAAGCATGGCAACAAGACCACTCATAAACAATAAATTTTTCTTCATAATTTGTACTTTTAAATATTATAGAATACACCCACATTGTTGTGAATGGAAGTGCAAAGTAACTGCATCTTGAGCAAAAAACAATAAGAAAAAAAATATATATCCTATATTAACATTAATAATTTAATTCAACTCAAAAACGAGTATTTTTTACCCTTTAAATGTTAAAAAACAACCCACCTTTTTTGTAAATTAGCAAGTAAAATCTTCCACACTACTACTCAAACTGAAACTTTTTGGGAAACTATACCCCCAATTATTCTATATAACAGTTATATGGAATAATTTAAATTCTCATGTGTAAGCACATAGGCGAACGAGCAAATTGTACCCAAGAGCAGCAAGAATGAGGATGAGTCCCTCTGTGGGGCGCCCCTTAAAAGTAAAAAACGACATAAAAACATCCTTTTATGGATAGATAAGGTATTCTATTTCTCCCTAAACTCAGGCAAAAAAGGCATTCTATTAGCAACTAAAATAAGAAAACTGAAACTTTTTGGGAAAAATCGATTTTCTATTTAAAAGAAAAATATACAACATTTATCCAAAAAATAACGTATTTTTTTCTATTTTTTATTCAACATATATGTTTACATAAATACTATGTATATGTAAATAAACACCTAACTCTATAGGTATATATTTATAGATTAGCATATCTGTTTGATCATTCAAATAGACAGAAGAAACTATAACACGAGATAGAATGACAACATGTTAATAAACAGGTATTTACAAAGTATATATAATTTATAATAGCCACTTTTTGCGCCAAAAAGCAAAGAACATTTTGACATACAAAGTTTCAGTAGCCATCCCGACCAACCTCAAGAATCTCAAAAGTGCCAAAAGTTCAACCGAGAAGCAAAAAGTAAAAATATCTTACACGCAAAAACTGCCTGCTTTTTGTACGTTGCCACAAAGTCAGCACACACTCATTGACGAACGAGCAAATTGTACCCAAGAGCAGCAAGAATGAGGATGAGCCCCCTTGTGGGGCGACCCCTAAAAGTTAAAATACCAGAAGAGCATCCAGAAAGACATCTGTTTTCGCCAAAAAGGCCGTTTCTTCATGCGCGCACGCGTATTTAAAGCATTTATTTAGCATATATATTTATGCATTATTTAGGAGTTTTACAACAATTTGAATATCAATTACTTACAAAGCCAAATAGCCACCGATTGCGCCATAATAGCCACCGATTGCGCCATAAATAGCCACTTTTTGCGCCATAAATAGCCACTATTTTTCTAAATAGCCACCGATTGCGCCATAAACGCCAAAAACTGTGGAAAACCTCCACACCTTTATGAAAAAACAAAAAGCATCAAGAAGAAAATACAAGTGGCTATTTGTTAATATTACACAAAATATTCACCATTTTTGCAGTTTTATGCTATTTTATATCTACCTTTGCAGCAGACAATTATAAAAATCAGAAAGATAGATAGAAATGAATAATAACTTAATATCACAATCGAACGATATAACTACAAGCCGTTTTTCTTGGACGGCCTTGATGGGAAGAAGTTATGCCGTCATAGCAAACACTTTTTTTTCTCGTTACAACGAGTGGAAGAAGGCTCATCCATGGCAAAATCTAAGAGAAGCTAATAGTTATGACGGATTGTTATCTTATGATATTCCACGTTCTAGCTTAGCTATAACTGGAGAAGACGGACAGGAAAACCTACCAAAGGTTGACCAGCTGAAGTTCGCTTTCAATCGCCTCCAAAAAACGACTTTTCTGAATCCAAGCCTTAAGCCTGGTGACTGGGAAAGCATACCAATCATTGGTGGTGTCAAATACGATTCTAGCACAGATACAATCCATGTAGATCTATATCCTATGCTTGTAGATCGCCTGGTTGAACTTAGGGAAAAGTTTACGCTCTTCAATCCCGCACAGGCTATGTTGCTCAACAAGTCTATGTACTCTTTTCGTTTTTTCCTATTCTGCTGCCAGTGGCGTAAAGAACGAAAATTCGAATATACGATAGAGAAGCTTAAAGCCATGTTCAAACTCGACGAGCACGTTGACGAGGACGGACGCAAGCACAAAGAGCAATACAAGCGAACACGCCAGTTTAAGGAGAAAGTTATCGATCCTGCCAGGGCTGAGCTTAGAGAACTATTCAAACAAGGGCTTATAGACATTTGCTTTGACTACACAGAGCTAAAGAAAGCAAACAAGCAAGGAAAACCAACGGTCATTGGTTATAACTTCAAAATCATCTGTGCCAACGACGAAAGCACAATAGTTCAGCCAAATGCAAAGAAAAAGCCTCTTTTAGACTGTCAGAAAGAACAGTTCAACATGCGCATGCACAATCTTTGCCGCATTAGACTGCATAAAATTTTCGAAGGAGGCCATGATGCAGAATGGGCTAACAGAATCATTATACCCCTAACAAGAAAGGCCATCGAGGACACTACCGTCCTCGACAAAGCAGAAGCAATCGTTGACAGTATAGAAGCTAGATATAAACTTGGAAAAGTGCGAAATCTGGCAGGAACCATCAGAAGCGCATACAAAAGAGACCTTGGCATCAATGTCGATTTAAGAAAGAAGCAATCCGAAGAGTTAGACCTCTTCGGCAACCAAATATAGAATTTTCGATAAAATTAAAATATAATCGAACTACCAAATAATATCGAAATAACTGCTAAAAAGCTTGGTAGTTATTTCGATTTTTTGTATCTTTGCAATCGAAATTAAATAGAAATATAGATATGGCAAAAATCGGATATGCAAGGGTCTCCACAAAAGACCAGAATTTGGACTTACAATTGTCAGAATTAGAAAAAGCTGGTTGCGAGAAGGTGTATTCCGAGCACAAAAGCGGCATAAAAGCCCGTTTAGAGCTAGCAGAAGCGATTAAATACCTTCGAAAGGGAGATATACTAGTCGTGTATAAATTCGACCGTCTAGGACGTTCTTTAAGAGATTTACTAAACATCATTTCAGAGTTGCACGAAAAAGGAGTATCGATACAATCTCTTAAAGACAATATCGATACGTCATCCACATCTGGCAAATTAATGATGCATATCTTCGCAAGTCTTGCAGAATTTGAACGTGACCTTATCGTTGAGCGCACCCAAGCCGGACGCAAAGCAGCCATGGCAAAGGGCAAGAAAATGGGAAGGCCAAAGCTAAAGCGACATACAAAAGCCAAGGCTACAGTATCCCTTTACAAGAATGGTATGACCATAGATGAAATCCAAAAACAGCTAGGTATTAAATCGAAATCTTCTATTTACAGATTCTTGCGCATTGAAGGCATAGAACCAACAAGAAAGCCACATATCTACAAGAAGAAGTGAGAGACAAAAACATGACTGAATAATAAAATTGAACAAATGAATAAAATAGATATATTATATCAAAAATGGCTATCATTGCAACCTCTACCAGAAAGGAAGCAATATCTTTTGAGTCAACGCTTTACGGTTGATTATAACTACAATAGCAATCATATCGAAGGAAATACTTTAACGTATGGCCAAACTGAGTTATTATTATTGTTTGGGAAAGTTAGCGGAGAGGGAGACTTAAAAGATTTTAATGACATGAAAGCAAGTCAAGTTAGCTTGAAAATGATAGAAGAAGAGGCCAAAAACTTGAATATGCCACTTACAGAAACCTTTATACGTCAACTTCACAAAACATTACTTCGTGAGGACTATGAAGTACATAACCAACTACCAGGTGGAATACAAACAAGCTATACTGTTCATGCAGGACGATACAAGACCCGACCAAACAGTGTAAGAACTCGCTACGGAGATTATTTTGAGTACGCATCACCAGAAGAAACTCCTGCTCTAATGTCTGATCTCGTGACTTGGTTTAACAAGGAAGAAGCTTCAGGAGTTCTAACTCCCGTTGAACTAGCGTCACTATTCCATTACCGCTATATACGTATTCATCCATTTGAGGATGGCAATGGTCGAGTTGCCAGACTAATGGTAAACTACATCCTTGCACGCCATAATTGGCCAATGGTTGTTGTCAGAAACAAAAACAAGAATAAATATATAGATGCCTTACATGAAACAGACGTTGTAGTAGGTCCTACACCTTCTGCAGGAGCACATGCCAAAATCTCACAAATTAAGCGTTTTGCTAAATATTTCAATGGACTTGTTGAAAAGGAATTGAAATACTACATAGATTTCGCAACAGAAACGTCTGAAAAAGTATGGTGGTATGACGGAAGTAAAATTGTTTTCAGAAGTGAATCTAGTAATAAATTACTTCATGCCATGCAAGAAAATCCATACATAACAACAGAAGAATTAAGCAAAGAAGCAGATATTGTTGTTACAGCAGTGAAAAAGCAATTGCGAGCCATGATAGAAAAAGGTTACATCCAAAGAAGAGACAATGATAACAGCTGGCACGTCTTCGCAACTTCTTCGATATGATAATCTTGCAGACACAATATATACAACTCCGCAAATTGCCCTTTTACATAAGAATTTTTATTAACATTTGATAAAAACATATACTTATATCATATTTTCGACAAACAGGATTTTACTCAAAAAAAACACGTATGAAGGTGTACAATGGGCACCTTCGTACGTGTTTTTAAGTAAAACGCTCTTTTTAATTAAGCTGTAGGAAACAAGAATATCCGATTATTATATTTTACATATTAAAAAGCAAAGTCTTTGCCATTTCATTTATAAATTCAAAATATCAGACGACAACTTGCAAAATATTTGCAAGTTAAATATACATAACGCCCCAAAAATAACTTGCAATAAATTTGCATATTAAACACCTTTTTAGTATCTTTGCGACAAAATTATAAACATAAATAAAAATATAAAGAAAGGAGTTTGTATGAAAGCTCATGCAGAATTAAAGAACTTATTAAAAGGCAAGAAGATACAAGCATTTGTTAAAGACATGTGCTTGCATGCCTATCCCTGGACAGAACGCATTCCTGTAGAATATTTGGAATATAAGATATTCGAAGAGTTCCGTTTACGTGAACCAACAGGCGAAAAGACACGCATTGGACTCGACAAAAAGCTACAGGTAATTCCTGATGTTATACTATTCATTAAACCAGGTTATCGAGCTCTTAATCAAGGGCATTGTTTTACCATCGCTCTAGAAATAAAAGAGTTTAAAGAAGACCTAATGCGTGACGAGAAACTATGGAAGTATGTTGGCTGGACAGATTTCTTCTTCATTGCCGTACCTGATGATCTCACTCAATATGCGTTTGAAAAAATAGTCGAGGTAAACAACGAACACCCAGAGACACTATCGAAAATAGGTGTATTAGGTCTCGAAACAGGCGAACTATACTCTCATCCGCAACGCTCAGAAGTTAGTATTGAAAAGCAGAACCTGGTATTACAGAATGCAGTCTATAACTACGCCTTCAAAGATGCAAAGACTATTTTCTTCACTCCCGAAGAACTACCAGCACAAGTAGCTTTAACAGGAAAAAATATGGTTGATGAAGATGCTAAAAACTCTGCGCAAAATAACTTGCAACAAAACTGCAAGTTAAAAAATAGCGATACACAGCAGTATGAAGAGCAACAAAATAACCTGCAAGAAAACTGCACGTTAAGAAAAGGTAGCTATAAACAACTTTCTAACGAAGAAAAAGCTGCACGAAAAGCAGCCTTCCTGGCACGTCAGGAGTTTCGTGAGAAACGAGCTGTAGAACTAGCAGAAAAATCTACTGTACTCAATGAGGATATACGTCAACGCCTCATGGCACAACCGCCAAAAGCACAGGAAGTGTTCTGGAAAATACGTGAATCCAAGAACGGCAAGCAACTTCAAGATATAGTATCAGAACTTGACTATTCTCAAAGAACAGCCGCTTACGGACTTGCCAGTCTCACTTCTGCCGGATTGATCAAACGTGACGGAAGCCGTAAAACAGGAGCCTACACTGTCACAGACGTAGCAGCATGCAACACAACGTGTGCAACTTGCTCAATAGCTCTTCAATGCAAAGACTACAAACCAGTCTAACATTCCATTCCAAATCTGGTCGTGATAGTCTGTCAAGTAGAAATTGACAAAGCCAAAGAACAAACATATAGTATTTAATAAATACTAATATTCTTATTTAATAATTACGTATTATTATATTTAATAAACTATATGATACTTATTTAATAAATATAATAATACGTAATTATTAAAGTTTATTGTTAATCTTTACAAATATTCTTCATTATTAAATATAAATATAGTATATTTGCAACATAAATCTTTAAATATTAAATAGATATGGCTATACAAAAAAAAGGCAATGTGGATTTTTTGAAAGATGTAACACCAACTAGCCTGTCGTCTGACAGCAAAGATTCAACCATTGTTACAGATACAAAAAACAACACATCTTCTTTAAAAGAAGAACTTCGCACAAAAAAGAAATCGCTAGATAATTGGGGAAGACCTCGCAAACAGCTCATAGAAGGAGTAAAAGAAGTCTCGCTTACTGTCCAGCTTCCTGAGACTTTGATTAAGGCATTACGTAAAGAAGGTAAAAAGCAAGGCAAATCTATGAAAGAATTGATAGGAACATCTCTTCTTTCAACTTACTCTAGCCTTTTACAATAACAAATAAAAGAAGCAACCATGGCAATAAAAATAGCAGTTACAAACCACAAAGGTGGAGTTGGCAAGACTATGACAACATTCAATCTCGGTGCTGCACTTGCAGAACTTGGGGAGAAAGTACTTCTCATAGACAGCGATGGACAATGCAACCTCACCATGCAATCTGGAGCAAATGTAGAAGGAGCAAGTAATCTTTCCACATATCTCAATGACGATGATGTAGAAATCAAACCAGTATCAATCAACGAGAATCTTTGGATCATTCCTGGTTCTACCGCTCTCGATGAAGATGCTCATAATATAGAACTCAGCATAGAAGATGACATAAATGGTGCTACTCACTATTTGGCAGACATCCTTAAAAAGATAGAAAACAGTTATAACTATATTCTCATAGATTCTGCTCCAGGTTCTGGTGCCATCCTTGTAAACGTCATAGTTGCCGCTGACAAGCTCATAGTCCCTATTGCTGATAAATTTAGCATAACAGGAGCAAAGAAGCTCACCCAAATAATCAAGGCAAATCACAAGACCATAGAAGGAAAATACCTGCTTACTAAGCAAACAAAATTTGGAGTTTCAAAGCAAATTAGAGAAATGCTCACAACGCAATCTCCAGATGCTCTGTTTCATACTAGCATACGCCAATGTGAAGACTTGAACAAGTCTGCCGCACTGTCGCAAAGTATATTTGTCTTTTCTCCAAAATCCAATGGTGCAGAAGATTACATGTCTTTGGCAAAGGAGATTATAGGTAGCAAGAAAGATGAAGAAATGCCATTCTAAACAGAGTATTTTTATTTAATAAATACTAAATATATTATTTAATAAATACAATAAAAATTATTTATTAAAACATAAAGATACTATTTAATAAAGAATATATAAAATAAAACAAAAGTCTGCTAACCACAAAGTTAACAGACTTTCGCTTTACTAACAAAACATCAAATAGAAAGTATGCTTAGCCTTTTCTATTTACGCTCATCGTCAATAGTGCATTTGCTTAACAACGCTCCTATCCTGTGCAATCCTGCAACAATTATCTTTTGCTGCTTGTTCCGAGGAACCTTTAAGCCATTTGCATAATGGGATAGCAATGCACTATTGATTCCAGTCTCCCTACTAATCGCTGCGAGCGATACGTATGAAGAATATGCCTTCAACATGGCAGTTACATCTTGGAACTTATATACAAATTCATATTCTTTGTTTTTGTACCATTCAGGAAGTTCTAATCCAAATTCTGTATATCCATCAAAACCAATTTTCAATTCAGCTTCACCCATATCTATAATATCATTAAAATCTTTGGTAACAATTTTCATTTCACCATATGATGTTTCGCTTGATACCAATCCTTCGAATGCTGAATTATTCCAAGCGACCTTAATAGTTATTTGCTTCATATTAGTCATTTTTGCAGCAAAGGTATAAAAAATAATACTCTTAGCGCACATATCTGCGTTAAAAGTATCCAAAAGAATACTTTTCAATAAAAACAGATATAAAAAACAGCAAAAAATAGCCTAGAAATATTTTTTTTAAAATAAAAATCATCGCGCGCGATTATAAAGAAAAGCAAAATGACTGTAAATATTAATACTCTGCGGTTATTTTTATGACTAAAAATAGTTGCAAAAAAGTTGCTGATTTTCAAAAAAAATACCTACCTTTGCAAGCGAGATGCAGCAATGCACTCTCAAAGTACAACAGCATAAGGCGTAACTGTTTCATCGGCACTCTGAACTTCGCAACTTCATCCGCCCGATAATCAACAGGGATGCCCCATAGGGTGAATTGTACACTTTCACGACCGAGTTCTCTTGGCCGTGAAAGTTATCGTATATACACAATTGGGGTGGACTGGGGTGAATCTTGCGGATGGCAATGCGAAGGCCTAGAGTGGAGATTTCAGCTTGGCTCCACCCCTTCATGCAAGCGTACACATCTTCAAAATAAACCCTATATAGTCAGGAGCCAGACTAAGTTTTAAAGAAAAGAAATGAAAACGACATTGCTATCAATCGCAGTATTTTGCTGCATGGCATCAGCGCAAGCACAAAAAGTAACGGTTCCTGAACCAGAGTATAAAGGACAGGTAGCTGTCATTAATACTGACAGCACCACAACGCTTCTCCAGAAGGAAACAGGAGAACACAAGGCAAAGTCTTCAGCTTTCGCCCTGGTTCCAATTCCAGGAGCTTCCCTTCTTGACAGAACTAAAGCTTACCTCACAGTGAAGGGAGCAGAAAGCCCTAACAAGATTTCCTCCAAGAAGTTCTCCATCATCATCCGTGTGAAGGACAACAGCGAGGAGCCAAAGAACGCCTTCGGCATCTTCAAGTTCGAAACCAAGAAGAAGGAACGCAGATTCAAGATGGCAGACATCGGCTTCGGCAGCGCATCGGCTACCACCAATTTCACCACCGTTGATTACGAGGCGAAGAAGTATGGATCTTCATCTTACCTCGTAACTCTCCATGACCTGCCAGCAGGAGAATATGGAGTGGTGGCTAACGGTTTTGACAGTATCGCCACATTCTCAGTGAAGTAGAAATCATTTTGTAGAACCAGTTAAAGTTTATAGATATGGGAACAGTATTTTTATGGTTATTCATGGCATGGCTCTTCAAGGGCTTCGGTAAGGCAATGACACATTCAGGCGGCAAGAAGCGCAAGGAAAGCTGGGATGGACTCAGCTACGAACAGAAGGCATGGCTGCATGATAAACATAATGGGCGATAATGAGTAACAAATGTTTTCTGTTAGCAGGAATCATTGCCATCATCGGTGCAATAGAAGTAATACGCAGATTCAGAAGGATGCAGGATGTAAAAGCTCCCATATTTCTTACTATGGGTTCTTGTGTATTGCTGCTTGTTGCAGGAATAATTCTTTCGTAAAATTATGGCATTAGAAATAAGAAGCACACCTGTATTGACAGGTGAAGACGCTGAACGTTTTGTTCGGGAGGCGGAAGAGAATGAGAGAAATCCACAAAGGAGAAAATTACTTTTCTCGTTTGAGGATATTGACAGAATGATGGAACGTTCACAAAAATATCTAAAAGAGCATGGAGGAAAAGGACCTTTCGCAAAGTAAGTTTCTCTTGAAAGGAGCGTAAAGAATAACCGCTGTTGTTATGTGCTATTAAGTTAGTGTTAGTCTCTTCACTGAGGCTGGACGTCCTCAGCGGAAGCCTATCGTTGTTATGTGCTATTAAGTTAGTTTTTGTCTC
>NZ_JAHOEA010000072.1 GCF_019127135.1 Segatella copri | reverse complement strand
TCAACTCGTCTTACAAATAAAGCTAAAAGTGGTCAACTAAAATCGTTAAACCACACAGGAAAAGTCAACGCAACGTTTTGCCCAACTTTGCCCAAAGCCTTGGGTACGAATGCCCGAGCTAGTTGGGTATAAGTACCCAGGCTCTCGGTCATCCGTGCCCATCGTTTTGGTCATTCATACCCATCGTTTTGGTCATTCATACCCATCGTATCGGTCGCGCGTACCCATGTTCATGGTCATCCGTGCTCATGTTCGCGGGCACTATTTCAGTATGTGGTTTAACGATTTTAGTTGCCCACTTTTAGTTTTATTTGTAAGACGAGTTGATTCCGTTAAAACTTATTTATAATTCACGTTGACTTTCCTGAAACTTAGTCATATTTTTAGTTGACTACCTTAATAGATGGCCTGTGGTTTCATCTATTCTATATACATGTTCTCCATTCTCAAGCCTTTGCTGTTCTATATTGATGTGCCTCCGTCTGTTCTCGATAGTGGATCGGGGTGTTGATGGATATAGGAAGAGGTGCTGAAAGTACCGGCATAAGTTGTTGGAAGATATAGGATAAGTTGTTGGAGGAGATAGTATATGTCGTTGGAAAAGTTACTATCGCGAACCGCACAACAGCTGTTGTGCGCTTGCATATCAGCTGTTGTGCGAATGTCCATCAGCTGTTGTGCGCTCGTCATCCACCTGTTGTGCGGTAAGTTTATATACAGAAATGCGTCTGCATTTTTTGTTTATGTAGCGAATCTTTTTATTTCGTTTTGCTTCCAAAGAACTTCATATCTCTCTGGGCAGTATGCATATTGTATTTTATCTGCAATTTCAGGAGAGAATCGGCAGGAATATCTAAAGCTGCTTCCTCATTTTAAAAAAATGAGTTCCTTATGCAATATAGTTTTAGATAATCCGTTATATAGCAATCCGCAAAAACGAAAATGCTGATAATCTTTGTGGATGTAGTAAGATTTGAAGCAAAAAGTGTAACATCAAAACGATTAATTATGAGAAGAATTGCATTTTATCCAGTAGGAGGAGAGCGTGTTAGTCTACCAGAGAGGCATATCAAGGCTTATGTAGACGATTATTGTCACGAGTTTGGACAGACGGATACAGACACAAAGTTGATGCATCTGCTTTATGTTGCCGACAAGGGCTTTGATATCTTATCGCATATTCGTGAGTTTTTAGACAATCATCCTGAGATTGCCCAAGATAGTATCAAGCAAACATTGGCGTATTTCGTTTCGCATCTTAGATATCCTGACGGTGATAGATACGTGGATGACCAGTTTGCAATGGCTAATTATCTTAAAGAAACACTTAGTTTAGAGAAAGTGTTGGATCTTCTCATGATGGAGATTAGATTGAGATTCTCTTATACAGAAGACGATAAGTCTGTAACTTTTACGCAGAAATACCTAAGGTGGGATAGTCTGGCTTCATTGAAAAAGTCTTTGAAAGGTGAAGAGCTACTAAAATGTATGGTTAATCCTACTGGCTATTATAGTGTATCTGAATCTGATATTGTTAAAGAGAATCTTTGGCCTAAGCTGACTGGGGAGTATATGCGTTCGCATTGGTATGACGAGTCCATAAAAATGGTTTATCCAAATTCTTACGAGGAGCAAGTGATAAATGAATTCAATAAAAAGGCAAAAGAGGATTGCCGGTACTTTCTTGGTGCTCCTGCTGAGCCGTGGAGAGGTAACCCACTCAAGGCGAAAGTCGTTATTCTTAGCCTAAATCCAGGATTTAAGTTAGGTGTGAATGATAATGTGCAATATGAAAGATATAGGGCACCTTTAGAGGATGCTATGGCGGAGTTGATCAATACGCTGTCATTTCAAGTGAGAGGATTGCTCACCCCACAGGAATCTTATGTTAAGAGTCATGAAGAGTTCAAGGAAAAATATAGCATGGAGGGTTCCCAAGTCCTTTGTGGCGATGCATTGAATGAAATCGGTGACTATTATTGGTATAATAATATTAATCGCCTCAACATAAATCATCAAAAGGAATATGAGTTCTTCCGAAACTTTGCAATAGTTCAGTATTGTGCTTACACTTCTGTTTCCTTTAAGGATTTTCCAAGGGGTGTTGTGTTGCCATCTCAGGAATTAACAAAGAAACTAATTAGATATTTGGCTTACGAAAGAGAAGATGTAGTGTTTGTTATTATGCGAAGTGCAGCTAAATGGAAGGAATTACTAGATGCTGATGTTTGGGAAAAGATGCAATCACGTCTTATCGTTAATAAGAACATGAGCCAGTCTTTATCTGAGAATAATCTTGGAAAAAAGAACTTCAATATGCTCATAGAACGTTTGAAATAACTGAAGAAAGGGTACGGGGTATCTTAGGCAACTTTTTAAAGTATTCTAAGTGTCAGAATGTTGTTTTCTGAAATCAGCAAACAGTCTGGCACGGGTGAGCTGGATGCGATTGCCGATTCTGTCGAACAGTCGCACCCCATATTCCTTCTCCAGCTTCTGTATGTGCTTGCTTTACATATCCTCCATCGACAATCCATGGTATCCGATATCGAATTTCTTGAATTTTCCTGTAGCTTGGAAGAAATGCTCGGCTTTATCTTTTAAAATGTCGAAATTTATATCCTTAGCTTGGCGTTTTACCTCATAAAAAATAACCTTCTGCTCCAGTTCATCGGCAGCGATAATATCGATTTCATTCTCTCCCTTTCTGTCCCACCAGGAGGCTATCTGGGTATATTCTTCGCTCTCTATCATCTTGGCAATAAAATATCTTTCCAGAACCTTGCCGGTGTATGTGGTGTAGCTCTTATCCATGACCATTTTTAGTTTTTTATTGGCGCCAACCTCTATCATGTATCCATATTTGTAGATGTAGCGAAACCAGACGCGAAGGAAGTTGTCTTCTATCTGATAGCGAATGTTGCGATTGGTCTTTTGAAACATCGGTGTATAACGGGAAATCAGGCAATAGTCGTTCTCCAGTTTGGTGAGATAGCCCGAAAGTTCTATTTTCATGATGCTTTCTATTTCACCTCGAGTTGTGTAGCCTGAAGCGATAAGTTGCAGTATCTCGAAATAGCGGGCATAGTCTTTGCCAAATTCTTCTATCAGCATATTTTTTCCTTCGTAGATGAAATAAGAGTTTTTTGCAATAAACCGCTCTGTCATCTGTTCCTTGGTCGTGGCTCCTGCATCCATCATCATTTCTACATATTCTGCTACTCCGCCTGTATAACTGTAGAGAGCCAGTAGGTCATCATTGGCATAGGCAGAATTATATGTAGAGAGAATTTCCTTAATGACAGAAGGGGGAAATGGAGTGACTTTTATTTCTCCAGTCTGCCTACCATAAAGAGGTTGCTTGTTATTTTTAAAGATGATGTTCATAAGTGAATAAACAGAACCGCAGACCACAAGATTAATATGAGCTTCCTGTTTGTTTAGGTCCCATATCTTTTGCATATCTGAAAAGATAGATGGATTAACCCGCTTGAAATCCTGAAATTCGTCAATGATGAGAGTGATAGGGCGAATCTTGGATAGTTGAAGCAGATATTTAAAGATATCAGCAAAGCGTGTTACTTCGCCGAGAATAGGAAGCTGAAGTTTGCTCGTTATCTCTTCGATAAAATCTCTGCAGAGTTCTGCTTCTGATTTTCTTGCAACAAAGAAATACAGCATATCCTGAACATCCTCGTATGCTTTTATCAATAAGGATGTCTTACCGCTACGTCGGCGTCCGGTTACGATTGTAAAACGGGCCGTTTGCAAAGATAGATTTCTTATCTCTTGCAATTCTTTTATTTCGTTTTGTCTTCCAAAGAACTTCATATTTCTATAATTTTACAGTTTCTTTTTGATGCTATTTTCCGAAACCGCTGTTTCGGAAATGGCGGTTTCGAATGCAAAGGTAATAAAAATGCCTGAATATCAGCTTGTTTGTTTGCTAATTTAAGTTTTTTTATTTGTTTTGATATTTTGCGTATTTCCGAAACTGCGGTTTCGGATTCTGATTTTTATCTTCTTTTAAAGTTCTACGAAAAATCAATTCTTTTAATCTTTTCTTTCCTCATTTCTTATTTATTTTGCTTTTTCCTTTTCTGTTTCGAAGTTTTGCCGTACTTTTGTACCGGAATAGGAAAGAAAGATAAATAAGATGAATAGACGAAAAATGAAAACTGGGTCAATGGTGATGTTGGAAGCATCATTTCTTGTGGTGGTATTTTCTATGGGAGTACTTGCTCCTGCCATTGCCCAGAACGGACAGAACAGGAAACCTCGAAAGAAGCTGAAAGAACTGCTGATGATGGCAGATAGCCTGCGACTCCAGTTGCGACAGTCTGCTGATAGGGGACGTATGCTCCAATGGGGCGACTCCCTTCTTATGGCAGAATTAGGTAAGAGCAAAATGAGTGAGAAGAAAAAGCAGAGGTTCATGAAGCATTATGCCAAGATTCAAAGACGCTTGAGCCTCTACGATCGCCAATTGTTCAGAGGAGATTCACTGCTGGCAGCCAATTATTACAAGATAAAGTATGATACTACCTACATCTCCCGTCCAAATGCCCGATGGACCATTAAACTAAGAGGCAATCTTTCGGGAGCTGATTTGGAAACTACAGCGAAGACGGATGGAACGGAAACGCATACCAAGGTGATGGCAGACTGCCGTGGAACCCTCTCTATGGCAGTGGCTTACCGGGGATTGGGACTTGGCTTGGCTGTGAACCCAGCCAAGTTGACTGGCAAGAATCAGGACTACGAGTTCAACCTCAATTCCTATAGCAACCGCTATGGCTTTGATGTGGTCTATCTCTCGTCCAAGACATTCCATGGTCATCAGAAAGTGGGTACCAACGAGATAGATGTCCATAAGGGAGAAATCTCGCAGAAGGCATTGAATCTCAATTTCTATTATGCCTTCAACTATCGCAAGTTCTCCTTCCCGGCAGCCTTCAGCCAGAGCTACATTCAGAAGCGAAGTGCCGGAAGTTGGATGGTTGGCGCCAGTTTTGACGGTTCCAAGACGAAGGTGAAGGGAATGACCATCCGTCTTAACGAGTTGGCGCTCGGTGCAGGCTATGGATATAACCTTGTTCCATCCTCCCATCTGCTGTTCCATCTGTCAGCCTTGCCAACCATCACGGTATATTCCCACGACTATACCAAGATGAGGGCTGAAGCAGAAGAGGGGAGTAGTGATACAAAAATCCCAACTGTTAAAAACAGCATGAAGTATCATTTCCCGTCTGCCATCATTACCGGTAGAGGTGCAGCCGTGTATTCCTGGCGCAACAAGTTTGCCGGCGCCACTGCTGTTTATAATTTCTCAGTAGCCGGAGACGAGGATCATCTTCAGGTGAAGAGAAACAAATGGCGAGTAAGAATGTTCTTCGGATTCAGGTTCTAGGAATATTCTATAGCAAATCGCATATCAGTTGTTGTGTGGTAACTTTACAAAAACAGAAATGCGGCCGTATTGTGCGGACGCATTTCTTTTTTTATAACATGGCTGCAACTCTGCGAATCTGCTTGAGCTTTTCAACCAAAGCATTATCTTTCCGGGCAGTATGCATATTGTATTTCATCTGCAGTTTCAGGAGAGAATCGGCAGGAATATCCAATGCAGCCTCAAACATCAGAGCTGAATTTGTGGTAACAGGACGTTTGCCATTCAGAATTTCGTTAAGTACGGAATATCCCATACCAATGCTTTCCGCAAATTTTCTTTGCGAAATGCCACGCTCCTCTAATTCATCTTTCAAAACCTCACCAGGGTGAGTTGGATAAAAACCAAAACCTAAGTTTGACATAATGCTGTTTTTTATTTATAATGGTTTGATAATTCTAATATATTGCATATCGTGATTTGTTTTTCGTTGCCAACAACTTCAGAGTGAAACTCTATTCTATATTGGTCATTGACTCTAACAGATTCACGATCTTTCTTATCACCCACAAGGGCTTCGTAATGTAAGGCTTTGTAGCGATAAAAATCTTCTGTACTGTTCAAGGATGCCATAAGGTCAATAACTCGAACGTACTTCTTAATGATTTGAGGTTGGAAGCGATATTTCTTATTATGCGCTTTTCCCTCATAATATAATTCTCGGAGATAATCCTCCTCAAATGTTATTTCCATAATTATAATAATATGTTTTATTTATTGCAAAGACAATGCAAACGAGCGCAATGAAATTTTGCTTTCAAATTGCCGAGTGCAGCTTTTTCTTATGCAAAGGTAATACTTAATTATAAGCATTCGCTATTTTTGCGAATATTTTAGTCTTTTTTAAGGGATTGATCTTCCTTCTTCATCTTTTCTTTTTCCTATGTCAGTTTTTGACGCATCCTGATTGTACTTTTGCGGCAGAAATTACAATAACTCTATATATAATAAGGTATGAATGCAGAAAGAAGAAGGGTTAGGAGTCCCTGAAAAGTGAAATATAAGAGGAATCCATAAGATTTCTTGTTAAAAGTTTGGTGGTTCATCAGATTTTTACTAAATTTGCCATTGGATTAGTGACAGGGCGGGGTAAAGTCCTCGCTTGAAGTCGCTATGATGCAGAGAAACAAGATTATCTTGTGGACACGAGCAAACTATTCAGTTCTGTAGGTTGAAATCTGGTAAATTGAAACGTAGAAAGAACGAGAATTTGTTTGAGCGAGTCTACACCGTCATATGGTGTGGATTCCTCTTTCACATTTTCTTTTCTACGGGTTTTACCAGAGCCTAACTTACAAGAAAGTGAAGAAAGTAGGGGTTCGCACCATCTTTTTTCATTTATGAACCATTATGGACTTGTTTGGTTCGCAGAATTTTCCTAACTTTGCAGAAGATTAGCTGCACCTCAGCATAACATTCAAGCAAGCTTGATGATTCTGCTTTCGGTTTGCATAATCTTTGCAGAAGATTAGCTGCACTCGGCAATTTGAAAGCAATCTTTCATTGCGCTCGTTTGCATAATCTTTGCCCCTTGAAAGTAAATGATTTGCTGTTTCGGCAGAAAAGCAGGAGCAGTTATATATAATGAACTTAAAGACAGAATGCTTATGAGCAAGGTATTTCAAGTCAAGCCTAAGCGCCTTAAACGCTCTAACGGTACAGTTCTCACTTCCGATATGGTAGTGACAGTAACAACCATGCAGCACACCGTCACCCCTTTTTATAATGGAGCCAAGGAGGTGCAAGAAGCCTACATGCGCATCTATGCTTTCGATTATAAGAAAGCATGCTGCAATCCGAATGATTTTGAATTTAAGAAGTTGGACTAAAAAACAACAAACTAAATCAGTATTAGTTATGAGAAAGCTTATTTCTTTTGTATTAGCTTTTTGGTTGTGTAACATGTTTTGCTTTGCACAGATAGCCAAGAAACCAACGATTATGATTTTGCCAAGTGACAATTGGTGTAATCAGCGATACTTTATGACTAATTTTTCCGATCAAGGGAATGTGGTAAAGGTTGCAAACTACCAGCAGGCTTTTCTTGAGGATACGGAATTGGGACAGGTTATCAGCAAGGTTGGTCAAGTGCTTACTGATCAGGGGTATAGCCTAAAAGATGCCGAGCAAGAAATCAAAAGCATCAGTATGAAAACCGCTGAAGATAATGTAACGACTAGTAAAAAGAGTGGAGCTTCGCTTGTAGAATCTCCTCTTGACCAACTGAAGCGTAGAGTAAAGTCTGACGTTATCATTCAGCTATGGTGGCAGGTGAATCGTACAGGAAATGGTAATTCGGCGTCTTTTACACTTGAAGCCTTCGATGCCTATACCAATAAGCGTATAGCTACATCTACTGGCATCACCAAACCTTCTTCAGAGATGATACCTGTCTTATTAGCTAAAGCGGTAAAGGAAAATATTAAGCCTTTTGATAGCCAAATGGATGATTGGTTTGCCGACCAAAGTAAACGTGGTAGGGAAATCAGTCTTACCATAAGGTGTTGGGATAGTTGGGACAAAGATTTAGAGGAGGAATATAATGGTGAGGAATTGACTGACTGCATACAGGATTGGCTGCAGAAGAACTGTGTGAATGGAACATTCAATCTGAGTGACGGAACAGAGTCGCTTGCCCAGTTTGAACAGGTGCGTATCCCATTGCTTGATGATAAAGGCAGGGCTATGGATGCCAGGGCGTTTGCTACAAAGTTGAGAAAATATTTGCAACAGCCTCCTTTCAATATTACTTCTAAGGTGATGGTGAGAGGTTTGGGTGAAGCTATTGTCGTACTTGGTGAGAAATAACAAGATGAGAAGGTTAGTCATTTTATTTGTGTTGATGATGTCGATGGCTACATTTGCTCAGACATCTGATGAGGGGCGAATCTCCATACAAGCAATGATGCCCGATGGTGTGATTTCTGTAGAGGCAAGCAAAAACTTGGTGACACGTATGCAGCGAATGCTTGTAGGCAATGGCTATGGTGATAATGGCTATGTAGAGCGGTTTGTGTTGACTGCCAAAGTGGATATTACGAGCAAGGATATCGTTCCTTCGACTCCTGCAAGAGTGTCCGAAAAAATGGAAGTTACATTCTTTGTGGGTGATATTGTTGAGAACAAACTCTATGCGTCTTGTACTGTGTCTTTACAAGGAATTGGAACGAATGAAAACAAAGCTTTGATTAGTGCGTTTAGCAAATTGAATCCTAATCAGAAAGATTTTTCCGAAATGTTGGATACGGCAAAGGGCAAGATTGTTGATTTTTATACGAATCATTGCGCGGAAGAGATAAGTAAGGCCCGTACGATGGCTTCTGTTGGTAATTATGATGAGGCAATCTCTCGTATGATGGCAGTACCTAATGTTTGTGCCGATTGTTACGACAAATGCCAAGTGGCTGCTACAAGTTTCTATCAGCAGAAAATAGATGCTTATGGATTGCAGCAGTTGAATAAGGCTCGCAATGCTTGGATGAAAAGTCAAGATGCATATGGTGCCAATGAGGTCGCCCAATATCTTAATGTCATTTCTCCGTATAGTTCTTGTTACCAAGATGTGGAAAAGTTACGTAAGGAAGTAGCTTCCAAGTTGAATGCAGACGAATTGCGTGAGTGGAACTTTCAAAGCAAGCAATATGAAGATAGCCAGACATATAAAAAAAGTATAGTTAAGGCTTGTCGTGATGTAGGCATGGCTTGGGCTAACAATCAGCCAAAGAGTATTGCTAAAACCATTATTCGAGGATGGTGGTAAATATTAATACTTTCTTACTTATAACGTTATGGATATGAAAAGATTTTTAGTAATTAGTCTGTTGATAACTATGTTGTCTTCAAAAGGTATGTGCCAAGGCTTTTTAGGGTCACTAATAAGTGGTGCCTTAAATGTAATGGCAGAGTCAAAGAAAAATAAAAATAAAAAAAAATCGACTCCACGGATATTTGTGCCTGCTCAATTTCAAAGTACTATACCTACAGCTGGTCAGCAAAGTCTTGTAAAAACTAATATTGAAAACAAAGAGCCTTTACAGGCATCTAAAGCAGAAGATGATGTTACTCTCGTAGTTTCAGGTGATGGTAGAAATAAGGAAGACGCAACTAAAATAGCTTTGCGTAGTGCTATAGAGCAAGTTTATGGTGCATTTGTTTCTGCAAATACTTCCTTGTTGAATGAAGAGATAACAAAAGATGAAATAGTGACAATTTCGTCTGGTAATATTAAGGAATATAAGGAACTCGAATGTCTTAATATGGCAGGTAAAACAATGGTTACTTTGCAGGCTACTGTAAGTATTTCAAAATTGGTGAGTTATGCTAAGTCTAAAGGTGCTTCAGTAGAGTTCGCTGGCTCTACATTTGGAATGAATATGAAAATACAGAAGTTTTATCGCCAAAACGAGCAAGTTGCATTAAAAAATTTGTTAGAACAAGTTAAATTAATGTTACCTACTTCTTTTACACGTAAGTTAATTTTGGAGGACCCATCTTTGCCAAATAATAATTTTATGGTAAATGAGTATTATATCGAAAGATTCTACCGATATGCAAAAGGAACCCCAGCTGTAATTCAACGTGATAAAGTTAAGACCTTAAATCAGTTGGAGTCATGGCAAAATTCTGATTCTTATCTCGTTACGATGCATGTGGTGTACGAACGTACCGATAATACAATTTCTTTGGTAAACTTCATCGTGAATACGTTGAGGGCAATATCTTTATCTCAAGATGAACAGAATATGTATTCTCGTATGAATTTAGGATATTCTGCATTAAAATTTATGTTGTGTAATAAAATGTATTTTAGAAATTCCTCACAATGGATAAATGATTGGACAAGAAAATTAGGACATCTGTTTTATTCTTATTTTACTAATTTTGTTGTAGTTGATAATTTGGGGAATAAGTCCTATTTTGATGGCTATGACGAAAAGTTTGGATACATAAGTGATATAGAGTATTCTAAATATATAGACTTTTTAGCTTTAGAGGCTCATGGAGTTGGTCCTACATACTATATATTAAAAGGGCATGGACTATTTGCTCCGTTTCTTAAAATGGAGGATAATTTAAATTGTATTTTTACTTATAATGATAGAAATGCAGGCGATGATTTTGGAGGGGCTTATGCACATGATGAGAATGGTACATTACTATACTCGTTATTCAAGTTAGAGGGTACTCCTGAATTGACGTTGAAATTCTTGATTCCTGCAAACAAAATTTCTAATTATTCCAATTTTGATTTACAAGATAAATATTAATTATGGATAGGATTATAGGAAATTTATCTATTTATGATGTGTTATCTATGGTAATACCTGGAGGAACATTGCTTTTGTTCCTCCAGGTATTATTTGCTGCTGATTCATATCCTTTAAGTGTTTTGATTAATAAAGAACAAGAACTTGATCGTACTATTCTTTTTACGATAGGTACTGTTGTTTCTTATATTGTTGGTATATTTAATCATCTTTTGACTACAATGATTTGGGGTGGTTTTCGTAATAACACTGCATATATAAAGAGAGAGTTAATTAAGGTGATGCGAGAAACACCTGATCCTTTTTATTTGAAACTATTATGTGGAAGTATGAATACAACAACAGCAACAAGTGGTTTGCAAAATACTATAGATGCATATTTGCGCGGACCCTTTTGGTTTGTTTGGTCCATATTTGTCTGCTGTTCAATCTTACAGTTGGTATCAGATTTTTCTATTTTAAATTTTGATTGTATATATATAATAGGAATATTATTCTTAATTTTTTCAGTTGTTTTAATGCTAGCTGTGCCAATTTTTGAAGGAGGACAGAAGGAGAGAACTATTCTTGATGTATATTATAATGCTTATTATTATGTCCTACAGACCTATAAAAATAAAGATATTTCAGTTATGGAGGGACAAGTTGCATTTTTAGAATCTATGTTTGTTCCAATATTGGCATTCTTATGTATGCCATATAAAAGTTTAATTAGCTTTTTTATGTTAGGTGATGTTGTTAATGCATCTTATGTGATTTTTTTATTTAAATGTTTGATAGCGTTGTTATGGCTGGGGTTGTTACCTGCAATTTTAAATAGGATAGCAAAAATCCATGAGTTAGTTTGGTATGATTATGAATATTTAAAACGAATAGAAAAATGAAAAAGTATTTGTTCTGTCTCTTACAAGTTGTATTACCTTTAGCAGTTTGTGCTCAAGGCTTCTCTAGTGACAAGGTGGCGTTTACCAACTTTCTTGTCCGTATGTATAACAATGCCCCTTTTGAGGGCGTGCGTGCTGTGAATGACTATGACAATGCCTATTTGATTTCTGTTTTGGCTCTCGATGGGGAAAAATACAAAAAAAATGAGAGCATAATCAGTCGTGTTGCTTCTGTGAAAGCTATGGCACAAGCCTCTCGGTACTTGAATGGTTCCAATATAACGCAGGAAATGATAATCCATACTACGGAAAAATCGGATGGGACTTCTGATGTGGAGATTCTTGAACTCATTCATGAAAATTCTGTTGGCTATGTGAAGGCAATGGAGTTGTTGACGAATTTTGTACGGAGTGATGGTAAACAAGTCTTTATCTTTGCTTCAAAGTTGAATAATAATAAATAATAGTCTTATGAAAAAACTTTTATTAATAGGTCTCGTTCTTTTCACATTTTGCTCATGTGCTACGAATTACCCACAGATGGTAAAAGACCGAGTAGAGCAGTATCAGAATGAAGGTAAGGTGATTCTTAGTCAGTCTAATGACGATACTGGCAAGAAGCACTATGTAGTTTATGGAGACATAGATAAACAAACTATTGTTGTTGATACTTTAGGTGAAAATGTATTTACGATTCAATTAGGCAAAAAAACGCTGAAAACACTAACTCCTAATGTTATCGAAGACGATGGACTTAGTGTCTCTTTTGAACAGCAAGAAGGTGATTTTAATCAACTTGATGTTCAACTATCAAAAGATGGCGATTTTATTTTAGGTTCTGTTCCTACAGAGTTTATGGTATATGAAGACAAGTATATAGTTTTGGGTAAAGATTATCCTAATATTATCTTTTTGAACAAGAATGACGCTTATTATGATCTGGGTGGTTCTTGCAAGGTAGATGAAGATGGAAATCTAGATGTAACTCTTACTGCTATGTTTACAGGTATATTGCCTGATAATTGGCAAGATTATACTGGAGAACCTGAAATATACCCAGATTTATATATTGATAGAGAGCATGAAGATTTCCTGTATAAATTAACTATAGCTCCTAATGGTAAAATAATAAAGAAAGGGGAGACAGCCACTTGTGGTGGAGTACAAATTCCTGTAGAGGCTTTTGGGGCTTGGTCTACGCTACGACTTTATATTCAAAAAATTGTGTATGGCGGATAGTCTTACGAAAGGAATCGAACCTGAGTATGGAAGAGGATTTAGTGAGCGGCTATAAACCCACATTGCAGTCACTCTCTATGTAACTCCTTGATTTCCAATATCAGGATTTTTTGAAGTCTGATTTGGGTGTAACATGGATTATCTTTTCCCGTGCGGTTTTGGGTTAATGTAGAGCAAATCATAGGTGGCGGAGAGTTTACTCTTGCCTGTAATCTTTAGATATAACCGTAATGGGTTTAATCTGCAGTTGGTAAATAGCAATCCAACAAGTACCCAACAAGTACCCAACAAGTACCCAACAAGTATTGGAACTTGTCGGAATATTGAAGGATGGAGAGTATTCTGTTAGAGAAATTATGTCTTTTTTAATGTTGAAGGATAGGGTGAATTTCTTGTATAAATACTTAACACCAGCATTGGAAGAAGGATTGGTTTCCATGAAATATCCTGATAATCCAAAGCACCCAAAGCAGAAGTATATGCTAACAGAAAAAGGACGAAAGATATTGGAAAAATAGTATGAATAGCAACATTTTCTTTCAGCCTTTCGTTGGCAAGGATTATGCCAACGGGGGGATATTCGGCAAGCGAATCATGATATTGGGCGAGAGCCATTATTGTGATGAGAGTTAATCATCCTTCCGTAGGCTACTCCTGGGACTATTGGTACAAGGTGATACAAAGATTTTTGAGAAATAGTTGAAACCTGTGACATCATTTGACACACATGACCTGTACCTTTGTATAAGATAAGCTGCACTCGGTAATTTGAAAGCAAGCTTTCATTGTGCTCGTTTGCATAATCTTTGCCCCTTGAAAGTAAATTGACAGTATCGGCGAATCGGTACCACTGTAGCGCATGAATCGGTACCATCATAGC
>NZ_JAHOEA010000071.1 GCF_019127135.1 Segatella copri | reverse complement strand
AAAACTGTGTTAAACTACTTTTATTGTAGCTTGACACAGTTTAGTTTACACTCTCAGGTACTCCCCTACTTCCTCTTCTGCAATATTGTTCAGTTTAGGCTCTATAGAATACAGGCATGAATGAGCCAACACAATTAAAGAATTCTTGTGCAAGCCTTTCAAGACCTGAAGTTTTTAAAGCTACAAAATCATAATCACTGGCAGCAACACAGAATCTGTCATTCTTGATACCAATGAATTTGCATCTTTTCAACAAAGCAATCTGATTATCATCATGCACCATCGAAACAAACTGATTCCATTGCTCAGAACCATGAGTAGTATCAACTTCTATCTTCTTGTCAGGATTCTGATATACATGTGCAAAAAGATCTCCCTGCAGCATATTATCTTCAGATACTTTCTTTCCCTTGCTACGGTTAATCTTTTCATTCAGGCGACGGGCTATATCTGCATCTTTATCACCGATATGGTTGATACCGACATCCGTTCGCTTGATATGGAAGACAATATATTCAGGATCACCCTTACACTTCCCGTTCCGATAAATAAAGTCTTCATCAGAAAATTCATCAAATACGATATCCGTCTCGCTGCGGCTGGCCATTCTGTTGAGGTCTTCCCTTACGACATCGAGTACCTGTTTTCTGAATTGCGAGAACTTAGGATATTTATTCATCACAGGTTCTCCCTTGTCGTCAAGCAGAATATTGCCATGTTCATCAAGTTCTACCAGACCCAGATACTGTTTCATCGGCAAGAACTCTACCTTTACATCCAGACACTTGTCAAGCCCCATCTGGCGAAGCAGATAAATATAGAGACGTGGCGTATTCACCTTCTTGGAATATTTAGCGATCATGGAGATATGGTGAATGTATCCCTGGCGCATGTCAAAGAGGCTCATAGTGAGCTTAGGATCTATTTCAAGTATTACTTCACCCTTGATGCGCTCTACCTTCTCTCCATCGCTCTTTGTATAGCCTTTCTGCGTTGTCGGAATCTCGATGTTTGAGAATACATGCTGTATCTTCTCTGTATTGTTGTCCATCTTAACACGCACAGAGAGGTTGAGAATGTCATTTTTCAGCGTATCACGCAGATTCTTGTAATTATGAAACTCCGTTGATACCTGGAAATCCTTGATGTCTATTATGATAGGCGGTATCTCCATGACAGCATGCTCTATACCTTTCTCGAAAAGATAATCGGAGCGAGAATCTCCAAGCACCCTCTTCTCAGTGAAGTACTCTTCTACATACTTCTGGAGATGGGTACTTGCAACCATCAATATGTTTTGCTGCAATAATGTATATTGCTTATCAAGTTTTGTCAGTGAAAAAGGTGTGTTAATCCACACCAGATTCTTATTTACTTTTGGGTCACTCATATTAAAACCACATTTCTGTTTACCTAAAACCACCAAACTGTTTACCTAAAACCACAAAGTTGTTTACCTAAAACCACATTTCTGTTTACCTAAAACCACCAAACTGTTTACCTAAAACCACAAAGTTGTTTACCTAAAACCACATTTCTGTTTACCTAAATGAAAATAACCGCCTAATAGTCAAGAGGTTACAACTCCCGTAATATATAAGTATATTATAACCTATTATAATATATAATTTTTAATTATCATCTTTTGGTAAACAGAAATGTGGTTTTTGAAGGTGTTTATACCTTTTTTAAGACTTTGCGCCTTTTCAGGTAAACAGTTTTGTGGTTTTCACCCTGTAAAACCTACTTTTTTGTTTGCTTACTTTTTCAAGTAATCCATCAGAATGTTGTAGAGCAAGTTTTCCTGTGGAATATCATCTGCAAGGCATTTCATCTTCAAGAGAAGGAGTTCTTCCTTATTAAGATATGTTGCTACACTTGTTCTGGTGCGTCTTTCTTCTGCAGTCCAGTAACTTTTTCTCTTACGTCCACCTTTAGATGCGTTTTTATCCTCCTCGTTTTTTGCAACTTCTGTATTTAACAAACTTGGTCGGTCGTTCTTTCCCATATTTTCAATCGACTCACCAATTTCCTCGATATTTCTCTTTGCTACAGCCATAATTATTATTGTTTATAATTTTGTCTTCTATTTTTTATCATTGCATGCTTAACCCTACCCTATTCTGGGTAGATTATATCTTTATGTTAAACATGTGCTTGATAGCTATTTCGTAATCGATACCTGTACTTGAGTAAGGTGCATATTCGAATATGCTTTGTCCGTGAGCCTGAGCTTCCAGGAACTTCACAGAGCGTCGGATGCGGCAAGGAAGAATTAATTCGCCATGTCTTTCTCCTAAAAGTTTACTCAACTGCTTGGTAATCTTGGTTCGCTCATCTACCATAACTGGCAGGAGTCCAAGTAATTCCAGATTATCGTTCATGTGGAACTCCTTCACTTCATCCATAACGCTGAGCACTTCGCTTACTCCCTTGACAGATAAAGCTTCCATTTGAACTGGAATCAAAATCTTGCTTGCAGCAACCAGGGCATTATAAGTATTCTTGGAAAGAGCCGGAGGACAGTCGATAAAGATGTAGTCGAAATCATCGAATACGTTTTTAAGTCCTTCTCCCGTCATGTCATGGCAATCGTTGTCTTGCAGACAGCTCAGCAATACGGTGTAGCTCTTCATCTGTTCTCTCAGCGAAGGACCGCCTGGAAGGTGTTGCTCAATATTTTCCATCTGAGCAGATCCAGGAACAGCGTATACTCCATTCTTACATTTATAAACAGGAACACCACTCTGTTTACACATGGCGTTGTATATGTTGTCATATTCATTGTCTCTCACCCCGAAAAGCGAAGAAAGGTTGCATTGTGGGTCTAAGTCAATCACCAAAATGCGGAGATTATGATTCAGTCGAACCATTCCTGATGCGAGAGACTGCACGGTGGCTGTCTTTCCTACTCCACCCTTGTTGTTCACTACTGCAACAATTTCCTGTAATTCATGTTTCATGTCTTATTCTTGTTACTTTTAGCTTCTTATTTTCGTTTAATCTTTTCTCCGAATATTAGAATTGCTGGCAATTAGAACAAACTAATAAACTTTTATCCTAACTTATGATTATTCTAAAAGTCTTATATTTGATTGATCTAATGTTCTAAAGTTCTAATATTTGCTGCAAAAATAGGTAAAATAGTTGATATAAAAGAATTTATTCTTTTTTATTTCTAAAGAAAACTAGTTTTTTATACTTTTCTAACAATCTACATGAATAATATTCTAATTTTCTAATATTCTTATAATCTAAAATTAGAATATACTAATTGTCGGATAAATAGAATATACGGATAAACTAATAAACTGATAAACTAATAAAATAATTGCAGTCAATTAGGATAAACTAAGATACAGATATAAGTATTGCAACCAATATAAGATTTGTTAAATATTGACATCAAAGTATACAACCTATAGATATTTTCAATAACTTTACAGAATTAAAAATAACTGATGTCAAACCTTTAAAACTATAACATCATGAAAATAGGTATTCCAAAAGAGATTAAGAATAATGAGAATCGTGTTGGAATGACACCGGCAGGTGTAGCAGAGTTCATTCGACATGGTCATGAAGTGATGGTTCAGCATACAGCTGGTGTAAACAGCGGATTTGCTGATGAAGCGTATGAAAAGGTAGGGGCCAGAATCTTACCCGACATCCAGAGTGTATATCGTGAGGCGGAAATGATTGTAAAAGTGAAAGAACCTATCGCCGAGGAATATCCACTTATCCATCAGGACCAGCTTGTATTCACTTATTTCCATTTTGCCTGTGACAAGGAACTTACCGATGCCATGCTCAAGAGTGGGGCCGTCTGTCTGGCTTACGAGACGGTAGAAACAGACAACCACCATTTGCCTTTACTCATTCCGATGAGTGAAGTAGCAGGAAGAATGGCCATTGTTAATGGTGCTTTTTATCTGCAGAAAACTAAGGGAGGAAAAGGAAAACTGATGAGTGGTGTGCCTGGTGTGAACCGCGTCAAGGTTTTGGTATTGGGAGGTGGAACCGTAGGAGAGGCTGCAGCAAGAATGGCTGCAGGAATGGGAGCTGATGTATGGATTACAGATATCAGTTTGCCCCGTCTTCGTCAGTTAGAGATGGAACTGCCTGTCAATGTACACACGCTCTATTCCAACGAGCATAATATCCGTAGGGAATTGCATGATGTGGATATCGTTGTGGGTAGTGTGCTCGTACCAGGTGATAAGGCACCGCATCTTATTACGAAAGATATGTTGAAATTGATGGAGCCGGGAACTGTACTTGTTGATGTTGCAATTGATCAGGGCGGCTGTTTTGAAACATCGCATCCAACCACTCACTCAGATCCGATATATATGGTCGATGGAATCGTGCATTATGCAGTAGCTAATATTCCTGGTGCTGTGCCAAATACCTCTACTACAGCCTTGACCAATGCTACGCTGAAATATGCATTGGCACTTGCTGACAAGGGTTGGCGAAAGGCATGTAAGGAGGATAAAGCCTTGTATAGAGGTTTGAATATCGTAAATGGAAAGGTAGTATTCAAGGCCGTAGCGGATGTCTTCGGACTGGAATATGAAGAAATGAAGCTCTAAGTAGAGTAGGGGAGGATTCCATAACACAAAAGCTATGGAATCCTCTTTATAATGATAATTAAGGAGAGCAGGATACACTTTGTTTGGTTAGAACGCTTACTGATAGCATTTTTTTCGAGAAAAAGACTTAAAAACAAGGAAAATGCAAGTAAAATAGCAGAAAAAGTAGGAATATGTGTGAAAAATAAGTTAATTGTATAGCATTATGCTACAGTTTTAGATATTTTTTATACTTTTGCGCAATAAACATGAAGTTTAACTAACATTCAGTTATTATGAAGAAGAAAAAAGCTTGTTGCTTTTCTTGGCAGCAACTTCAGCCAGCTTTGTGCAGGCAGCCCTTCCAGTTCATACCAGTTTTGCGGCTGGTATTGAAAATGTGCAAGAAAAAGGTCATACCTTTATAAAAGGAAGAGTGATTGATTCCGATGGAAATCCTCTGGTAGGTGTCACGGTGCAGATCGAAGGCACAAGCTATGGTGTTATCACTGATGCTGATGGTAACTACATACTGGAATTTCCATCTATGGCGCATCCTAAAATTGTATTTTCCAGCATCGGTTACAAATCGAAGAGTATTGAATTTCGTGGCGTAAAAGAGCAAAACATGATGCTCGAGTTGGATCATGTAGCGCTGGATGATCTCGTAGTCATCGGATACGGAAGTAAGAGCCGCAAGGATGTGACCACAGCTATCTCTACCGTGAGTCAGGAACAGATAAGCAAGTTGGCTGCTACCACACCAACCCTCGATGGTCTTCTTCAGGGTACTGTAAAGGGCGTATTGGCTACTACCGCAAATGGTGAGCCTGGTTCATCTCTCAAGTTAAACATCCGCGGTATTACATCTCCTTATCCTAAATCGGGTAAGGGTAACAACAACCAGCCTCTTTATGTCATTGATGGCGTTCCTACCTTTATGGAGGATACCGGCATCAACCCGCTCATCAATATCTCACCAAACGATATTGAGAGTATCGATGTGCTGAAAGATGCCGCAGCTACTGCGATCTATGGATCACGTGGAGCCAATGGTGTCGTTATTGTCAAGACCAAGAACGGAAAGCGCAATGAGAAGACCAAGGTAGATTTCGGCTACACATTCTCGTTCAGTAATCCTATCAAAAACTATAAGCCATTGAACATTTCTGAATACAAGAATGTGCAAGACGAGATTCTGCGTAATACTGTAGACGGCATGAATGACGGCAGTTCGATAGTAGGTATGTATGGTTTTGATTATATTCTTAACCAGTATGGAAATGTTTCACTCAATGAAGAAACGGGTCTTTATACCTATAATGGTCTTAATGAGAGTCTTTATGGCAAGGATAATGTCAACTGGGCAGATGAAGTAATCAACAAGAATGCACCTACACATCAGTATAATGTGGCTGTCAGAGGTGGAAGCAACAAAACCAACTATTCTTTCTCTTTCAACGGAATGAACCAGGAAGGTCTGTTACTCAATGACCGTATGGAGCGATATGGTGCAAGACTCTCTATAGATTCTGAAATCAACAAATACATCACCGTAGGAGGTGTGCTCGATTATACCTATTCTTCACGCAAGAGTGGAAGCAACGATCCTGCCTTGGGATATGATAATGACGGATGGATGACCCGTCCGGATTTGGCTGTACGCGATGCGGATGGCAATTTCCAGCGTGTAGATAAGTTCGGTCTTTATACCGATACCTATAATGATGCCAATGCGGTAGCTAAACTCCAGCGCAAGACGAAGTATGAAAATGATCAGTTCTCTGGCAATGCTTATATTGATATTAAGCCTGTCAAGGGATTGACCCTTCATGCTGATGCCAATATATCCAGATTCATCTTCAGCAACAGTTATTTCTCTCCGAAGATTACGCTCCCGGAACAGTTGGGTATGGAGCCAACATCAACCTTGGCTGAGAGCAACTATCGCAACACCAATACTTCTATCAATTTCCGTGCCGACTACAAGTTCACGCTTACCGAAGCTCATCGTTTTGACGTGATGGCTGGTTATAGTGCCGACAGGTATTGGAGCAAGGAACACGACCAGGCTTATAGTGGTTTCCCTAACGATGATGTATTGAACAATGCCAGTTCTGCAACCACCGTCAATAAGCCAACCGAGACTTATTCCAAGAGTGGTCTTAATTCTATCTATGGTCGTTTGAGCTATGATTTCCTCTCACGTTATCTGCTTGATTTCAGTCTTCGTTCCGATGAGTCATCAAAATTTGGACCGGGTAACAAGCGCGGTACTTTCCCTGCAGTTTCTCTGGCCTGGCGCATCAATCAAGAGCCTTTCCTGGAATCTGTAAGAGATATTGATGATCTGAAGTTCCGTTTGAGTTGGGGTAAGACTGGTTCCACCAACGTATCAGACTTTTCTTATATCCAGTATTTCAATGGTAATCTGTATGGCGGACAGAGCGGACTCACCCTTGCTTCTACTTATCCAAACAGGGATATCAAGTGGGAGATGACAACCGAGTATAATGCTGGTGTCGACTTTACTTTATTCAATGGCCGTCTGACTGGTAGCTTTGATATCTATCATCGTAAGACTGATGGTGCGCTTGCTCCTGCTCCTATCGCCCTGGAGTTTGGTATCGGCACCTATTACAGCAATATTCTTGATCTTACCAACAATGGTTTTGAATTCTCTATCGGTGGTGATGTAGTTCGTACCAAGGATTTCACCTATAACACTATGCTCAGTATCTCATCCAACAGGAATAAGATAACCAAGCTCAATGGTTCAACCCTCGATATGATGCATCAGGATCTCTATATGGAAGGTCATGCCATGGGAACCGTGAAGGGATATAAAGTGGCAGGTATCTATCAGAGTCAGGATCAGATTCGTAAGTTGAATGAACAGGCTATGGCCAAGGGATTTGATTTCTATCAGGATGGAGCTGCTGTAGGTGACTACATGTTTGCAGATACCAATGGTGATGGCTATATTTCAGAGGCCGACCGTACGGCGATTGCCAACCCAGAGCCAAAGGTATTCGGTGGATGGTCAAATACATTGTCATATAAGAACTTCACGCTCTCTATGCTCTTCCAGTATCAGTTAGGTGGTGATGCCTACTACAGCACGATGCAGGAATCTGCTAGTGGAGCCATCGGTATGAGTATCTTGCGCGAGATGTATGGCAACACCTGGACACCGGATCGCACCGATGCCAAGTATGCTAAGTTGATGTGGATGCCTAGTGCCTATACCAACACACAGGCCAACGACCGCTATGTATATTCCAACTCATACTTCCGTTTGCGCAACATCACGCTCTCTTATACCTTTGAGCCAGCATGGTTAGAGCGCTTGCATGTGAGTGGTGCATCGGTGTTCTTTACTGCTACCAACCTCTTTACCATTACCGATTGGCCAGGTTTGGATCCAGATATGGCAGCCACAAATGCCTTTACCAAGACAACCGAGACCAAGGATGTATATCCAATGAGCCGTTCGTTCTCATTCGGTCTCAAATTGCAATTCTAATTCAAAGAAACGAAGATTATGAAACATATAAGATATCAATTTCTGGCGTTACTGTCAGTATCAGCGCTCACATTCACATCGTGCGACTTGATAGGCAGTATCGATGATATGGAACCAGACTATGTGGTAACTGATTTGAATTATATTACCGATGCCACATCTGCTCAGACTGCTCTCAATGGTGTTTACGCTTCCTGGCGCAGTACAGGTGTATCTTACTTGAGATATGGTATCGCTTCTATGGCGCATACCCAGACTCAGGCGATGGTGATGGGTGTAGATGAGTTTGCGGCAGAAAATATCCAGACAAATAACAGTAATGTGGAGACTGCCTATACAGCCTACTACAATGTCATCAATACCGCCAACACCTTCCTGGTACATATCAACAAGAATATACCAGGACTGAGCGAGGAAAAACGTGCCGAGATGATTGCAGAGGCTCGTTGCCAGCGTGCTTTGGCTTATCTTACTCTCCTGAAATGTTTTGGTGAGTATTGGAAACAGGATTCCCAATACGGAGTCTGCCTCTTCAAGGATGAGTTGGTAAGAGATAACCAGGTTCGTCAGCGTTCTTCTGTAGCTGATACTTACAAGTTGATTTCTGAAGATCTCGATTATGCCATCGCCCATTGTGGACAGCATCCGGCAGATCATTATCACATGAGCAGTCTTTTTGCCAAGGCTTTGAAGGCAAAGATGTATTTTGCTCAGGATAACTATCCGGAGGCAGCAAGATTATCTGAAGAAGTGATTAACGAGGCAGAAACTGCTGGCTATGAACTGGAAAGCGACTATGCTAATATTTTTACTGAACAGTTTAATTCCAAGGAGATGCTTTTCGCTCCTTATACTGCTAATCCTAATGAACTGATGGATGCTTCTTGGTTTGCCTTTTCTCCAGGTTCACTCCTCAAGAAGGTGGCTGACGATTTAGTTCCAGACGATGAAACAGGTGGAGATATTGTTATTCCAAACCCGGGAGAGGGTGGGGATGTTGTTGTTCCTAATCCAGGTGAAGGCGGTGATGTCGTGATTCCTGGTGGTGGTGGCAGCGAAGGCGGTATCGTTATCCCTGGTGGTGATGGTGGCGATTTACCAATCTTCCCAGGTGAAGATGATGCAGCTTCCTACGATCCTCTTTATACTTGGGCATACAAGGGTGAAGGCATGACTGGAATTGCCAAGTACAGCAAGTTGACTCCTGAGTTTATGTTCGAAGATTCCTATTACTTCATGCGCTTGGCAGAAGTCTATTATATCGCAGCCGAAGCAGAGGCTCGTCAGGGTCAGTATGGGAAGGCTCGTACCTTACTGGCAACCGTCATCAGTCGTGCCGGTTATACAGAAGATGATGTCAATGCGATTTCCGACAGCGATCTTCTGGGTGAAATACTCAAACATAAGTTGTGTGATATGAGTAACGAAAATCTGGAAGAATGGTTCGATCTTTGCCGTTACAACCGTAAGGGTGGTTTCGAGAGTTGGACAGAAGATGAGAAAGCAGAACTTCCTAGTTTCCGTCGGTATCTTCTTCCTATACCAAAGGCATCTATGGGAGCCAACAGTCTTCTGGTTCAGAATCCGGAATATGTGAATCAATAAACATTATATAATAAATAATATCGAGAAAAAATGAATAAGATGAAAATGAAAACTTGCATGATGACACTTGCCGGTCTTGTACTTGCAATGGCTGCCAGTGCGCAGAATTTTGTGATGAAAGGTAAGGTTAAAGGTAACGTGGATGGCTGTTCTGTCATGTTGCAGAAGTATGGATTGGAAGGTGTTACCAATCTGGATAGCGTTACAATCAAGAATGGTGAGTTCACGCTCAAGGGGGTAGTTAACCAGCCTGAGCAGTATCAGATGGTTATTGATATGAACAAACCTGGTACAGCTGAGCCTGACTATCAGAAAATATTCTCAACAAGAGTCTATGTAGAGAATAAGCCGATGACCTACGATGTAGATCTTACCGGTTTCCCTGCAGAGCGTGACATGAGTATGATAGAGCCTGTAGTAAAGGGTTCTACCACCCAGGATATTTATCAGGCTTATCTTGAACTGATGTCACCTATTCAGGACAAGATGCATAAGATGGATGATAGTATCAACCAGACTACCGATTTGGCACAGCGTGTAGCCCTTGCCAAGGAAGCCATCAAGTTGCAGGAGGAAATGCGCCATCAGACCAGTCTGTTTATTCAGCAGCATACCACTTCTCTGGTAGCCTTCGACTTGCTTCTCGAGAGTTTCTCTTCTTTACCAACCCCATATACCTCTCAGCAGATTGACGAGATGATGGGCTGGTTGAAGAACGACTGGAGTTCTTCTGCCCAATATCCGATGCTGCAGATGCAGGCAGAGATGGCAAAGCATACAGCTATCGGCAACCATTATATCGATGGTACCGTTGTCACTCCTGAAGGCAAGCAGGTGAAGCTTTCTTCACTTATCAAGAAGGGTGAATATACCATGTTGGAGTTCTGGGCTTCCTGGTGTCGTCCATGCCGTCAGGAGATTCCACATCTCAAGAAGGTACACGAGAAATACAAGGATTTCAACATCATCAGTATTTCAGTAGATGAGAGAGATGCCGACTGGAAAAAGGCAATGGCCAAGGAAGGAATGACCTGGACACAGGTTCGCAATCCTGAAGGTTTTGGCGGTATGGTGATGGGCGAATATGGCATCAATGGTATTCCAGCCTGTCTCATCCTAGATAAGAATGGCAATTTCTATAAGACCAACATGCGTGGTGCATATCTTGATGCTTTCCTGTACGATTACTATAAGAAATAAAATAGTTTAGTGCATAAAAATATTCCCCGATATGAATCCTCAGTATTCCTGCAGGATTCGTATCGGGGAATTTTGTTGATGACTTGTATGAAGGATAGATTTTTGCGAAATGAAAATCCATCATTGTTATTTACCATGCCTCCAGTTTATCAGCAATCTCTGGCATCTTGTTCTTTGTGAATATAGGATTCTTGCCGTCCTTCTTCTGTTGGCGATAGTCTTTCAACAGGAAGACGGCCTGGCGGGAAAGTAGGACGATGGCCACGAGATTGCAGAGGGTGAGAAGAGCCATCGTGATATCTGCAAAACTCCATGCAAAATCCAGAGATACTACCGCTCCAACCATCACCATTGCTGCTACTGCAAGACGATAGATAAATACACCCAGCTTGGAGTCCCTGATATATCTCACGTTGGTTTCTCCATAATAATAATTGCCGATGATGCTGCTAAAGGCAAACAGCCATATCATCACCGCAACAAACGGATTGCCGATGCTTCCGATTTCGTGGGTCAGGGCATCCTGGGTGAGTTGGATACCATTTGAAGCAGTAAGATCCACACCGCTCACCAGGATAATGAATGCAGTGCAGGAACATACCACCAGCGTATCTGTAAAAACGCCCAAAGCCTGTATCAATCCCTGTTTTACAGGATGACTGACTGTAGCTACCGCAGCTGCATTCGGTGCACTACCTTCACCTGCTTCATTACTGAACAGACCTCGCTTGATACCCTGTATCACTGTAACGCCAAGAACTCCGCCAGCAGCCTGATTGAATCCGAAAGCATTCTCTACAATGGTAAGCAGAACCGTTGGCAGACTGGTGATATTCCAAATAACAACACCTATAGCTATCAGAAGATAAACGACAGCCATCACAGGAACCACGGTAGAAGAGAACTTAGCCACTCTATGGATGCCACCGAAGATGATGAGCAGGGTGAGCACAGTGAGGGCAATTCCCATGGTGGCAGGTTCGATGCCAAAAGCTTTCTGCCATGCCAGACAGATAGTATTGCTCTGCACTGAATTATAGGCAAAGCCGAAGGTAATGATCATCAGCACGGCAAAAAGAATACCCATCCATCCTTTTCCCAAACCATACTTCATATAATAGGCCGGTCCGCCATAGAAAGATGTTTTGCCTTTTCGCTTGTAAAGTTGGGCGAGAGTTGATTCTATGAAAGCTGATGCTGAGCCCAGCAAAGCCAGCATCCACATCCAGAATACGGCTCCAGGTCCACCGATGCTGATAGCAGTAGCCACACCAGCAAGATTACCGGTTCCAATACGGCTAGCCAATGCTACCACAAATGCCTGGAAGGAAGAGATGTGTTTCATTTCGCCATCCACTTTCACCTCCATCGACAGTTCATCGTGTCCTATTTCTTCCGGTTGTACCTTGTCGGGATGAAGCAGCAGCCTGATCATCTCTCTGATAAGGCGGAACTGGACGAAACGGGTACGCCAAGTGAAAAACAGGGCACAGCATATCAAGACGGTGATGATGATATACGACCAAAGGAAATCGCTAACCTGAACTAAAATGTTTTGTATTGAATCTATCATTTATCTATTTAAACTTTCTTATTTCTTTACTTTTTTATAACCTTCAGAACCTGGTCAGCAATACTCTTCATTCCCTTGATAGTAGGATGACCGTTTTTCTTGTCAATATCATGAAGGGCAATAACAGGAACCTGATAGGTCTTGCAAATCTTTTTAACCGACTCATTGATAACATCCTTGAGTTCAGAGTTTAAGATGAAGTATACCTCTACATTTGGATAATGCTGGCGTATATCGGAAAGCAACTTGGCCATGGCAGGGCGGAAACAATATAAATCTGCGCGCTTCCAGTCGCTATACTGATAGTTGCCGAGCGGGGCATTAGCCCAGTTGTCATTCGTAGCACCGCAAATCAGGATGATATCCGGATTTCCAAGAAGAGAACTGCGGGTGATGAAAGAACGGTCGGTATAATCTGCATCATTATAGCCTGTGTTGCAGATGGTAGCACCAGAATAGGAATTGATATTTCCCATCTTATAGCCTCCTTCCTTGATTACTTGCCACCACCAGGTTTGCTCTACCTTGTTAACATCTGTAGTTTTTGCTGGAGTAGTAGGGGAGTACCAGGTTGCATAACCCTTAGGAATGAACCCCTCGAAAGTGGAATACGAGTCACCGAGAACGGCAACAGTCTGCTTCACCTGTGCCATGAGTGGCATGAAGGTGAGCATAATGAAAGAAATGATAATCGTAAATCTTTTCATAATGCTTGTTTTTGCTTTAATGATTCTTATGTAATTCTACTGCAAAAGTAATATAAATATGTGAAAAAACAAAAGTATCAGGAAAAAAATGCATAGTTTTACCATACATATCAGAAATATGAAGCTTGTTCACCTTATTATATTACGCATGCGCGCACATTCGAGCGCGCGTACCTGGGCGCACGCATATATATGATAAGGTATACATCCAAAACTCGCTCGTTTAAATCTTTACAAGTGTTAAAAGAGCACTAAAAAAGCAACTTTTTTCGAGAAATATTTGGCTGTTTCGAAAATAGTTAGTACTTTTGCACTCGCTTTTGAGAAATGCACTTTCTCTTAGCGATTAAAGAAAGAGTTCTTTGAAAGATTTTACATAAACAGACAAGTAGTACAAGAAGCGGTTAACTTCTTAGAAATAAGAAAGTTGACTGGGTAAAAGAAACGAACCGTCAAGCAATTGACAAGTCAGGTTTACTAAGCTTCAATAAACGAAAAGGATATTCGTCCTAAGTACAGACAACAAACACCGATTGCTTCAGCAATGAGGCAAGAAGTAAAAATGATATTTTACAATGGAGAGTTTGATCCTGGCTCAGGATGAACGCTAG
>NZ_JAHOEA010000070.1 GCF_019127135.1 Segatella copri | reverse complement strand
AAATGCTCAATTCAGTTGTTTGCTTCCCTAATTAAGTTTTCGGACGACCTCCCCCGAATTACTACAAGAGATAAATTTTTGTATGCTACCTTTTAATTTTTCAGCATACTTTTTATAGTTGTCTTTATTATGAAATTTACTCATAGAAGAAATCTTCGCCAACTTTAATATTTCCTTATCTTCTGTTTGGACTCCGTCTTTTGAAATCCGCAAAATTCTAAAGAAATCTATTATTCCATCAAAACGTCCTGGTGTGTTAAATTTAATCTTGGAGGATTCCATATCATTATTCAAACAAAAAATGACAGGTGTTTCCAATCCTAAACACGGAAGAGCAGAATGTATTCTGCTTGTTATAACAAACTCTGCATGAGCATATTTCTTTATCAAATTATCAGCTATATTACACAAGTCATCATCAGTCTCTTGCTTATCTTTCTTTAGACGGTACATATGAGTTACATATTCAGCAGAAAGCATTAACTCATCAGTAAATGTTTGAGAATAAATACGATAGAACTGTAATGCATGGTAATGCTTCATAAGGTATTGCTTTATACCTTTATAATGAGAATGCCCCCAATTAGGACCATAAAGCCCAAAGAATTCATGCTTAGACAGTTTGTTTATTATACTTCTATGTTTTCTATAAAACAAAAGAGTTTGTAATAGTTCTGACCATACCAGCTTTCTAAAGCTGGCACCATCCTTAAATAAAGGTAGTGGTATGTATGGATCTACGAAATACACCCCCTCTCTCTTCCCATAAAATTTATATTTTTCACCAAGAGTTAAAGTAACACATGAAGAATAGTAACTATCAATATGATGCCTTTGAAACATTTTCAACGTTGACAAATCTCGACATCCTATTGGCTCATGTTTTTTCCAATAAACAACATTTGCTTCAGAAAAGAGGGCTTTTTCCGCCATTGGGAAAATATGCATTGAAATAAACAAAGGGTTTAAATCGTCAGATGGAGGCCAATTTTCCGTATTCCAAACATAACATCCATTTACAATCACATTTGTTTTTGAATTATCCGCAGACTTATATGAATGCAATTTTTCTCTATCAATAAATTCTGTTGCATTCGTATAATATTGCTTAATCGCAATAGTCTGAACATAATCGCCAATATTTTTTACCACACCCTGAGGATGCACTACAACAATTGCATTGTTCATAACTATATTATCATTTTTCTAAACATATCAATATTATTCTTGTACTCACTCACATTGCCCTTGAAAATGGCCGAAGTACCAGCAACGAATATACTTGCTCCTATACTTCTTAGTTTTCTTGCATTTTCAGGAGTGATATTACCATCGACTTCTATGGTAATGTCTTCTCGATGCTCTCGCTTCAACAAATCCGCTACCTTTTGTGCTTTGCGCATTGTACTTGGCACAATTTTCTGCCCAGCAAAACCTGGGTTTACCATCAATAGGTTGATGCCATCAATATAGTCAAGCACTTCTTCCAAAGAGTTTATAGGAGTCGCAGGATTGATGGCAAGGAATCTCTTGCAACCGAAAGGAACCAACCAATCAAGCACTCGCTGCACTTGAAAGCTGCTCTCGTAATGTATTGACACGATATCCGTTTCCTTTATTCCAATCCATTGGAGTTTGTATTCTGGGTCTTTTATCATTAAGTGCAAATCGAGAGGTATGTCTGTAAGTTTGCGTAATCCTCTAACATAATCTACACCCAGTCCGAAATTGGGAACAAAGTTTCCATCCATCATATCTATATGAAGATGCTCAACGCCCTCTTCCTCAAAAATTCTTATGGTTTCCTTCAAGTCCACGAGGTCGGAACACATCATAGACGCAGAAATCTCACCTTTCTTTTTTATTTGTTCCATACGGTCATCACTTTACAATAGGGTTCTTTATGCAGAAACATCAAATCAAGACCTTCTTTCAGATTGTCTTGATCAAAACAATGAGAAATCAGATGTTCCACTTTAATTTCTTTTTTCTCCAATGCCTCTACCACCTCTGTCCAATCGGAAGGATTCTTTCCGTCATACGAAGAATTCCATGTTCCTTTCAAAAGCAGCTGCTTACGAAGTATTCTCCAATAAGTATTCTGAGACAAAGAAATATCACCTGAAGGATTGCCCATCAATACCAAAGTTCCACCAGGAGAAACAGACTGGATAGCCAAATCTATTGACTTGGGATTGCCAACGGCTTCTATAACCACATCAAACTGACAATTCTCTTTTTGTTCAGTCATGATAATATAGTTCAGTCCTGCTTTTTCCACAAGATTTCTTTTAGCTTCATTGCGCCCTATAACATCAACTATGTCTGCTCCGAGACATTTTGCCCATTGCGCAGCGCATATTCCTATCATTCCTGTACCAATAACACCAACGGATTGTCCTTTTTGAATATCCGCAATCTTTGCTGCATGTAATGCTACAGAAAGCGGTTCAAGCATAGCTGCAGAAGTAAAAGGAATGGCATCAGACAATGGTATCAAGTTCCAGACTGGAACTGCAACATATTCAGCAAATCCACCATCTCGACGAGAGCCAACATAATCATAATGAGCACACATCTCATAATGCTTATCTTTACATTGTGGGCATTCTCTGCATGGTATCAAAGGAAATATTCCGACATGCTTCCCGACAAGTCCTTTGTCTTCTTCGGAAGAGACAGAATCCACTATTCCTGCAAATTCATGTCCAGGGATAGTAGGGAAATGATAAGTTCCTTTGGTAAAAACCCTTGCAATGTCTGAACTACAAATACCAGCAGCTTTCACCTTTACTATAGCCCAGCCGTCAGGACAGTCAGGCTTGTTTATATCATCATATTGCAGTTTGTTCACTGCATGCAAAACGTATGCTTTCATTTTATTTGCTATTTATTATTGATTCAAAATTGGAAAGGTCTTCAGGAGTGGTAATCTTGAAATTCATCGGGTCTCCCTCAACCATCTCCACTTTCAGACCTTGCTTAAATGCAATCTCCGTACTGCCATTTATTTTCAACAGTTCCTCATGAGACATTTTCTCATGAATTTGAAGATACTTACCAAAAACAAATGCCTCTGGAGCCTGTCCTGCCCACAACTTGCTTCTATCAAGCAAACTTGTGATACTCTTGCCGTCCTCACTATAATATGTTGTGTCTTTGACGGCTATTACAGGCATAGAACCATCTGCTCTGCCACATGCCTCATAACACCTGTTTATTAGTTCGTCACTGACAAGCGGACGAGCAGCATCATGAATGATGACAAAACAATCATCGCTGTAACCTTGGTCCTTTACAACTCTTAGCGCATTGAATATGGAATACTGACGAGTTTCACCTGGCGCTGCATAGAATACAGGCTTGGCAGGATGCAATTTCTCCATTTGCTCCATAACGTATTCTTTCCACTCATCTGCTACACCTACAACAATTGCATCTGTATGTTCGTTGCATAAAAATGTCTGTAAACAATAACTTATTATTGGTTGACCATTGACTACAACATATTGTTTGGGTATGTTCAGCCCCATACGACTGCCCACGCCTCCTGAAAGAATTATTGCTATATTCATTTCTATTATTGTCTATGTAATGTTACGTTCTTTTTTCTAACATTGGCTGGATTACCAGCTATAATTGTATTCTCTTCTGTAAATTTCTTGGTACACAATGTATTGGCTCCCACTATACAACCATCAGGAATGACAGCACCTTTAAGAACTGTGCTTCTTGTGCAAATCCAAGCATTGCTTCCTATAACTATTTCTTCTGTACATGGATATACTTCTCCAAACTGGGTGTTTTGTACTGCATGCCAGTCGGTATCCATGATAAGCGTTTCCCACGAAGTCAGTACATTGTCACCAAAAGTAATACTCTTCTTGCATACGATTTTTCCTTCGGCTGTATTGCAAAAGTTGTCTCCGAAAGTGACGGTTGCATTTTCCTGTACACTCAATACACTTCCATGTCCTAAAGTAGCTCTGCCATTTAAAACTACGGTACCTTTAATCGTCAAAATGGTTCTTGAGTTTTTTTTATCATAAATACCGACACCGCCGAAGCCAACTCTCAGCATTGCAGTATTTACCCCCCCCGATTTGATTTTTATAGTACCTTTCAAAGATTGTATCTTAGTATTGTATCTAACAAATACTGGTAGTTTTATGGCTTCTTTCAAAGGAAAGAAATGTGAACTAACCCAAAAACTCTTTGGGATGGATAATATTTTTTCAAAGATTGTTCTCATTTGATTTGCAATATTTTCTGTTATTTCTTAATTGCCTCAACCGCCTTTATTTCTATCTTCAATTTAAACTCCGCACCAAACTGACAATTACATTTATGGTGGCCTGGGATTATATACACTGTTTTTTCATATTTACCATTGCTCATTATTGATTGAGATTTTATCTGTATATGACACCCGTCAGCTTCATCTTCAGACAATTCTTTACCACACAAAGGACAAACCATAGGAATATCTTCCATCGCAAATGTCTTCCAATAATCTATCCAAGAATTACAAACAACAGGATCGTCATCCCCTGTGTTATACGCATTCTTGACTTGTTGATCCTTGTGCATTTGTATAATGCCGGGATTACACCCACATTCCATTCTTGCACTCAAATTTCTTGCTTTTCTAAAATCTGCCATAAAAATTGATTTTCGATTGATTTTTCTGGTAACAGGAAACAATACATAAAGTACAAAGCTATGACTTCATCTACAACGTTATTTATTCCGTAAACCCTCTACCAATACCATATTAAGGATATCACGGACTAGCCAACACCCTTGTGAGGATAAGGCAGAGATGAAAAAGAAGTGTATTCTTCGCTATTCGTTTATTATTGTTTGATTTAACATATTTTATTTCCCAAATTCCTTGATTCTCTGCTCCTCTTTCAAAGAACAGACAAGCAACTGTCCGTTCTTCTCGGCTACTATATAGCCATCCAATCCTTGAACTACCACCTTGCTTTCATCGGCTGCATGAACCACGCAGTTCTTACATTCATACAAGCGGATGTCCTTGCCAACCTTGGCATTGCCAACCTCATCTTGTGGAAGTAAGGTACGGAGGCTGCCCCAACTGCCTAAGTCGCTCCAGCCAAACTCGGCTGGCAAGGTATAGATTTCCTTCGACTTCTCCATTACGGCATAGTCAATACTTATCTTCTCGCAGGTTGGGAAGAGATTGCCGACTACTTCTTTCTCCTGTTCGGTATAGAAAGAAGATGCCATCTCGTCCATGATGCTGGCAAGGTTTGGCTGGAAGGTTCGGATAGCCTTGCTAATGGTATCGATGTTCCATACGAAGATTCCGGCATTCCAATAGTAATTGCCAGCGGCAAGGTATTGCTCGGCTGTCTCCAGGTTTGGCTTTTCCTTGAAAGCCTCAACCTTGTAGATTTCATCTACGGATGTTGGCTCTGCTGCGGCGATATAGCCATAGCCTATTTCCGGGCGGCTTGGCTTGATACCGATGGTAACGATGGCGTTCTTATCGGATGTATAGCTCAATGCCTTGCTGAGCACTCGCTGATACTCCGATGTATTGATAACTAGCGCATCAGATGGTGTCACTACGATGTTGGCATCAGGATGCTTCTTCTGGATTTTCCAACAGGCATAAGCAATACATGGAGCAGTATTGCGAGCCTCCGGCTCTGCTAATATGTTATCTACTGGCATGTCAGGAATTTGCTCCTTGACAATGCGAATATATTTCTCGTTTGTCACTACCCACATGTTCTCGACAGGACAGATTGGCTTCAATCTATCTACTGTCAACTGAATGAGGGAACGGCCCACACCCATCACATCAATGAACTGCTTTGGGTAATCGGGGGTTGACATAGGCCAGAAGCGGCTGCCTACGCCGCCGGCCATAATTATAATTTGTATGTCGTTGAAATTATTCATTCTTCCAATGATTATATTTAAATCATGGTTAATCGTATTGGGGTTTATCAACTGTTCTTTCGTTTGATTGATGCTTATTTCCTTCGTTTACCGATTTTCCTTTTTATCAAACCTGTATTCACCGTAATAGGTGACAAATAATAACAATTTGTCTCAATGTTTAAAATATCAAGAAATTGTTTATGAGAAAGTTTTTTGTGTAAGCCGATTTTGTAATGTCCACCTTTCGTCATATTAATATCTAAATGGTGAACAGGATGCAAACTTCCATTAGCTTTTGCCATATCATAATCATAGCGTAAATAACATGGTTCAGAATGTAACAAATATTCTACTGTTCGAAGTGACATTTCCGAATAAGGATTATCACTTTCAAACCATACATCCACAAAGGTTGCATTATGTTTGAATTCATTCATAATACTTAAACATTCTGATATGATATCACTTCTAATTTCTGTACCATGCTTATCTATATAGAGTTTGACATACCCCTGCTTATATTTTATATTAAATGGAAAAGATATAGAAACATATTTATTCGATGAAATGAAAATATTAGCCCGAGAATTCTTTCCCACTTCAACCATAAGGAATGGTTCCATGGCTTTATCTATGTTAAGAACTTCCATACGAGATGAAACATCTAAAATTTTTCTTGCCACTGCCAAAATCAGAGCTGCAAAATCAACAGAACTCTCATTATGAGTTTTAAATACCTCAAACTCAAAATCATATATTTTCCGAATTATAGGTATATTCTTCATGCCATATCTTTCAATGTATCTATCAACTTCAATATCTTATCATACTCAGCATCTTTGAACTTTTCTACATTTATGAGTTCTGAAATATTTTCCTGTTTTGCTAAATCAAATATTCCTATTTCTTTGAATGCACGATCAATCTTGTCTTTAAGAGATTCCACTCTCTTAGCATTAACCACCCAACGATGCATCTTAGCTTTTTCTTCATCAGAAGGAGCTTTTACCGAAATATTTTTATTTATCAAGGTATTAAAAATTCCTTGAACCATTTCATTAGATATACCATTATCATGTTCTGACACTATAAGATACGACCTAATAAAAGAACGCGTTAGCATTGTATAAAGAGTATTTCTGTAAGATATAGATCGTTTCAATTTATTCGAAATACAAATAACTATTGGAAATTCCAAGCCTTTTGCATTATTTCTATTTGTTACAAAAACACGTCCCTTTTCCTTTTTCTTTGTCTCTATAGCAATATTAGTTTCCCATTTACAAGATTGATAAAGCAAGCGCTCTACCTGTGGTATATAATCGTATATATAACTTTCGTCATCCAAGAATATTATACACAAATCTTCAGGATTCAAATCAGGGAAATCCTTTTTAATTTCACGTATTATATTTATAAGAGAATCTGACAAACTTGACGAGCGAACAATTGAAAAACATTTTTCATTATCATCATCATCAAAACGATGTAATGGATAGCGAGTCAAATTATATATATCATTATTTTTATTTACTATATAACCACATAATGCCCATTCTTCATCGTTCAACCACCAAAGCTTTTCTTTCTCATAAAGTCCTAATCCCAAGGCATGAGCTATCATCAATGTCTTAGGATCCGTCCTGTAACAGTTGCTTAAAAGAAATGTTGGCTTGTTTTCATGCTTTGTATGCTCTTCGAAAATACTTTGAAAAATATCACCTGCAACATATACTTTTTCCTTTGTGACAAATTCACATAGCTGGAAAAAAGATTCGTCAAAATCTTGACTCTCATCAATAAACATATAAGAAAATACAAAGTTTACTTTTTCTTTTTTCTTCAACTGATTTATTGCATTTTTACATGCTGAGTCAAAAGAGCCGCTTTGCCTAAAATTAAGGAAATCCAAATCATTTTGTTCACATATATATCTATAGATACCAGACATCGGATATGCAGACTTACCCCAAGCATTAACACACAAAAGTTTTTCAGGATCTATCTGCTTCTTAACTTGCATAAAATCAAAAAAGCCTTTTATTCTTTTATTAAGGCTATCAGCTAACACTCGATTATGGCATGTGATACCTATAGGAAGTTCTGTCCCTTTCAAATAAACATCTTTCAATTTATGCAGAAGCAGCTCTGTTTTTCCTGTTCCAGATAGTCCTTGTATAGTTATACGCTTTTCACCATCATCCATATTGCCATATATGAATCTAGTCTGTTGTCCATCGAACATTTGGATTTTTTGTTTGACTCTCTCTAAAATACTAAGTTGTTTATCTATAGTTATATTAGAAACGTCATTAATACTTCCTATAAACAAAGTTATAATTAAATCCAACAAACGGGAAGGAGTATCAGAATCCAATAGAATATCAGAATCAATCCAATGACGAAAATCAGTAATCTCCTCTAAATAATAACTACAAGTTATCTTACATTCCCATGTTCGAGGTCTTCCAATAACATTCCGATAGCCATAAGAATCACTCAAAGAACCTATATCTTCCATAACATCTTGCCTGTATGCCAGAAATTGATCTTTGTCAATATCTGAAAAAGCAACAAACGTTATCTTCTTTCCACGAGTCAATATGATACAGACATCATCAATATCATATGTGTACTTTGCATCTGTCAAGGGGCCTTTCAGAACATAAACTTGCTGCTGCGCTTGTTCTGAAAAAGACTTTATTTTTTGCAAGAAAGTTCTATTTTTAGAACTCTCTACTATGTCTGAAAAAAAATAATCCATACTTAAATAATTAATTATATTTCTCCTATTATATAAATAGCAGAATAGTTATATTTTTATACTTATGAAACAGAAAAACTGTAATATTTGGCTACTTGATAATCAAATATTGTGACATTACTTCCATTTACAGTAACATTAAAATAACTTGCAGTATGATAGTCAAAACCATCTATAGTATTAACACCTTTTCGAAGATTTATATAAGATGTCGTTGAATAATCAAACAAATTGGGCAAATAGCCTGATACATAACAACTTCGCCTGTAATCAAATAGAGATATATAATTCCCTCTAAAAGTACAGCCCATATTATAGAAGCCACCTAATGTATAATCAAAAACGCCATTGGCAGCCTTGCCAGCAATCATCATATAAGCAATTGCTGCAACACACCTCCTTGTCTCATTAATCATGACTATTATCTCCTTCTGTTTGTGCTACATCTGCGGACATATCATCTGGTGATTTGAAAGGCGGCCGAGGCGGAACTGGTGCTGAAGGTAAATGCTGCATCTGCGACATTACGATTTGAGCCTGATTGGTAATATTTTCGCAAGCTTGATTAGATTCGGACAAAAGTTGATGAATCCGATTAGCTTCATTTTCGGCCTTACCTAACATTTCATCAGTCTTGAATATTGAGTATAACGAAAAGACAAGAAATACTATCATCAAACAACTCGCCCATAACATCAAAATATTAAAATCCGCTTGTAACTTGTTATATTCAGTTTCCAACAATGCCTCTACTCTGTTTTGGTGTCTGTCCAACAAATCGGCTATTTTCTCTATATCATAAGTTCCTCTCTTCTGAGGATTAAACGCCGGACAGAGTAGGTCTTCTAATATTTTTGCATCCTTTCTTTGTAATGCTACTATATTATTTTGAGCTTGTCTATAGTTGGATGCCAAGAAAGCAAAACAACCTAAAGCCAAGACGACAATTAATAAAATACAACAGACGAATCGATGTCTGGCGCTAAAATTGAATACTGAGAGATGCTTGCCTTGTTCTTTTCCCAAATGTTCATACTCACTTTTCATTGTTCTTTGTTTTTTTTATTGATTAATCTTACTACTATCATAACTTATGATAATAACTGCAAAAGATTTATACTGTTCCATACATTTCACCACATGTTCCTTTATTATATCAAACTCAGAACTAAGAACTTTTTCATGAAGTAAATACTCTGTTACCTTACACTGAATATAGCCTTCAAGATAAGCTATGCATAAATCATTGACTTGTAACATGAGCTTATTTTTTTGCCATCAATATTCTTTTACTCACTCCCCAAATAGCTGGAAATATTCTCAATCTGAGCATCCATTTCATCTTGAGAACGGATTTTAAAAGAATAATTACGCCTCATAAACTACGATACTACCATCAAGAACAGCATTCGAAAATAATGAACCAACGTATTCTTCGCAATACTCTTGCTATTATCTGGAAATTGAGACATATACAATTTATTTATTATTATGTTCAAAAAGATTATAAAAAGCAAGTGTACTATCATATATCACATACAAGAAATAAAACAATGTAAAGAACACCACCATATCTACAACTAACCGATAATGATTAAGCAACCATAGCCATTGTTCTAATTGGAGTTTGATATTGGGAAGTATAATAAGAATAAAAGCATCACATGCTATCAATCCCATTAATATCTTTATATTCCTTCTTAGACCTTCTAAACATTTTAGAATGTTTCCTTTTGACTCTTCATGAAACTTTGACAATTGCATCATGACGAGATTAGAAATCGTAGTATATAGTGTAACCAGAGTGATACAAACTGTAAGTAAATTTCGACTCATCCCATAAAGATAATCATTCTCTTCAGAACATAAAGACGAAACATAACCTATACATGCGGTAAGCACTACATATATGATATATCTAACAGGAATACACATTACCTAAACAATTTATTGAAGCATCCAGATAGTTTGTCTAATGCTTTTTCAAACAATCCATTAGATAGAGTAACGTCCAAATCTTCAATTTCGATGGATTTCGACGAGTCACCAACTTTCTGCCATGCAGCCAGTTTTTTAATTTTTATCTTGATTTCTTCACCACCATCAGCAGACATTTGAACCAGAGAAGATAAGTTCGTATCTTCTTCTGAAACATTTAAGGAAGAGCCCTTTTGTGCCTCCAACGTAAATTCAGAATTTCCACTCGCAGTAGATTTTGCCACTTCCGCAATAGCCTCCTTGACATTTTTGTTTAAGGCAGGCAAATTTGGATAAGAGAATCGAAAACGTACCTTCTCTATTGAATCACGATTACCAGCAACAATCGTCCAAAAGTCGGTCTCATCATAAATTCGTCTGATGTCTATAGATAGTCTGTATGGCTGTAAGTCTTTAGAGAATGTATCTTGCAAGATGGAAGAAACCACATCTGTTGATTTGAATACATTTTTCTTCTCCTCCACAGCTATAATTTGAATATCTTTTCGATTATCAATAATAACATTGCAGCTTGGCGAATAATCATGCTTGCATTTAGTGAAGTTCTCCTCCAAATTTACGCTCTTGTCATTAGCAATCTTGAAGACAAAAAAGCCACCTTGAGAGAAAAGCATTTTATGATTATAAAGCTTATTACCCTTCTTAAAGTTCATTTCGGCATTTTCTCCAAAGAGTGACGCAAATAAAGTTTGCTTATTTTGCATTAAATCTTTATCAGACATTTTATCTACGTTCACAGGAAACAAAGACTGAACATTGCTTTGAATGGGCGAAAACTGATAACGATACAATATATACTTAGACATAATCTTTCATTTATATTTAATCAACAAAGCTTAAGGCTGATCAAAAAGGCATTGTTACTAAATGCTCGGCTTGTGCAAGCTTCACAAATTCAACGGAACCTTTGTTATTATTGACTACCATATTATTGTCTGTAATATCTATGACCTCGCCAAGCTCTCGGTTATTCAAGGTGTCGTATAAATGATCACCTACTTTTACACGTTCACCATTTGGCAATGTAAATCTACGTAAATTGGGCTTTACCAATACTGGCGAATTCCTATTCTTACGGAAATTCCGTTGAATTTCATCCCCCAAATCTCGTATGGCTTGCAAGATAAGAGAACTATCGTCAGACAATTTTAAACTCTGAGGTAACTTAGCTGGGCTTTCTATTGACAACAGCTTTAGCAAGGAGTTCGTCTCATTCTCTTCCATTGTTTCTGTTTCCATCAAAGCCTTGATCAATTTTTCTTTAGCTTCGTTGACTAAATCAATTCTTAAAGAGGACTGGTACTGAAACGAACGTATGGCGCTAATATCAAAGGGACGTGTTGTTTTCTCATCAATCATTAAAACAGTCTTCTTGTTAAAGGCTTGACGAAAGCCCAGCTCATAGAAAACATTTGGATTTCGAGCACTCAAATCACATATTGCCATTTCACAATCATATACATGCTTCAGTATATCCACTATTATGACATTCGTCTTAGCTGTAACATCTGCCCGTATCGCATCAAAACCTGCTTGCATACATGCAGGTTTAATGATGAACTCATAAACCCTATCAAAATGTCCTTTAGGATAGCCATCAACATCACTAATTGGCATAATGACAAAGCATTTCTTTAGTTTCTCCTCTCTTGTCTTACCATCTGTATCTGCCATAATACTTTTCCTATTTTTATAAAAATCAACGTATTGTAAAATCGGTATACTTCATACCTGTACAAGAGCCACTTAAAACCAAATGAGCTTCATCATAAGCATAATTATCCTTTCCCTTTTCATTAAGGGATGGTTTCTGAGCAAAAATTAAAGCATTTTCCACCAAGTCCAAATCTTGTTCGACCTTTGCACAGGAAAAGCAAAGTTCTTCACCTTCCTGCAACTGGCTTTTAAATATTTGCTCTTTTTCATGACGTATATGCCTGTCGTGAATATTCTCTGCCTGACCGATATAGATAATCTCTATAAGATTAACTGTATCATTTTGGACATTATAATTGCAACGATATACTAGGTACACTCCTTTATAAGTAGGAAGACCACCTTTATTGCAATCTCTCCAATAACCTTCGAAATTTAAAATATAGTCCTTCATATGCTCCAACAATATAAATTATTAAATAAGTTGTTTCTTTAAATGATAGCCATCAATGCAATTATGGCTGGGAGCTATAAGGTTCTCTACTGTCAAATTTTCCAATAAGTTATACCTAATCAGTAATTCCCTTAGTTTTGGAAAAGAAAAGCTATTATAGAAGACCATAAGCATTTCTTTGGTGGACATCTGAGCCTGAACAAATTGAACCAAATCATAATATCTTTTGGAAACTTTCTGTCTAACTGTAACATCGGAAATACCAAGTAACTCCTCTTCCTCTGCTTGCTTTACAAAATACAATATTCTATACAGATGCCTAAAATAGTTACCACACTCTTCATGGATATTGAAAAAACGTCCATAAACAAAATCTATCTTTTGCTTTATATCTAAATGTTTATAAGCCTCAAATTCTTCATTAGTTATCTTATATTTATCATTCAGAAAGCAAAAACGTGATTTCTTTTTAAGTGATTCAAGATCAAACGAATGAGGATTGACTTGTTCATCTTCATAATAATTATTATCAGAACATAAATCTAAATATGCAAGCTGCTCATCAATCTCATTAGGATCATAGTCATGACAATAATGCCCATATTCCATAGAATCAAAAAGACTCTTCAATACAAAAGAACCCATTCTGAAGAATTCTTGCCCACGAACAGGAATCTTCTGAATCTTTGCTGGGTCTTTCAATTTTACTCCTTCATAAATTGTATATAATGAACTGGTAATACCCCTCTGCTCCTGCAACAATTGAAAAAACGTAGTTTTGAATTGTTCCTGTCGTTGGAGCTGAACTTGTTTTGTATTGAAATCCAATTGCTCTATCAATGTATAAGCAAGTAAGAAAATACTCACTATACCAACAATAGGCGATGATATACCACCTATTGTGTCGCCTATTTGACCAGTTTCTAAAAACGACAAAGTTTCGGAGCCTGGTCTTGTAAGAGCAAAAGGAGCCAACAGGATAATCAGTATACTTCCACCAACTATCTGTTTGATGAATCTTTGGGGATTTTTCATTTCCAATGGTTTATTTTCCAAATTTTTTAATTCTCTGTTCTTCTTTCAATGAACGTAAATCACCGTTAGAACGTAACTACTGATTTTCAGCAGTTAGCACATCCAACATTTTTCAAAAAAAGCATATTATTAATTGGTATTGCCAAAGCTACCTATTAGGCAGCCTTGACATTCACCTTTTTGTTCGAGTTATAATTACATGAGATTAGGGACATGAAGTCTTGCTCCCCCTCCATCAGTCGGGTGAGTATATCTTCTATATAATCACCAAAATTAATGTCATTCAACTTGCAGCTCTCAAAAAGTGAGAACACAAAAGCTATGTTTTCCGCACCTAAATGGCTACCGGTATGCATCCTGTTTCGCCTACCCATAGCCAAGTGGCGGAACATTCCGACTGCATCCATGATTTCAACCTGACGCAGATTCATTCGAGAAATTTGTCCTCAACTCTCACAAAGACAAAGGTGGTAAGAAAACAGCCTCACGGACAACACGTTTACCTCGACTGTTTATCATGATACGT
>NZ_JAHOEA010000006.1 GCF_019127135.1 Segatella copri | reverse complement strand
CTGCCCCCGAAAAATAGAAAAATCCAAGATGGGTGACGCATAGTCAAAGTCAGGATAGCCATCATCTGAGTACTGGCGACCGCTATATCGTTGGCTAGCCCATTTTTGCCGCAACTTCACTCCATAGAAATTAGGATTAGAGCCATGTCGCATCAGCTCTATGTCCGAGAAATCCACATTGATGTATTCATTGCTCTGAAATAAGGCCCTGAGATTGTTGATGTATTGCTGCTTGTTTTGCTTGCTATAAACCACTTTCTCCTTTACTTGTTGGGAAACACCATCAGCTTGACTTTTACCCATAGTTTTAATAACACGACCTGTGATAATAAGCGCATCATCACTGAAGATTTCATCCAAAGCCGCTATATTCTTCTCAACATAATAGCTTCTGAAATCTTCCACGAACTTCAAGATTTCCCTTCTCATTCGCATATCCAAGTTAGCTTTTCCACCTGATAAAAGTGCAAGATAAGAGTTATTGTCTATAGCTGTTCTTACGCCTGTAATAACCCCTTGCTTGTTAAAACTGATAGTCAGTTCTTTATGCAATTCACCTTTGTAAGTATTGTCCAAAGGTTTCATCTCGACAGGTATCTGACGGACTTCATACCCTGTAAAGTCTTGGATACACGACTGAACATTATTATTCCATTCACAACGGAAATGGATGTTCTTCCAAAGACTTCTCAATCCATTTGCCGCATTATCATCTATTCTTACTCCTCCTAAGTTCAAGAGCCCTACCCTATTTCGCTCAGCTCTGTTAATCTCCGTCAACAAAGCAGACACATTTCTCTCAACTTGCGATTTTAGCGTTTGGTTATAGATTCCATCAGAAAATCGGAACGTCACCTGTGCCAAAGCAAATTGAGCACAAGCAAACGCAGTACATAATATCAAAATTAACTTCTTCATATATCTCATTTTAGCAGTATACCTATTGGTATACAATTAGTAAACTTATTCATACTTTCCGTATCCATCACCGCTCCTGTTTTAACATTGATCCTCGCTCCATTCTGCATTGGAGAAAGCACACCAACAATTTGACGGTCGATATTCAACATTATCAGATAGCAAGCATTGGGATCAGACATCGTGCGAAGTTTTCCCCAATCTTCAACCAATCCGTTGTCCATTGCCTTTTCCAATAAGTATTGCATACTGGCATAAGTGTCTATTTCATTTATTTGCTTGATGATATTTGGCAAAGCAGAGCTACCAGACGTATGAGAAACAGAAGCTGTAATTTCACTTGAACTATTTGGAGTAAACTTCATGGTACTTTTATTGACAATGTCTTTTGCTACATACACCATGACAAGAGCCGACTCACCACGCTTAACATTTTTAGACAATAAGGCTTCCCGAACCCTATCCTCTCCGATTTCCGCGATTTCCATTTCCTCACAATAGGCAGAAAGTCTCTCCATCAGTCCCATCAAAGCCAATTTCTTGGCATCATCTTCAGTAGAGGCAGTTGCCTCTGCCGTGAAATACTTGCCTGAAAGTTTGATGTCATTGATAGCATCTATGCCATCCTGCCCAAAACAAAATAAAGGAAAAGCCCAAAGGACTAAGTAACCTAAAATTCGTTTCATTTTTTATTTTCTTGATTTGATGTCATTATAGAGATTCTTCACATTGGTTGTTGGTGTATATAGATACGCATACGATGTGAACAAAAATTTGCTTGTTGCAATATCTTTCACATCACACGACAAACTCAACACATGGTCATAGCCAAGTTCCTTATTATATAGGAACAAGCCACCTTGCAACTTGCCGTTCTTAGTTTCTTCATAGCCAAAATATGGCACGCATCCCATACTCCTTGCAAAAGCAACCAACTGTCTGACTGGCACTACAACTGTTGTTTTTTTCTTATCACTACCTATTACGGTAAGTGAAATCTTTGCCGCTGGAATGGCATCGCAATCCAACAACAACGTATTGGCTACTGTTTGAACTGGGAACTTTGCATCTACAACAGGAATATAATCCACGCTATCTTTCAACTTAAAGAATGTAGTGTTGGTTATCGTTTCCAAGCCATAATGTTTTCCTGGCAAAGTGTACAGAGTATCCGTACCATCCTTCACAATATTCAGCCTCGCAACATCCACATTACAATCAGCAGGGCTATGCTTCAACTTATAAGCCTTTAAGTCTCTCACAAAGTTGGCTTCCAATTCCTTACGTGGAGCATTCATCAAGAAATCATACTTAATCGGAAGAAGAATATTAATTTTCTCGTTTTTACCATCTTTCCATATAATTTGGTACGCTTTGTTATTGACCATTGCTACAGAGCAAGATACCGATTTTGGAAGAGACAGCATCAGGCTCCAGTTTCCCTTGACGAATTTGGCATCCATATACTTTAATTGATTCTTTGTCAACTTATAGGTATTACATAGCAGTCCATTCTCCAAGAAATCAAGCACGGCACCATTCGCTTGCTGCCGATAAGCCTCAGGGAATAGTTGTATGCCAATATGTTCCACCATACCATTTTCGGCTTTTCTAACTACCAGTTGATGATTGTTCTTCTGTATGAAAGTATACCCTATCTTGAGTGTATCGAGACCCTCTAGCTTTAACTCAGCAGCCACCTTTTTCAATTCTTCCGTTTTGAAAGAGAGGTTATTCTGAGCCTCAGCAGCAAGAGCGACGAACATCAAGGATATTATTAATGATAGAATTCTTTTCATGTTATGCTATTGTTTTTAGCGATAGCAGATGCCCATTGGCACCTGCTATCATATAGGATTATCAGAATGTAAATTCACGAAGAAGCCCAGTCCACGAATTGCCTTCCTGTCCTCGTTTCATTATTTCCTTGGCGATTTCCGCATTTTTCGGCAAACCGCCTAGTCCTTGTTGATAACAAGAAGCAAGATTGGCTGCAGCCGTCTTAGAGAGATAGCCATTGACCAACGCTTTATTATAGCAAGCGATGGCTTTCGTGATATTTTTATTCACAAGCTTTCCTGTGAAATACAAATCACCAAGCTCACACATCGCTGGAGCATAATCTCCATCGGCAGCCTTTTCAAGATATGTCACCACCTTGTTTTTATCTACCTTGACCGTTTTACTGCCAGAAAGATGTAATTGAGCTAGGAGGAAACAAGCGTATGGTTCACCAAGGCTTACACCTTTCTCATAATATGCCAACATCTTCTTTTCGTTAGCCTTTTTCCATTCTTTGTCTGCATAGCAGAGACCCAAAAGAGCCGAAGCCACTGGTATATTTTTCTTTTCAAGCGCTGTCAGTTCCTTTACAGCCGTGGCATAATCAGGAGTAGTTGCTTCCATACAAGCCATAGCGTGTATAAAAGTATAGAAATCCGTTCCTTTCCAACCATTATTGATTTCCACATTATCATCAGCCAGTTGCTTCATGAAGTTCGCCTTCATGCCTTTAGCAGAAGCATTCGCTAACCATTGCAAGGCTATGAGATAGTTTTGTTTTACTCCCAATCCTTTCTTATACATGATGCCAATATTCCACAGAGCCACAGGATTGTTTTTCACCGCAGCTTGCTTGTAAAGACTCATAGCCTTTGAATAATCTTGCTGAACGCCATCACCTTTGTATAAAAGGTCGCCCAACAACATCATTGCACTCGGTATATTTTGCTTCGCAGCCTTGTCAAGATAGCCAACAGCCTTAGCTTTATCAACCTTGGTTCCCTTACCATTGCATAGATAATCGCCCAATTTATAAGCTGCAAATCCATTGTTCAAGTCAGCAGCCTTTTGGAAATAAGGCAAAGCCTCGGCATACTTCTTGGCATGGTCGTAGGTAGTAGCCACCTTGACGATTGCATCAAGAGAATTGTAGTCTGCTGCCATCTTATAATACTTTAACGCCAATTCTGGATTCTTCTTGACGGTATTACCACAACCATTCTCGTACAAATCAGCCAATAGATGCATATCAAAAGCGGAGTGAGACTTTGCTAGGTTCTCCTCACGCTGTTTGACGAGTTCTGAATTTCCAGCCTTGACAGACTCCTTGTAGAGTTTCACCGCCATGACAGAATCTTTCTTGACACCATGTCCCAACTGATAACAAAGTCCCATATTGGCAATCGCCTTGACATGCTTCTGCTTACCAGCCATACTAAACCATTTCAAAGCTACATCGTAGTTTTGCTTTACCTTTTTACCTGTATAGTAATAGGTTCCCAATGTGTTTTGCGACTCTGCATCTCCTTTCTTTGCCTCATCTATCAGTTTTCTAACCTCAAGAGAATCCACATTGACCGAAGTCTTTGCCTTCTTTACTTTTGCCGTTTTCTTCTGTGCGGAAACAGGAAGAACCAAACAAAAAGCCATTGACAGGACAAATAATATATGTTTATTTCTCATAACTATGAATTTTACTGAATATTACCAAAATAACTTTTTATCCAAGGTCAACGACATCGTCCATTGGGTTATCCAAGTCGCTATCCGAAACATTATCATGCTCATTCTGTGCCAGATAACCAGTCTCACCATTATTGACACTAACAATACTTTCCGAATCGCTTACAGTCAGGGTAGAAGGCACATCTGCTAGAACATTACCCGATTCATCGGTAACGACATCATAGGTATTGTCACCATCCACATCCACGGCATAAAGAGTTTCTCCATTATCACCAGTGAATTGTGCGGCTGACAAGACTTGCCCATCAACCGTTTCCACAGTACCAACTGCTGCAATGTCAAGATTTCCCATGTCATTATCGGTTGGGTCCACCATAATAACATCATTCGTAATATCTTGTGCTACCAAACGAGGGTCTACGTCCGGAATATCATTTGTATCTATCTCGCCAGCATGAACGGTATTCTCTGTAGCTGGCTGCACATGGGTAGTAGAATTTCCTTGTGGTTGTGTCGCATTATCAGACACCTGCGGCTGAGGCTCTGTAACATGAGACTCATTCTCCGTTGGGGTTACAGTGGCATTCTGCGTTTCCGAGTCTTTATTTTCTTCCGCAGTCACAACCTCCTCAGTATTCTGACCGATAACCTCCTCGTCCATAGGACTAATAGGTTCCACGATGGCAAACTCTTCATCGCCTCTTACAATATCAGCCGACACCACCGCACCTGCACCTAAACCTGCTGCACCAGCCAAGGCTGCACCTTTCTTGAAAGTTTCCTTAGCATTTCCATTCTTTGCATTCTTATTAATAACCTGAGTATCCATAATTGTTTGTTTTTAAATGATTTATACTTATTTTCTGATGCAAAGATACTTGTTTTTAGCGGTACTATCAAGTTTTTTCAGCCATGTTACTCCAACCACTAAGGTTCTTTGACGAAACCTAAAGTTTCTCTGACGAAGTCCCAAATACGATAAAGTTTAGTTTTTCTGTTAGATTTAGGAACAATATAAGATATGTTCTCTAGTCGTTCATTCACCCCATCCACTTTATCTATCTCTATAAGATATGCCGTATTATTATCATCACTATCCCTACATATCATAGCTAGTTCTTTTGCTTTTTCATCCAAAGGAGCATCCAAAGTTAGAATTTCTGCAATATCTTTATCCTTCACTTTGGTATAAACACCATCTGTACAAAGCATAAAAACATCATGAGGTTGTATGTTACGTATCAAAGTGATAGATGGAGTTTGATAATCTGCGGGATTATTCGTTACAAAAAGACATTTTGTTATGACATTTCTTTTTGGATGGTCGATAGCCTCAGCAGGAGTTATTACCCCTTCCTCTATCAAATCATTTACCAACGAATGGTCTTTGGTTTGGAATATAATCCCTTCCTCCTTACGTATCTGATAAACACGACTGTCGCCTAGGTGCGCCAATAACATACCCTCGCTTGTTTTCGCCATAAAGGCAAGAGTTGTAGCCATGGTTGGGCATATCGCTCTATTATTATATAAGGTGTGGTAGGCATGTTCTACGAGCTGCAATATATCTTCTGCCTTCAGTTCCGAACAACTTTCATTAGCCAGATTCTCTTCTATTGATTGACAAACAAGTTTGCTTGCCACCTCCCCATGGTCTCTTCCCCCCACACCATCACAAACGACGAAATACGAAGTTTGCTTGTTGGCATCTACAGGACATAAGCAATCCTCTTGGCTCTTTCGATTGCCAAGCTGGGAGAATGAACAGGGCTGAGTTATCGAAATTATCATAATTGTTTCTCCTTCCAATAAAGCAAAACCATAGGTTGCAAAATACGAAAAGAAAATCAAAAATGTCCATTTTCTACGGAGAACTTCAAAAACTCCGTAGAAAAATCCCATTATTAGTGTTTATGTGCTTATTTTAGCCAAAATACCATACGAAAACAAAACCTTTTCATATTTATTCCGAAAGAGCCAAACGGAAGCCTAGATTCATATCACGAATATTAGGAGAATATCCTGCTCTTGCCGCAACAGTTATTGCCCCAGCGATATAACTTCCACCACGAGCAATTCGAGTTGGTCCAGAATTCGGACCGACAGGGTCTTTTTGAGATGATTCTATATAATTTCCCCACCAATCTTGACACAATTCCCAAACATTACCATTCATATCATAAATACCAAGTTCGTTTGATTTCTTGGTACCTACAGGATGTGGTCTATTGTTAGAATTACCTTCATACCATGCAACATCAGAATACAAACTGCTACCACTATACTGAGTTCCTCTACTCTTATTTTCCCCTCTTGCAGCATACTCCCATTCCGCTTCTGTTGGCAACCTAAATTTCTTCCCTGTCATTTCATTCAACTTAGCTATAAATAATTGGCAATCATTCCAACTAACATTACCTACAGGCAAATCTTCTCCTTTAATTGAAGATGGATTATTTTCCATTACTAACTGCCACAAGCTTTGCGTCACCTCATACTTACCAATATAATAGTCCTTCGTCAAAATCACTTTATGAGCAGGCTTTTCCCAACTATAAGGATTTTGAATTTCAGATGTTGCTCCCATAACGAATGAACCAGACTCCACCTTTACCAATTCTATGTTGAAACCGTTCTTTACTGGTACTATAAGAGTTTTATTTTTATCATCGTTATCTATTGAGCGAGATAAAGACAGGATATAGGTAGCCCCACTTTTTAATTTTCCTACTCCATAATCATAAAAGTTTATCATCAGAGGAACATAATCCTGATGAAGAATACGAAGCATAGAATTGCCTTTAGGCATATAGACCCAATATTCACCTGTCTTTTTTACTACATCTTTTACACCGCCACTACATTCAAACTCAACGCCATCAAGAGCCAAGCCCACTTTCACTAACGCACAAATTTTGTCATTATTGTCAAGCCTAATAGCAGAAGGAGGAGTCCTAGCTGACAAGTCGCCTTCAGAAAGTTTAAAAGACTTCACCAACAACTCCTGAGAATATCCCAAGCTAACCAAACATACCAAGAAACAGAAAGTAAAAAATCGTTTCATATTATTTCACTATTAAATTTTAAACATCATATTTTCATTCAGAAAGAGCAAGTCGCAAGCCCAAAATCGGTAGATAAAATAAATCCATACACCACTCTTTTTGCATTGCAACTCACACAATACTAGCTATCATACTACTCTGATAAAGCTAATCTGAAACCTAAGCTACTAGCATGAGCAGTAAATGGATCTCCAATACGAACAGACGAACGACAATTTCGTTCATTATTAGGAAAGCCTCCTCCCCTATACATTTTTGAAAAAGTTCTAGGGTTTATCATTATAGGGTCAGACTGAGCCGTACTTTGATACTCTCCTTTTCCATCTTCAACCCATTCCCAAACATTGCCACTCATATCATAGATTCCTAATTCATTCGGAAGTTTTGTTCCTACAGGATGTGGTTGTTTACTATTTGCACCCCACCATGCTACATCAGACAGAATATCACTTCCACTATATTGATAACCTTTTCCTTTATTTCCGCCACGAGCCGCATATTCCCATTCTGCTTCTGTTGGAAGACGGAAAACTCGTCCTGTAACAAGGTTAAGTTTTTTAATAAATTCATGACAATCCTTCCATGTTACCGATTCAACTGGCAGGGTCTTTCCTTTAAAGACCGAAGGATTATTACCCATTACAGATTCCCACAAATGTTGAGTTACCTCATACTTTCCTATATAATAGTTTTTTGTCAAGGTAACTTGATGAGCTGGTCTTTCATTATCATACGGCTCTAACATTTCTGGAGTTGCTCCCATTGCAAATGTTCCCCCCTCGACTCTTACCATTTCAACATTTACACCATTTTTCACTGGGATAACCAAGGTATTAGAAGAAATACTAGCGTGGAGTTGCCCCACAGACTTTTCCAACGTAAGTACATAGGTCACACCACTTTCCACCCTACCTATTCCATAATCATAGAAATTGATTTCCAGTGGGGTGTAATCATTGTGCAAGACACGGAGCTTCGAGTTGTTCTGAGGTAGATAGACCCAATACTCACCAGTCTTTCTCACAACATCTATCACCCCACCACTACACTCAAATTCAACACCATCAAGAGCAACACCCACCTTTATCAACGCACAATACTTGTCATTAGTATCGTAGCGACACGTGGCAGAAGCTCTCGCTAAGATGTCACCTTGTGACACCTCAAAAGAACTAACCGATATTTTTTGAGCACAAGCCAACATTGTTTGAAACAAAAACAAAGCAATAGTTACGATTATTGTCTTCACAGCACTAAAATTTTATACTTTCTACAATTATTCGATGTTAATTATGAGGAATGAAGAAATCCTCTGGAGACAAAATCTCATCTTTTTTAGAAAACAAAAGACAAAAATGTATCTTTGGATTAGCTTCCTCTGTAAAATCCCACAAAAGGAAATAGTAGCCACCAGTTGCACTTTGCAGCTCTCCATCACCACGAGACAACTGTAATCTAAAGTTAACGCCATAAAAATATGGATTCCATGCATGACGCATTAACTCTATATCTGAAATTTTGGCTACTATACACCCATCTTGTTGAAAGTATTTATTTAGGTTACTCAAATATTCCTGCTTATCTTTTACCGAGCATTCATTCTTTTTCAAAGACACCCTTACTGGAGTTTCACAGTTTTCGGCAAGCGACTTCTTGACATCAAACGAACAAAATCCTAACATTTTTGCTATTGCATTTATATCCTTTTCTGTATAGTAGCTTCTACAATCCTCTAGATACTTCAATATTTCTCTTCTCATCCGCATATCCAAGTTGGCTTTTCCACCTGATAAAAGAGCGAGATAAGAATTATTGTCAATGGAAGTCCTAACACCAGTAATAATCCCTTGCTTATTAAAACTAATGGTTAGTTCCTTGTGTGATTCACCTTTGTATGTATTGTCCAAAGGTTTCAACACAATAGGTATCTGACGAATTTCATATCCAGTAAAGTCTTGAACACAAGACTGAACATTGTTTTCCCACTCACAACAGAATGGCATATATCGCCAAAGCATAGATAATCGTTCTGAGGCTTCTTTACTCATTTTTATTTTAGCCAAATTCAGCGTTCTATTGCTACTGTCAGCACGATTTATCTCCGTCAACAATGCTGAAACATTGTTTTCTACTTGTTTTTTTAGTGCTTGGTCATAAATGCCATCACTAAATCTAAACTTTACTTGCGCAAATGTTAGCAATGAGCTAAACATTTGAATCAAGACACTGATAATTAAAACTTTAGTTCTCATATACATCAAGTTAATAAAACACTTATTCTGAAAGGGCCAAACGAAGTCCTAAATCTATGGTATGAACAGAAGGACAATAAAAATATCGACAAGAAGGACGGCAAGAGAAGCCATCAACTCCCCAACTTCCTCCTCGTACTACTTTCAATTTTCCTTTTTCAAGCCCTACAGGATTTATTTCTGGCGAAGCAGAATAATTTCTTTTCCAATCTTGACAATATTCAAATACATTCCCAGACATATCATAAATTCCCAACTCATTAGGTCGCCTTGTTCCCACACCATGAGCATACAATCCACTGTTATGAGAATTCCATCCAACATCTGAAATATCATTACCACCACTATATTGGTATCCTTTAGACTTAATTCCTCCACGAGCCGCAAATTCCCATTCGGCTTCAGTTGGCAGTCGAAACTCCTTTCCTGTCATTTTATTTATTTTTTTTATAAACTTTTGGCAATCATCCCAACTCACATTATTCACAGGAAAATTTGTCCTTTTCAAACGAGAAGGATTCTTACCCATTACTATTTCCCACAAAGATTGTGTCACCTCATACTTTCCTATGTAGTAATCATCGGTTAAAGTAACTTGATGAACAGGACGTTCACTATCAAAAGCCATTTCATCACCATCCTTAGCCCCCATCAAAAATGTACCCTTTTCAACTTTCACCATCTCTATAAAAACATTACTTTTTACTTGTATTGAAATAGTGTTACTGGCAACCTCCACATTAGTTTTAGGCTTAGCAACATTCGATATGGATGCAATACTGTCACTTAATTTTGTTATCGGCAAAGATGCTTGCTGGAATTCTGAAACGACAGTACTTTCGGCAACATCAGAGAATTGCGTTTCTTTGAATAAGGCGATTTGAAGGTTACTAGGAGAGGAGGACTTTAACTTTACCATTCCTTCCTCCGACTCATAACCATCACAAATAACCATATAAGAATGCTGTCCAACAGGCAATGTCGCTTTTACCATTCCCTTTGAGCCTTTTACCAGTTTACTATCAATGAGTACCATTGCAGATGTTGGAGTATATCTGATAGTCAACGTTTGCCGTTGAGTGTTTTGCCTGGTATTAGAAGCATTCATTGTTAATTGGTAAGTCCTGTTACTCTCCAATTTCTCGACACCGTAATTAGGAAAGGTTACCATAATCGGAGAATAATTGGGATGCTTCACTTTCAACATTCGGCTACCTCGTGGCATATATACCCAGTACTCTCCTATCTTATTTACAACCTTTCCTACAACATTGCCTTCAAATTGCACCCCTTGCAAACCTATACCAACTTTTACTAACGCACAATTTTTATTATTCAAGTCCTTGCGCGGTTGAGTTTGAGCTGACAAATCAGATTGAACAAAGGCAAAAGACTTAACTGCTAATTCTTGCCCTTCCATTCTACACACAATTAAGAGCAACATTAAAATTGTTATAAGTTTTCTCATTTTATACTAACATTTAAATTCTGCAATTCTTATTTATTATAAAATGGCGGCACAAAGAAATCCTCAGAACCTTAATACATTTCTTTTTGGGAAAACAAAAGACCATAACGTATCTGTGGCTTAGCATCCTCTGTAAAATCGTTGATTTTTCTGCATAGAACAGTCCATAAACTATTATTCAGATAAAGCCAATCGAAAGCCAAGGTTATAAATACGATTTTTTGAAGTTCCATAATTACTACGATCAGAAGAACGACAAAATCCTGCAGTTTGCTCCCAACTACCACCTCGATATACACGACAGATGCCATCATCCGCACCTAACGGATTTGTTTGGCTTAAAGCAGAATAAAAGCCAAATCTGTCAAAGCACCATTCATCTACATTACCAGACATATCATAAAGTCCAAGTTCATTCGCAAGTTTGAGTCCCACAGGCTGGGTTTTATGTTCACTATTACTTGAATACCAAGCCACATCTGAAATTTTATTACTTCCACTATATTGATAGCCACGACTCTTCTTGCCACCACGAGCTGCATACTCCCATTCTGCCTCTGTTGGCAAACGGAACTTTCTGCCAGTTATGTCGTTTAATTTATTTATAAACTTTTAACAATCATCCCAACTAACTTGTTCCACAGGAAGATTATCTCCTTTAAAATAAGAAGGATTGTTGTCCATTAATGCACACCACAATGATTGCGTTACTTCATATTTACCAATATAATAGTCATTAGTTAAAGTCACTTGATGTATAGGTCTTTCTTCTGTCCATGAATTCTTCATTTCTGGGGTTGCTCCCATCATAAATGTACCACCCTCTACTTTAACCATCTCTATGCTAATGCCGTCTTTAACTGGAATTGTAATAGAACTAGCAGACGATGATGGTTGTTTCTTGTACGTTTCTTCTATCAAAGTTATTTCTTCTTTTGTTCCTTCTGTAAGCTTTACTTGCTTAGGAACGCAACCTAAAAATGTCACAGTTACTGTTATAGAAGAGGATTTTGCCTTGATTATAAAGTTCCCATCTATATCTGTTACAGAAATATTTTTCGTCCCTGTTTCCTCAACAACGGCACCAATTACAGGTTGTCCATTTATATCAACAACCTTACCAGAGAATTTTACAATTTGATTACGAACAATATGCTGCGTCGCTACATCGTTTGTAGAAGTCGAGATAGTATTTGTTTCTTTTGACAATGTAATTTGAAGGTTGCTCGGTGCTGCTGCTTTCAACTTTACAGTTCCCTCCTCTGATTCATAACCATCACTAGCCACAATATAAGAATGCTGACCTACTGGCAAGACAACCTTGGCAACACCATTAGTTCCCCTAACCATCTTATTGTCAACAAGCACAGTTGCGGAAGATGGAGAATACTTGATGATAAGGGCTTGCTTCTTTTGTTCAATAATCGACATTGGTTTTGTCAATATCAAAACATACGTTCGATTGCTCTCCAATTTTTCGATTCCATAGTCAACGAAAGTCACCATTACAGGAAGAAAACTTTGAGTAAGCACTTTCATTTGTCTCGAACCTTGTGGCATATACACCCAAGTTTCATTGCCATGTTTTATCAAAGGGGTAATAACATTACCTTCTATTTCCGAGATACCACCTACAAACTGTACTTTCACCAATGCGCAATTCTTATCATTCAAATCCTTACGAGGTTGAGTTTGAGCAGAGAGGTCACTTTCTGCAATACCAAAGGATTTTACATGCAATTCCTGAGAATAAACAGAAATGGAGAATAGTAATAGTATAAAGAGAGCAAATACTTTCCTTATTTTCCCTACTTTAAAAGTAATATACTTCATTCTTTAACTAAACATTTTTACTAACAAACAAAATACAAAGAAAATCAAAGCCACAATTAAGCAAAGTATCTTTGCGAACCAAAGTCCCCATTCTACTTTTATTATCGCTTTCGGAAAATCTGTTGCAACATATTCAGTTCTTTTAGGACTGGCCACATATGATAATGGCTTTTTAAGCCTGTAACTTGCATACAATAGATTCACAATAACATTCAGAATCAAATGAGTAAGTTCTAAAAGTATAACCAACAAGCAAGATATTATTATGACTTGTGCATAATGATTATGCAACAACTCATCCAACTTATACTCACCTTTTTCAACCAATAGCCAAATCAGTCCTAACCCTGTAATTGCCAAATATCTAATATAAGTCGATATTCTGTCAGAAAACAAGACCGCATTTTTCATACGTTCGTTATATTTTTTCCGAATATCTTGAATATTATTTATCATTTGCATATTGCACCCCCTACCCCTTATCGTTACAATTGGCAAGAACTCTAAGGAACAATAATAACCCCTTTACATTTTACATTATCTTTCAAAGAATCCATTGGGACTTTACCACTTTCATCTTCATCACCACGACTTTGTAGTTTTTCCCGACTATAACGCACTTTTTCCAAAGCATGGCCAAAGTCGTTATTTCTAAACTGATGCAGAGTCAATGCTTTAATTCTTTTTCTAGAAACAGGCAGAAATTTATAATTATGTCTCATCTTTGCTTAAAAAAGTCTCTTATTAATTATATTTTCAAACATCTTGAATTCTAATTCTCCCTATTATTCTGTGAGAACCAAACGAAAGCCAATATCATCAGACTTAACAATAGCCCCCGTTGCATTACGACTTTTCACACTGCAAAATTGACTGCCTGCTAAAAACCACCGCCAACTGCCACCTCGCAAAACTCGTCTTGCTCCATCTACAGGACCTTTTGGATCTACTGACGCAGAACTAGAATAATCTCCGTACCAATCTTCACACCATTCATATACATTGCCTGACATATCATAAAGCCCTAATTCATTCGGTCGTTTCATTCCTACTTCATGAACTTTCCCATCTTTCCAACCTACATCATCAAATTTACTACTACCACTATACATATAATCCTTACTATTTTTTCCGCCAATAGCAGCATATTCCCACTCCGCTTCTGTAGGAAGACGAAACTGGCAGTTTGTAATCTCATTAAGTTTAGATATAAATTTTTGGCAATCATTCCAACTTACCATTCCCACAGGATATTTAACACCTTTATTTTTGGAAGGGTTCGTACCCATTATCACTTGCCACAGGGCTTGAGTTACCTCATATTTTCCAATATAGTAGTTTCTTGTCAATGTTACTTTATGAACTGGTTTTTCTTTGTTTCCATCCTCTCCCACCTTAGAAGTAGCCCCCATCATAAACGTTCCTGCCTCAACTTTCACCATTTCAATACTAATACCGTCCTTTACAGGAATCGTTATCGTATTACCAGAAATTTTACTGGAGCTACTAGCAGAAGTTGGCCTTTGTTGCACTGTTGTTTGAGCTATAGGTTCAGTAGGTTGTACCATATTACCATTCTGATTCAGCACCAACACATAAGTCCTATTACCCTCCAACTTCTCCACGCCAAAATCTGCAAAAGTAACCATGATAGGCAGAAAATTCTTGGTTATCACTTTTATCTGTCGTGAATTCTGAGGCATGTAAACCCACACTTCATTATTGTGCTTATCCAATGGCGAAACCACATTGCCTTCCACATCCAAGACTTCACCGACAAACTGCACTTTGACCAAGGCACAGTTTTTGTCATTCGTATCCTTGCGAGGTTGAAGTTGTGCCGTCAAATCAGAGGAAGCCAACTCAAACTCAGAAATTAGCTTTTGAGCCGATACAGAAAAGGCTTCAAGCACCAACAACATAAAAAACAGAAATCGTCTCTTCATTTTCTGTTTATACCAAACATTACATTCATTATCTTACAAACGACTCCACCTTTACTCCATCTTGAAAAAGAGCGCCATTTTGCAAAACACCATTCTCGCAGTAGCCGTCAATATAATCACCAGCTTGAGGAACCGTAGAGCAACCTGCCACCGCATGGGAACTACGGAATGTCATTCTACCATTGCCATGTGGCTTGCCATTGAGAATACCACCTGTCCATGTAGCATAACCTAGATTTACCGTTCCAGACTTTGCCGTTTCTTTCTTTGCTGGCTTTACTGATGCTGGACCTCCATCAACATCTTCATGTTTATCCACCTTATTAGAGGTCTTGGCAGATTGCTTTTCAACTTGCGAATTATCCCTTTTTGGAGATTCAACATTTTCCTTAGCCGTAAACTTAGCGATGCGTACTGTATCTTGGGATACAGAATCCGTCTTTACATCTTGCTGAGCTACCTCCGAAGACTTGCCCTTATCACCGAAATGGTTCTTAGCATACCAACCGATGCTACCCACCAACAAGAGTCCGATGACAAGAGCTGCAACCTTTCCGATAGGCAGCGAACTGGAAGAGCTAGGAATAACAGGGTCTGTAACGATAGGTTCACCAGCAGTCATATCGGCACCAGAGCCCGTCTGTGATTTACCTTGCTGCAAGATATTCTGAAAGTCTTGGATGGTTTGCGGAAGACAAAGGCTATCCTTTTGCATTCCACAAATAATAGCATCCATCGTATTCTGCGAGATGCTTTCTGGCAAAGCTCGATATATCTTATGAACGCTCTGCTCCGAGGCATCATTCGGTTCCTTGCCTGTTATCATATATAATAAGGTGGCGGCTAGCGAGTAAATATCCAACGAAGGGTGGAACTCAGAAACAGGTTGCTTCAGTTCCATAGGTGAATAGCCTTTGGAATATCCACCAATCCCTTTGTTTCTCTTTGGCTTTCCATTCTCGAAATACACAGCCTGACCGAAATCTATCAACATCGGCTTTACCGATGCACCCTCACCCACCATCATGATGTTATCTGGTTTGATGTCCAAGTGCAAGATATGATGGTTATGGAGATAAGAGAGCGCACCCGATATAGCGCCGACGATTCCCCGAGCTTGGCTCTCAGACAAACAACCACCTTGTTCGGAAACATATTGATAAAGCGATACTTTGCCAAGATATGCCATCACATAATAAACCGTGTTGTTCTGTTCAAAGACCTCGTTCACTGGCACAATATTGGCATGTTTCAAGGCATGAAGTATCTCTGCCTCTTCTCGAAAATCTTGCTTCGCCTGCTTGAATAGCTGTTGGTTCTCTTGTGCCACCCGTACGTTCCCATTGGCATCCCTAGAACAAATCTTGCCCATGAAGAATTCCTTGATGGTAAATGTCGCAACCTGAGAAATGTTACCTACCATAATCTGCGCCTTGGCTAGGTAAGTGATGCCAAAACCACCCTGATGTAGTTGTTTATCTATCGTATATGTCGTTGCTCCTTTCAGAACGGAGCCTATTGCTAATGCGTTCTCTATCATAACTTATTTATTTGTAAGACAAAAGTGAGTTTTACCTAATATGAATTCTTGGTCCAACTGGATGTAAACCGACGTACCTACAGGTATCATCTTTCCTGAAAGATAAACAGGATTCTTGGAGCGATTAACGGTCAGGAGGTATTTGTAGGAATGTCCCACTGCCTCGACAAGAATCGTTACAGAGCGATGGCTAATAGTCCTATCTCCCTCTATCATAATATCAGAAGGAGAAGACGAGTCATACATGCCTATCGTATTGGATCCCAACTGCAAACCATAATATTTGTCTTTGTTGTAGAAGTGCCTCTTTTTCTGCAAGAGCCTGGCTACCACACCCGAAGGAGTTCCATTGGTAGGAATAATAGGGTCTGTTGCAGGATGGGATGACTTTTCCGAGTTTCCATCCATACCCATTCGAATTTGCTTCTCGGTGATTTTCACGCCAAACGTTTGTCCACATTCTAGATGAGGACACTTTACCTTGACCAAGCCTCCCTGTCCTGGCGAATAAAACTTCACCACTCGTCCACATTTGGGGCATTTTGTCGCAATGACTGGTTTCTTATTTTCTTCCATCGCTATTTTTACCAACTCATTAACACATTATTATATAGTGCCTTTGATGTCACCAATTGAGGATGCTGTCTCTTGTTATGCAGCTGTACATCTTTATGAATATACTTGAAAAGTTCGATGGCGGTAATGTTCTTGTCGCCATCGCTATCCGCCTTCCCACGCAAGCCCTTCATAATACCATTGGTCATCAATCCCGAACCAACCAAAGGACTCTCTGAAGAAGTTTCGCTAGAACGAGAGGATAGATATACGATATACCGAGGATTGCTCTTCATAATGTTTTCCCATGCCTTTTCATTGGCACTGACAAAATTCTTGGAATGCATATTGTTAGCAGCAGTTCCAGAGTAGCAAGCATCAATATAACATACGATATCCTTGGCTGGGCACTGGTCTAACTCTCGGAACAGCTCATTATACGAGAGCATCTGCGAAGAAGTGGATGCATAAGTACAAATGATGTTCTCCATACCATGCCCACTATAGGAAAATACAATCCTATCATTGGAGGTTGCTATATTTCTTACCTTTCTGATGGCAGCGATGACATTGGCACGAGTAGCATTCTGAGAGGTTAGCAGAACTACAGTCGCTCCCTTCGACTTATATAACGAAGCCAGACTCTTGGCATCCTTGGTAGACTGGGTGAGGTCGTTAGCCGTTCCTTCATAATTAGACACACCAGTAATGATGGCGTATGTTTTCTGTGCAAGCGCAGTTGTTGTCAGCAAAAAAGCAGACAAGCATGTTAGGACTAATCTTTTCATGATGTTTATATGTTTTAAGCGTGAGCCTTGCAACGGCTACACATTTGGTTCTTGAATTCGATTTCCGAAAGAGGCTTCGCACAACAAGGGCAAATCAACTTACCCGAATATTTGCTATTGAAATTCTTCAATTTCGAGTCTTTACCTATATATATGTTGATGAAAGCCTGTAGTATAGTGGTAAACACGGCTGTCACCGCCACTCCATATACCTTCTGATGCAACGGCAACAGCAAGGTGAGCATCAGTCCAATCATCGCCGAGATAAATCCTGGCAAGAACTTCATCATGTTCTTTTTCTGCAATTTGGCATCTATCTCCGTTTTCTCCCTGATTGCCTTGTCATGAATTTCAAGAACATACCGAAACTCCTGTTGATAATTCTTAGGGTCTTCCTCCAAGACATGATGGGCATAGAAAGTGAATCCCATGCTTGTTTGGTCGGCAAGAACGATACGAGTAAACTCGGTAATGTTCACCCTCTTTATCTGGACTAGTTCATCATTCTCATTGATGATGTATGTGCCATTCGTGGAGTTGAGGTCTTCCAAAATCCACTGTCCACTATCCGTAACAGTAATCTTGGCATGTTGCCTACTTACCCTCGAACCATTGATGGCAAACCTCTGGGTTCCCTCTTTTCCAATAATAACTTCTAGCATAATTCATTCTTCTTTATGGTGCTCTTGCTGACCAAATCCTTGTATTTCTTCAACAAAGGCTTTGGAAGTTTGAGCGTTATGGTATTCTTCATGCAATCAGACAAAACAAGGTGCTGTTTCAAAACATTTATGTCGTAGAGAAACCACTGATTGATGATTACACTTCTTCCTAATCTCACAAAAGGACTGACTTCTCCATCTGCATACGAAGCCGATACCAAAGTTTCCACCTTAGAAATGCCAAACGACAGAACGGTTGTCATACCACCAATGTAGCATATCTTGGTGTAATTGCCATCAGCCATAATATATGCTATGTTATCAACAAATAGCATGATCATTTCGTCTCGATTGTTGAGACAAATCTTTTTCATAAGCTACACATTATTATATATTACTATTTTATCTTTTCCAGCAACCCTGTCGGCACATACGCCGTACTCACCAAACAAACGCCTTTCACCTCGACAACTACCCTCTGCTGTCCGCCGAGCCTAGCCACCCTACCGACCACCCCCTTAAACTCGCCGCCAGTCACCTTCACCAAGTCGCCACTCTTGAAGTGGCACTGGTCTTCGCTCACCACCTTCACCTTATCTATATCCACACTCGTTACCTTGATGAAATTCATCATGGCAGCATAGGGGATGGTGAGAGGTGGATTCTTGCCCGCCTCATCTTGCTTGAAATGATCATAATAAGGATTGAGAAAATTCAAATCGTCGTTATTGAGTATTTGGGAGATTGTTTCTAGAGTGGCATACACAAAGAGGAAATTAGGCAGGAAAGGCTCTATCTTGAATCGTCGCTTTCCTTTGACAATCTTCGCAACGTGCCGCAAAGGGAGATAGCATTCGGCATCTATTCTATTACCGTCGGGGCTATTTCGTTTGCTCAGAATATAATCGTAGGCTTTCTTCTCACGATGGTAAGTGGCTCGCAACACGTACCATTTCTTCATTGGGTTTGGAGCATATCTTACCGACACCTCATTTTGTGTATTATTGAGGGGGACATCGGAGGTAAGTCCGACGTGGGGAGATACTTTTCTACCTCCATCGGGTGCCACATTAATCAATGTTGACATGGTATTTTCCTAGTTTCTTAGAAAAATCCTCAAAAACGAACGGACACAAAAAGAGCGCGGAGCCAGTCTGCTGCCCGTCCCACGCTATTAAGGCCTTCGCATTGCCCTGTCTGTCGAAACGAACAACGCTAATACAACTTCAAATCTCATGCAACAATCAAAATGATAAGAAATCGCGCGTAAATACCAATATATACAGCATATAGCAAGTATTTAATAAAGTATGTATTTTGTTATTTGTTTGTTACTTTGCCATTTGATTTTATAATTTATCATAGTTAATGGTTCGTAATTGGTTCTTGTTTTGGGTAACAAATCCAATTATTTTTCGTATCTTTGCACCGTGAGTAACAAATCTCGCAAAATGACAATAAGTAGAATAAAAAACAAAGTAACATGAGAAGTAACAATGAACCTGTGCGCATACGCTACAAGGATTTGGCGAATGGCACAAAGTCGATTTATCTCGACACTTACAAAAGTGGAAAGAGGTCGTATGAGTTCTTGAAGCTTTATCTGCTTCCCGAGGACGATGACAAGGCTAAGGCTGTCAATGCCGAGACCTTGCAGAAGGCAGAAGCTATCAAGAACCAACGAGTGCAAGAAATCCTGTCGGGAAAGTTGGAAACAGTGAAGGCTTCCTTGGAGCATCCTGCTTCTACAACAACTTCAAGCAAGAAGACCGCACGTTTAAGTAAGAAGAAAAAAGTCGGCAGTGATAAAACTGGCAAAAGTGTCAAGGGAAAGGAAAGTGAGGTAAACGAAGTCGTTGGAGCCGTTTCTGGCAGAGAAGGACACCAATGGAAGTTTATTGACGATGACGGTGAGGACAGAGCCATAGATGGAACAATCAAAAAACATAGAGGCAGACCCAACAAGCGTGAAGCTGTCACTCTTCGTTTCAAGGACCTTGCCAACGGCAGTAAGTCGCTCTACTTCGACATATATTATAATGGTGAGCGCAAGTACGAGTTTCTGAAGCTCTATATCAACCCAGAGATTACCGAGGCTGACAAGCAGAATAATGCCTTGGTCATGGAAACCGCAGAGCGTCTGAAAGAACGCAAGATGCGAGAGGTTGTCAATGGAGAGACTTTCACGGATCCTTCTGACGAGCTGAACCAAGTGGAGAAAGTTGAGGAATACACCAGTTCTGTGATAGTCCGTAGTCGCAAGATGCGCAATGGAGACCGTTCCCTCTTCCTTGATATATATTATGGTAAGGGACAACGTGCCTATGAGTCAGTTGGTCTTTACCTTCGTAAGGATGACAGCGAGGATAAACACAAGGAAATCTGGAAAGAAGCTGAGAAAAAGGCCAAGGAACGCATGAAGGCATTGAAGGACGGAACCTTTGAGAAGCGTGTCGGCAGAAGAGGCTACAAGCCGCATGGAGAAGATCCAGATGCCAACGTGGACAAATACAAGGAGTATCTTGCCACTAAGAAGGTGAAGACAGAGATTGCCGTTGCAGAGACTGAGCGCAAGAGAAATTCCAAGACCAAGGAGCCTGTGAGAATCCGCTTCAAGGAACTTGCCAACGGCAACAAGTCGGTCTATCTATCCATCAATGTCAACGGTCGCCGTACCTATGATTATCTGCGCCTTTATCTCATACCAGAGGTTGACGCAGCTGCCAGGGAGCAGAACAAGCAGACAATGCAAGCAGTCTATGCTATCAAGGCACAACGCATCATGAGCATCACTAACGGTATCGCAGGGCTCAAAGACAAGTCAAGAATCAAAATGCGACTTGTGGATTGGTTGGAGATATTCCGTGACGCACAAGTGGAGCGAGGAAGACAATCTGCCCGAAACTGGGTGAACAGCGTGCTGAATGCAGTGAGAGAACACTCGCCAAATGTGACACTCGCAGAGATGACCAAGGAATACTGCAATGGTTTCATGGTGTTCTTGTTGAACGACTATATCACCTACAAGCACACCCATCCGTCCAAGTCCACGGTGATGAACTATCTCAAATGCCTCAAAGCAGCCTTCAACATGGCTATTGAGGAAGAGATAATGGACGACAATCCCGTATTGCGTCTTCGCATGGATGTTCTGAAAGGTGGCGGCACCAAGCGAGAGTACCTGACCGTTGACGAGGTGAAGAGACTGATTGACACCCCTTGCAAGCGTGAGGATATCAAGGCGGCGTTTCTGTTTTCATGCTTCTGCGGACTCCGTATCAGTGACGTGAAGAGTTTGAAGTGGAAGAACATCATCACCGAGGGTGACAAGACACGAGTTGAGATATTGCAGTACAAGACCAAGCAGCCTCTCTATCTTCCTCTCAACAAGCAAGCCCTTCGTTGGATGCCTGAGCGTGGATCTGCAAGTGACGAGGACAATGTGTTTCCAACACTGCCAAGCAAGAACTACGACTGCATCCCGGAATGGAGCCGTGCGGCAGGTATCAGCAAGCATGTAACCTACCATGTCTCAAGGCACACGTTCGCCACGATGGAGCTGACCATGGGCGCAGACCTATACACTACAAGCAAACTTCTCGGTCATACGGAGGTGCGCACGACACAAATTTACGCAAAAATCATCAACAAGAAAAAGGACGAGGCTGTTTCTCTGTTGGACAGTGCGTTCGAATAATAAAAATGGAACATAATAATACATCAAACAACCAAGGACGAGAAGACTCCTCGTTCTCTCTTTTTACCCCAATGCAATGAATGCACCTTCGCTAACGGTGTAGGTGGCATTTGTGGTACCAACAAATTGTGGCTGTTCTTCAAGGAAGCCCATGAGTGCTATCAGACGGAAGTCATAGGATGCGGTAAACTGTATCACCGCTACAAAAAGGACTTTCTCAACAGCCATTTCTATACGGACTGCCAGTATGCGGCAGGAAAGAACGAGCACAAGAAGAACTTCTACATCATGGAGGAGTTTCTTGAAGAACGTGAGGATTTGGTAGTCATATTCTTTACCAAAGTGGATTTCGAGTATCATGACTACAAGGCTCTTCATCACAAGTTCAACACCACGGAGCCGCCTCCAAATGGTCAGTATCTCCATGGTAAACCACCGTCAATATTACAAACAGCACAAGAAACCAAACCGAAACAGGACTTTCAATGTTACTTTGATTCTACTCAGTTGAACCTCATTGCGCGCCATGCCAATGAGGTTCATTTGTTCTCAGCCGATGTGTCGGAAGAGGATATGCGAAAACTCTTCTCGTGCCAAGTTTGCAAGCAGCTAAAGGCGAGAAGTAACAGACGTGTGGCATTCTTCTTTGACATGCTCTGCAGCAAGAACTTGATTTGCAAGCAATGGCAATCGGTCATTGCCAAGCATAAACTCATTCTGTCTTCATCAACAGACAAGCCACTTACAACAACCAAGCTGTCCTCAGCAACCAGTGATGCCAAAAGTACCAACGCCAGTATCTATGAGGCTATCCGCAAGAAAGTGCAAGAAATAGCAGAATGCGGTAAAAATGATAGCAAGGACACCATCTGACAGATGAAAACCTTGACAGTTGGCTTGATAGTCGGTTGACAGTCAAGCGCCCTTCCATCCGATTGGGCAGAAATGCCCTTACCTTTGCCCTCCGTAATCAGAAACCTGGTTATGGAGGGCGACCTCGTTATGTGTAACGATAAATAAAATTACGACAATGATTGGACAGACAACAAATCAGGCAAACAATCCGCCAAAGGATGGTGCGATACTACCGCCAACGATAGACGTGGATAAACACGAGTTGACAGAACAAGAACTGGCAGACATGACACCAATGAGACTTGCCGAGCGCATTCAACAGATGGAAGAAGCATTCAAGCTGCTTGGACCAGTGGAGGATGTGCTGAACCGCATCAAGTGCTTGGAGAAATGGCTCTTTGCAGGAAAAGACGTGCTCACCCTTGACGAGGCAAGCGTATTCCTTGACGCTTCAAAGAGTCAGCTTTACAAACTGACACGTACCTTTGCCATTCCCCATTACAAGCCAAACGGCAAGACCATCTATTTCAGCAAGGAAGAACTGGTGGAATGGATCAAGAAGCACCCTGTGAAAACAAAAGACGTGTATGAGCAGGATGCCATACGCTATGTGATGAACAAACCCTTGAAGAGCAGATGACGATGGAAGACATGAACGACATGAGCCTCTTTGAAGGCGCAGCGGACAATGCTGATTTGTTGGAAAAGTTGCTGAAGGCATCGCTTATCCATGCGGATGAGACCTACCAGACACCGCCACAGATAATATGGGTGGACAACTCGACCATAGCCACGCTTGGCAACTTCAGTGCCTCCACAGGCAAGGCGAAGAGCCGAAAGACGTTCAACGTGTCCGCTTTGGTTGCTGCCTCGCTTGCTAACGGAAAGGTGCTGCAATATACGGCAAAACTACCCGATGACAAGCGTAAGATACTCTACGTTGATACGGAGCAGAGCCGTTTCCACTGTCACAGCGTGATGCAGCGCATCCTCCGGCTTGCAGGATTGCCCGACAACATGAACAGTGAGAACCTTGTGTTCTTCGGACTGCGAGAGTACAGTCCCAACCTCAGACTGCGACTGATAGAATATGCCTTGCAGACGCAAAAGGGCTTTGGCTTGGTCATCATTGACGGCATAAGGGACTTGATGCTCGACATCAACAATCCGAGCGAGTCCGTCCATATCATCAACAAACTGATGCAGTGGTCAAGCCGCTATGACCTGCACATCCATTGCGTCTTGCACCTGAATAAGGGTGATGACAATGTAAGAGGTCACATTGGCACGGAACTCAGCAACAAGGCAGAGACGGTACTGGTGATAAGTAAGAGCAATTCGATGGCGAATGTGAGTGAAGTGAAACCGCTCAACATCCGAGACAAGGACTTTGCGCCCTTTGCGTTCCAAATAAACAAGGAGGGACTTCCAGAGATTTCCAAGGACTATGTGGTTGACTCTACCACAGCCAAACAGCCGAAGATGACGATAGCCGACATTACCGATGAGCAGCATGACAAGGCACTTGAAATGGCTTTCGGCAAGAAAGTGGTGTCAGGTTATGAGAATGTGATAAACGCATTGACGAAAGGATATACAACTATTGGTTTTGCCAGAGGTAGAACAGTGATGTCAAAGTTGCTGACCTTCCTATTGAAGAGCAAACTGGTGGTGAAATGCGGCAACAACGAGTATTGCAGAATGAAGAATTATCCTTCGCTTCCGCTGCTTGAAGGGCAGGAGGTGAAGAAGTGAGGATGAAGCGAAAATCACTTCAAAAACTACTTCATTCACCTCGGTGTATATATAATAGTAGAACGGACGGATTTTGTGAAGTGGCATCATATATAACTACATAGATATACGACGAAATGACTTCACAAAACCGTTCATTCACTCTGGTGTATATATAATAAGCGCACGAATGAACAAAAAAAAGAAAGATGAACATACAACAAGCAAAGGAAATCAAACTCACGGACTATCTGAGCGCATTGGGACATCAGCCCAAACGATGCAGCAAGTCCACCTCTTATTATCTGTCGCCATTACATGCGGAGACAAAGCCATCGTTCAAGGTGAACTTCAGCCGAAACCAATGGTATGACTTTGCTCTTGGCAAGGGTGGCAACATCATTGCTCTTGCCCAACTTCTCTACAATACGGATGATGTGGGTGCTGCATTGCAGCATATAGCAGCAGACATGAACAACCCAAAGTCCACAAAGGCAAAACCTCCCATACCGACACAAGTAGAGACAGACAAGATGGACAAGGTACATATCCAAGAATTGTCCTACCCTGTGCTTATGTCGTATCTGCGTTCACGCCATGTGGATGCGGACATAGGTAAACGCTATTGCAAGGAGATCTGGTACACGTTTAAGGGCAAGCGGTATTTTGGTATAGCCTTTCCAAATAACAGGGATGGTTATGAGCTGCGTAACCCATATTATAAAGGTTGTTTGGGCGAGAAAGACATATCCTTGATACATTCACAGCAAGTTGGAGTGCAGGACAGATGCTGCATCTTCGAGGGGTTTATGGACTTTCTTTCGTACAAGACTTTGGAAAAGCGAGGCGACAATGTGATTTGCATACAAGAGCCATGTGATTATATTGTACTGAACTCCATCAGTAGCCTTGGGAAATGCATGGAACGATTGGCGTGTTACACTGCTATCCATTGTTATCTTGATAATGACCAAGCAGGAACGGTGGCTGCCCATACAATCATGGACTGTTATCAAAACAGGGCAATCAACGAATCCATAAGATATGCAGAATACAAGGATGTCAATGATTATCTTATCGGCAGAAAATCCATTATTCCGCATAAAGAGGATGTATAATACGATAATTTTCTACGGAGAAAGTCAATATTCTCCGTAGAAAACTATATTTTGCGTGATTTTTGCGTAGATTTCCGTACAAACATACTACATTTTTGAAAATATGTAGTAACTTTGTACAGAATTAAAGATGCAAATCATGGAAAAGCGTATGACAAATCCAAAATCTGAAGGCTATATCTCTGCAAAAGATATGGCAGGAAGAGCTGCATACTATAAAGTATTGCAAGCCGCCAAGAATGGCGAACTCACCAGAATAAAAAGAGGTGTGTATGCAACCGATGACCATTTGGCAAGTCAAATGCTTGATGTGGAAAAGGTTGTTCCTGGTGGTGTGTTGTGTCTGTATTCCGCTTGGTCACATTATCAGTTGACTACACAGGTACCACAAGAATATTGTCTTGCAATAAAAAGAGGCCGAAAAATCACCCTTCCAGATTATCCCCCAATTACACTATACCATTGGAGTGATACCGCCTTTAACCTTGGAATTACGAATACAGAGATTGAGGGTTTCAAGGTGAGAATATATGACGTGGAGAAATGTGTCTGTGATGCAGTAAAGTATAGAAACAAAATCGGCATAGATGTCTGTACGGAGATTATAAAGGAATATCTGAAACGCAGAGATCGTAATGTCAGCAAACTGATGAAATATGCCTCACAACTGAGAGTTGCCAAAACATTGGGAACATATCTACAAATGGAACTATAAAATAATAAATATGACAACGAAGAATTATGCTCGCTCGGTAAGAGCGAAACTGCTTAATATATCGAAAGAAGAGAATGTCTTCTACCAATCGATATTGACACGATACTTTCAGGAGCGTCTGTTGTACCGTCTGTCGGTAAGTCCATACAAAGAACGCTTTATATTGAAAGGTGGTGCATTACTGTATGCCCATGAGCATTTGAAAGCAAGACCAACATTGGACATAGATTTCCTTGGTCAACAGATTAGCCGTGAGTTGGACAATATCAAGGAGACATTCAGAAATTTATGCGACATAGAATGTCCGGAAGACGGAGTTGTCTTTGAAAAGGACAGCATTAGCGTAGAAGAAATCACTCTCAAAAAAGAATATAATGGTGTGCGAGTGCATGTCAAGGTAGGACTTGACACGGCAAGCCAAGTTATTTCCATGGATGTAGGCTTTGGCGACATCATAACTCCTGCACCCGTTGACCTTTCTTATCCGGTGTTGCTGGACACATTACCAGAAGTTGACATCTTGGCTTACTCTTTAGAGACCGTGGTGGCTGAAAAGTATCAGGCAATGATAGACCATGCGACAGAGAACAGCCGCATGAAAGACTTCTTTGATGTGTACAGAATACTAAAAGCAGGAAATATTGACTTGGACACATTGCAAGAAGCCATCACAGCCACGTTTGAGAATAGAGGCACCGCCATCTCTACGGAATATAGCCTTTTCGAGGATTCTTTTGCGACAGATGCCAAACGAAATATTATGTGGAATAGTTATTTGAAGAAAATCAAATTCAAGGAGCCACTAACCTTCCAAGAAGTTTGGACATATATCACACAGGAACTGAAACAATACATGGAAAAATAACAGTTCACCAAGAATTTGCCAAGCTCTCCGTTTCGGAGGGCTTTTTTTATGCCCTTTTCATAAGCAAAGATTATAAGGATGTAAACGATTGTCTAATAGGGAGAAAGAAAGCATGAGGGAAGCAAAAGTGGAATATGACGATATAGCGGATATACACTGGTGGATGGTGGATCATATTCACTATCTGCCAGCCATGATATATGCTGTATTGTTGATAGATATAGTATCAATCGTTGTCATCATCAAACATAGCAAGGGGCTGGAGCAAGACGAGGTATTGGAACGATTGAAGATAGGATGCAGTGTGGCAGTGTTCCTGCTTGGGATGCTGTTGGTGTATTATATAGCATATCTGTTTTGGTAAGGTGATATGGGAAAGTTTGAAAAACGATAGTTTTCTACGGAGAATATTCATTTTCTCCGCAGAAAACTGTTGTATTGAATTTGGATGTTCAGAAGCAATGAAGCAGGAATCCCCATAACTGATTCTATCTGTAAAGCCATTTCTGTGGATAGTTGTCTTTTCCCAGAAATTGTTTCATTTAAAGCTATCAATTCGATATTAGCTTTTTCTGACAATTGCTCTACAGACAGTCCCGACGCAACAAGCTCGTCGTTTATCAGTTCTCCAACATGAGTGGGCACATAGGGAATGGCGTTTGAAAAATCATATGTAGCCATAATAAAGTACGATCATTAATTATCAACTCTAATATCATTATGAATATTGATATCGTTGTGTACATATCCTCTTTGTTCTAGTAAATCGAGACATTCGGTATATATAGTGCCACGATGTCTAGGGTCTTTTATTGTCACAACGACAACAACGTCTTGCGAAAGTACTTCTCCGTCTCTCTCCAAAGCTTGTACAGCTGCATCACGGTAGAGTCCAGTGAGTTTCAGTGCCCATTTTCTGTTTTCTCCCAATGCCTTTCTCCTGTTAGTGTCAGTCATCTTGGAAAGATCAACATAATACTTCTTGATAGGTTGATATTTATCTCCCTGTTCAATCAGCATACGTTCTTCTGCGAACTCCTTTTTGAAAGCTTTTGAGCTATAAATCGATGCATTGAGTACATTAACGGCATCTTTTGATGTTCTTGACTCATTGCGCATCATACCTTCGCCCAATTGAACATGTTCAACATGGTCATAAGTTTCCAATAGAACATCCACTTGACTTTGGCAATACTCACAACCTTGCCCCGCATTAATTACAGGATTCACAGCCATTGACAATGTAATTTCACCGATGAAATAACCGTTTTCAACCAAACTTTGTGGGTATGGAAAATCCAAAGAAACAATATTTGTTCCTTTCTGTAAAGTCTGATGAAAAACCATAGTGCACTCATCAGCATCGTTGTTAAGCATATCTGTAATAACAGATGGCAAACCGAACCCCATTTCCCTGCGAAGTTCTTCTGGCGTTTTCGATAAACCTACAGGGTAATCAGAGTTGTGAACAAGCAATGCTTTCAAAAGCAAGGGATTGCATTCACCTCCAATCATCTGATTAAGATTAGCAGCCAAAGCTGTAATTCGCGGAGTAGAAAAACTAGTTCCACTCCAGCGGCAAAACTGTCTTCCCCATTCTGAAAACAGGGACAGATGTGTATCCATATTGCCGCCATAGTGCACCAAATCTGGCTTTACTGCATTTTCAACACCAGGACCAATGCGAGAAAAAGGACTTCTGTCATTTTCTTTAGCATCATTATTGGTAGTTTTCTTATGAGCTATAGATCCTACAACGAGACTAAGCAAAGAATCGGCGCCATCAGTAATTCTTTGATTTTCTGCTCTTGGATCAACATTACCTGCAGATTTGCAAATCAAGATTCTGTTGTCTTTCTGCAAGCTGTCCAATGCGATGCCCAAGTCGGAATATCTGTCATTATCTATCGTTTTTGTTGTACCTTGCGAGAGATTCCAGATTTTTATATCTGGATGTTTAGCGATAGCATTTTGAATGTTGGCTACCAACTCGTTTTCGTATATTTGGGTTCTGTCTGTATTGACAATACAACTCTTTATTTTACAAGGTCCACATTTCGTCAAATCTTTATTTTCAAGAAAATCACCATAGTTGATGACACTTGCAACAGCAGTTCCATGACTTCTGTTTATGTCTTCATCTTCCAAATCAGCGATATTATCTTCATCATCAATCATCCAAGGACGCAGGTAATCATTATCGCCAACACCAGAATCCAACAAGCCTACCACAGGATATGTTGCGCCTTCCAATGGTGTCATCACTTCGATGCTGGAGTTGTCTTCGTCTGGGGCAGTTTCAAATTCTATTGTAGGCATTTTTCTAACCGCCAAGACACAATCCATGGATGCAATAGCCTGAAGTGCTTCCTCTGACACATGTTCCAAGGAAAACAAGCGTAAGCTACTAGCATAATTCAGCTCTTCTAATTCAACTCCAAATTCCTTGCATTTTATACTCAAAGCAATACGAGAACGATGATTGTACTCACTATTCAGATAATCAACCAACTGCAGTTTGAGACGGTCATTTTCTTGAATGCTATCATCAACAACAGCCTTGTATCGAGAAATGTTTTCTATTGCAGACAAACCAATCTTTTTGTCTTTCGGCAGATTGGCTGTATTTACCACCTTAAAACCTCGCTCCATTTTCTTCAAATCATTGGCGGTATCAATCTTTACCAAGATTTTACCTACCGATGTGACTCCTAGGACATTTCGTTTAGAGTTTACATCCATCATTTTTCGCACTGCTGGACGATGAGATTTAGCTGTTGCTTTTTTGTTCAGTGTAATCTCTGTAAGCACAGGCATCGTTCTATTTGCATCAGAGAATAATTCTGAGAACAACTCCAATTGATCGTAAACCCTTTCTGCATTAACGGAAATAGCAGTATCATTAACCCACTTTGGTAATTCACTGCCACCACCAGCTTCCGTCAAGAAATTGTCTGTTTCTCCCCTAAAAGATACATTTTGTATAGGATATTCTTTTGCCATAATTCACTATTTTTTAGATAATACATTTCTGACCAATCTTGCACTAATATTTAGTTTTTGTACAATCTTGGCTTGACTAACTCCGTTTGTGTTAAGGAACATGATGAGTTTATCTTGTGCTTCGTCTTTTCCTTCGAACTCAAAGATAGTAACAAGTAAGTCCTCATATTCAATAGCTTTGCTTCCATTGATAACGCCCTTCACTTTTAGTTTGTTAAATATCGTAGAGATGTCAGAGGGAGACATTTTTTTTGTTAAGTCACAAACCGTTTTCATCTTTTGTCCATCCTCTACAAAAGGACAATTGAACCCAGATGTTAAGTCCAAAATTATTTTTTTTCTTGCTTCGTCATCAGGCATTCCGACTTCAATTTTTGTTGTGAAGCGTCTCCAAACGGCCTTGTCTAACAATTCGGGATGGTTTGTTGCTGCAATCAGAACGCAAGAAGTTGGCATGGAGTCAATGTTTTGAAGCAAGCTGTTGATGACACGCTTCAGTTCTCCCAGCTCGTGATTGTCGTCACGTGCCTTGGCTATAGCATCAAATTCGTCAAGAAACAAGATGCATGGCATGCTACTAGCATAGCTGAATATTTTTCTTAAGTTCTTTGCTGTACTACCAAGAAGTGATGAAACAATTCCATCCAATCTTGCTACCACCAATGGTAAATTGGTGTTTTCACTGACATAGTGAGCTATAGAGGTCTTGCCACAACCAGGTGCTCCGTAAAGAAGCATGGACTTAGGCATATTAACCCCTGCCTGTTCCAGTTCGTCACTGTGCCTCACCAACTCAATGAATTCACCTACTTGCCTTCCGACATTATCAGAAAGGACAATATTGGTACGTGTTGAGTCTTCGGGAATTACTTCTACTATTTGCAATTTGCTGTCCGAATCTAAAGGTAACATACGCATGGCATCAGCTGTTGCAGAACTTCTTGTGTTAGAGTTTTGAATTTGCTCTTTGATGCAACGAGCCAATTGAATGTTGCCCTCGGCTTCAAGACGAGTAGCTAAACGATTGGAGTAACTTATGATTTTTCTCCTATCGTTATTCAATCCTCCTTCTATAATTCTTAATATATCTGATGACATATGGCTTGTTATACATGTTATTATTATTTTTTGAATACAAAAGTAATAAAATAAAATCCAATGCGGCAAACATATTGAAACATTAACTCATTTTTAACACAAAACGTACATAAAATCAAAATATCTGTACGAATACCTCTATTTTATGTTATATTTCGTATTAAACAAGTACATATTACAAGATTTAAACAGATAAGGTATTCTATACTTAAAAACATCCGTCTAAGTATAAGGAAGAAATATGCGAAAACTAACAGAAGAAGCTGATTAAAGTATGATTGAGAGTATGATATATGATTATAATTTGAATATATCTTAAACTTTGATGGCCATACTTTACAAAATTCTTTTATGTCGGATTTTACTCTTTACTTTGCACTCGCAACTGGCACTTTTGCCACTGCATAGAGTATAAATCATCAATAAAACAAAGTATTATATGAGTCCATTTTTGATATTCGCCATCAGCCTTACCATTGCATACGCTATTTACTATGCGGTGATGATAACAAGAGACCTGTATGGTAAGAAGGAAGAAGCCAAAAGCAATGAGGAGGTGTTTGACATCAGCAACATAACGGAAGAGGAAGCTGCTGTAGCCGTCAACGAAAGCGATGGTGGCTTTAGCGTTGCCGACAAGCAATACGACACGAGTTTCCAAGACGGCACATCATACGATGAGGGCTATGGCATGGGAACAGAGAACAACGGAATGAGTGGTTATTCTCCAGAAACGGATTCTTCCGGCAGAGAAGATGATGTTGATGAAGACGAAGGAAATGATGTCAACCAACAGAAGCCGAAGAACGCAGCCGAGTCGTTGCAGGAAAAGATGGATGGGCAGATGGAGTCCACTTCTCCCATATGGATAGACGGACTATGGCAGGACGACTTCACGGAGAGCCTATTGAAACAAGGCGAGACAAAACCAGGACAACCAAACATCAAAACAATACCAGTCAAGGATGAAATTTAGCCATATAATAAAGAATGTAATAAGTTCCTTTGTCTTTGCGCTGCTCCCCCTGTCAGCATCAGCCAAATGCGGTAATGTGGACTATAGCTGGGGAGCAGACGCATTGGCAGGGATGCACGACTATGTGGTGACGATGATGCTGTATGTGCTGTATCTGACATACGCTGTCGCTGCTGTGATGGTGATTATATCCGCTTTGCAGATATATATCAAGATGAACACAGGGGAAGATGGAGTTACCAAGTCCATACTGACGCTGATAGGTGCCTGTCTGTTTATGATAGGCGCATCCATCCTGTTCCCGGCATTCTTTGGCTACCAGATTTAAGACTCAACTGCAGAAGAGTATATCATGTGAAAGCGACAACACCTTTCTATATAATTATAATAAGGTGTTTCCAAACGAATCATTAACAAGTAAAACAAGAAAGAATGTTTAAGAAAACAACGAACCATTTGAAGAAGACCGCCAAGAGCGTTCTCTCTTCAGGACGCTTGAAGACATTGGCATTTATGCTCCTTGTGGGCGGTGGCATTGCCATGGCGCAAAACTCGGCAGGTGACTACACAGCAGGAACTACTGCCTTGACAACTGTGACGGAGGAAATAGCCAAATACGTGCCTATTGTGGTCAAGCTCTGTTATGCCATTGCAGGTGTTGTTGCCGTAGTGGGTGCCATCAGCGTTTACATCGCCATGAACAATGAGGAGCAGGATGTCAAGAAGAAGATCATGATGATTGTAGGAGCATGTATCTTCCTCGTGGCAGCAGCACAGGCATTGCCATTGTTCTTCGGTGTGACCAACTAACGAGTGAGAGTTATTCTGTGCATATTCAGTAAGTGAGAAACGACGTGAAGAATGGCAAGAGAAGAGCAGGAAATCCGCTACCAAGACTACCCACTATTTAAGGGACTCCAGAAACCCCTTGAATTCATGGGAATACAGGGGCGGTACATCTATTGGGCAGCAGCCACAGCAGGAGGAGCCATCATCGGCTTCATTGCCGCCTACTGTCTGATAGGTATCATTGCAGGACTGATAGTGTTGGTCGTGGCAATCGCTACGGGTGCAGGTCTCATCATGTTCAAACAACGGAAGGGAATGCATACCAAGAAGAACGACCAAGGAGTGTTTATCTATGCCTACAGCAAGCGCATATAAAAATGTGAAACAAAAAAGTATCGACATGACCAAGATGTGGATGACAAGTAGAAAGTGAACGACTGGTAGGCTCATTCTCCCCCAAGGGTGTGGGCCTACCTTTATTTGTTTCTGCCGAAAGTATCGCATCTTTGATATAAAAGAATGGTTATGAGCATGAAAGCAAAGAACATTATCATTATGGCATTGGCTGGCATATTGCTGACCGCATGCAAGGACAAGACCTACAAGCCACCCACATTGGATGCCATGAGGAGTGCTGACAAGGCAAGAGCTGCTTGGGCGAGAGAGGCAGAAGAACATCCTGCGACCGTGGAAACACAAACAAACAGGATGGATTCCACTGCAAAGGATAGTGTATCAACCCTTTATAGCGAAGAAAGCTACAATACCTCTTATCAAGAGAATGACAACAAATCATCCAGTATGGGAGAAAATCATCAATCATCCGAAGAAACAGAAGAATAAACGAATATGGTACTATATGTAATCTTATTTTTCGTGGCAATCTGCATTGGCATGGCCATATCGGTTTATGCCTTTGGTACTGGTGGCAAGCGGAAGAAAATCTTTCAGGACATCTACTTCTCCGTGGAAGACACGGACGGTATCGGTGTGCTCTATACAAAGACTGGAGAGTATTCTGCCATCCTGAGAATGGAGAACCCAGTGCAGAAGTATTCTGCCAATATAGACAGCTATTATGAGTTCACCAATCTGTTTGCTGCCATCGCACAGACTCTGGGTGAAGGCTATGCCCTGCACAAGCAGGACATTTTTACCAGAAAACAGTTCAAGGATGAGAGTGACAAAGGCCATGAGTTCCTGTCAGAATCCTACTTCCGCTATTTCAACGGAAGAGAATATACAGACAGCATGACCTATCTGACCATTACGCAGGAGAACAAGAAGAGTCGTCTGATGTCTTTCGACAACAAGAAATGGCGAGATTTCTTAGTGAAAATCAGAAAGGTGCAAGACCAGCTGAAGGATGCCGGTATCAAGTCAGAGTTCTTAAACAAACAAGAGGCAAGTCTGTATGTTGACCGTTTCTTTGCCATGAACTTCCGTGACAAGATGGTGAGCATGACAGGATTCAAGGTGTATGACGAGATGATAGGTATGGGTGACAGACGCTGTAAGGTATATAGTCTTGTGGATGTGGATTGCGCCAACTTGCCGACACAAATCCGTCCGTTTACCAACATCGAGGTGAACAACACAAGTATGCCAGTGGATCTGGTAGCATTGGTGGACAGCATTCCTGGTGTGGAGAGTGTGGTGTATAACCAAATCATCTTTGTGCCGAATCAGAAGCGTGAGCTTGCTCTGTTAGACAAAAAGAAGAATCGCCATGCCAGTATGCCCAACCCAAACAATCTGATAGCCGTGGAGGACATCAAGCGAGTGCAGGAGGTGATAGCGAGGGAAAACAAGCTGTTGGTATATACCCACTATAATCTGATAGTGACGGTGAAGCCAGACACGGATATACAAAAGTGTACCAACCATCTGGAAAATGCCTTTGGCAGGATGGGCATCCATATTTCGAAGCGAGCCTACAACCAGTTGGAACTGTTTGTCAACTCTTTCCCCGGCAACTGCTATGGGATGAATGCCGACTACGACCGATTCTTGACCTTGGGCGATGCTGCCACCTGCCTGATGTACAAGGAAAAGATTGTGCATAGCGAGGACACGCCATTCATGGTCTATTATACCGACCGTCAAGGAGTGCCTGTGGCCATCGACATATCAGGGAAAGAGGGACGAAATAAGCTGACCGACAACAGCAACTTCTTTGTCCTCGGTCCTTCGGGAAGCGGCAAGAGTTTTTATGTAAACTCCATGGTGCGCCAAGCCCATGAGCAGGACACCGACATCGTGCTGGTAGATACAGGTAACTCGTATGAGGGACTGTGTGAATACTTCGGCGGAAAATACATTTCCTATACCGAGGAGCATCCTATCACGATGAACCCTTTCAAAATCAAGCGAGAGGAATGGAACATCGAAAAGTTGGGATTCCTGAAAAACCTCGTGATGCTGATATGGAAAGGAAGTCAAGGCACAGTGAGCAAGACCGAAGACAGACTGATAGAACAAGTCATCAACGAGTATTACGATGCCTATTTCACCACCAAGAGAGTGAGCAACCTCTGTTTCAACACTTTCTATGAGTTCAGTACTGAGCGACTGCCGAAGATATGCGAGGAGAACGGTCTGCATGGCATAGACCTGTCATCCTACAACTATCTGTTGAAGGACTTCTATAAAGGAGGCAGCCACGATGTGACACTGAATGAGAATATGGACAGCAGTCTGTTTGATGAGACCTTCATCGTCTTCGAAATCGACAGTATCAAGGATGATCCACTGCTTTTTCCACTGGTGACGCTCATCATCATGGACGTGTTCCTGCAGAAGATGCGCATCAAAAAGAACCGAAAGATGCTCATCATCGAGGAGGCATGGAAAGCCATCGCCTCGCCCATGATGGCGGAATACATAAAATATCTGTATAAGACCGCCAGAAAATTCTGGGCAAGCGTGGGTGTGGTGACGCAGGAGATACAGGACATCATCGGAAGTGAGATAGTTAAGGAAGCCATCATCAACAACTCTGATGTGGTGATGCTGCTCGACCAAAGCAAGTTCAAGGAACGTTTTGACACCATCAAGGCGATACTCGGTTTGACCGATGTGGACTGCAAGAAAATCTTCACCATTAACCGTTTGGAGAATAAGGAAGGGCGCAGTTTCTTCCGTGAAGTGTTCATCAGACGAGGACAGACCAGCAATGTGTATGGTGTGGAGGAACCGCATGAGTGCTATATGACCTACACCACGGAGCGAGCGGAAAAGGAAGCGTTGAAGCTATACAAGCGAGAGTTGAAATGCAATCATCAGCAAGCTATTGAAGCCTATTGCAGGGATTGGGATGCAAGTGGTATCAGCAAGAGCCTCGCCTTTGCTCAAAAGGTAAATCAGGCAGGAAAAGTACTGAATTTAGGGAACGAAAATAAAAAGTAATCAAAGATGAAACGACTTCTATCCATCATAATGCTGATAGTCTGTGTGTTGGCAAAGGCTGACGCACAGTACTACAGCGTGAACTATGACAGGCAGACGGTAGCTGCTATGGCAGCTGCATACGGAACGGAAGCCGTGGCAGAGGCATACTATAACGAGCAGGTGCAGAACATCTTGAAGCATTATAATGCAGCAGAAGTGGCAAGTGCCGGCATCTTCGCCTCAAAATTCTTGGAACGCAAGGCAATGACGGATTTGGGCATCTGGAACAGTTGCACAGAGAACTACTATTACCGCCGTATCTACAACATGGTGTCGGGCAAAATCATGCCGAAGATATGGACGGTGGCAGGAATGATGCTGAAAAGTCCGCAGACTGCCCTGTATTGGGGAACCTATCTGATGAAGATATGTGACGACACCAAGAACCTGTGCATGCAGTTTGAGAGTGTGGTAACAAACAGCACCCTCACATTCTCGGACATCGCCTTTCTACAAATCAACCAGGAGATAGCTGCCATACTGAAACTTTCAGAGATTGGCAACGTGGATTGGAAGAAGATGTTGGACGATTTGTCGAAGGTGCCAGGCAATTTTACAGTGGACAATCTGAAAGCCGACATCGACAATCTGTATAAGGCAGGAGCCAACCTTGCAGGAGCAGGAATGAACAATATCGGCAATGCCCTGTTGCAGAGCAGCCAGTTCAACGACCTCTTCCAAGGCAAGCTCAGTGCAGCCATCGACATTGTGGATAACTATTCCTCGCTGTTCAAAAGTCTCGACAAGAGCGTAGGCAACACCCTCTTGGGAATGATTGGAGGCAAGGACAACGTGGCAGGACTTTTCTCTCTTGCCAACTATAACCTCACCTCATGGATGACGGACTATCTGGATGAGACGGCAGGAAACTACTACACGCAAAGATGGTATATCGCCCGACGAGACCAAGGACGAGAGAAATTGTGCGACTATGTACCGCCCACCGATGACAACAGCATCTTGAAAGGCGACCACTGGTACAGAATCAACACCAAGGATGCCAACTTCTATCCCAACAATAGCCAAAAGGAAGCTATCCTGCAAAACTCGGAGAATCATGCAGGATGGTCAAGAACAAGGGTGCAACAGCTCAACAACCAGAATGATGGCTTTACCTACAGTATCAGCTATTGGTTGAACAGCTACATCATCAGTAGCAAGAAAAAAGGACAGAAACAGAAGGCATACGCCTACGAGATACAGGTGTACAAGAGTTGGAACAAGACAGAAGAAGTGTATGAGGCAGTCTTTGACTCCTATTCGATGGACTTGAACACCTTCAAGGCACAACTGCAAGCCCGGTTGAGCGAATGGAATGACAACGAGGAAGGCTATACCTATTATATAGGCAGTGATGCACGCAACTACTATCAGGCAACCGATGCCGCCAAACTGAAGGGATGCGAGAGCGTGACCATTAGTGTGACATGCAGCGACGGTGTGCAGTTGGGGCAAGGCACCACACAATACAAATGCAAGAGTTGTGGCGGTTCGCTGAATGACCACAGCAAGAAATGCGCCATGACAACATCTGTGACAGAGAACAACCTTGACCTCTCAGATTTGTATAAGCAGGAGCAGGAAGCCAATGCCAAGATAACCTCTTTGCAATCGCAAATCAATCAGTTGGAAGCGGAGAACAAATCACTTGTCAAGCAAATCGCCAATGCAAGTGTGGAAGATGCAGCCAAGTATCGGGAGCAATACAACAAGAACATGGCTTCCATCGAACAACTGAACAAAGAACTTGCCACATGGCAACAGAAACAAAGGAAAATAGAGGAAGCCAAGGCAGAGGCAGGAAAGGACAATGACGTGGCGACGGATGACTACTATCGCATACCAGCCATTATGAACGACTGCAAGAGCGCCTACAACCTGACTTGGCAAGGGGAAGGAACATGGAGCGGCTATACTTACATTCGAAAAGCCACCATGCCCAACATCAACGGCATCATCACCTTCAAGGCAACATTGAAGATTGCCCGAAAGCCGAAATATTTCTTGGGCATCAAGATACACAGAGCCATCCTGCAGATCAGTTGGGAGCTGACATCGGAATACACCAACACCTCGGTAGTGGATGTGATAACGCTTGACCCAAGCAAGACCGAGCAGGAAAAGGCAGACGAAGTGAACAAGCGCATCTCGGAAATCGCACAGGAATATCCATCGTGCAAGATAACCACCGAATATGCTAAGAGCGCACCTGCCGATGACAATAACCCCGATGATACCTTTCATCTGCTATGGTCGAGCGATAGGTTAGAGATAGCCAGAGAGGTGGACAGCAGAATCACCAAGATATACGCAGACTTGGTATCGTTGGAGAAGATGATGCACTACAAGCGCAACATCATCGACGTGCTGATGGACATCGCTCCACATATCAATGCTGACGAAGGACGACGGTTGACACTGGTGGAGAAATGCAAGAAACGTTGGTTGAGAAAAGCTGCCGACACCAAACACTCAGATGACTATCACGGCAAGTTTAATGATGAAGACAATGAAAATGAGTAATAGAAAAGAATACAAGGCTGATGCAGCGGAGAGGGTTGCAGGGCCAGTGAACAAGAAGCGACGAATGGATATTGTGAGAACATTGCTGGTAGCAATCTTGCTCCTCGCCCTCCCCTCTAAAACATTCGCCCAATGGGGATTTGATGTTGCCAGCGTGGAAGCCTACATCAATGACCACAAGAAACAGCGGAGTCTGTTGCTTGCACGAAGCACGTTGGAATACAGCAATAAACTATTGCACAGTTACAGTAAGGACGAGATCAAGGCATACAAGGAACTGAACGTTGACCTTGACAAGTACACCAGGGCATTTGATGTGATAGATGTGCTATATCAAAGTTTACGAACCAGTCTGAACGTGTACTCCACCTACGAGGGTGTGAGCGACAGAATATCGGACTATAAGAAGCTGTTGGATGACTACAACCAAAAAGTCATCAAACGAAAGCGCATCTCGCTTGCCGATACCATACTGATAGGTATTAACCGACGAGCCATAGAGAATATCGCAAATGAAGGCGAATATCTCTACAAAAGCGTGAGCGACTTGGTGCTGTATGCCACAGGAGCGGCAGCGTGTTCCACGGCAGACCTTCTTGTGGTATTGGAAAGCATCAACACCTCGCTTGACAATATAGAGAAGCATCTGAACAAAAGCTACTTTGAGTCGTGGCGATATATCCAAGTGCGCATCGGCTATTGGAAAGAAAAGGTTTACCGAACCAAAAGCAAGCAGCAAATACTGGAAGATGCCTTCGGTCGGTGGAGAGTGGCAGGTAAACTCGGATATTAGTTAAGTGAAGAGTGAAGTATGAAGAATTCATTTGTTAGCAAATAGTGAGAGTTAGTAACCCTTATATAATAATGTATAGACATGGATAGAAAGAAAACAAAGGCAGGAGCTATATTACTATTATTGGGCATAGCCATGACAGGCAATGCCCAGAGTTATGTGACATACAATCATGACAGTTCGAAAAAGAACCAGATAACGGTAATGGAAATCGGTAGCGGAAGTCTGTCACCAGAATTGTACTATCAGTTACTGCACAGCAGTTACAAGAAATCGGCTGCGAGTAAGAACAAACTCGGTTTTCGTACCACGGCAGGAATCGGAGCTTACAATCAAGTGGAATATGCCGAAGCCATCGACTCTGCCCTGACCAAAAGAGCAGAGATTGAGGCGTTGAATATGGCAGACCGTCAGATTGACCTCGCCTGGAAAGTGGAAGGAAGCAAAATCAACAGCAAGATGAATGCCTTCAAGAGCAACATCGACCGCATCCTGCCTGTAGGCGGATCCATCGGTGACAACCAACGCTGGACAGAATGCTATCATGTCTATGAGACAGCCATCAAAGCCACCAAGGATGCCTATATGCCCAATGCCAAGCGTAAGAAGATGTACCTACAGATTTATGCAGATGTGGCAAAACAGAACGAGACACTTGTGAAGCAACTGGTGCAGATGTCGAATGCCAGCAAGACCAAGGAATTGTTGACAGCAAACGGTAACTACCAGACCGCCAACAAACGAAGTATCATCAGCAGTGCATCCAGCAAATGGCGAGAGGCAGGAATGGCAGTGAGAAACAACACATCTTCTGGCAGTAATAACGGCTCGAATGAGGATGACAATGATTTGAAAATAAACAGATAAGGAGTTATGGCAGACAACAGTAGCATATTATCCGACTTCGGCATCAATATCTTGGAAGAAGAGATTGATGACGTGATTTTCCAGACCAACGAGTTTCTGTGCGACGCTACTTTTACAGGCTCAAACGGACCTTTTTGGTGGGTCGTCCAGATGTGTATGGCATTAGCCGCCCTCTTCTCTATCGTGGTGGCAGCGAACATGGCCTACAAGATGATGGTGAAGCATGAGCCACTGGATGTGATGAAACTATTCAAGCCATTGGTGATAAGCATCATCCTCTGTTGGTGGTACCCACCTGCCGATACAGGCATGACGAACAGTGGCAGCAATTGGTGCGTACTGGACTTTCTGAGTTACATACCAAACTCCATTGGAAGTTATACCCATGACCTATATGAGGCGGAAGCCACACAGATAGAGGACAAGTTTACGGAAGTTCAGCAGCTCATCTACACCAGAGACACGATGTACACCAACGTACAAGCCCAGGCAGACATTGCCCATAAGGGAACAACAGACCCGAATCTGGTGGAATCGACCATGGAGCAGACAGGTGTGGATGAAGTGACCAACATGGAAAAGGACGCAGCCAAGCTGTGGTTTACCTCACTGACTGCAGGAGCCGTAGTGAACATCGACAAGATAGTAATGCTGATAGCATTGATTGTGTTTCGTATCGGTTGGTGGAGTACCATCTATTGCCAACAGATACTATTGGGAATGCTGACGATATTCGGACCGATACAATGGGCATTCTCGCTATTGCCGAAATGGGAAAGCAGTTGGGCGAAGTGGCTGACAAGGTATCTGACCGTGCATTTCTATGGAGCCATGCTCTACTTCGTAGGATTCTACGTACTGCTGCTCTTTGATATTGTGCTCTGCATACAGGTGGAGAACCTGACGGCTATTACCGCCAGTGAGCAGACGATGGCAGCATATCTGCAAAACTCGTTCTTCTCGGCAGGGTATCTGATGGCAGCAAGTATCGTGGCATTGAAGTGTCTGAACTTGGTTCCAGACCTTGCGGCATGGATGATACCAGAGGGCGATACTGCCTTCTCCACCAGAAACTTCGGTGAGGGTGTGGCACAGCAAGCCAAAATGTCGGCACAGGGAACATTGGCGCATGTTGTTCATTAAAGGTAAAAAGGTAAAAGAGTAAAAAGGTAAAAACGAAATAGCAATGGTAATCAAGAATTTAGAGAATAAGGTGAAGTTGGTGACTATCATCTGTAGTCTGTTTCTGGTTGGGTGCGTGCTGATAAGTATCAGTAGCATCTGGACGGCGAAGAATATGGTGGTGGATGCACAGAACAAAATCTATGTATTGGATGGCAACGTGCCAATTCTGGTGCAGCGTACGACGATGGATGAGACACTGGATGTGGAAGCAAAGAGTCATATCGAGATGTTCCATCACTACTTCTTTACGTTGGCACCTGATGACAAGTACATCAAATACACGATGGAGAAAGCCATGTACCTGGTGGATGAGACTGGATTGGCACAGTACAATACGCTAAAGGAGAAGGGATTCTACTCCAACATCATGGGAACGAGTGCCGTGTTCAGCATCTTCTGTGACAGCATCAAGTTTGACAAGGAGAAGATGGAGTTTACCTATTACGGCAGACAGCGCATCGAGCGCAGAACCAATGTGTTGACCCGTGAACTGGTGACGGCAGGACAACTGAAACGAGTTCCGAGGACTGACAACAACCCACATGGATTGCTGATAGTGAACTGGAGAACCTTGCTCAACAAGGATATTGACCAGAAGACAAAGTCGAACTATTAAAGGTAAAAGGGTAAAGAAGTAAAAAGGTAAAAAAAGAAATAACGATGAACACAAAAGGATTTAAGCAGATGCTCGTTGGGGAGAAGATGCCCGACAAGGATGACCCCAAATACAAGGAACGCTATGAGCGAGACGTGAGAGCCGGAAGAAAGTTTGCCAAGATGTGCAGAATTGACAAGGCGGCAGCTAAGGTACAGAGGTTTGCCGACCTGCACAAGACACTGTTCCTGGTCATCGTGTTCGGTTTTGTAGGTGTGAGTTTCAGTTTCAACATCTATCGCATGGCAAGAGCTTATCATTATCAGGGAGAGCGACGCACCGCCACGGAGCGACAGGACTCCTTGATAAAGGCTCGCCATCAGAATATGGGGAATGCAAAGAATATAGTAAGAACCAATGAGGATGCACGCCATCCTTATAAAGACAAATAACGATGAAGCTGACAGAAAGAATCAATTTCAGACAACCCAAGTACATGCTACCTGCGATTGTCTATCTCCCACTGCTCGGTGCATCCTACTTTATCTTCGACCTCTTTGATACTAAGGTTGCGGAGAAGCAGGATGCCAATATGCAGACCACGGAATATCTGAATCCGAACCTGCCACAAGCCCATATTAAGGGAGGTGACGGTATTGGAGGCAAGTATGAGAACATGTTGAACGCCTACGGCAAGATAGAAGACCATAGTGCCGTGGAGAATATAGACCGAGACAATGAGCAAGAAAAAGAAGAATACCAAAGCAAATATTCGGATGCAGAACTGCAACAGTTGGATGCCGAAGCCAAGAGGCAAGCAGAAATGGAAAAACAGAGAGAAGCGCAAGAAGCCCATGAGCGACAAAGAGAGAACGAGGCGTTGGCAGAGCTGAACAAGGCACTTGCCGAAGCAAGGCTGAAGGGACAGCAAGCCACGCAACAGAACTCATCGTCTTCAGCAACAGCATCCGATGAAACAACAGCTACAGCCAAGGGCGGTATCAACATTGAAGGCAAAATCAAGGTAAATGAGAATGCCCGAAAGGAAGCGGACGAGAACGACAAGCCAAGCGAAGTGGTGAAAAAGGTGAAGACATCATCGGATTACTTCAATACATTGGCAGTGAATGAGAAAGAGCCTGCACTAATTAAGGCTATCATTGACGAGAATATCAAGGCGATGGACGGAAGCCGTGTCCGCTTGCGACTGCTTGATGATGTGGAAATCGGAGAAATGGTGGTGAAGAAAGGGGCATACCTGTATGCCACCATGAGCGGTTTCAGTTCGCAACGAGTGAAAGGCACGGTGAAAAGTGTGCTGGTGGACGATGAGATAGTGAAAATAAATCTGTCACTCTATGACACAGACGGCATGGAAGGCTTGTATGTGCCAAGCAGCCAGTTCCGTGAGACCAGCAAGGATGTGGCAAGCGGAGCCGTGACCGGCAATGTGGATATGAATACCACCAATACTGGCAGCAGTTTTTCACAATGGGGCATGCAGACCATGCAGAATGCCTATCAGAAAACAAGCAATGCCATAGGCAAGGCTATCAAGAAGAACAAGGTGAAACTGAAATATGGCACCTTTGTGTACTTGATAAACAGCAAAGACACCAAGAGTAAGTAAACATCAACATCCAAAGAATACGAATACGAATATGAATATCAAGAAGACTATTGGCACACTGATTATGTGTGCAATAAGTGCCACTCCAATGATGGCACAACAGACCAGTGCGGAGAGCTATCAGCCCTGCACCTATCAGGAAATGGAGCAACTGACTGTGAACGAGCAAGTAACTACCGTCATCACTGCAAGTGAACCCATCCGCTTTGTGGACATATCCACTGACAAGATAGCAGGAGACCAACCCATCAACAATACTGTGCGTCTGAAACCCAAGGAGGGAATGCATGAAGATGGTGAAGTGCTTGCCATCGTGACCATTGTGACGGAGCGATACCGCACACAATATGCGCTGCTCTATACCACAAGACTACAAGAGGCAGTGACGGATAAGGAGATACAACAGATAGAGAAGAATGCCTATAACAATCCTGCGGTCACATTGTCCTCTACGGACATGGCTCGTTATGCTCGTCAGATTTGGAGTTCGGAAGCCCATGTGAACAATGTGAAGACCAAAGCGCATAAAATGGTGATGCGACTGAACAACATCTATTCATCGGGCGACTATTTCTTCTTGGACTTCTCGGTGGAGAACAAGACGGACATACCGTTTGACATAGACCAAATACGATTGAAGCTGACGGACAAGAAGACCACAAAGGCAACCAACTCACAGATGGTAGAGTTGCATCCAGTCTTCACGTTGGAGCAGACCAAGCGATTCCGTTATGGCTACCGCAATGTGATAGTCATTCGGAAAATGACATTCCCGAATGACAAGCAATTAACCATCGAAATGACGGAGAACCAAATCAGCGGTCGCACCATCTCACTGAAGATAAACTATAGCGATGTGCTGTCAGCCGACTCTTTCAATCCGATTTTTCTGAAATAGAGCTACGCTAAATGATTCAGAATAGGCAGTTGAAGACAACGCTCTATCTTAGCCAAGGTTTCGAGGGATAGGTTTTCCTGTCCTTTGAGTACCTTGGAAACATATTGCTGGCTACAGCCCATGAGTTCAGACAATCGCTTTTGGGTCATACCCAATTCCTCCATCTTGTCGAGCATCATCATTGCAATGTGCTGAGAATAGCGAAGCCATGATTTGTTAGCCATGCGCCACTTTGCATTCTCACGCCATTTGGATGGAGTTGAAGACTGATGTTCTCTCAGTTTGGAAACGATTTCGTTTGTAGTTCTCATAATAACCTCCTTTCTATATGATTTCATTTAAGAAGTCCATGAAGGAATCCTTGTCGGCAATATCGTTGTCAAGTAAGAAACGTCTCACCTTTTCCATTCGGGCGAGTTCCACCAAAGTATGTTCACGTTCCTGCATGGTACGAGTCAACTTGATTGCACCGCCAGTGATAATGTAAATACCCGGTTCGAGTTTGATAGCATAGATGCGGAGCCAAGAAGCATGACGTGGCGTATTATGCAAGCGTGCCTTCTCTTTGCCCAACAACATTTCCGAAGTACGACTATTCTCCAATGGGCGGAAAATCTTGTCAAGGTCAGCATCAGGAGAAATATCCATGATGAGACATTGCAAGCGTTCGCTATCTTCAATCGTATCATAGATGGCTTGATTGACATCAGTGATTTTGAAGTAGGATGCCAAATCATCAATGTTATGCTTGAAGAAGCTACGCAACCATGTAACATCGTTCCATTGCCCAAGAATTGAGTCAAGAACGTTGTCGAGGCAGTCATCATATCTGACAGCCCAAAGGTGCTCGTTTTCTGTAATCAGGTCGAATGTCATAATCTTATTGTTTTATAGTGCGAAGATACAACAAATAATTGAGAAATACAACTTATAGGTTGATTATTTAAGAATATTTATGGAAGAAAGCAAGGAGCTACAAGGATTTTACAAGATATTCAGGGCGGTCATCTACATATCCGTGTTGATGGAGTTCTTTGAGTATGCCATAGACCCAAGGGCGATAGACGGCTTTGGCGGTGTGGTGTGCGACCTGCACGACCGCATCAAACAGTGGTTTATCTACCATGACGGGAACCTGGTGTATAGCAAGGTGGTGACATTCCTCTTGGTGTGCATCACCTGTGTAGGTACGAGAAACAAGAAACACTTGGAATTTGATGCCCGAAGGCAGGTGCTGTACCCCTTGGTGAGTGGCGTGCTGCTGTTGATATTGTCCGTGTGGCTCTTCGGCTATGTGATGGACACTCGTCTCTATACCCTAAGATTGAACACCATTCTTTATATGGTGGCAACCATCATCGGAACAGTACTGGTGCATGTAGCCTTGGATAATATATCGAAGTTTCTGAAGGAAGGACTGATGAAAGACCGTTTTAATTTTGAGAACGAGAGTTTCGAGCAGTGCCAGAAGGAGGAATACAACAAATACAGCGTGAATATCCCCATGCGCTACTACTATAAGGGTAAGTTCCGCAAGGGATGGGTGAACATCGTGAACCCTTTCCGAGGTACATGGGTTGTGGGTACTCCTGGTAGCGGTAAGACTTTTTCTATTATCGAGCCGTTCATCCGTCAGCACAGTGCAAAAGGCTTTGCCATGGTCGTTTACGACTACAAGTTCCCAACCTTGGCAACCAAACTGTACTACCACTACAAGAAGAACCAACAGCTGGGCAAACTGCCAGAAGGCTGTAAGTTCAACATCATCAACTTTGTGGATGTGGAATACTCCAAGCGAGTGAACCCAATACAGCAGAAGTACATCAATAACCTGGCAGCAGCGAGCGAAACAGCGGAAACCCTGCTTGAATCACTGCAAAAAGGTAAGAAAGAAGGCGGAGGCGGTAGCGACCAGTTCTTCCAGACCTCAGCCGTCAATTTCCTCGCCGCCTGTATCTACTTCTTCATCAACTATGGAAAGGAACCATACGACAAGGAAGGAAAGATGCTGATAGCAGAGAAAGTACTTGACCCGAAGACCATGCAGATGAAGCCGACTGGTAAGGTGTTTAACCATGCAGGAGAAGAAGTGGAGCCAGCCTATTGGTTGGGCAAGTATAGCGATATGCCCCATATTCTGAGTTTCCTGAATGAAAGCTATCAGACCGTCTTCAATGTATTGGAGACCGATAATGAGGTGGCTCCATTGCTCGGTCCATTCCAAACCGCCTTGAAGAATAAGGCGATGGAGCAGTTGGAAGGTATGATAGGTACACTGCGTGTCTATACCTCACGCCTTGCCACCAAGGAAAGCTATTGGATATTCCATAAGGACGGAGATGACTTTGACCTGAAGGTCAGTGACCCGAAGAACCCCAGTTATCTGCTGATAGCCAATGATCCAGAGATGGAGAGCATCATCGGAGCATTGAACGCCCTAATCCTCAACCGATTGGTGACACGAGTGAACACAGGGCAAGGCAAAAACATCCCTGTGAGCATCATTGTGGACGAGTTGCCTACACTCTACTTCCATAAGATAGACAGACTGATAGGTACCGCCCGAAGCAATAAGGTGAGTGTTGCCTTAGGATTTCAGGAACTGCCTCAGTTGGAAGCCGACTATGGAAAGGTTGGTATGCAGAAGATCATCACCACCGTAGGCAACGTGGTAAGCGGTTCGGCACGAAGCAAGGAAACACTGGAATGGCTTTCCTCCGACATCTTTGGTAAGGTGGTGCAACTGAAGAAAGGCGTGACCATCGACAGAGACAAGACGAGCATCAATCTGAATGAGAACATGGACAGTCTTGTTCCTGCCTCCAAAATTTCGGATATGCCGACAGGATGGATCTGCGGACAGACCGCAAGAGACTTTGTGGCTACCAAGACAGGTATGAATGGCAGTATGAACATACAGGAGAGCGACGAGTTCAAGACCAGTAAGTTCTATTGCAAGACCGACTTCGATATGGCAGACATCAAGAAAGAAGAAAGCGAGTATATGCCACTACCCAAGTTCTACACCTTCAAGAGCCGTGATGAGCGTGAGCGCATCCTCTATAAGAACTTCGTGCAAGTCGGTGAGGACGTGAAAGCCATGATAGCAGAGATATTCAATAAGAAGAATGCCAAGTGACAAGCCAATGACACCCCAAAAAACAAAACAAGAACAACATCCATGACGAAAAAGACAAGAACATACATCATCCTAACACTCTTGTTACTGTGCCAGAGCATCATGGCGCAGAACAAGACACCCACCAACGACAGCCCAAGCCAAGCCGACTTGGGCATTTTCGCTTTGCCTCCCTTTGAGCGAGCCGTGCGCTGTATCAAGTATTACGAGGGATGGCACGATATCAAGCGCAACTATCCCTATATCGGGTGGGGACACCGGATATTGCCGCACGAGAAGTTCAAGAAGAATCTCACTTATCGGCAAGCTGATTCTCTATTGTGCTCAGACCTCACCAAACTATGCACCATGTTCCGCAAGTATGGCAAGGACTCACTACTCCTTGCCGTACTTGCCTATAATGTCGGACCCTATAAGATATTAGGGAACAAAAGATTTCCCAAGAGCCGCCTCCTGCAAAAGATTGAGCGAGGAATGCGTGACATTGAGAAAGACTACCTTGACTTTTGCAGATGGAGAGGCAAGCATATACCGTCCATCAGAAGGCGGAGAATGGCGGAACTTCAACTTATATACATCCCATAAAAAAGCAATAGTACTTTATCGGTCATTGAAGTAGTACTTCATTGCTTGTCGAAGTTATACTTCATCGGTACTTGAAGTATATAGCCTAACACAGCATACAAAAAACGCATAAAACAGGTATTTGCGTATGTAAAAATTCTGAGATATTAAAGAATTTAGACTTAAATAGTCTTAAATTTGCATGTCTGTATTGATATTTCCTGCCATTTCTTGTCTTTTCTCAATAAATTTTCGTATTTTTGCAGTCGGATTGTATAGCCAGACCGCAGTTGTCGCTGTAAGACGAGTTCTTTCATGATAACCGAGTCGGCAGCCTACGCCGTGCAGAGTGTAGTGAAGTCAACCATGACATATCTATACGAAAGCGGGCTTTGGGTGGGAAGACAATCCAGACATAATGGAAGGCGTTTATCGACGCTGTGTTTAAGACTTCCTGTAATCTAGCAAATTAACAGTTAATCATAGTCTTGAATATGGTCAACGGTAGATGTCCCGGGTGTGATTATTTCAATCCCGTGGAGACCTTGTAAGCATAGATTGTACCCTTTCGGGCGCAATTAAATGTATTATATAGGTCTCTTTACACGGACATGATTTTCATATCGGCGTGGGCTCTGACGTTGTCTGTTCAACTATGATAGGCAATTGCTAGAGCCTCAGGAAGTGGAATGGACAACAGGACGATTCCACGCTTTTTTTCTGTCGCAATTTAACGGATTTCTGTCTAGAAAAAAGTTAGCACCGATATGAAAGTCGATGAATGGACATCAGAAGATGTACACACCTCAGGAGGTGGTGAATTCCCTCCTTGCGCTGGACTTACCTCCAACGCCCTCCCCGAAGCTCAAAGCATAGTTTCCGCCAAGAGTTCACAAACAGGGGTGTCCACCAGAAATGCCCATATAGCAAGTAAGCCTAAAGCACAAAAAGAGGCAGATTTTCCTCATTGGTATGCCTTACGCGCCACTTATGGTAGAGAAAAAAAGGCATACGACTATTTGACCGCAAAAGGTATCACAGCTTTCTATCCTACCACTAATGTAGTAAAACTTATAAAAGGTAAGCGTAAAAATGTTACCGAGTCTCGTTTACCTAACATCTTCTTCGCCTACGGTACCGAAGAACAACTCAAAACCTTTGTTTACGACAACGTAAACCTCCCATTTCTCCGCTTTTATTATCGTCACGTCCACGTTGGGCGCAGAATAGAGAAGATTCCTATGATAGTTCCAGACTGTCAGATGGAAAGTCTCAAAATCATCTGTGCTGCCGATGCGGACAATACCATCGTGTCATTAGTCGAAGTGCCAAAGTTCGAGAAAGGACAGTTGGTAAAGGTTATTGATGGTGCGTTTAAGGGAGTGATTGGCAGAGTCGCAAGATGGCAGGGACAGCAAAGAGTTGGAGTGGTTGTGGACGAATTGGTAACTGTAGTTACAGCGTATATACCGAGTGCATTTCTAATGTCTATTTAATTTCTTCGATTCCAATGGAATTACTAGTAAAAATAAATAAAAAGTTAGAGCAACGTAGAGCTATTTTGAATACAATCATTCAAAATGTTGGAATTCAAAATAAAATATTAAAATCTGCACAAATCTTGGCTGAATGCCTAAAACTCGGAGGAAAAATAATCACAGCTGGAAATGGTGGTTCAGCTTCTCAATCAGAACATTTTTCCTCAGAAATGATGGGGCGTTTAAAAAATAGCAGAACACCTTTTCCCTCATTATCGTTGAGTTCCAATGCATCTCTATTAACTTGTATAGGAAATGATTTTGGATTTGAAAGAATTTTCTCTCGGCAAATAGAAGGCATTGGTACAACGAAAGATGTGTTTATTGCATTTACAACATCATGTAAATCAAGGAATATCATAGAAGCATTGAATGTGTGTAAGAATTCTAATATAAAATCAATAGTTTTCACAGGACAATGCGTACATGATATTGATTTGTTAGCAGAAGAAATAATAATGATTCCAAGCAATGATGTACAGATTATCCAAGAGTGCCATGATATCATATCTCATATAGTGTGTGAACTGGTAGAGGAAATAGTAGATTTAAAAACAGTCAATGAGTGGGAGCAAATAAAAAATGAATTCAAAAATGGTTATAAGTTCCTTATACTTGATCGTGATGGCGTTGTCAATATAACAAAACCCAATGGCTATATTTCATCTTTTTCTGAGTTTGTTTTTACTGATGGCTTTAAATCTAACATTAAATTACTCTCGGAATGTTTTGATAGGATTTTCATAACAACGAATCAAGCAGGAATAGGAAAAGGTATTATGACCGAGAATGAATTGTTAACATTACATGAATGTATGTTGAGTGAAATCAAGAAGCTTGGGGGGTCTATAGATAAAGTCTATTACAGTAAAGGTATAGACGATACGGACAAAACAAGAAAACCTAATACAGGAATGGCAGAAAACATAAAAAGAGATTTTCCTGATATTGATTTTTCAAAAACAATTGTTGTTGGAGATTCCTTTGCAGATAGATTATTCGCTAATAGAATTAATGCTAAATTCATACTTGTTCAATAATATGGATACCGGAGAATTACAAATGAAAACTATTGTTATTGGCGATCTCATGTTAGACAAATATGTTTTTGGTATAGTCGAAAGAGTCTCGCCTGAATCAGGTTGCCCTATTTTGAAACAAACTACATGCGAATATCAATTAGGAGGAGCTGCAAATGTTGCAAAACAACTAAAAAGGTTAGGAGCTAATGTAATTTTGTTTGGAATAATTGGAAACGATGAAAATGGTAAAATGTTTAAGAAAATACTAAAGCAAGAAGGTCTAGAGGTCGATTTTTTATCAACATATAATACCGATACCACGTGCAAAACAAGATTCGTAAATGACCTTCATCAGCAAATGTTTCGTACAGATCGAGAAACTTTTGTGTCCTATAGTGACGAAGATAGATATAAAATTATGAATTATCTGACTCGGAACCAAATATGCAACATTGTAATATCTGATTATAATAAAGGCGTTATTACCACGCAAATGTGTCAAGACATTATCCGTTATGGACAAAGAAATGGCATTAATGTCATTATAGATATCAAGGAGAATGACTTGAAAAAATATAAAGGAGCAACTATTGTTAAAGGCAACAAAAAGGAAATACATAAACTTTTAGATAAATTGTCTGAAATATGGATTAGTGATAGTTCTTTACAAAAATTAAGAAGTGTATTAAATACAGAGCGATTAATTATGACGTGTGGTGAAGAAGGTATCATTGCTGTTGATGAAAAAAATAATATCATAAAACATAGCTGCCAAAAGCATCTCGTTTTTGATGTTACTGGAGCTGGAGATATAGTAACAGCATATATTTCTTATTTATCCAAGTATAAAGACATGTCATTTGATAGAATTTTATACTTTGCCAATAAAGCTGCGAATATTAAGGTTGGGCGTTTTGGAAATTCTATTGTAGAATTAGACGAAGTTCTAAATGGGTACATAAAAGTATTGAATGTACATGAAATTATCAAGAAGACAAAAGGAAAGAAAGTTGTCTTTACAAATGGATGTTTCGATGTTATTCACGCAGGGCATATAGACTTATTGCAAAAGGCAAAAGAAAAAGGTGATATTCTTGTTGTAGGATTAAACTCAGACTCTTCCATAAGAAGATTAAAAGGTAATAGTCGCCCAGTTAATACACTTAATCAAAGAATAAAAGTATTGTCTTCAATCCAATATATTGACTATATAGTTGTCTTTGACGATGATACTCCATTGCAACTTATAGAAGCAATAAAACCAAATGTGTTGGTAAAAGGCGGAGATTATAAATTTAAAGAGATTATAGGAGCTGATTTTGTCACAAAAAATGGAGGACAGGTTTTTAGCATCCCATTTGTATATAACCTATCATCAACAAAAATAATAGATAAAATAAAACTATGATTATTGTAACAGGTGCTACAGGTTTTATAGGTTCAAATTTGCTTGCAGAATTAGAGCTAAGACAATATAAAGGTCTTGTTGCCGTTGACTCATTCGGGGTTGAAGATAAATGGAGGAATATATCAAAACGTATATTCCCATATCTTGTTTCCCCTCAAGATATAGATTCATTTATAGAATCTAATGTTCAAAAAATAAAAGCCATTATTCATCTTGGAGGTATTTCCTCTACTACAGAAAATAATGTAGATTCTATTGTTGAAAATAACATCAAATTAACGATTAGATTGTATGAGTTTTGTAAAAATAATCACATTCGATTCATATATGCATCTTCTGCTTCTACCTATGGAGATGGGGGAAAAGGATATATAGATTCTGATGACATAGAATACTTAAATCAGCTATCTCCATTAAATCCATATGCATGGAGTAAAAATTATGTCGACAAATATATTTCATATGATAGATATGTGAATAAAAACAAATCATTATCAGTTGGATTGAAATTTTTCAACGTATATGGACCTAACGAATATCACAAAGGTTTACAAGCAAGCGTTATATTTCATTTTTTCTTGCAGATGCTCCAAAACAATACTGTAAACTTATTCAAATCTAATTGCGCAGATTTCAAAGACGGACAACAAAAAAGAGACTTTGTATACGTTAGAGATTGTGTAGATGTCATTATTTGGATGCTGGAACATCAGGAAATTATAGGACTCTTCAATGTAGGAACAGGATGTGCAAGTAGCTTTTTGGAAGTCGTAGAATCAATTAAAAAAGCCTGTCATATAGAATGTAAAATCCATTATATAGATATGCCCGAGAAACTTAAAAAACATTACCAAAATTTCACAGAGGCTAATTTGACGAAGTTAAGATCGGTTGGTTATACAAAAGAGTTTACTTCGTTAGAAGCTGGCATATCTCAATATGTAAATGAATTTTTAAACAAAAAAAATAAAAGATATGAGCCGAATTATATTTAATGTCGCAGCAAAGTGTGATAGAGCAGGGCGAGCTCAAAATCAAGATAACTATTGGATATGTCCAGACTTATCACTTTTGAATTCAGACTCGAGTCCCAAAATAGGAAACGATACAGACATAGAATTGTCTGAAAAAGGAACGCTTCTTGTTGTAGCAGATGGCATGGGAGGAATGAACGCTGGTGAAATCGCATCTATGCTTGTCGTTGAAAGTATAAAGAAACATTTTTCTAGTGTTCCTAACGAAATATTAAGCAACGAAGTTGACATTTTGGATTTTATCAAGGAGTCAATCATCGACGCAGATAATTCAATTAAGCAATATGCAAAAGAACACAAAGAAGCTGAAGGACTAGGTAGTACTATTGTTCTACTATGGCTATTAAATGGTAAAGCATATTGCGGATGGTGTGGTGATAGCAGAATATACAGATTCAATCCAAATAATGAGTTAGTTCGTCTATCTCATGACCACTCTTATGTACAATCTTTAGTTGATGAAGGCAAAATATCAGAAGAAGAAGCGTTCAATCATCCAGATGGCAATATTATAACGAAATCACTTGGAGATAATGGTGAAACTGCAACTCCAGAATTGCGAGTATATGATATTTACCAACGTGATGTATTTATTCTTTGCAGTGATGGGTTATGTGGATTACTCACAGATTCTGAGATAAACGAGACTGTTGAGAGTACCTGTACTTCTTCTAAAGATTCATTAGAAGCATTGTGGGAAAAAGGACAAGCTACAGGTTGGACAGATAATGTAACTATAGATATATTATGTGTGTCCGATGGAGGCAAACCTGCAAAAGGTAGACCTGATGGATATCCGAGAGTGGTAAAAAAACAGAGCAAGAATAGAGACAAAAAAGTTCCTATTGTAAATAGTAAGGATTCTCTCAGTTCGAAAATTCTAAAGTCTCCTTACATCTATATTATCGGCATTGTTTCTATATGTGTCTTAGGGATAGTGTTGTACTTTTCTTTTGTAAAAACACAAACTGAAGGGAATTCTAATTTTGAATTTAATGTCGAAATTCCTAACAAAGAAACGGATGAAAGTGACACCAATATCAATGATGACTCTTCAAGCTCACATAGCAGTTCTCAGGCTAACAACAATCACCAAAATGGAAGAAATAGAGATCATCGACGAAACCAAACAACAACTCATGGTGCAAGACAAACGAATACAGGAAGTTCAAATAACACAACTCAAAATCAAGGAACTCAAACACAAAACAATTCTCCTATAAATTCTGGGGTGATAAACCAACTTCCTCAAAATAATAATGGTCATAATACCAATATAGAACAGAGACCTTCAGTAGAATACACCCAGTTGTTTAATAATGTCCTAAACGATTACAATAAAGCAAAGAAAGCATGGGATATTATAAAACAGCAAAAATACAAGACTCGTAGATTAGAAAATATGGTTCTTGATTTTACTGATAATATCAATAAGAATATAGCAGCCTTAGAAAGGGATAAAGCGAACTATAACGCACTTAAAGAAAAGAATAGAATAAAAGACTTCAAGAAACTTTATGGCGAAATTAAACACGATTGGAGGAAGTATGATTATCAACCACCTATACAAGGTGGTGGTAATGAAATGGGGAGTCAAGAGTATTTATAGCTAAAAATAGTAAACAATTAAAATATAAATATGGCAGAAAAAAAAGCAATACACAAATTCAAAGCTGGAGATGTCTTTGATGAAAGATATATATTAGAGAAACTAATGGGTTCAGGTGGTTTCGCTGATGTGTGGAAAGCTAAGGATAAAGATACAAATTCATCCATCGCATTAAAGATATATACTAATCTTGATGATGATGGAATTAATGATTTGGCCTCAGAGTATACTCGTATGCAGAACTTAAACCATACAAATATACACAAAAACAAACTTTTATTATTTAGAAGAAAGGATATAAAAATGAAACGTTTACCTAAATATACGCCTGCGGAAGTACGGAATGATCCATACGGATTTACTTACAAAGAAATGTCGGAAGTTATTGGCGAGAATGAAGCAAAAGCCTTATATGAAGAATTATATAAGCAATTACCACGCAAAAAAAATCTATCAATGTTGGTAAAAAATATTTGCAAAAGCAGTGATACTGAAAAGTATGTTTACGAACTGAAAGACAACAAATACATTGAAACGGTTTTTATCAAGCGGCGAGATGGTGGAACTGTTTGCGTGAGCACACAAGTCGGTTGTCCTGTTGGTTGTATTTTTTGTGAGTCCGGGCGAAATGGCTTTGTTCGTAATCTAACATCGTCAGAAATCGTACAACAGATTATATTGTTGCGTCGAAAAGTAAACCGTATCGTTTTTATGGGTATGGGAGAGCCTTTATTCAATTATGACAACTTGATAAAAGCAATCCATATTCTCCGAGATAGATATGGGCTCAACTTTCCAACCGACGGCATTACCATATCAACAGTTGGTCCGGTCGATCAATTAAAAAAATTGCGCGAGGAACATCTTAAAATTCAGTTGACAATATCTTTACACGCAGCAACACAATCTGCAAGAAATCGTATTATTCCTCACATGCGCATATATGCTATTGAAGATGTTGTTAAGCAAGCCTTATCCTATTCTGAAAGGCATAATCGCAAAATTGTCTTTGCGTATTTGCTTTTACCGGGTATAAATGACCGGCCCTCAGATGTAAGACAACTTGCAAAATGGTTTCGGGGCAAAAAAGTTATGATTAACGTGTTACAATACAACCCAACAAGCAATTCAAGAATTAAAGCACCACAGAAACGGGAAATAGTTGCATTCAAACATCAATTAGAGCAAGCAGGACTTGAAGTTACTATAAGAGTTTCTCATGGCAGAAAGATTAACGCGGCTTGTGGACAGTTAGCTAACACATATAATAAATTCAAAAAAAAATGATTAAAAGTGCCAGACGCATAGACGCAGAGCCGATAACGCATTAGGTCAAAAAACGGCGCACCCGACAAACCCTGTGGAGGGCTGTGCAGATGCTAACCCAAAAACTATGTTGCCAAACGATACATGATTGTCCAAAAGTAGTACCTTTGCACTATGAATCAGAATGACAATATAAACATGTATGAAGGCCTCGCCTCATATTTCCTCCCCGAAGGAGTTCTTAAGTATTTTGAGGTGACAGACTTTGCAACACAGCGTACTTTGGACAAGGATGTTCTTTACACAACAGAGCTTCACATCTATCTGGATGAGCGCGACAATCGCACACCAGACATGAAGGATTCCGTGAGCAATGGTTTTGGGGAAGAATCATGTTTACTTGACTATCCAGCCCGAGACAAGAAGGCGGTACTTCACATACGAAGAAGGCGCTGGACAATGCCGGATGGCACAACAAGAAGTGTTGACCTTGACAAGGAGTTTGAACTGAAGCATAAGGGCACTCGATACGCGAAGGATTTCGCGCTTTTTTTAAAGAGGGCGAATGGACTCTGAGACGATAACCGCTCGTCAGATTGGTTATACGTACATGATTAACAGCTCCACGTTTGCCAAAAGATACAAGGACACCCTGAGTAACTTCGAGACGTGGGAGCAGAAGGATCACGCATCTAAGTGGATTCTTATTCCGCAAAACGTAGGTAAGGAGCAAGGCATAGACGAGACCTCCCTCCAGGGCGAACTGTACACTATCGTTCACAACAAGGATGCCCATGGTCGCAAGGGTGCAATCATAGCAGTAGTCAAGGGAACGAATCCTGCTGACGTACTGAAGGTTCTCATGCAACTACCTGCAGATAAGCGTGAAATGGTTGAGAATATCACGATGGATCTCTCAGATTGCATGCGTGTCATAGCCCGAGAGGCATTCCCTAAAGCCACAGTCATACGTGACTGCTTCCATGTCGTAAAACGCGGTGGAGAGGGCTGCGAAGAGATACGTCTGCGCCTGAAACGAAAAGCCGTAAAGGAGGTGAACAGACAGAAGGCAGAGTTTCGCAAATACCTCGAAAATCTGGCAGCGCAGAGAAAGGCTTACCGCGAGCGAATGAGGAAAAGGCATGGGAAGAACTGGAAGAAGAGCAAGCGTGGAAGAAAGCCTATGAGGCTGAACACTCGCTTTGAACCCAAAAGGCTTGAAAATGGCGAGACTCTTGTAGAGGCACAGACACGATGTCGCAAGCAATTGTCCATGAGCCGAGAGAAGTGGAGCGCAACGCAGAAAAAGCGTGCGAAGATACTTTTCGCACTCTACCCAAAACTTGAAGAAGCATACAATCTGATCAACTCCCTTAGAGCCATATTCAGAAACAAGAAACTCACAAAGGAGACTGCCAAACAGAATTTCAAGGGGTGGTATGAGAAAGTGGCTTCATGCACTCTGCGTGAAATCAAGTCCGTACGCGATACCATCAGATTCTATGAGGATGAAATCCTGAACTACTTTGACGGACGTAAGACTAACGCTTCAGCTGAATCGTTGAACTCAAAGATCAAATGCTTTCGTGCACAAGTAAAAGGAGTCATAGACATACCATTCTTCATGTATCGTTTAGCAACAGTTTTGGGTTAGCATCTGCACGGCCTACTCCACAGGGTTTGTCGGGTGCGCCAGATAAAAGTATATAATATAGATACCATTCTATATAGAAGTACTTTCGAATATCATGAATCTTCATTTGAAAAGCTAAAGGAAGCTGTCAATAATTACAGGCTAAAAAAAGTAGAACCTTATAATTATGATTTAACAGATGAAAACACTATACTTCGTTTGTATTGCGGTGATAAATTATCAACGTCTGTAGAGTGTTATAATAAAAGAACTAATATTATAGGAGACTTCAAAAAATTAATTTCTGAAATAAAGAAAATGATACCAGAATGGTCGTCTATAGTAGATTTGTGCAAGAAATCTGAGGCACTTAACGATTCACTTTCATCATTGCCTAATACAATTTGTACTACAATATCTTTAAGTGATAAGTTCCTTTCATTTAAAAGTAAAGGTGGTGAATATAAAAAAGTAAAAATAACTTGTAATAGAGATTGGGAATTGCTTGCATTTCCTAAATGGGTAATCGTTTCAAGAAATAATTATGATGAGATTGTCGTAGAGTCTACAAAAAATAATACCTCCCAAAAAAGAATTGGCGAGATAGAGGTTGGATGTTTAGGAGAAGTAAAGAAAATAACTATCTTGCAGAAATAGCCTTATTATTTTAGGCAAACAAAAAATGAGCTAATAATATACGAAAAAAATTAAGGACATACCATGCTGTTACCGAAATTCGATATATTAAATAAAATAAAAAAAGAAAGAACCATAACACTTGCAAATGCGATAATTATCGCATTTGCTGCTTTTGTTGTATTTACAGTTTTACAAACATTGGGAATAGTAAATTTATTTCTATTGGGATATACTGTTTGTTCGTGGATTGGCATTTTTATATTTTCCGTTATGATAACCTGGTGTTTTAATACTCAGCCTAATATAGTAAGATCTTGTATAACAATATTAATTTCAATGTTGTTTTTATTTTTATACACAACACTAGCAAGAACAAAACCTAATGTGATTTCCTATATAAATGCATTTGGGCTTGCGATTTTTGTTTCTTTCATCATATGTTTCATCTATATATTTCCTTTTTCATCGAAAAACTCGAATGAAAAAACACAGAATAAAGAATTAGACAAACCTCAAAATTTAATAATCGCCATCTATCAAGGACGATACAATACAAGAAATGATTTATTCAGATTCTATACAAACTATACAAGTAAAAAAGACACATTTATAGATTTATTGAATGTTATTTGCGAAGTGTGCATAGAATCAATAAACAATCAAGATTTGTCTCAGATAATAAAAGAGCGTTGCCAAAAGGTTTACTCTATTGTCAAGCCCATATTGGAAGAAGAAAAGGACGTTGAGTATCTTATGAATGTTACAGGAAAGGAACGAGATTCCCTCATGTTTTTACATAATTCTTCCAAAAAATTAGACGTATCAAAGCAAGAGGCTGTTATTCGCCATCTCTCGATTATTGCAGATTCTATAATAATCACAAAAAATAAGTTAACTGAAGAGAACAACCGCAACACACAATCATTAACCCTATCAATGATAGGAATTATTTTAACCATACTATTTTCTTTGCTGTCTTTACTTTCTACAGAAAATTTTTCTGCACTACATATTTATATGGATTACATAAAATAAATACCATCTATCACATATATATACGTGGTTTATTGTACAACAATGATAAAAAAGTTTTTTCGTTCTTAAAAGTTATATACTCTCAATAATTTTCAAAAGGATGGTAGGATTGATACTCCTGCCACCCTTTTTGCATGTAAGGTGGAGATGACTGCCAGTACTACGACCGGTATTGCCAGTGACTCCAACAATGATACCGGGATAAACATATTCTCCTTTACGAACTATGATAGAAGACAAATGACAATAGCTGACGTGGTAATTGCCATGCCGCAATGTAACATAGTTACCAGAACGATTGTCATACCCTACCTTTTCGACAATACCATCCATCATAGCATAGGCAGGTTCGTTCTTCGCACGAAGATCCAAACCGTTGTGCCATGATAGTTTACCTGTAAAAGGGTCACGACGATAGCCATAAGGACTGGTGACTTTGATTGATTTCAGTGGATAAGTGAAGCTTGGATAGCTACTTGTCCACTGTTTTTGTTTGTTATCCACAGAATCTGTTTCCTGTTGTGGCAGATTTGCCGTGACGAAATCTACCTGATTATTTGCAGGAGGCAGAAACATCTCCTCCACTTTCTTGACTTTGTAACGGCATGCGTTATCGCTGACGGTATTGAACTGCGCCTTCGCACTCGATACCGCCAGACAACTTATTGCCCATAATGCCATTATTTTCCTATTCATAGTGCAAAGTTAGGGAAAGAAATCAAGAGTGATACACGATGCAGTAAAAGTATAACATAAAATAAGATTAAAGTATGATTGAGAGTATGAAATGATGATATAATCATAATAAAATGGAAAAGATTGGGCAGAAGAACGTAGGCTTTCTTGTATTCATTACTCTTGGGCTATCTTTGCATGGCTATATGCAAAGTATCATTCAAAATATAATCAGAATATGAAAAGAAACTCATTTGAAGAAAGCGAAGTGCCGTATCAGACACTTGCAAAGTTCGGTCTTACCCATGAGATGATAGAAGACCTGCCGATGCATGCCTTGGATGACATCAGCAATGGTCGTCCATCGCCAGTATTGCCTGTGAGCATGGAAGTAAACGAGGGTTACAGTATCAAGAGCAGAACCCGATTCGCCTTGGTAAGAATGGCAGATGGAAACGTGGATGTGATGTTCTATCCTGTGTTGAAGTATGCCCCATTGGACAAATTCACCAAGGAGCAGCAGGAACTGTTGAAGCAGGGCAAGGCTGTGGTGGCAGATGTGGATATACCAGATGGCACACATGTCAAGGCTTTTGTACAGATTGACAGAGAGACCAATCAGGTTATGGCAGTGCCGACACCAGTGATTGGTAGAAACTTGCAGGTGCTATCTGACGAACTCTGTCTTGGAGGAACAGAACTAAAGAGCATCCAAAATGGCGAGGCACTGACATTTGCCGTAGAAGACGAGCCTGTGACCGTAGGCATCGACCTGAAGAGTGATACTGGCATCCGCTTCGCCAACGGTGATGGTGAACAGTGGCGCAAGGAGGGCAAGCGAGAGTGGGACAAATACACCTTCGGCATCTATGGCTGTTGGGTAATGGATGATGACGGTAATCTTGACTATGTTCCAGAGGAGGAATATACCGAAGAACTGTGGAATGAGCAGAAAAAAGCAGCAGGAAGACATGCTTCTGTCGTTGCAAGAAAGTAAAGTGAAACATCAAACTTAGGGAAGAAATGAGAAAAGGACCTTATTATACAGAAGACATTCTCGTAGAGAAGATGCAGAGCGGCGAATATGGTTGGCTTGATTATGTGAACCATTTCAGTGAGGAATGGCAGAACGAGTATGAGGAATACTGCAAGGAACACGCCCTGTGCATCGGCAACGAGAGTGCGGAACAGTTTGTGAAGTACAAAGACGAACTGTTAGAGCAAGGAATGGAAAAAGAGAACGCTTAATACAATCATGCTATGGCGATAAGAAAGAACTTGAATCCAAGACAGATGGACTTGCAGCCAGAGATGCGTGACATCTTGATGCGCAATGGCATGCAAGCCCATATCATAGCCAACGGTGACGGTTATCAGTTAGTGGTACAGGGACATGACTCCCCACTGCTGACCTATAACCTCACCGAGAAACAGATGTTGGCATTGACCGATTGGGGAACCAACTCTGCCAACAAGAAGGCGTACAATGTCTTTACCAGCATCATCGGCAAAGACTTCTATATGCCGAGAAACCTTGCCCATGCAAGAAATGCCAATGGAAGAGTGGCTATGGGACTGCATGGATATAGGATTGGTACTGGAGAATACGGACGGTTAGGATGGAGTCCAGAGTTTTTAGGTTGGACACCGAGAATGCAGGACGGCTATCATCTACGCAGAGTCGGAGGACAGATGTTCTATGCAGGAGCACCAATGGTAGCGGAAAGACCAGACAGAAGGCTGAAACCAGGAGAGCTAACCTCTGGAGGCTATGGCTTTTACTATAAAGGACAGCAACAAGTAGCATCACAAGCAGATGTATTACAAAACCTGCAAGCCGTGATGACACCTGTAGAGACACGTCCAAGAAGCAAAGAGCCAGCCAAACCCTACAAGGAACTGATAAGCTCACCTGTATATTTCTCCAACGATCAATGGCAGGAATGCCTGTCTTCACACGGTATCATCATCGATGAGAAGGCAAAGACACTCACCATCCAATCAGAAAGCACCAAAAGTGATATGGTGTATGACTTGACCGACGATGAATTGAAGGCATTGACCAACAATTCTGTCAAGCAAGTATCTGTAGCCAAACGACTGGATATATTGAATAATGTCATCAAGGACGATTTCACCGACAAGATAACGATGGATATGCTCAACAGCAAGGAGCGCATCCATATCGGTTTGCGTCCAGAGGTGCAACAGGAGTTGGACGGCAGGATGCAGTTGCAATCTACCGTTGAGCCACTGCAAGTGCAGCAAGAACCTATGAACAATAAAGTAGGTATTGTGGATGGGCAGGACTTGGACGAGAGCAAGGGGTGGTTCCGTGAAGTCATGCATGGCAGAGAAGTAACTGTTGGTGAGATACGAGTGGAGCCAGCGGAGCAAGAAGGCAAATTCCGCATGACAGCCATCATCAACGGTGAGCGAGTAAGCCACGAGATAACGCAGAAGCAGTATGACAAGTTCATGGCAGTGGATGACTACCATCGCATGAAACTTTTTTCCAAGATATTCGGTGAGGTTGATATGAAAGACCGCACCAGTTTGGGAACCAAGATTGGAGCTGCACTGTTAGCAGGATTGGGTGTTGCTGCCGAAGTAGGCAGTGAGCTACATCGTCCACATGGCGCACCTGTAGTGATAGTTGACCACCATCATGGTGCAGCACCTGCGCCACCTCGTCCCTACTTCAAGCCAGGAGTAGATACGCCAATGGATGTGGCGGCGAGAAACTTTGAGGCTGCCATGAACCAAGAAGTATTGCATCCTCACATTGGGAAAGGACTATAACGGAATACGCTTATGGCAAACAACGAACTGACATATAATGATTTCTTACAGCGTCTGAACATACAGGAGCTGCTGGTGGACGCAGGCTATCAGTTGAACAAACGAGATGGATTGCGCTATCCGTCGTATGTAAAGGTGGACAGTTATGGACAGCGAGTGAGAGGCGACAAGTTTATTGTCACAGGCAATGGCAAGTGCTGTTTTCAGCCACCAGAGCAGAAGAACTACAACGTGATAGGTTTCATCAAGGAGCATCCGACACTGTTTGACGACTATAAGCCAGGGATGTCATTGGACAGACTGGTGAATGTGGTATGCAACAGACTGTTGAATAATCCCATTGATGTGCGTGAAAGCAGAGTGGCAGAACCCAAGCGAGAAGCCAAGCCCTTCAACCTGTCAGACTATGACATCTTGCGTTTCAACCCAAGGGAAAAGGACACCCAACGGAAACACTATCCTTATTTCAAGGAAAGAGGCATCAACATGGGGACCCAGTTCGCCTTTCACAAGCATTTCTTCTTGGCGACCAAGCGTCGAAATGACGGATTGAGCTTTGCCAATCTCGCCTTTCCACTATCCTTGCCGTCCAAGCCGGACAGCATCGTTGGATTGGAAGAGCGAGGCAGACCGAGACGAGAGGACGGCAAGGCATACAAGGGCAAGGCGGAAGGAAGCAACAGCAGTGAAGGATTGTGGATAGCCAACCTGACCGGTAAGCCATTGAAAGAAGCCACAAATATTCTATGGTTCGAGAGTGCCTACGATGCTATGGCAGAGTACCAAATCAATCCAGTGAAGAACGTGTATGTCTCGACCGGAGGTACACCGACAAAGGGGCAAATAAAGGGAATGCTGGAAGAGACCCGAAAAGCGAACCATTATTTGGGCTTTGACAAAGACGAGGCAGGACGTGGCTTTGTGAAGAACTTCAAAGCAATCGCTAAGGAAATGGGATTTACAGACTTCACGGTGCAAGCCTTTCATCCTTTGGGACAATACAAAGACTGGAACGATGCCTTGCTTGGCAAACGAGACCAACGGTTGATAGACCAAGGAGAGATAGACTTCGACTATTTCGAGTTCGCCAAGGCGCAAGAGGCTGAGAGGCAACAAGAGCAAGCCAAACAGAAGGAAAAAGAGGAACAGACATCGGGCTTCCGCAGATGAAGCATGGTGTCATTATCAAAAAGGAGAACTATGCAGCAGACATATCGGTATAGAAACATCATCATCAAGCCCCATTGGATGCAGTTCGTCATCAACGAGCTGCACTTGCTTGTGCTTATAAGCGTAGGCTTTGTATATGCAGGTATTGATGATGCCGTTCTCTCCACTTTGGTGTTTGTCCTCTCGCTCTTGCTTTCCCTATGTTTGGCATATCGAATGGTCTATCTATGCAGGATGCGGTACATCATCAGTAACGAACAATTAGTGTTTGAGCATGGCGTGTTTCATCGTGAAGTAGATTATCAGGAACTATACCGTGTGGTGGATTTCAACGAAAGTCAAACTTTCATGCAGCAACTATTCCGATTGAAAACCGTGTGCATATATTCTGGAGACAGAACGACACCAAGGCTTGACATTATCGGAGTACCGATGAAGGAAAACTTGGTAACAACTATCAGAGAACGAGTAGAAACCAGCAAACGCAGGAGGAGCATCTATGAGATTACAAATAGGTAAGATATGGTTGATGGCAATTATCGGCATAGCAACGGCATCGGAAGCCAAGGCACAATTGGTGTCATCCAATCCCTTGGAATGGATGGCATTGGCAGAAGGCAATGAACTTATCAACAGTGAGATTGAAAAGCAAATCAACGGACAGACCAAGACGGCGTTGTTGCAGAATACAATGGCTGCTGAGTTTAACCAGATACACAAATGGGAGAAGAAATACAACAGCTACTTGAAATCAGTGAACGGCTATGCCTCTTCGCTGAAAGCATGTACCCATCTGTATGATGATGGCGTGAAGATTTTCATCACGCTCGCCAAGTTGAAGACAGCTATTGCCAATAATCCGCAGGGCATTGTGGCAAGCATGAGTATGAATAACCTGTATATCGAGACGGCAACGGAATTGGTATCGGTTTTCAATCTATTGAACGATGCCGTGGCGAATGGTGGCACAGAGAATATGCTGACAGGAGCAGACCGCTCCAAGACCTTGTGGGCATTAAACGACAAACTATCTGCTTTCCAAAAGAAGCTCAACAAACTGTATCTGAGCATCCGCTACTATACAATGAGTGATGTGTGGAACAATGTCACGGCAGGGATGATAGACAGAAGTAATGGTGAGATTGCTACGCAAGCATTGGGGCGGTGGCAGAGAGCTGCCAAAGTCAGTACACCATAATAATATAAAAACATTTGAGTATGAGAACATGGATATTTTGCTTTGGCATAATGTTGCTTTCCGTCTGCAAGGTGCAAGCCCAGAACGACCCTGTGTTGGCAGGAATGATATACGCATATACAGACAAGGCTGAAAAGGAGTTGAAGAACCAGGAGAAGGTGATGCTGATGCAGACCACTGGTCATATATGGTTGAAAGAGGAAGTGGAAGGAACCACCAATCTGCAACGAGAGTTCAACAACTACTTGGACTCGTTCCGCTCCATCGTGGTGTATGCTGCACAGGTATATGGCTTCTATCACGAGATAGACCGACTGGTGGATAACTTGGGAGGATTCACCAAACAACTGGATAAACATCCGAGCAATGCCCTTGCTGTGACACTGTCAGCCAAGCGCAACAAGATCTATCGGGAGTTGATTATGGGCAGCGTGGAGATAGTAAATGACATCAGGCTTGTATGCTTGTCAGGCAACAAGATAACCGAGAAAGAACGAGTGGAAATCGTTTTCGGCATCCGCCCCAAGCTGAAGGTAATGAACAAAAAGCTGCAACGGCTGACCAAGGCGGTGAAGTACACCTCGATGGCGGACATCTGGGCAGAGATAGAGGAAGGTAGCCACGACAAGGCTGACAAGAAAACCATCGTGAAGGACTGCATGAACAGATGGAAGCGAAACGGAAAGATCAAATAACAATAAAAAGATACGACTATGAGTATATGGGCAAAGATAGCAAAGTATGGCGGCAGTGCCTTGAAAGGTGCAGGTAGTGTCGCCAAGCAAGGACTGAAATCTGCAAGCAATACGGCTGTGCATCCCACCCAAGCACTAAAAGGCGCAGGAAGTGCGATGAAAACAGCCGCTGTGGGCAGCGCAGCAGGATATGTGGCATGGCAGAACCTTGTCAACGACAAGAGCATGGTGGAGATAGCCAGTGATGTGGTGGTAGGAAAAGACACCACGGAGAAAATATCCGAAGCTGTGGAAGACGTGAAAGGACTGAAGAACAAGGCTGGAGAAGCTGTGGATGCTGTGAATGGTGCCATGGGCGACATCAACAGCAAGTGGAGCGGAATGAGCAACTTCTTCCGTGGCATCTTCGGAGGCAACGGACTGGAGATGTTCGGCAACTTCTTCAAGAACTTAGGGAAAGGAAACGTGTCGGGACTGAGCCTTGCAGGACTGGTAACAGCAGCGTTCCTCACTTTCGGACGTTTCGGATGGCTTGGCAAGATAGCAGGAGCCATGCTCGGCATGATGCTCATCGGCAACAATTCCAATATCAAGAACATTGTCAGTGGTGATGGCGGTCAAGGAAGAAATGCGAACGAAGCAGAAACGACCACACGCAGTGGCGGCATGAAACGATAAACATAAAAACGACAACAACATGAGATATACAGAAGAAATGATGCTGCAATCAAAAAGCGGCTTTTGCATGCCCTTTGAGGAGCGAGGCAAGGATGTGGAACTGACACTTGGCTATGGAAAACAGAAGCATCCTGTAACAGGAATGGTGTTCTTCCATCACGGATTGGACTTTGAGGCAAATCACTATCTGCTGTCAGCCTTGGCAAGCGGAACGGTATCGGGCATTGGCAATGATGCGACACACGGCATCTACCAAGTGGTACGCTACGGCAAATATGAAGTGACCTACGCCCACCTTGCCAACGTGTTCGTGAACTTCGGACAAACCGTGAAGGCAGGAAACATCGTGGCATTGAGCGGTGACAGACTGCATTTCGAGGTGAAGTTTGACGGCAAGGAAATCAATCCGATTGATTTTCTGACCATGCTATATGGCAATGTGAAGGCAATGGAACAGACCGGTAAGACAGGTTTTCCTGAGTTTGAGACCTACGACATGAATATAGCCACACAGTATGACAAAGACCAGAAAGAGATAGAAGAATTGATGCTGCGCTTCATGCCATCGTATATGGAAGACCTGTATAAAGGTATGTATGTGACACCGCAACATGCAGAGCAGTCGCTAAGGAACATCTTTACCTTGTCAGCGGCGAAACACTATTTCTATGAAGCTATGCCATCCATCAGCAATCCGTTAGGCATCGGGCAGAGAGCTATGCCCTTGGCTTGCAAGGTGCAGAACTTGCTGATTGCGGATTTCTTGAACTATCTGGCATTGCGGCATGGCATCTATCTGTCCACATTGAGCGAAGTTCTAAAAAAAAACTCCATGACGAAGCCATAAGGACGAGTGGCATCATCGACCCGCTTGCTGAACTGGACATCGATGTGCAGAGCTTTGATATTCCAAGGTTGGTGAGCGTCTATCCCGACCGTGCAGGAGTGAGATGGTGGACAAAGGCGTGGTTCAATAACCGAGAGGAAGGAGAATGCTCCGTGGAGATAGAACTGCAGCAAGCCATCCTCTTCATCCATGACAGAATAGAGAAGGACTCTTGGCTGGAGGAATACTTTCCAAAACAGATGGAAGTGTATCACCAAGCCATCGAGCAGACAAGAGAACAGATATTAGGTCAACTAAACGTAACGCTATAATGAGTACTATCAAGAACCCTACACGCTTTGCCGAACTGGAGTATTGCCTTCAAGGATATTTTGACGGCAAGCTGGCACCTGTGATGAAACAGGTGCGAGATGACTTGACTCACAAGCAACTGGAGGAAAGAGGCAGATACCAGAGCAGTTTGGCAGGAGTGCTTGCTTCTGCCAATCCGTATGCCGACAACACCGAGTTTGTTCTAAAGCAAACAGGCAAATGGAACAGCAAAACCACGGAGGACTATCTAGCGATGTGCAACCAGAAGATATGGAAGGACAAAAACATCGTGAAGGATTTGGCTCTTCTTGCTGGCGAGTGGCGCAATGCCGTGGTGAAGGAAATTGGACGAAGCAAATATGACGCTTTGTCGAAAGCCTGTGGCGAGGATTTGGCATACGCATACGTTGCACAAAGGATGGAAGACCTGATGATTGGGAAGCTCGTCAAGGACAATACACCCAAGTCAACGATGGACTACATCTTGCGAAAGGCAGCACAAAACAGCATCTGGGGACTGCAAGAAGAACTGATGAAGTCACCATTGACGGCAGAGATAGAAGCTCGTGGCGAGAAAGCCTATAAGCCAAGCAAGACGGAGAAGTTTGCTGGAAGGGCTACCGCCTCGGTAGTGGATGCCGTGACTATGGGCGGTATCGGTAGTTGGAAGTCATTGGCAACTTTGGTGGGGAGCGACATGGCATTGGGCTATATCCTCGATTCCAAGAAGGGAAACGCAGAACAGCGGAAAGAGCAAGTGATGGAACTGAGCATCAGCAAGGGTGTGTTCGGACAAAACGGCAATGCCTTCACTGGTTTTCGCTCACAAGCCAAGAAAGTGAATGCCACCGACAATGGCTATTTCAAGACGCTCAACAGCAAACTCCATAATAAGATACATATTCCACAAAAAGCATTTACGCCTATGGCATGGACAGACAACAGTTTTAAGTTTCCTTTCCAAAAAGAGCAAGAGAAACGGAACGATCCGAAATACAAGAATGTACCGCTGATAGTGGCACCCGGCAAGGAAGATGCCTATCTGGAAGAGAAAGCCAAGCACGACGCAGCCAAGGTTGCAGAGGCAGAGCGCATCATCCAAGAAAAGAAAGAGGCAGAGGCGCAACAAACAGAAACTGATGAACAACAGCAAGCGCAATCAGAGGAAGAACTTCAAGACCAACCTGAAAATGATAACAGCAACGGTTGGGAAGGGCTGTTGAAGAACTTCGGACTGAATGGTTTCAGCGACATCGGCAATAACCTCGGCTATGTGATAGCCATGTTGCCCGACATCCTTGTTGGACTGTTCACTGGCAAGACGCAATCATTAGGCTTGAAGGACAACATGATGCCGATAGCCGCCATTCTTGCAGGAATGTTTGTGAAAAATCCATTGCTGAAGATGACGCTCATCGGTATGGGCGGTGCCAATCTGCTGAACAAGGCTGGACATGAAGCATTGGCAAACAAACGGGAAAGCAATGATGGAAATGCTGTATCATACGATAATACAACATCACAAGCAGTGCAATATAAGTCCTATCCAGACGAACCGTTGAATCCCCGAATAGCCAACCCTGTGCTGCAAGGCAATTGCTTGGTGGCAACCATCGACCGAGTGCCATACACCATCCAACTGCCAGAGCATGTGGTTGGAGCATATCAAGCAGGAGCCTTACCACTCAACACCCTTGCCAATGCCGTGCTTGCCAAGAGTGACCAGATGAGACAGATGGCAGAACACAACTATGGCGAGCAAGAAGTGAGAAGTGTGAGAAACGAGGCGATGGAAAACGCAGAGCAGCGAGAAGTTATTCAACGTTCAAGATAATAAAAGAAAACGTAAAACAATCATACAATGAAAGAGAAAAGTCCACAAGAGAAGAATGCGGCAGAGCGTCAAGTGTCACTGATTACCGAGGCCCTGTCGAAAGCAGCCGACAACAAGGGTGTCTGGCTGAATGAGCAAGGAAAGCAATATCCACGGTTTTACCCAAAGGGAGCGGCAGTGAGTCCGTTCAATGCCCTCGTGATGGGATTGAACTCCGACAAGAACGGATTTTCTACAAATCTTTATACGTTATTTAGCGAAGCCAAGAAGCGAGACGAGTCTGTGATGGCGCATGAGAGAGGTGTGCCGTTCAACTGGTATGCGTGGAACAAGTATGTGAACCGACATAATCCAGAGGACATCATCAGTAGAAAGGACTACCAGGAATTGTCGGCTACCGATCAGACACAGTACAAGGGCATCCATAATCGGGAGATACGAGTGCTGTTCAACATCGACCAAACCATGTTGCTATTGAAAGACAAAGAAAAATATGAAGAGGTGGTGAAGGAAAATGTCGGTGCGAATGAAGACAAGGCATTGCGTAGCCAAGTAAATGACTTCATCCAGAAGATGAAGGAAAACCTGATGGCGGTGCGCAAAGACGGAAGCGGAGTGGCACACTATGACACAGAAAAAGATGCTGTGTATATGCCAAAGCAAGAAAACTTTGAGCATTATAGCGATTATGTGCAGGAAATGCTGCGCCAAGTGGTGAGTGCTACAGGACATCAACAGCGACTGGCAAGGGAGGGCATGGTGATGAAAAACGGCATTGCGCCATCGGAGGATGCCGTGAAGCAAGAGAAACTGGTTGTGGAACTGGCTTCGGGCATCAAGATGATGAAAATGGGTATGCCAGCCAAGATTTCCAAGGAGAATATGGGACTGGTGGACTACTGGAACCGTGAACTGAAAGAAAATCCATGTCTGATAGATGCCATAGAGAGTGATGTGAACAATGCCTTGGACGTTATCCGCAAGGCAGAGCGTGGCGAGAAAATAGAATATTCATCCTTGAAGAACGAGCAGCAGACCACCGAGATGCAAGCGCAGATGCCCAAACACTACTTTGTGGCAGATGAGATAGCCAAGCATCCTGACAGCGAGCAGAAGTTTGTGGTGATTGTAAGAGACAAGGAAAACAAGAGTGCCGATGTGGTGTTGCCAGCAGGAGCATCATTGGAAGTGAACAATGAAGTGTCGGGTATGAGCAAGCAGCGCATTGAACATGCCTTGCAGAAGGAAGGTTTTCTGTCTGTCAAGTTCTACAATCCCGATGGTGCATTAGGCTACCATCCTGATGACAGTTATTTCGCAGGAAAGGACATCACCGTTGCAAGACTGAAGAACTGGCAATTGGAAGACATATCCAAGATAGACGTGAGTGATGCCGTGAGCCAGAGCAAGCAGGTGGGCTTCGACCGCATACAGATGGTGCAGGATGACAACAAGCGTTGGGCGATGTATATCAAGCCCGAAGGACAGAAGGCTTTTTCCATCTATCCCGACAAGGCGGACTTAAACCGCTTCTTCACCACGCTGAAACAGGCGCAGGACACGATGGACAGCCTGAGGGTGGAACTGGCACAGAAATACTATGCGATGGCAGAGACAAAGCCTGACCTGAAGGTGGACTTGTTTGGCAGCGGTCAGCACAACGAGGTGGACATGAACCGCATACAGAAAGTGAACGTGTTCAAGGCAAAGAACGATGTCATTCTGTGTGCAGTCACCATTGATGGCGCAGACAAGTTGCAGCCTCGTGTGGTATCGCCAAGCCAATGGCAACGAATGTGGATTGCCGAAGACAAGAACGAGTACAAAAAGCATCTTGCTGCTACCCTGTTTGCTGACATCCTGCAGAAAGGACAGACGCAGGAGCAGACTGCATCTGAGAAGCAAGTTGAGGAAACCGAGGTGAAGCAAGAAACGCAAGTCTCCACCGATAAGAATGAGGAAGAGCATCGAGAATATCATGAGGAAGAGAACAAGCAAGCTTCCTCTGAGGAAAAGACAGATATTAGGGAAGAGAAGGATGTGACTGTTCAAAGAGATAATAACGCTACTGTGGAAAAGAAGGAAGAAACAAAGGGTAAGCAGAAGGAAGAGACCAAGGACTCTCCCATCATGAAGCAATGGAAGGAGTTGAAAGCCAAGCATCCAGATGCTTTGCTGCTGTTTCGTGTAGGTGATTTTTATGAGATGTATGAACAGGATGCCAAGCGAGGAGCGGAAGTGTTGGGGATAACATTGACAAAGAGAAACACCCAAGCAGGTCCCTACATGGCTGGCTTTCCACATCATGCCTTGGACACCTATCTGCCCAAGCTTATCCGAGCAGGAGAACGAGTAGCTATCTGTGACCAGTTGGAGGCACCCAAGCAGAAGCAAGAGGAGCAAAATACTGAGGAACAGCAGCGTTCTGGCGGTATGAAACGATAATAATGAGGATAAAGACATGAGCAAGAATCAGCAATATGCAGAAAGATATGCTGTCGAGGCGATGGAACAAATGAAGCGATATGGCATCCCTGCTTCCGTCACCTTGGCGCAAGGCATCTTAGAAAGCCGTAATGGACAGAGTGAACTGTCGCAGTTGGGCAACAACCACTTTGGCGTGAAGGCTTCGAAAAGTTGGTTGAAGAACGGTGGCGATTATCTTGTCTATACCGATGACAAGCCTAATGAGAAGTTCTGCAAGTATGCCACGGTGGGTGACTCATACGAGCACCATTCCAAGATATTGAAGAACAGCAGCCGCTACAGCCAATGCTTCAAACTCTCTCCCGATGATTACAAGGGATGGACAAACGGCATTGAGCGAGGCGGTTATGCCACCAGTGGAGGATATGCAGCCAGTTTGCAAAAGATTATCGAGATCAATGGATTACAGAAGTATGACCAACAGGTGATGCGAGAGATGAGGGCTGAGGGCAAGAAGTTCGGCGTAGAACAGAATGCAAGGACTTCAGCAACGGTATCGTCTTCGGTATCGACATCCAATAATGACGAAAAGAAGCAAACAGCATCTCAAACAACCAACGACAAATACTCATTCCCTGTGAAAAGGGACGAGTTCTTGTTTGTCACTTCTCCATTCGGTATGCGTCAAGACCCTATGGACAAAAGCAAACAGCAGATGCATAAGGGTATTGACATCAGAGCCAAGCATGATGCTGTGCTGGCTACAGAGAATGGCGGCAAGGTGGTAGCTGTGAGCCACAATGCCAATACTGGCGGTGGCAAGTCTGTAACAGTGGAATACGCAAGATCGGACGGAAGCAAGGTGCAGACCACATATATGCATTTGGACAGTATTGCCGTGAAGGTGGGTGACGAGGTAAAAGCAGGACAGAAATTGGGCGTATCTGGCAATACTGGAACGCGAACCACAGGTGAGCATCTGCATTTCGGGGTGAAGACCATATCGGCAGACGGCAAGACAAGGGACGTGGATCCTGCATCGTACTTGGCGGAGATAGCGCAGAAAGGCAATCTGAAGCAACAAGCATTGTATAACGGCAATGACCTGTTGGCAAAATACAAGGGAAATAGTTCGGCAGTGGACACGAGTCTGTCACCTGACGATTGGATGAAGAAACTGCTTTCATCCGAGGACGCAAGCACAGGATTGTCAAGTGCAGACCCGATAATGGGATTGGTGACTACCATGTATAGCAGTCTGCTTGCCCTCGCTGTGCAAATAGACAGTAAAAGCGAGGAAGAGCAAAAAGCGCAAATCTCAGAAGCTGTAAGCAAGAGGCAGGTGGACTTGAAACCGTTGATGCCGACTATGAAGGAGTGCGTGCTGAGCGTTGGCGACAATGGAAAGGCTGTGTTGCAAGCGGACAATGGCACTACCAAAGTGACGAGAGAGCTGACCAATGCGGAGTTCTGTAGATTGTCGCAAGTGTTGGGTGATACCAACCTGAGCAATGATGCCAAGAAAATGCGCATCGCTGGAATGGTGAATACTATCGTGCTGACGCAACAGGCATCGCAAAACTATGAGCAAGTCCTGGAACAGCAAGAAGGTCAAAGTCAGACAATGCAAAGAAAGTAAGATACTTGGAGGTTCCACATCTTGGTCGATTGAAAACGAATAAAAAAGTATTTGAGCTATGATTAAATGTAACGTAAGTGTGTGCGGAACCGTCAGCAAGGCTGCAGTGGTTCGCAATGGGAAGGACGGAATGCCTTTTACGACATATTCCGTGGATGTGGTGGTGCCAGCCAAAAGTGGTATCAACAAGACCGTGATTGTCAGTTGCATCATGGATGGTGACGATTCGGAAGGTATTGTCGTGGGCAACCGCATTGAGTTGAAAGGTGTGTTGACCTTCAAGAAGAAAGACGACAACCTGTATTTCAACTTGAAGGTATCGGAAGTGAACCTGTCTCCCGTATCGGAAAGCAAGGATGGCATCGTGGGCGACATGGAATTCAAAGGCAAGGTCGGTAAGGACATTGATATGAAGAAAGGCAAAAATGGTAAGGCTTTCCTGATGTTTTCTGCTTTCAGTGCAGAGAAGATTGGAGAAGAATTTGCCTTTACATGGGTGCGCTTTGTCCGGTTCTCGGAAGAAAAGGAAGAATGGCTGCAGTCGAAAGCCACCATCGAGGCAAAGGGCGAGTTGGAAATCTCGGTGTATAACGACAGACTCAACTTAGGCTGCAAGGTGGCGGAGTTGAACCAGTGGGAGAAGAAACCGTATCATCCTAACAATTAGCAAGTATGGCATATTACAATAAGAGTCCACAGAATAATGGCGATGGAAAGAATGCTGAAGACAGAGCCTTGGACACCTTCGCCAACATGATGATAGAGAAAATCGAGTCGTTGGGAAGCAAGGACGGATGGCAAAAGCCTTGGTTTACGGAAGGTACATTGAGTTGGCCGAAGAACCTGTCTGGCAGAGAGTATAACGGCATGAATGCCTTGTTGCTCACCATGCTCTGCGAGAAGAAAGGCTACGAGTTGCCAGTGTTCTGCACCTTTAACCGTGCAGTGGGTTTGAACTATCAGACCGACAAGCAAGGTAACAAGAAGCAGATGGTGGATGCCAATGGCGAGCCGTTGCCCAAGGTTGGCATCAATAAGGGAGAGAAGAGTTTTCCCGTGATGCTGACAAGTTTCACCATTGTACACAAGGAGACAAAAGAAAAGATACCCTATGACGACTACAAGCGAATGAGTGCTGAGGAGCAGAAGGAGTATAATGTCTATCCGAAGTTGAATGTGTACCAGGTGTTCAATGTGGCACAGACCAATCTGAAGGCGGCAAGACCTGAATTGTATGCCAAGTTGGAAGCAGAGAACAAGCCAGAGAAGGCATTGGTGAAGGAAGGTGACATGTATTCGTTTCCTGCTGTTGACCGGATGTTCAAGGAGCAGAGATGGATTTGTCCCATCAATATCGAACACCAGGACAATGCGTTCTACTCCATTTCCCGCAACCAGATAACCATTCCTGAAAAGTCACAGTTCAAGGATGGTGAGTCGTGGTATGGAACAGCGTTCCATGAGATGGTTCACTCGACAGGAGCGGAAAATCAGTTGAACCGTCTCAAACCGCAGTCGGGCTTCGGTTCCGATGAATATGCACGTGAGGAACTGGTTGCAGAGTTGGGCAGTGCATTGGTGTGCCAGAAGTATGGCATGACCAAGAATCTGAAGGAAGACAGTGCCGCCTATCTGAAATCGTGGCTCGGCAGTCTGAAGGAGTCGCCAAGTTTCATCAAGACCACCTTGATGGATGTGAAAAAGGCAACGTCTATTCTCACGCAGAGAATAGACGAAGTGTCTTTGGAAATGAAGGAACAACAGAGTGAGGATGTTGCAGCTTCAGTATCGGAAGAAAACAAGGATGCGAAGGACATGAAGCAATCCGCATCATCAAATGATAGTGAGCAAACTGAGGCAGAAGAAGAAAAGGTCGCAAGGTCTGTGTTCCGCCGATAATAAGGCTATTTGTAGCAAAAAAGCAAAAATCCAAGATGCGCACATATATATATATCAATGTGTAAGCATCCTGGATTTTTTCATTATTCGGGTGTGGCATCTTCGCTGTCACCATCTTCCTCATCTTCGTCAGCAAGCCATTTCTGCCAATTTTCCTCATCGATGGTGAGTTCGTTCATTTCCCAATCATATGCGAGTTCGGGCATTGGGTCACGAGAGTAAGGGAAATGGATGGTATAGCCGATTTGTCCATAGGAGACATGGAGCGGAGTGACGCAAAGGTCTCTGCCGAAATAGCTTCGGGTGGTAAGGTATTTGCGCCAGTCGAAACGCTCATTGAGAATGTTTCGACATAGGCGGTAAAGATATTGTTCTATTGTCATACGGCTTGAGGTTCCAACTGTGAATAATATTGTCTGAATGCCTCATAAAGGTCAGCCATCATGACTTCGGCTTCCTCCATGTCTTTGACTATATCGGCAATGTGGTAAGGTGCGCCATTTTTTCCGTGACCGTCTGAGCCAATCCAAATGTACGCTTCTTCGTCAACATCAAAGTTCTCATAATACTCATGGATATTGTCGATGAAGGCTTCCATATCATCGTCTTCAAGTTCCACGCTGAAATTGAAATCTTGACCATAGGAAGTATATTTGGCGAAGTTTACATCTGTCTTGCCATTTTGTGGCTCGGAGAAATCAACGCTCCATCCTAATATTTCGGCTATCTCCGTTATCTTTTGCTGTATCATATCGTTTGATTTTTAGCAGCCATAGGCAAGAAGCCTACGGCTGATGTGTGGTTTAAGCTTCTTCCCTGTCATACATATCAGACAGGAACGACTGCAATCTTTCGTCGGGAATGTTCCCTATTGGGCAAGGCTTGAAGCTCTTGTCCTGCAATATCGGTATCTTGGGAAGGTTATATCCGACATCCACGCTGATACTCTCCATTTCCTTGATGGAAGCATAGCCATATTCTGTATCGGCGAGACCGACAACGATAGAGAACAGCGTGAAGTCATTGCCTTCCGGCTGACCTTCCAATACATACCAACGGACTTTGCCGATGAAGAAGACGCATTGGCAAATGGCATCCTTCTTCTTGCCGTCCTGTGAATAAAACGGATATTGCTTGAACTGCTCCGCCAACTGTGGTGTAATCAATCTGCTTGTCATAGCTGTATTATTTATTGTGTGAATAATCTGGTGAAGATGGATAGTAGAGCTGCTGCTCACGCAAGGCTTCAATGGCAGCATGTGCCAAGGTGCAAGCCCATTCATTGCGAAGGTCATAATAGCCCTTCTGATAGTTTACAGCCAACTGCTCCATGAAAGCCATCATCACCTTGAACTTCTCGTTTACAAGAAAGCGGTGGTCATTGGCAAACTCTGCACCCACCTTGGATGCGGAACACATCTTGCCGTTCACGAAGCGTGAAAACTCATTGGCAAACTCCTTGTCTCTTTCGTTAATCATATCGTTCATATCTGTTCGGATTAAATTGTGAAACTTCTTTTTCTTCCCTATTCTCGAAGCCTTTACGACTTCATTGAGGGAATTGATTTTACGTGCAATCAAGAGTTCGGACATGGAGGCAGACAAGACAAGGAATTGGGAGATTATTTCATTGGAATACCCCAATCTTTGATTGGTGGAAGGCTGCTGATGAAATAACCTGCTAATAGCAAGGCGATACTTGACGGTCTGGTGGGCTGAACTAAATTTGCTAAGGAAAAACAAGGGAGGATGAAGGGGTATGGGAGATGTGTAGTGACTAAAACTGGTAAGATTACCGCTTTTTGATAATAGAGAGATCTGTTAGAACCGGCATATACAGTTCGAGCATTCCCGTTTTTTGTCATTTGTGTCACTTTTCGGGAATTGTATTTCTGAAAATATCCCTGTTCAATCTTCGCACTATGTTAAATAGTGTTGAACAAGATGAAATATTGAATAAAAAGTTCGTTCGTTTAAGTTTTGTTCATTATCTTTGCAATGTTCAATCAAATTGAACACAACTGATATATTGAACAAATAACATAAAATGATGGCAAACAATATCATAATAAACCAAGCATTGGATGCTCTTAGAGCAAGCCTTCCTGTGGGGGATGTTGTGTCAACAACAGCCGTCAAAGTAAATTGTACCAATGAAAATGATGTCACTGTTAAGATCATGAATGTAGATTTTGTGTGTCATGTAAGGGAAAACATAACCAAGGCCACATTAAATCCGACATTAGCTACTATGCAAACTATGAACAATGACAAGCAGCAAATCTTGCTTGTTACGCAATATGTCACGCCACAGGTATCAACAGAATTGGCAAACAGAGGCATCAACTATCTGGACTGTGCAGGAAACTGCCTTGTCAGATATACAAAGGCAGGGAACTTGATTTTCCAAATATTTAATCAAGGAAGGAAAAATACAGAGTCCAAGGTGAAAACCTATCCCGTATTTCAAGATGCAGGATTGAAGGTCGTGTTTTATCTGTTGCAAAATGCAGACAATATAAAGAAGCCTTATCGAGAGATAAAAGAGCAAATTGGTGTATCTTTGGGAAGCGTGAAAAACGTTTTGGATGAACTTGCAAGACGTGGTTTTGTTTGTGACACTAAAAACGGTCGCATAATAAAAGACAAAAAACAACTGCTTGACTTATGGGTTAGCAATTACAATGAAGTATTGAAACCCAAATTGCTGGTAGGCGCAATGGCATTTCGAACAGAAGCGAATAGAAATGAGTGGAAAAACATAGCCTTGCCAAAGGGCATGTCATGGGGAGGAGAGCCTGCCGCAAACTTGACGGATGGCTACTTACAACCAGGAATTTTCGACATATACACGGAAATACCTGCAGCACATCTTATACGAACAGGTGTCGTCAAGCAAGATGCAAATGGGGAAATTCATCTGTACAACAAATTTTGGAATTGGGAAACTGACAACAGAACTGTTCCTGCTATATTAATCTATGCAGACTTGATGGGTAGTGGCAATAGTCGCTGCTTGGAGGCTGCGCAACGCATATTAAAGAATGAGCTTAAAGATTTCGAGTGAAAAGATAAACAATCCATTTCTTGTGGATTTGTTGGAGAAACTTACAGATAGTTTCCGTAGAATGGATCACGACTTCTTTATCATAGGAGCCACCGCTAGAGATATAGTCATGCAGCAGATGCTGAACACGTCATCACGTAGAAAGACAAGAGACTTGGATCTGGCTATAGCTGTTCCAAACTGGCAGGAATTTGACAAAATCAAAAATAGTTTGATTGCGGATGGTTTCGAGAAGGACAAGGCAAAACACCAACGCTTCTATTATGGTGACTATGAGATAGATGTTGTTCCATACGGATATGTCGCCAAGGAAGATGACAACATCTATTGGCCACCCGAAGAAACAATTGCCATGTCCGTAAAAGGGTTTGACGAAGTGCTTTCTGATGCTATAACTGTTAGTATTGATGACAGATTCACTGTAAAGATAGCTTCTTTGCATGGATTATTCTTGCTGAAGTTCAATGCTTGGATGGACAGACATCTAACCACAAACAAGGATGCAGAGGATATGTCGTTCATATTGGACAACTACCTTATGGCAAACTTGGATCGAGAAGCGTATATGGAAGTGTATGATTGGGAAGATTTTGACGAATATGTAGCTAGTGGCTATTGGCTGGCAAACGATTTGGCAAAGTTATTGAACCGAGACCAACTTGTATATTATGCAGACAAAATTGACGAGGAATTGCAGTTGGAGGAGAGAAGCTATTTGATAAGCCAAACTCTCAATTCACAATCGGGTTTGAATTATGACCAAGTAAGGAGAACATGGCAAGTCATTTCAGAAGTGTTTCGCTCTGCTACAGAAGAAAGGGATTTATAATGATAGATATAAATTATTGTAGTCAAAAAGGCTTATGTGATACAAACCAGGATTTTATCTTGTGCAAACAATTACAAGATAGGAGTTGCATCGCTATCCTTGCCGATGGTATGGGTGGCTTACAATATGGTGAGATCGCAGCTGTCACTGTTGCACAAAGTATTTATAAAATATTGGCAGAACATAATTCTGTGGATATAAGAGATCTGTTAGCAAAGGCTTTTGAACAAGCAGACATTGCAGTTGCAGATAAATGCAAGGCTCTTTGTTGCAAAATGGGAGCAGCAGTTACCGTCTTATACATAAAAGATGATACTGCCTATTACGCATGGCAAGGAAATGTTCGTCTATATTACAAAAAAGAAAAAGGTATACATCAACTTACTGAAGACCACCAGAAGGAAGGTGATAATTGTACCTTTCTGACTCGTTGTGTGAATGGAAGAGGTTTCCGCAACCCTATATCCATTCAAGAAACGAAAATATCAGACATGGACTTGTTGTTTTTATGTACAGATGGATTTTATCAATCCAAGGATTGCATAGATTCTGTTATAGTAGAAAACAAATTGCCAAGTCGTATAGAATACTTGGAAGATGATGCATCCTGCATTCTCATACAGTTGCATAACCCTTGATAAGATAAGAGATATGGCAAAGAAGAAGCATAAAGGACATTACTGTAAGATTTGTGGTGAATACAAGTCGAACGAGTCATTTTCGGGGAAAGGTCATGTCCAACACATCTGTAAGGAGTGCATGGGTGAGATGAAGAAAAGCAACAAGAAGATTTTGGACTTGCCTTTCGGGGACAATGAGTTTGAGATCGTTGATGCCGATGAATATATCGATACTATTTTATATGGCAACAACGAAGAACGAGAAAACAAGACTTTCAAGAAACTCAGCCGTGAACAGAAAATGGTGTTGAAAGCGATAGTGCAAGATGAAGTTTCGTTCTATTGGCAAGCCCATCGACAGATACCAGTAAATGACAAGTTAAAACAACTCAGAAGTTCTGTCAATACTGTAGTATATGAACAGTTGGACTTTGCCATAAAGGATGACACGATGTTCAAAGCTTATATACAAGAGCAAGTCATCACTGTCATAAACAAGATATTGCGACAGGAGAAAGAACAAAACAACCAATAGCAGAAAGAGCCCATTCATCACGAACGGACTCTTTCTTTTGATAATCATTGTTTTGCAGATTACCGCTTATCGTATGAATGATAGTAAAACATATTTACTGTGCAAATAGTCTGACAGCCGTATGACGGTTGACTGCAATTGGTGAATACTTATCAATACCGCCCTTACTTTTTGATATTATCATGGACTTGTCAATGCCTCTTGCCACAAGCTGTTGCGTGATATAATCCGCTCTTGACTTGCTGAGAGGATTGTTGATGCCATCGTTTCCTGTGGCACTGTCGGCAGCACCAACAACGGAAATTTTGAGATGATAAGCCTTTGCTACACGAGCAAGCTCATCCAAATTTACCATCTGTGAAACGTCAGCCAACTGCGTGGTTCCAATCTTGAAAAAGAAGAACACTGGCGAACCGATGCACTTGGTTCCACCTGCCATTTCTGCAACGTATTTGTTCCAAGAAACAGAATCAGAAACGGAGAAACTATACTCCAGAGAGCGGCTTGTTTTTGGTTTTCCCATGCCATTCCAATCCTTGTGAGCCAATCTTGCACGGAGCGAGTTCAAACCGCTGTAGTCATTTTTCGGGTATATGCAATACTCCGTACTATCCGCATAATATGTCAGGCGGTCGGCATAGGCTTTCAGCAATCCTTCAATCTCCAAGATCTTTCTCATCTCAGCGATGGCATTGGCATCCTCCGCATGAGCTTTGCTTAACTTTTGGTTGCGAGCCAACAAATCATTGGTGTAATCTGCCAGCCATTTGTTCTGGTTGATATAAGGAGCGGCATCTACAACCTTCTTCCAACCGACCTTCCCGATATTGAAAGTCAGTCCGGCAGACAAGGTGAACAAATTGTCACCAAACTTGTTGGATGCGCCAACACCATCAAAGTCACGGAATGTGGTTGCGCCACCCAATTCCATGTTGACCGCCAAACGCTTTGTTAAACGATATTGTCCAATCACACCATAGTTGATGACAAACGGACTCTTGCCGTTATCCTCGTTATGGATAATACCGCAACCAGCATACGGAATGAATCCCCATCTTTGTGTGGTGGCATGGTCTTTGACAAAACTGTTGGTCACATTCCAAAGAAAATCCGCATGAAACATCTTGTAATCACGGACATTCTTGCTGGCATCCTTGAACTGAAAACCTTGGAAACTAAATCGACCACCAATCTCTGGCGTGAACCATTTTCCTGCCTCTATTGCTAGGGAAGGTTTCATCCTGTCGAACAAGTTCCCTGTACCATGCGGCTTTCCTACAAAGGTTGATATGCCACCAGACATACCAACGAACCAGTTGGAAGACCATGCAGAAGGAACTGCCACTTCTTTGAGGTATGTAGGCTCAATCTGTCGGAGCATATCCTCATTTATGCCAGACGGCACCAAATCATCCGTGCCATCATCCATAGTCTCTGCATTGACTTGCATTTGTCCGCATAGGCACAATGCCATCATAAATATTGCTTTTCTAATCATAAATTTCAATTTGTCGATTATTTTTTCTATTAACGCTTTCTACCCTTGCTGCCTTTCGGTCGCATCATCCTGTTTGCCATCGCAAGGCAGCGGTGCGCCCAACGCCTGTCATCCTCGTCATCGTTGCGCCCCCATTTCATGTCATTGCTGCCACCGCCTCCGCCACCTTGCCCTTCGGCAAATGTCGTGGCTTGGTCGATGTAGCCAAGGTATAATAAGGTGGCACAATGAAGAACTTCGGCAGTGTGCTCGGCTATGGTTTCCAATGGCGAACCGTCAAATGCTACTTTGATTTCAGGTGGCAACGATGCCATTTTGGAACGGTAGTCAGTGACCATGCTTTCCAACATAGCTGTCTTGATAAGTGTGCCAGCACCAGTCTGAGCTTCACGAGAGAACTGCATGGCATCCTGTCGAAGCGTCTCTGTCCGCTCCTTGATAAACTCCATGTCCTTGTTCAACTCATCCAACTGCCGGTCAGCTACAGCGAGCTTGTCTTTCTTGTCAGCCAGTTTCTCATCAACGGAAGCCAACTCATTTTGCAATTTTTCCAACTTCTGCAACAAGATGGAACTATCTCCTTCCTTGTTAGCAATCTGCACCTTCAACTTGTCAATCTCCAACATCTTCTGATGTCTCTCTTTTTCCAGATGTTCCACCATGGAAGAGAGACCTTTTACACGACGTTCTGCCAGTGCTATTTCCACCCGAAGATCGCTTACAGCCTTGTTAAGGTTGTCCAGTTCCTCTTCCTTTGAAGAACATTCCTCGGACAGGTGCTTGCGGTATTCCTCCGTAGGTCTGTGTCGTTGCCGAGTCTCCGTTTGGCTCGTTCCACGCACCAGTCCCCAAGGTTCATTGACCATCGCCAACTCGTCATGAAGTTTCGATGTACGTTGACTATATTCCCGATTGTTGGCACCTGCGAAGATTTCTTTGAAGGCAAACTTGCCGTCCTTGATTGGCAGAAGAACGCAATGGATGTGTGGTGAAGTCTCGTCCAAGTGTACATAGAAGGCAACGATATTCTCCTCACCATACTTTCCTGCGACAAAATTATAAATGTCCGTCGCCCATTGCTCAATCTCAGGCATACGCTTGACTGCATAATTTTCCTTGTTGTCACCAGGCTTGAATACAACCTTTTGTTCACCGAAGGCAAGCTCACGCATCTTCCATTGTGAACCGCTGAAAATGAAGTCCGCCACCGTTCTGAAACGTGGCTCAGTCAATCCCTCATTTTTGTCCTTGATGCCACGAGCAGCCAAGTTCTCAGCCATCATCTGTGGGATGGACTTGCTCTTGTCGATAGGTGCTATCTTGCCTCCCTTGGAAATCTGGAAGTTCAGATGCTGTCTGCCGAGGTCATAGTTACCCTTGGCAATGGCTACCTGCCAAGCCCGGTCGCTCCAGTTTCGTTGGTATTCACGGCTGAGAGCGGCGGCGCATCCCTTACGTCCCCTGACGTTCAATACCTGCTTTGCTATTCTTTCCATATCTCTGATATGCTTATATGTGTCAGTAAAAACAGTGTCCCAGCTTGCTGTCTTGGCGGACACTCTCCCGAAGACTGATAGGTCGTAGGGGTAATGAGTTACCACACTCCCTAAATTCGTGAACAGCGGGCAAGCCCGATGCGCTAAAAAAGGCAAGCCACGACGAGTGCGATATGCCAGTACCGAACCGTGAGGTCTTAAAAGGAGAATGTCCGTAAGGCAGCTATAATGGAACAGAAAGAACTCTACTTATGGTTGTCCGCCTTGGCGGTTACAACTGGCTTGGCAGCTGTCTCAACTGTTGAGGTAGGACAGCAAGCCTTATAAGCGGAACACAGGGATTGGAAAAGGCTCATGTCTTCAGCTGTGTTCAATTTGACGGAAGCAGACTTTCCATGACTGGCGATGTCGGGCAGTTCCTTAATCAGAAGGAGCAACTGGAGCCAGTCTCGATTGAGAACACGAGTGAAGAACTTGAAGATTGCGTTACGCAGCTGAAGTCTGTTATGTTCTTCCTCATCTACAAGAGGCATACAATCCACAAGTCTGCCAATCATGCAAGTGGCAATATCATCAGATGAAAGTTGGTTGTCAGATGATGTAGAAGCAGAGTTGTTTTCTTGCGATAATGCTACTGCACCCTTTACAATCTGACCACAGACAACGGCAGTCTCTTCTGTGGTGGAAGTGCCATTGAACCAACTGTCCATTGTGAAACGGATGATTGGTTCCAATATGCTATTTCGCATTGTCGGAACGTTACCGTCCTTCATGCCAATCATCGTGATGATGGTGTATTTCGTTTCAAACTCCTTGCAGTGTATCAGCCCATGTTCCGTTAATTTTTCGAGGAACTGACGCACGGTAGCACGATGCCAATGCCAGTCCTCCGCAAGTTGAGTTTTGGTTGTAACAAACAGAAAATCTTTCAATTCGTCTGCCACTTCCTTGCTTACGGCTTTCGGCATGTAGTGTTCACAAGCCTTGTCCAGCAGATAGCAGAACGCTTCGTGTTTGGAATACCGCTCGTTATGTCGGTCCTGGAGAGATGCCAGAAAGCCGACAGAGAGACTTACCTTTATATTTTCCTTTGGTATATGTTTCATTGAAAATGTCTTGTTGATGTTGTGAAATAATGATTCTCATTTTAGACTGAGTGTTGTAGAATGTGCCAAGTACCAAGTAGCATATTCCAAGAATGGACTAAAAGTAGAAGTTCACGATGTCCTCAGGACATTGCGCCAAGTGTCTGCCACTGTCAGGACATTGTGCCTTGAAGATGACCTTTGAGGACGGATAGTAGATGGATGCCACCAAGAGCAAGCCTACCATCACCCCCAATGTGTACAAATGGGGAGTGAACATGAACACCAATGAGGCTGTAAAAGCAATGGCACATGATTTCCTGTTGTCATGCAACCTATGCAGCAGATTGTCTGCATAGGAGAACTTGAACAGTAACAATGCCAACAGTGACATTACATGAGCACCAATCTCGTTGGGCTGTACTTGATATGCCACGAAACTGAACACCAATATTGCCATCAGCAACAGCAATGTGTACAGTTTTCGAAAATTATGCGAAAATACCATGCGGAGATAAAATCTCTGCATCATCCGATTGTTCTTCCTGTAGCACATCGTTGATGCCAAGAGAAGAAACATAGGGAATAAAAGAAAGATAATCTTGAATATCATAGATCAAATTGTAATGTAAAACGGTCAATAACCTTCGAATAGCTCCAACTCAATAATTCCATAGGTGACTTCCATGAAAAGTCGCTCGACATCCGCCATTGTCAAAGCATTTGAAGCAAGGCGTTTCTTGAAACCAGCATCCTTTCTCATAAGAATCTTGGCACTTCGGTCAATGTCAAGCAGAGGAATATGCCACTCTTGCCCACGGACATAATCATTGTTGGAATGACAGGCCCGAAGGGTAATACACCGACAGCAGACGGTCTGTACCATGCCATGCTGTGAAACTGCGGTGTCTTTCCAATGGAACGAACTGCCAACGTCTATCCATGTGTGGCATTTGTGGATGATGTCCACGATGTTCTGAAGCTGCATGTCGCTCATAAAAGGAACGTAATGTCACATGAAACACATCAGCATGTCCGCCTTGTCACGCTTGTACTTGAAGAAGCCTGTCCTCGCTTGCAGTTCCATGTCATGGCACAAGTCACCGTACATGAACTCCAAGGACTCATAGATTGTCACCATGACGGAGTGGACATTTCCATTGGCATCCGTACTGGTATTCATCTTGTACATCCGCCCGAAATTAGGGTTGGAGAAGGCACAGCAGAACTGTCCGAACTCTGTATGTACGGAAGTCACCTTGTGGTAAAGGATGACCAGTTCCATCTGGTCTTCGAACAGGTTCATCACCTCTTCGAGAGGACAAGGCTTTTCCAATTTGAAGTCAAGCAGGACATAGCCGTCTTCATAGACTGGCTGTTCCATGCGCTCCTGGTTGATAAGCTCTGGCAACTGCAATGGTGCAAGTGCCAGGAAGTCGTTGAGAAATTTATGCAGCATAACTATTGTGTTTATAATGAAGAAATGTATAGCTTGATGAACATATCTGGTAACCCGTCTGTCATATTCTTGTCCATCTGCAAGGAATGGCTAAGACAGGCGATTGTGCCTAAAGCATCTATTGACAGTTGCACCAAATCCTTTCGCTGATTCTCTGAAAGCATCGCCATTCCGAAGTCATCAATGGACAGGAATGGTTGCAGTATCATCCAAAAATAGGCAGTCCGTTGTTCTGCGGAAGTAACCTTTCCACTCTTAATATCAGCAACGCAAGTCTGCGCATTGGCGATGATTCTTCGATTGGTACGAACCGCCATATATGCCACGGCATCCCTTGCTGGTAAGTTTCCTTTCCTTGAAGATTGAGCAATCATCTTGCACACATCTTCTGTTCCACTTGTTATATGCGAAACCGACACGTCGCTCATCTCGTATAGATGAGATAGAAATGTTCTGAACAGCCTATCCTCCGTTTTCAGAAAGGCGAGGAACTGTGATTGGTTGGCAATGCCTTCCTTCTTCACCTTCTCCAAGAAGAAATGATAGGTGGTCAAGATCCTTGTCTTGTCACCTTTATATAATGGTATGGTGTCCATACTCTCAAAAAACTTTGAAGCCACCAAGGAAAGGCTGTCCGTTTCCTTCTTACTTTTATAAGGGGAGACGTTCATCTTCAACAGGAGCACATCCTTGAATGTCCTTCGCTTGGCGGTAGCTATGCGCATAAACTCGTCACGGATGGAGTCATGGACATTGGAAAATTCTTCCATCGGAAACGAATGTGCCTTTTTGATGGTGTCTCGCATCAGACAAGCAGAAACCGAGTCTTCTAAAGTACGCCATTTGGATATTTTGTCGGCAAGGTGTTCCATAGACAAATCCTTGTCTGATTTCATCCTTGAAAGGAACTCCTTTTGCGCATCCAATGCCTCCCTTGCATCATGGAAAGATGATTCACTGGCATTTTTTGAACAGGATGCCAGCAAAAGAATGGCAAGTATGATGGCAGACAACATGGACATATGTTTTCTACCATCAAAGTATGATATGCGAAAACTTGAAGTGCAAGATTGTTTGCACTTCACCCTCAATCGGCTTTTTGCCGCAGATATGATAATGTTTATACTTTCCATTTCGGACTTTGTTTGAAATTTACAGTGCGAATTTACGACTATTTATCGGGTATTTATTCAAACCAAATCAAACTTTATGTTTTATTCTCATTCATACTTTATAGCATGATATGAAATGATAATATATCCAAGAAAGTGCAGTACATCAATCTTTAATTAACTATAATAATTATCAGAGTATGATTATACTTTGATGGAATATAAGTATCTTTGTCGGCAAATTACAAATCAGTGTATAATAGCTATGGCAAAAGTAGGTTACATATTTAACTCGGAGCAGTATGACACATTCACCTTTGACCGGGCTTGGATGGAGAAGTATGGCTGTTGCCGTATCATAGAAGATAGTGCAAACCAGGAGAAGACACGCCCGGAATGGAAGCAGCTCATGGATTGTTTGGAACGAGGTGATGAACTGGTCATCTCGAAGTTCAGCAATGCGCTGCGTGGTGTTCGGGAATTGGCGATGTTCCTGGAGTTTTGCAGGGTGAAGGTGATAAGGATAATATCCATTCAGGATAAGATTGACTCAAAGGGGGAGCTATTCCCAAGTACATCAATAGCCGATGTGCTTTTCATGTTCGGTTCGTTGTCAGAAGAGGTCGTTGCCTTGCGCAAGGCTACTGCCCATGTGGAATATATCAAGTCGGGTATTAAACCTGCCAAGAGTTCAACTCCAAAGAAAGGCATTGACCGTGAGAGGAATATCGTCAATATGTATAACAACAACTACACTATCGATGACATCTGGAAGGTCAGCGGCTTCAGGAGTCGCAGCTCGGTGTTCCGCATACTCAACAAGTATGGGGTGAAGCTGAACCGTGGCAAGTTCAGCGGACCGCTTGGCAAGAGAAAACCAAAGAATGAAAGTGATATATAAAAAGTGATTTTATGAAGAATATACTTTGTTTTGAGGGAGAATGGAAATTCAATACCCACAAAAAGCCTGAACGCTTTGATTTGAATAGCGAGCCTATTCTTAGAATGTTGAAAGAATATCATAAATGCGATGCTATTTATAGGCACATTTTGACAAAAGAGGATTTGAAACTCTACATAGAGTATTTCAACAGGAACAAACGTGAATGGAATAAAATAGACATTGTTTATATAGCTTGTCATGGTTGGTTTCATTCTATAAGTTTAGAGGGAGAGAATGGAAATGTTGATTTACAAGAATTGGCAGATATAGCTGGGGATTTCTTCCGTGATAAAATAGTTCACTTTAGTTGTTGTAAAACACTCGCTAACACCTCTGAAGTTGAGCACTTCAAGTCTGTTACAGGCGCAAAATTGGTATGCGGATATAAGAAGAGCGTAGATGCAATGAAATCAGCCATAGCTGACACGGCTTTACTGAATGAATTGATAACAAGCAACAAGCCAGGCAATATCAAAAATATTGCCATTAGTAAGTTTCGCAAAACATACAAATCCTTATTGAACGAATTAGATTTTTGTGCAATATAGATAAATGGTGAGCCATACTGCAACTGATGCTTGCAGTATGGCTTGCCCATAATACTTGGCAGATAAGGCAATTCCTTATCTGTCTCTTCTGAAATCATTTCGCTTGTCTCCGTGGAAAAGGCTTTTAAGCGTTCCGCCTAAAGCCTTGAACACGAAGAACACCACGAACAAAGATACGATGTCGTCCATACGCTATAGTTTTCGTTTGTTATACTTGTGACTTGTACAGATTGATGATGTCCATCCCCATCGACTTGGCTTTTCGGCAAGTGTAGAACGTGCCGCCCTTGGGCTTGCCGTCGAAGAAAGCAATCAGTCCGCACGAATGAGAAAGCATATAATCATTTCGTCTGAGCAAGCATCCATTGAAATAGTACTTACTCAAAAGGATAGCATCGTCCGCCTTGTCAAGAATATCCCAATAGCGGTCTTGCTCCCTTGCGCTCCACCTCTCGTTCTGACCGTCATAGGGAATGACGGCAATAAGTTTCAGATTGGGAAGTTTCACTTTCAATGAAATCACCTCCTCGGCTGCCAACATATCGAAACCGAGTGCCATGCCACAATAGAAATTGGTGATGCCCATAGCATAGAGCAGCCTTATCTTGCCCCTCAGTTTCTTCCTTATCTCGTCCTTATGGTCTTCCGCTATCGTGCGATGTCCCGAAAAAGCCACGGAATTGGCTTTGATGTACTTTGTCTTATCCATATCACTTTGCATATTTATAGTGTGTGCGTCCCAAGAAAAGACCTCCCAATACGTTTCCGCCAAACATTTCCAACTGATTGGCAAAAATGGCATAGCTTGCGCCGGTCGTTACCACATCATCAAAAACATAGATGTCCTTGCCTTTGAAGTAGGCTTCATCAAACTCAATCACTTGTGTCTTAGTGATGCTCTTTTCCTTGTCATGGCGGTGCTCGTGTACTGCCAAGCGGTCGCCTGAAACGGATATGTGCGAATAGCCGTTGATGATGCCGCAAAGCTCGCTCACACGATTACAGAAAGCCATGTATCGACTCTCGTTCTTGGCTTGGGTGCTGGCTGGCACACATACAAACACGATGTCCTTTATCTTCTCACCACAAACTTTGATAAGATGTGCTGCGGTCATTTGCGCCACCTTCTCAAAAGCGTTGTCCCTTGCATCCTTGAACGCCCAAATCAGTTGGCGTGCAGCCACTGCGTCCTCGCCCACATTGCGAACTCTCACAGGGAAATACTTCAAGAAGAAATCCATCCTCTTGCTCAGCTGTCTCTTGATGCTGTCGTCTATCATTCTTACCATAGTCGGAAAAATTATTTGTGTTAAACTCAATTTTTATTTTCCCTATTTTCGGAAGCCTTTCGGCTTGCCCAAGGGATATTTTTCCGCCACGCAAAGGTGTTGGAAGGCAAAAAGACAAATTGGAAGCGAAAAATACGCTCTATATGCAAGGCACATAGAGGAAGATTTTTTGAAAAGCATCCATGATGCCCAATTTGGCATTTGCCACGCAACTGGTACCTTTGCGGAAAATATCCGAAGCGGCAAAGACGATGGACGAAATGAAATGACTATAAGTGCTACTACATAAGATTACAACAAGAAAAGGGTGGGTGTGGAACTGCGCCATCGGTGCAATTCCGCAAGGGTGGGACGAAGTGCTATAAAGAGAGAACGGTTTGCCGATTATAACAGAAGGACGGAACAAAGATGCGGCAGGAGTAATTGGGAAACTCTCTTGGCATCCATGCCGAGTGTGTTTCCGCTCCAGCCTTCATGCCATGTGGCTTATTGCAGTAGCGACAGTTGGTCGCCACAGTCAAGGAGTCTTTTGGCATGAAATCTTTGTAACGGCTATAAAAGTGTAAACCATGGATTATAAAAGGAAGACGAGAAGCGAATATAAAAGATATGGGTGGGAGTGAAACTGCGCAACAGCCAGACAAGCTATCCCACGAAAGGGGTGGCATTGGTAGACAGCATGTAAGTGACGGTTGCGTCACGGATGCCGTTAGCCAATGCCATTCTGTTCGTGCTTGTCCTTCGGCAAATGGTCATTCTTCATCTTTCGGGATGTTACTCCCGATAAATGAAGAATGTCGCTTTGACGAACTGTTGGTGCGGTTTCGCAGATGGGTGGGACGAAGCGTTAAAAAAGAAAGGTGATTTGGCTGATATAAAGGGAACTCGTAATGGCGGTTATAAGAGTAAACTTGCTAATAGTGGCTATAAAAGTAAACATGGTTGTATGAACAAAACAAAAGCGACCGAAGCCGCTTTGTTTATTAGAGAGAATGAAAAAATCCTATTTCTTGCCTTTCTTGGTAGGCTTTTCAGGCTCTACCGTTGGAGTTTCCTCCTTGTCTGGTGTAGGATAGAACTTGTTTGCGATGAAGACGATGCGGTTGTGCTTGGTGCCTTGCTGATCAACCCATTCATCTGGCTTGAAGTAGCCCTCGACAGTGAGCATGGTTCCCTTCTGCAGCTTGTCGAAAGAGTCAACATGCTCATTCTTGCGCCATGCCTCCATGTTCATGAAAGCTGATACTCTGTTGGTTTCCTCACCATTCTTCTCCTGACGGCTGACTGCCAATGAGAAACGTGCTACTGAAGCGTTGGTGAACTGACGGATTTCTGCGTTGTTGCCTACGAATCCTGTTACTACGAAAGTGTTCTCGATTTTTTTCATATTGAATTACTTTTTGAAGTGAAACTTAATTTTTACATGCAATTCAAAAGCAGGGATGTGGCACATGAGGGCAGCACCAAGAAAATCGACTATAATACTCGTTTTCTGTTGGCGGTGAGGAGAAAAAGGAAGATTATCGGCTATTTTATTGGTCACAGCGAAGCGACCGCACAAGACGGATTCCATCTGTCGAAGCATCACGCTACCTTTGCATAGGAAAAATAGTGGCTTCAAAAAATCGGTAATTCAGAAAAGGACGCAAGAACACCGTAGCAGCATCGTAAGGCTCAATCATTTGCAGCAACCATCATCAATGCAAAGCACGTTTCCATGGCGTTTTGCCGTCAGCAACAAGGGTTAACCAACAGGCAATACACTTTTCCGCATGGAGGGTGGTCGCATGAGCATATTGACCAAGACAAGCAGAAGGAGAACCTGCTTCGAAGGCTACTCCTATTTGTAGAGGAAGGTAAGCATGAGCAACCAACTACAATCGCCATGCTGCAAACAAGATCCATCCTCAGACAAAAGGCTTCATTGTACGAAAAGCTCCAAGAAAGGCGTAGTCGCAGATTTTATCTCATACAAAGAGGCAGGTCGCCATTTGGCGAATACAACCTCAAAGCATAGCCATATAAAAGTTTATCGGCAAACGATGAAGGGAGTTTGCCGTTACATACAAAAGGGCTTTTACTGGCGGAAAGAAAAAAGATGCCTGACGAGTATAACCTTCACCAAGCATCCTTTTCGTCAGTCATAGACAAGAACGTCATCACGTCTTTCTACAATTTCCTTGCCATTGCGCAATTTCACTACGATGTCCTCACCATAGTCTGCAACCACGAAACCTTCTGTGCGTCCTCTGTAGGGTATCAGCAGTGTGCAACTGCAACCGATAATGTCGGTCAATTCTTCGTATTCAAACATAGCTCTATAAAGTTTGTGGGTTCTCCGAATGATAAATCACCTTGCAATCCTCAACCTCGGCAGGTAGTCCAAAGGCAGGATAGTGCGAGAATGATGCGTTTCCGTCTTGGCTGAGTGGAGAAACAATCTCCACTTGCCATTTCTGCATGAAGCCATCAACCATCTTGATGTCCTCGTCACTCAATCCCGTAGGGTCGCCATTGATGATATAGCATAATGCCCAAGTGGGGATTTTCTCTATCGTCTCAAATCTTTCCATCAGCCAAACGTGAACTTGTTTATATAATAATAGGTATCCTCGTTCTCATACTCATAGCCGTTGATGAAGTCCACCATTTCATCATCGGTTCTGTCGCCTTGCGAGATACCCATCTTCTCACACCACTTGGCAATAGCATCTTGGCAAGTGTCAAAGATGTCCTCACAAGCATCCTCGAAAGGCTCACCCGAAGAACTCACACAGCATTCCTCTGGGAAGAAGCCTTGCTCGTCATGGACATAGAAAATGTCGCATCCACATTCTATCTCACGATAACTGACGGAAAGTTCTCCACCAAGAACTTTGTTCAGTTCATCAAAGAACTCCTCACAGGCAGACCATGCACTTTCGGTGTCAAAGGACAACAAGCAGATGTCCTCGTCTGCCTCAAACTCTGCCCAATAGATATATCCTCTTACCGATATGCCCATCTTCTCATAGTCGATGCCATAGTGTTCCGCCAACTTGTAGAGATGTACGTTCTTGGTGTTCACCTCCATTGTTTGGAGCGTGTTCCAAAGGTCGGCTACCGCCTTGCGTTCGCCCATCACCTTGTACTGAGTGTCACAAATGTTTGCCATAAGCTCATTTTTTTATTCCCTAATTTTGCATCTGCAATTTCGGGATTGATTTAAATTTTGTTGCCTCAAAAGGTGTCTGTGCTTTTCCTGCAAGGTTCTCTGCTAAAATACAACCTGCAAGGTGGAGATTTTAGCAAGAGACCATAGGCACTGACCTTGCAAGGAATATGGGTACAGACATTACCTTTGCAACCAAATTTATCAAAGCCCAGAAATGGTGATGAAGATTCAGGTAACGGAGTAACAATTAGAAAAGTTGAGATATGAGGATAAAAGAGCTAAGAACGACTTGAAACAAGCAATTACAAGTGGAAAGTAACAGAAATCATACAAGAGTTCTTACTGGCGGAAAGAAAGAGAGCGACAACCCAATACTGCACATGGCATGGTTGGGCTATCGCTCCGCAATTCGTTCAGTTCATCCAATCCATTAGTATATATATCCTAAGATGAATGAATTTATATTTGTGTATTGGCTTTGGTTGGCTGCCATAGACAAGTAACACATCATTTTTCTTTCCGCCAGTAAAAATGGTTCTTGAAGTAAAAGTAACGGGGAAAATGGTTGTTGAGTAGCAAAATTTGTTGCACAAGATTTGTTTTTCATTTTGTTGGTTCTTTCTTGTCACCCAATAAAATGATGCTTACGTTTGAGTTTTCCTGTACCTGCTGATAATCAAGTAGGTAACAAATAAGAAATATCGTCTTTCAATGTACAACGCTGGAAGCCCCACGCCGATGTAAGTATATAGTACCACCTATCAACTCATTGCTAAATGCTATGAGCCAATAAGGGTTGTATATATGATACATCCCAAGGGGCGTCCCCGTTGCTTTGTTCTTGACAGACATTTGGAAGTTGCGAAGTTCTAATAGCGTCAAAACCAAAGCGTACAGTTACGCCTTTATGTATATATGTCCATCCCACCTTCGCCCTGTTGGAGCTTCCAGTAAGGATATGACACCGCAAAAGTAACAATTATTATCGAAACAACAAAACTTTTAGCGAAAAAGTTTCGAAAAAAGTTATGTGAGGGGGAACTATGGTGAAAAGGAGGGGAGCTGCGGAGCATGATTCTTCCAACAAAAGGAATGATATTTAGAAAGAAGTACGGCGGCGATAAAGAACCTATTGATACACGCACGTATAAATCTTTTTTCTCGAAAAAAGTATCAAAGTCTCATTTTTTGGCAGAAAACGAGGCTTATATCTTTAACATACAGAACTTTACAATGAATGAGACTTCTCTAAAAATGGAGGGAGAAGTATCATCGAAGTATCATAAAATGGGGAGAAGTATCATGATTTCTTGCTTGCATCGAAAAAAAATGCTTTATGAAGTGATAATAATAGCATTTACAAGGCAATAAACAGGAGGTTTTTGCGTTTAGTAAAACAGAATGTTTTATTCTTAATACTTAAGAAACATGGATGAAAAGGAATTACTGAAAAAGGCTTTTGAGTACGGAAACGTACCTAGCAACATCACCTACTGTTTCACCGAACCATGTCCGATGAAAAACAAATGTATTCACTATCTATCCGGTCTCTATAAAAACGAGAAGACTGATAGAGGGGATGCCATTTTCCCAAATGCCCTGAAAAACGGGAATTGCAAGTACTTCGCTCCGCTGCGTGTCGTGAAAATGGCATGGGGATTCGACAAACTCTTTGCCGAAATGAAAGTGAAAGACGCTCCTGCACTGCGCGCCGAAATGAGAGACTACCTCGGCAGCAAAGGACAATACTATCGTTACAAACTGGGACAACTGAAACTCCTGCCGGAACAACAGGCATATATCAAACAGCTCTTCGCCAGATACGGATATAAAGATGTTGAATTCGACCATTTCTCAGAAGAGATTGATTTCACTAAAAGCTAATCTTTTTCTCTGCCCTCCAGATGTTCCAGCCATGCCATTTAAACGGTCCCACAGAGAACACGTGACGGGCTACCGGTGAACACGTGACGGGCTACTGGAGAACAAGTGACGGGCAGTCATTGCCCGTACAATGGGAAACGAGTGCCCAATTTACCAACCAAACTTTGGGCAACGCTGATAAGATTTTATAGTTTATAGTTAACAGTTTATAGTTAATAGTTAACAAACAAACATCCTAATCAATATATTCAATGAAAGTAACTATCGTTCATACAAACAATAAGAAGCAGCTCCTCGTCAGCACCAAGACGATGGAGAAGTTGCTGGAGCGCATCGCTAAGGATGACAGCAAGAATACTGTTACCCATTTCCGTGAATACGTGACCTATATGGAAAGCGGCTACGAATATTACAAGGATATGCCAACATGGATGCACATCTACCCCGCTGCCGAATTTGCCAAAGACGAAAACAACAACCTGAAGATGAAGACTTGCAATGGTATCCTGCTGCTGAAATTCGGAAACATCACGGATGCGGACGGCGTGGAGGGCGTGAAGCGCTCGGTTGCCATGCTGCCTTCTACCTTTGCTGCGCTGGAAGGTGCTGATGGTAAGTCGGTTATCGTATTGGTAAAATTCACCAATGAAGATGACTTGCTGCCTGCTGAGGAGGCGGATGCCGAACGACTTTACCGCATCGCTTACCAGCAAATTTTGCCTGTATATCAGGCGATAGCCAAGGCTTCGGTGCTCACAGACGGACCGAAACCTTCTATAGAAGCGGGCGCAAGCCTGTCTTTTGAGCCTTCGATGCACAACAGTTTTATGATGACGCTCGATGCGAAACCTTATTTCAACAGTAAGGCGGTAGCGATGAAAATTGACAGCAACATGCACCCTCAGAGCCAGGCTTTCAACACGGAAGATAATCAGCAGATGATTCCTGGTTCCGATACTTCGGAAGAAGAAAAGAAAGTTGACAAGAACAGCGTTCGCGAGAATATCATGAGCATGATGCAGCTGCTGAAAAGTAAATATAACTTCAGATACAACACGGTGATGAAATTCGTGGAATACATGCCGAAGGAGAAAGGTTGGTATGGTTTCCAACCTGTGGATCCGAGAGTGCAGAAACGCATGACGCTGGAGGTGCAGCTCGCAGACATCCGAGTGAGCATCAAGGATGTCAGGAATTTTCTAGAGTCTGACTACATCAAGAATTATAATCCGATAGATGAATATCTTTTCCAATGCTACGACAAATGGGACGGGAAGGATCATATCCGTGCCTTGGCTCGTACGGTTCCTACCAACAATCCTTACTGGGCAGACTGGTTCTACACCTGGTTCCTGGGCATGGTTGACCAGTGGCGCGGCTTTACCCATCGCCAGTATGGCAACTCGGTGGCTCCGCTTCTCATTTCCAAGCAGGGTTACAACAAGAGTACTTTCTGTCGCCGGCTGTTACCACCGGAACTGCAGTGGGGATATAACGATAATCTGATTCTGTCAGAAAAACGTCAGGTTTATCAGGCGATGGCGCAGTTTATGGTCATCAATCTCGATGAGTTCAACCAGATTTCGCCACAGGTGCAGCAGGGATTTCTGAAGAATCTCATCCAGTTGCCTACGCTGAAATACAAGCCTCCGTATGGCAGTCATGTCATGGAATTTCCTCGTCTCGCCTCGTTCATCGCCACGAGCAACATGAAGGATATTCTCACCGATCCATCCGGCAACCGAAGATTCATAGGCGTGGAACTGACGGGACCTATCGATGTGAGCGTGCGTCCGAACTATCAGCAACTTTTCGCCCAGGCGCTGACTGCTTTACACAATGGCGAAAAGAGTTATTTTGATGCGGAACAGGTGAAGTTGATCATGAAGAACAACTGCCAGTTTGAGGTGGCTGAGCCGATAGACCAGTATTTCATGCTCTATTTCGAGTTGATTGAGAATGAGAGAGAGGGCGAATATCTGACTGCTGCCGAGATTTTCGACTATCTGAAAAAGCAGATAGGTTCATCGCTCAAGGTGAACAGTTTGATGGGATTCGGCAGAAAACTGGCGAATATGAGTGAGTTAAAACATAAGAGATTTGCAGATGGAATGAAGTATCTTGTAAAGAAAAAGTGAATCTATGATACTTCTATGAGCCTTTAATGAGACTTCTCGGCGCCAAAGCCGAGAAGTCTCATTTTCTTTATCTTATTATCTATCAAGTCTTTAAGTCGATATTTTCAATAGAAAATGAGACTTTGAGACTTTTTTCTCAAAAAAGATTTTTTCACGTAAGAAAGAAAGCTTTTGCCCTTACAGGGCGACAGGCTTGTATCCATCATTACCCAGGGCGCTGCCCTGGGAGGGCACTGAAAAAGGTACCCAATTTTAAGTTGCATAGCTTGTTTTTGAACTTTAATTCTTGTCCAAGAAGCAT